>DASUWU010000168.1:0-4667 GCA_036378315.1 Streptosporangiaceae bacterium | reverse complement strand
GGTTGCCGCCGCTGCGCGCGGCGAGGCCGAGCACGGCCGCGTCCGGGCGCGCGCCCAGCACGGACTGGCACAGCGCCGGCATGACCTCTTCGGAAAGCGGTCCGAGGAACAACCGCCGTGCGCCCTCGTCGATGAGCAGGTCGATGGGGTCGCTCGTCCGCGCCCGCACCGACGCGGTGCGGCGCGCGAGCAGCCAGCCGACCGGGGAGGACAACGAGGCGGGGATCAGCGTGCGCAGTGCCAGCACGGTGAACTCGTCGACCCACTGCGCGTCGTCGAGCACGATCAGCAGCGGACGCGTCCAGGTCTGCGCGTCGATCAGCTCGCTGAGGCGGTTGAGCAGCCGGAACCGGTCGTCGCGACCGGGCTGCTGCGCGCTGCGAGGTCCGAGCCCGTAGGCGTGCAGGGACATCATCAGCGGCGCCGCCTTGTCCAGTTCGGTGACCTGTCCGGTGATCACGTCGATGTCGAACCGGTCCGCCTCACGGACCGCCGCCGCGAGCAGCCGGCTCTTCCCGATGCCGGCCGGCCCTTCCACGATCGTGCAACTTCCCGCCCCGCCTTCGAGGTCCTTGAGCATTTCCACGAGCTGGAGCAGCTCAGCCTCTCTGCCGACCAGCGGATATTCGGTCACCTGCATGTCGAATCTCTCTCCCCGCTTGAGAAGCCGCAGCTGCAGAGCGCCCGAAGTCGTCGCTGTTTCGTACATAAGGCGAGCAACCTGGGCGTACAGCAGGCCAAAGCCGTTATGAACGAACCATGGAGTCGATGATTTATGGAGACGAGATCATGAACTGAAGATTATGTTCGGAAGAAAACCGCCCTAGGATTTTGAGAATCGGAAAAGGATAGGCTCAACACACGGACACGGTCATTTCGCAGGCCGACAGGGACCGGCCACGGCGTCCGCAACCGGCGTGCACGACGATGCGCGAAGCCTACGATCTCATTCGGGCACGGGAGCGAAAAGGGTTGCAGAAGGTTGCACACGTGTTCGGTCACTCAGTGTACGCATGGCACTCCTCAGCGCAGCCGACCCGCCCCCGGGTCGGGAACACAGCTCCTGAGCCACTGTTCACCATCCAGGAGAGCAAACGTGAAACCGACTCCCATTGCGGCGCCACCAGGGAATGCGATCAGCGGCGAACCCGAGCGCTTATGAATCGCAGCCAAAGGCGCAGCACCAAGGATGTCAAACCGATCTTACCTCCAGTTCCGGAGGGAGTCGATATTAGTTATAGTCCGTTGTGGCGTTACAATAACCGTGATGGCAGAGTGACGATCCGACACGATCTGTGACCGATCTCAGGAAAGCTGATTCAGCCATGCACCTGGAGAGCGCGCTACCGGCCGGAGCCGACCCGGGCCAGCGGGCGCGCTTCCTGCAAGAGCTCAGAGAGGCGGTCCTGTCCGGCGGCCGGACCCCGCACGCTCCGCGCCCGCTCATCGCCGAGTCCTGGAACCGTGTCCTGCGCATGGGCGTCGATCCGGAGCACGGCCGCGAAGCACCGATCGCCCCGCGGGAGGACGTGGAGAGGCGCCGCCGGGAGTCACCGCTCATCCCGGTCCTCGACGTCCTCCGTGACGGTCTCACCTCGATCGCCGAGGACGGTGTCCACATCATGGTGATCACCGACGCCGACGGCCGCCTGTTGTGGCGGGAGGGCAGCACCGCGGTGCGTTCGCACGCCGAGTCCTTAGGATTCGTCGAAGGCGCGCTCTGGGACGAGGCCACCGTGGGCACCAACGGCATCGGGACCGGTCTGGCGGTACAGCGCCCGGTGCAGATCTTCGCGGCCGAGCACTTCGTGCGCAGCCACCATCCCTGGATCTGCAGCGCCGCGCCGATCCACGACCCCACGAACGGACGGCTGCTCGGCCTGGTGGACGTCAGCGGACCGGCCGCGACGGCCCATCCCAGCACGCTCGCGCTGGTCGACGCCGTCACGCGGCTGGCGCGCCGCTCGCTGCGCGAGGAGCACGGCGCCATGCTGGCACAGCTTCGCGCCGTCGCCGCGCCGGTGCTCGCCCGGGTCGGCGGCCCGGCCTTCGTCGTCGACCAGGACGGCTGGGTGGCCGCGGCCGAGGGCGTCTGGCCGGGTGAGCGGGTGCTGCTGCCCCAAGTCCTGCACGAGGGCGACACGCAGATCCCGGCGGTCGGCCCGTGCCGGGTCGAGCCGCTGTTCTCCGGCTGGCTGATACGCGTCGATCCCCGCGAGCCGGACCGGCCGACGGCGGTGTGCCTGGACCTGCGGAACGACGCCCCGCTCATCACCGTGGTCGCTCCGAGCGGCTCCTGGCAGCACCGGCTGAGCCCGCGGCACGCGCAGATCCTGCTCCTGCTGGCGTCGCGCCCGGACGGATGCAGCGCGGCCGAGCTGTCGGCCGACCTGTTCGGCGACTCGACGCACACCGTGGCGGTGCGGGCCGAGGTCTCCCGCCTGCGCCGCCGGCTCGGCGGCATTCTCGACCACCGTCCCTATCGGTTCCGGCCGTCTCTCGACGTGCGCTGCGAGCTGCCGGACGCCGCCGCGGGACCGCCGTGGGCGTCCGCCGCGGTGGCCCGCATCGTGGAGTCGCGGGACCGCGCCCGGCCCTAGCCCCCCTGGCCGATCCGGAGGCCCGCCCCTCGCGCCGGCCGGCGCCCGGCGCGCTCATCGTCGTCCGGCGACCCCGGACTCGCCGGCCCCGGCCTCGCCCGCTCCCGCCTTGCCGGTTCCCGCGCCGACCCTGGCGGCCAGGAGGAAGACCAGCAGGAACGTCACCAGTGCCGAGCCCAGGCAGTAGAGGCAGGCGATCTGGACGGCCCGGGTGTAGGCGTGCGGCAGGGTGCCGTCGGCGGCGTGCTGGGCGCCCCGCGGAAGCACGGCGAACAGCGCGGTGCCGACGATGGCGATGCCGAGGGCGTGGCCGACGCGCTGCGCGGTGGCGATCACGCCTCCGACGCTTCCGGCGTCCTGGCCGGGGACGTCGGTCAGGATGATGTTGATGATCGGTGCGCCCAGCAGCATGGCGCCGATCCCGGCGACCAGCGTGTCGGGCGCCAGCCAGAGCGCGTCCACGTCCACGCCGACGTAGTGGATGGTGGCGATGACGCCGGCGGTGCCCGCGAACAGCAGCCCGGCGCCGAGGTGCAGCGCCCGCCGGCCGAGCCGGCGCACGGCCCGGTCCGACACCGACGAGCCGATGAACGTGCCGACCGCGAACGGCAGCAGGGCCAGCGCGGCGACGATCGCCGAGGCGCCCAGGCCGAGCTGCAGGTACACCGACAGCGCGAACTGGAGGCTGGCGAAGGACACGAACAGCCCCAGCGTGACGCCGACTCCGGCCGCGAACGACCGCATGCGGAAAAGGCGGATGTCGATCAGCGGGGCCACGCCGCGGCGCAGCCGCCGGACCTGCCACGCGACGAACGCCGCCAGCGCCGGTACGAACGCGGCCAGGCAGACGAACGTCCACGCGGGCCACCCCACGTTGTAGCCCTGGATCAGCGGATAGATCACCAGCATCAGGGCGAGCGTCAGCAGCACCGTCCCGACGGGATCGACCGAGCCGCCCCGGCCGCGCGACGCGGGCAGCACGGCCGCGGCCGCGGCCAGGGCGACGAGGCCGATCGGCACGTTCAGCAGGAAGATCGGCCGCCATCCCCAGCCGCCGAGGTCCCAGGAGATGAGCAGGCCGCCGAGGACGGGGCCGAGCGCGGCGGCCACGCCCGCGGTCGCGCCGTACCAGACGAAGGCACGGCCGCGCTCGGCCGGCGGGAAGACGGCGTGGATCATCGCGAGGATCGCCGGGTTCATGAGGCCGGCCGTGCCGCCCTGCACGACCCGCCAGGCGACGACCTGGCCGGCGCTGCCGGCGGTGCCGCAGAGGATCGACGCGAGCGTGAAGCCGGCCAGCCCGGCGAGGAACAGCCGCTTGTGGCCGAGCCGGTCGCCGAGCCGCCCGGCCGGGATGAGCAGCAGGCCGTACGCCAGCGCGTAGCCGCTCATCATCCACTGCGCCTCGCTGTAGGTGGCCGACAGGTCCTGCTGCAGCGGCGGGATGGCCACGTTCATGATCGTGCCGTCGAGCAGGATCATGAAGAAGCCGATCATGACGACGGCCAGCACGGCCCATCGGCCGTGGTCCGGCTGCGGCCGGGCGGGCTGACGCACCTCGGCCGGAGAACGAGGTACCGAAGTCACCGGAACTCCTCTGCGTTCGGCTCGGGGACCCCTATCTGCGCAGCAGCTCGAAGGCGACGGCGGGAACGCCGCCGAACCGCTCGGACGCCTCGGAGGTGGTCCGGCGGACGAAGTCACGCGCCTGCTCCTCGGGTGGCCGGTCGTCGCCGAGCCCGGCCAGGTAGACGCGGTGCGCGGCGAGCGAGTCCGCGGCCCGGTCGAGGGCACCCCGCACGTCGACGGCGTGCGTGACGGCGGGCGAGCCGGCGATCGCCACCCAGCGGACGCCGTCCCACGGCTCGAGCCCCTCCTCGGCCGACTCCGGGAAGATCCACCGGTTGCCCGCGTCCGCCACGGCGTCGAGCACCGCGCGGCCAACGGCCCGGTGGTCGGCGCTGTTCCAGGCGCCGAAGCTCCAGTAGTCGCGATGGTTCAGGGTCACGACCAGCTCGGGACGGTGCCGGCGGATCGCCCGCGCCAGGTCACGGCGCAGCGGCGGCC
>DASUWU010000167.1:0-47147 GCA_036378315.1 Streptosporangiaceae bacterium | reverse complement strand
TTGGGTGGGCGCGGGTGGGGGGCGGGGCGGGGGTCAGGGGCGGAAGAGCGCGGCGTCCATCGTGGTGATCTCGTCGGCGAGCCGGACAGGGAACCCGACGTGGTCGAGCACGTCGCGGTGCAGGTCGATGCCGGGCGCCACCTCGATCAGGACGAGGTCGTCCGCCGTGAGGTCGAAGACGGCGCGTTCGGTGACGACGCGCGCCCGCTGCCCGTTTTTCACCCCTTCGCGGATCCGGTAGGTGATGTGGTCCACCGCCGGCACGAGCTTGTCCACGCTGCCCTCGTGCCTGATGGCCAGCTTGCCGTGCGTGCAGTCGGCCTCGAGGCCGCCCGTGGTCAGCGTGCCGGCGAAGACCAGCCGCTTGGCGTTGGCGGCGATGTCGACGAACCCGCCGGCGCCGGGGTTGGTCGAGCCGAACCTGGTGACGTTGACGTTGCCCGCCGCGTCGATCTGGCCGAACGCGAGCGCCGCGAAGGTGCAGCCGCCGCCGTTGATGAAGTCGAACTGGTACGCGCCGTCGAGCAGGGCCTCTGGCGAGTAGTTGGCGGAGAACTGCCATCCGTTCATGACCGCGCCGCCGAAGGATCCGTGCTCGGTGGTGAAGATGTAGTCGCCGATACGGTCGCCGTCGAGCTCGCCGTCCTCCGCCATGGCGAGCACCGCGTCCGATGACCGGCCGAACCCGAAGATCGACGTTTCGCCCTGGCGGATCTCGCGGGCCACCCGCCGCGCGATGACCTTGCCCACCCCGGAGGGCAGGCGCGGTAACCGGCGTACCGCGTCCGGCACCGTCTGCAGGTATCCGTCGTCGCCGCGCACGTCGGTGCCGACGAGTTCGTCGGGCGCGACGACCACGTGATCGACGAGCGCGCCGGGGATCCGTACGTCGTGCAGCCGGCGGGTGCCGCGCGGCACCATCCGCGCGACCTGGGCGATGACGGTGCCGCCGCAGGCCTTGACCGCGAGGGCGAGCGCGATGGCGCTGCCGGTCAGCGGCTGGTCCTCGAAGGACAGGTTGCCCTTGTCGTCGGAGCTGCTCGCCCGCAGCAGGCCGACGTGCAGCGGCCACGTCGGGTAGAAGAGGTATTCGTTCCCGTTGAGCTCGACGACCTCGACCAGGTCGTCGCGGGCGTGGCTGGTGAACTTCCCGCCGCCGTGACGCGGGTCGATCGACGTCCCGAGGCCGACCCGGGTCAGGTAACCGGGGCCGCGGCGGGCGACCTCGCGCAGCCAGTGGATGGTGGCGCCGATCGGCCAGTTGTACGCCTCGATCTGATCGTTCTGGATCAGGTTCATCAGCGCCGGGCGGGCGCCGGTCACCGGGTGCCTGGGGTTGATGTACGTGCCGGACACCACCCGGCGCATCAGGCCCTTCCTCGCCACGTGGTCCATCCCGGGGATGCCGACCGCGTCCCCCGTGGCACAGGTGAAGAAGAACGTCAGGTCGCGCGGGGACCCCGTGACGTCGTACCGCTCGGCGATCGCGCCGAGCAGGGCGTCCGGGGTGCCCCAGCCGATGATGCCGGTGCTCGCCACGGCCTGGTTGTCCTCGATGACGGCGACGGCCGCGGCCGCGTCGCAGACCTTGCTCAACGGGGCTCCCCCAAGGTAGTCGGCTTCCTATGGTTGGTACGCGCACCGCGCGCGAAACCGGTCAGGCTGGCCCGCGCCGCGGCCGACCGGCAGTCCTCACCGAACATCCATGCCGTCCGCGCGTCCAGCGCCTCGGCCGGCCCGGCCGTCGCGTCGGCCAGCGCGCGCTTGGTGGAGGCCACCGCGTGGGCGGGCAGCGCGGCCAGGCGGCCGGCGAGCTCGCGGGCGCGCTCCAGCGCGCGGCCCGGTTCCGTGACCTCGTCGACGGCGCCCAGCCGGTGCATGTCTCGGCCGGTCAGCGGCCGGTCGCCCCAGGCGAGCAGCTTGGCCGTCGCCGGCGGGACCCGGGCGAGCAGGCTTTGCAGGCCCCAGGGCGGCACCCAGCCGAGCCGTACCTCGGGTAGCTGCCAGCGCGCGTCGGCGGCGGTGACGACGGCGTCGCAGCCGGTGGCCAGGAGGAAGCCGCCGCCGAGCGCGAACCCCTCGACCGCGGCGACGACGGGGACGTCGAGCCATTGGATGGCCCGGACGGCCCGGCCCGTCTCGGCCTCGTGTCGCATCATGTCGGCGGGCGGCAGGCCGGCGAGCTCCTTGAGGTCGGAACCGGCGCAGAAGCCGGGCGGGGACCCGGTCAGGACGATCGCATGCACGTCGGGGCTCCGGTCGAGCGCCCGCAGGCCCTCGGCGAGCTCGCCGACCAGGGCCGCGTTGAGCGCGTTGCGGACGGCGGGGCGGTCGAGGCACAGCACGGCCACGGTTCCGTGGCGTTCGAGGCGGAGGCCGGCGCCGGCGGCCCGTCGGTTGAAGGTCACGGCTGTCGGGGCGGACGCTATGCGCCCGAGTCGCGCGTTACGGCTAATTCCTTGCCGGGCAAATCGAACATATCGGCCCCCTTGCGGCATGACCTATTATGGAATCCGCGCCATCGTAGAGTGCGCGGTCACGGCACGGCAAATAAGCACCACGTCTATGGTTCAGGTTCAATAAATCGGCGACATCTTCGCGATTGCGCTCCTCGGCCGAAACGGGCCGGGGTGGTGCCGCGTGCGGCATACTCGTTCTTATGAGATTCCGTGCCACGATTCAACTCGACGGCAAGACCTCCACAGGCGTGCAGGTGCCCGGTGAGGTGGTCGAGGCTCTTGGCGGCGGCAAGCGGCCGCCGGTCCGGGTCACGATCAAGGGCCACACCTATCGCAGCACGGTGGGGTCGATGGGCGGGGTCTACAAGATCCCGATCAGCGCGGAGAACCGCAAGATCGCCGGCGTCAGCGCCGGCGACGAGGTGGACATCGACGTCGAGCTCGACACCGAGAAGCGCGACGTCGTGCCGCCGCCCGATCTCGCGAAAGCGCTCGAAGGCGACCCGGCGGCGAAGCAATTCTTCGCCGGTCTCAGCGCCAGCAAGAAGGGCGCCTACGTGACCTGGATCGAGCAGGCGAAGAAGGAAGAGACCCGGCAGCGTCGCGTCGCCGAGGCGGTCGAGAAGCTGCGCGCGGGACAAACCCGCTGAGCACGGTCACGAAAATCCAAGGAGGCAGGATGCGGTTCTTAACGTTGCTCAAGACGGCCGAAAACCCCTCGCTGGGCGCGCCCCCCATGGAGCTCATGGGCGAGTTGGCCAGGCTCGGTGAAGAGGCGGCCAAGGCGGGCGTCCTGGTCGACACCGGCGGCCTCATGCCCCAGACCGCGCACGTCAAGCTCGCCGGCGGCGAGATCTCGACGGGCAACGGGGCCGGCGCGACGCCGATCGCCAGCTACGCCGTCTACGACGTCAAGGACGAGAAGGAAGTCACCGAGTGGGCGTCGCGGTTCCTGGGCGCGCACCAGCAGCTCTGGCCGGGCTGGGAAGGCGAGGTCGAGATCCGCCGGGTCTTCGGCCCCGAGGACTTCGGCCCGCCCCAGTAGGCAGTAGGCCGGTAAGCCGCGCTCAGCGGCTCAGCGGGTCAGGCTCCGGCGCCCCGCCCGACGTCGGTCCGGGCGGGGCGCCGCCATGCCCGCCCCGCCGCCCTCACAAATCGCCGGGCAGCGCCGGACCTGTCCCGCGGGTACGGAACGGGATCACTCGCCAGCCACGAGCCGTCGCGTGCGCGGTCAGGGCCGGGTCGTCACCGACCACGACAGGGTGGCCGACCTCCTGGAGCATCGGCAGGTCGGATGAGTGGTCGCCGTAGGCGTGGCAGTCCGCCAGGCGCAGCCCGCGGCTCGCCGCCTCGCTGCGTACGGCGTCCGCTTTGGCGGCCCCGATGTTGGGCCGCCTGACCTCACCGGTGAGCCGTCCACCCGCCATCAACGGCTCGGTCCCGATCGAGCGGTCGGCACCGACCGCGGCCGCGATCGGATCCAGGCAGGCGAAGAACTGGCCGGAGACCAGCACGACCCTGGTCCCGGCCGCCTTGTGGCCGCGCAGCTCGGCGAGGACGGCCGGGATGAACACCTCTCCCGCCGCGAGCTCGGCGTCGAACCAGGCCCGTCCGGCGGCGGCCAGCCGCGCCGCGGCCTCCCCCGCGAACAGCCGGTGGTAGCGCCGGTTGACCTCGTGCCTCGGCAGCCGGGCAGCGGCGGCCTTGAGCGTGCCGGCGAGCCGCTCGTAGGTGCCGGGCGGCTCACCGCGATCGGCGAGATAGAACGCCAGGAACCGGAACATGCTCTTGAACGCGACGACCGTCTCGTCGATATCGAAGAACGCCGCCCGCGGGCGCGAAAGAGTGCTCACGCATTCAAGACTGCGCCCGCCAACCGGCTCTCACCAGGGACAACGATGTCAGCAAGGTGCAACGAGGCCCCCAGCTTGCTGCCAGCTCCGCCGGGTAGACCGATCAACCCGCCGGGTCGTCGAGGACGGTGATCTCCGGCTCGCCCGGGTGGTACGGCCGCCAGGCGAACGCCGGGTGCCCACCCTGGTCGCCGGCAGGGTCGCCGGCAGGGTCGCCGGTGCGGGCGAAGGCGGCCCAGGCGTCGCACAGGGCGGAGACGAGCCGCGGCGGCGCCGGCGCGCCGGCCAGCATCGGCGCCTCGCGCCAGGCTTCAGGGTGGCCGAAGACGAACGGCAGCTCGATGCAGTGGCAGGCGCCGAGCGGCCCAGGCGGCCGCCAGTCGAACCGGTAGACGTACGCGCGGGCCGCCGACGCGGCCAGGCGCAGTGTGTCGGCGACGAAGATCCGGTCCGTCGCGATGGCGCCGAGCACCTGCGCCGGCGTGGCGCCGGGACGCGCCAGCGCGTGCCTGGCGAGGACCGCGGGGGCGGCCGCGCCGAGCCAGCCCGCGGCCACCCGCGCCGCCTGTTCGCCCGTGAGGTGGCTGACGTTCGGGTCCAGCGCGTACCACGCGTTGGTCTCGTCCCTGGTGGTGCCGGTCAGCAGCTCGGTCCCGGCCAGCCGCGGCAGCGCGGCGCCGATCGGGTCGGCCGGCACGGCATCGCCGTCCGCGGTGAGCTGGAAGGGCGGGGTGAGGTCCATGAAGCGGATCGTCTGCGGCACGACCCGCTGCTGGGCGGCGAGCAGCTCGCCGACCGGCAGCTCGCGCAGCCGCGCGGCCTGGCCCGGGCGCAGGTCGAGCTCGCGCAGGAACAGCTCGGCGACCTCGGACGCGCGCCCGGGAGCCGCCGGCACGACGCCGCCCGGCGTGCTCTGCAGGATGAGCCGCCGGACGCCGAGCTGGCTCGGGCCTGTGGCCAGGGCGAGCGCGGTCAGCGCGCCCGCGGACTGGCCGGCCAGCGTGACCCGGGCCGGGTCGCCGCCGAACGCCGCGATGTTGTCGAGCACCCAGCGGACCGCCGCGAGCTGGTCGAGCAGCCCGAAGTTGCCGGCGCCCATGCCGTCGACCAGGTCGGCCAGGTAGAGGAAGCCGAGGGCCCCCAGCCGGTAGTTGACGCTGACCACGACCACGCCGCGCTCGGCGAGGGCGTCGCCGGCATACCAGTCCTGCCCGCCGGACCCGCTGCTGTAGGCGCCGCCGTGCAGCCAGACGAGCACCGGGGCCCGCCCGACCACGTCGGGCGTCCACACGTGCAGCGCCAGGCAGTCCTCCGACTGGTCGAACCGCATCGGTCCGACGACCTGCTGGAGGCGGGACGGCGGCTGCGGCGCCGCCGGGCCCGGCTCGCCCGCGTCGCGGACGCCGGGCCACGGCTCGCGCGGCCGCGGCGCGGCGAACCGCAGCTCGCCCACCGGCGGCGCGGCGTACGGCACGCCGCGGAAGGCGGTCACCCGGCCGGTGCGGCGGCCACGGACCGCACCCGCCGTGGTCTGGACGACCGTGTCCCGAGGGGTGTGCGTCGTCACCGGTTCAGGCCAGCGACGGCGTCAGCCACCGAAGAAGTCGGCGAGCACCGGGGCGATCGCCTTGGCCTTGACGACGTGCATCTGCCCCTTGAGGATGCGGAACTCGGCGTTCGGGAGGTTGTCGGCGAGCGCCTGCATACCGTTGCGCATCCAGGCCGGGCTCTTGCCGCCGGCCATGACCAGCGTGGGCGCCGTCGCGGCCGACCACTTCCCCGCCGGCAGCGGCTTGCCCGTGGTGTGCTCGGCGATGGTCTCGGCGTCGTAGATCACCGTGTGCGCGACGGCCTTGAGCTTCTTCCACGCCGGCATGAGCCGCATCAGCGCGACGAAGAACCCGGGCAGGCCCACGCCCTCGGTCATGAACAGCTTGATCGCGTCGGCCCTGCGGTCCTCGGCCACCGCCTGCTTGAGCCGGGCCAGGTAGTCGGCGGACAGCGCCGCACGGCTGTCGTCCACGATGAACGGCGCCTCGTACAGGGCGACCTTCTCGATGCCGATACCGTGGCCGGTGGCCTCGAGCACCAGCGCGGCGCCGGAGGAGATGCCGAAGACGAAGGCGGACCCGCCCGCCTCCTTGATGACCGCCTCGAGGTCTTCGACCTCCCGCTCGACCGCCCACGGCTGGGTGTCGGTGCTGTCGCCGCGGCCGCGCCGGTCGTAGGTGTAGACGGTGAAACGGTCGGCCAGCGCCGGCGCGATGTCGACGTTGGGGCCGAACGTCCGGGTGTTGAAGGCTCCGCCGACCAGGACGACCGCCGGGCCCTTGCCCGATTTATCGACGGCGATCTGCGTGCCGTCCTTCGAGGTTATCTTCTTCATGATCGCTCCCGTGCCTGTTTCTGTACGAACAGTATGCGCGTGACGCCTGACCGTCTTCTTTTATCGTGCGCATCCGGTAGCCGGGCGGAGTTGGCAGGAAGCGGTCCGCGGTCAGCACGTTGCTGCCAGTCATTCGGCCCGGCCAGGTGGCCAGGGGCGCGCACAGTTGGGGGACGACCCGACGCGCGGGCGGATGGGAGGGGACCGGCGATGCTGGTCGAACTGAGACTGCGGCGGTTGCCGCCGCCACCGCGGCACGACTCGCCGATCGACGGGATCCGGGTGCTCGCCGGGCTGCCGGCGCACTGGCGCAAGAGCCTGTGCCTGGCGGGCGGCGACGTGATCATCAAGGTGCGGACCGACGACGACGTGTTCGGCATGGAGATCAGGGACAAGGTGACGGGCGCGCTGCGCGCCCTCGCCGCCGACTGGGAGCTGGTCGCCTTCGACGTCAGATCCAGTTCTCCTCCTTGGCCCGCAGCGCGGCCTGGAACCGGTTGACCGCGCCGAGCCGGTTCATCAGGTCGGCGACGTAGCGGCGGTACGTCCGTACCGAGACGTTGAGCTCCCTGGCGGCGATCTCGTCCTTGTCGGACGTGGCCAGCGCCGCCAGCACCTGCCGTTCGATGCCGGACAGCCGCGGGGGGTCGGCGGCGGCGCCGGTCAGCTCGGCGAGGTCGGTGCCCGCCTGCCACACGCTGTCGAAGTAGGTGACGAGCTGGGACACCAGCCCCGGCTCGCGGACGAGGAGCGCGCCGCGGGCGCTGTCCTTGGGTTTGATCGGCACGACGGCCACGCTGCGGTCGAACACGACCATCCGCTCCATGGCGTCCTCGGTGAACCGCACCTGCGCGCCGAGGATGGCGATGTCGCGGAGGTAGGAGGCCATCGCCGGGTCGTCGAGCGCCGACGGATGGTAGACCGAACGCAGGCCGAGCCCGCGCCGCAGGGAGCGCGCGTCGAGCGGCAGCGCCGTCTCGATGGCGCGCTGCGACAGCGGCCCGCCCGGATGCAGGCACAGGGTCTCGCGGTAGGAGAAGAAGGCGAGGTCGTCGATGCGCTGGCGGACCTTGTCCAGGCCCTCGACGCGTTCGATGTCCAGCGCCGGCGTCGCCTCCTCGCCGCGCTTCTGGTCGGCCACGAACGAGCCGATGACGTCGCGGGCGGCGAGCACGTTGCGGATCTCCGTGTTGAGCCGCTCGACGTGCCGCTCGATGAGGCGCTCGATGCCGACCCGCGGCTCGGCGGCCACCACCCGGTGCCGGTCGGTGATGTCGAGCAGGCAGAGCGTCTCCAGCGTCTCGACCGCGGCCTCGACGGTCTCGGGGTCCAGGTCGACGGCCTGCCTGACCGACTCGAGTCCCTCGCCGCGATGCCGCAGGAAATAGCGATAGACCTCGACGGCCTCGGGCGATATGCCGATGACAGATAAGTCCATCTTTTCAGCACCACCCGATGACAGTCATGGAACCGCTTTCATCTCCTATGCAACCGATCTTTCCATAAGCAGTCAACACGCTCGGGTGATCGACGCAATCATGAAGAAGGGGGAACGCCGAAAATGCGCATGCCGGGCCCGTGTACAGCGGGCCCGGCGTGCGCATTGGGCGGGGGTCAGGACTTACTTGAAGGAAATCGGCACCGCCCCCCCGTTGAACGAGTCGTCGAAGACACCGATGACGCACTGGACCGACTTGCAGTCGATCTGCGAGGTGCTGCCGTCGGCCGCGGCGCCCACGAAGGTGCGCTTCACCGCGAGCTTGGTCGACAGCTTGCCGCTCGCGTCGGACTTGACGTCGACGTTCGGGCCGCAGGCGTAGGACGTCGCCGACACGGCTGCGCATTCGCCGATGTGGTAGGTGTCGCTGGCGAGCATCCCCGACCCGGAGACCGAGACGCTCTGGCCGTCGGCCAGGCCGCTCGACGGGGTCACGGTGATGGTGGCCGCGCTGGCCGCCGTGCCCGCGATGACCGCCGCGGCGAACCCGAGACCCGCGATGGTGCCCACCTTGGAAAGAAGCTTGACCGTCATGGCGCCTATCCTTTCTTTTTCTGCCGTCTTGACTGCCTTGCAGAATTAACATTACAAGCCGGCGGCGGCGCGGTGCGGTCTTTTTGGTGTCAGCAAGCTGCTGCCCGGAATCCGCTTCATGCCACTCCTTGCGACCACCCTCTTTCTGCATGGCTCGAACGACCTCCCTACGCATGGCGAGTAACGTCACCGCTCGCTCTCTGCGGCCGCATCGAGCCAGGACAGATAGCGCTCCCCGGTGTCCGGGAAAATGGTGACCAGCGTCTTTCCCGCGTACTCGGGGCGCGCCGCGAGCAGCCGGCAGGCATGCGCCGCCGCGCCGGAGGAGACGCCGACGAGCAGCCCGGCGGTACGGGCCAGCAGCCGCGAGGTCGCGAAGGCGTCCTCGTCGGAAACCGTCAGCACGTCGTCGATGACCGCGACATCGGTCGTCGGCGCGAGGAACCCGCCGTTCAGCCCCGGGATGCGGTGCAGGCCGCCCGTGCCCTGGCTGAGCACGGGCGAGCCCGCCGGCTCGACCGCCACCACCCGGATGGCCGGGTTCTGCTCCTTCAGGTAGCGGGCGGTGCCGCTGAGCGTGCCGCCGGTGCCGACGCCGCACACGAAGACGTCGAGGCGCCCGTCGAAGTCGGCCCAGATCTCCGGTCCCGTGGTGGCGTAGTGCGCCCGCACGTTGTCCGGGTTCTCGTGCTGGCAGGCGAACCACGAGCCGGGCCTGGCACGGTGGATCTCCTCGGCCTTCTCGATCGCGGCCACGTACCCCTTCTCGTACGGGGTCAGCACGACCTCGGCGCCGAACGCGCGCAGCAGCTGGATCCGCTCCTTGGTGGCGCTGTCCGGAAGCACGATCACGCAGTCGTACCCGCGCGCCGCGCACAGGGCGGCCAGCGCGATCCCGGTGTTGCCGGACGACGCCTCCACCACGGTGCCGCCGCGCCGCAGCTCGCCGCGCGCCTCGGCGGCATCGATCATGTAAAGGCCGATCCTGTCCTTCACGCTCGACAGCGGGTTGGCCATCTCGAGCTTGGCGTACACGGCGGTGCCGGCGTCCGCGACGCCGAGATCCAGCCTGACCGTCGGGGTCTTCCCGACGAGGTCCTCCAGCGATTCGGCGAGCGGCCGCCGGGTCAGGGTCAACATGGTGTTCTCCGTTCCATTGCTCCAAAAGGCGTTGCGGAAGAGGTCATGGGCGCCTGCCGGGGACGTCCCGGGCAGGGGCCGGCCAGGATGGGGTCACCAGGCGGGAAACGGGACCGAGCCGACCCGCGCGTCGTCGCGGCCGCGCACGGCGATGCCCGGCGCGGCGGCGGAGGCGAGGGCGGGTCCGGCCCGGCCGGTCGTGGGGCGCGCCGGGCGGCGCTGTGCCCTGGCCACCGGGGCAAGCACCCGCGATCGGCCGGGCACGTCGTCGATGACGAGGGCCTGCGCGCCGATGACGGTGTCCGGCCCGACCGTGATCGGGCCGAGCAGCATGGCGCCCGCGCCGATCACGACGCGGTCGCCCACCTCCGGGTGCCGGCGCGCGCCGTCGGGCCGCCGCCGGTCGTGCCACCAGCCGACGGATCCCAACGTCACCTGGTGGAAGATCGTGACGCCGTCGCCGATGACCGCGGTCTCGCCGATGACCACGCCGGCACCGTGGTCGATGAAGAAGCCGCGCCCGATTCTGGCCCCCGGGTGGATCTCGATGCCGCCAGACGCGAGCCGGGTGACGACCGACAGCAGCCGGGCGGTGCGGCGCAGGCCGCGCCGATGCAGGGGATGCGCCACCCGGTATCCCCAGATGGCGACGAGGCCCGGATGCAGGAGCGCCTCCGTGCGCGACCGCATCGACGGGTCGCGCTCCATGATCATCTCCAGGTCGGCGACGGCGGCACGGTACAGACTCCAGGCCCGTCGCGTCCGCCGTCCCCGTCCCCGGTCCCGTCGCGCGCCACCCGCGCCACGTGAGCCACGCGGTTTCACGGCTCACTCACATCCTTCTCGGTCGCGGTCCCGTGGCCCGCGGGTCAGTAGTCCGGCGCCTTGCACAGCAGGCTCTGCCGGCCGAGGATCTCCGGGACGTAGACGCGCTCGTTCCAGTCCTCGGGGTCGACCGGCTCGAGCGCGATGGAGACCACCCCCTCGTCGCAGCCGAAGGCGCTGGTCACCGCGCTGGTCACCGCGTCGACGAGGGCGCGCCGCCCGGCATCGCTGAGCGACGCGGGGAAATGCTTGATCGCGACATGTGGCATGGCCGTTTCTCCTTTCTTTGTGCTTGTCTGCTTCGGGCACCCCGCTCAGGCGGCACGGCTCGCCTCGCCGTCCCCCTCGCGGAGCCGTTCGTGGATCGCGTCCACGAGGCGGCCCACGCCGGATTCCTTGAGGACGCCGTAATGGTCGGCGTCGAGCGCGACGACGGTCGCCGCCCGGCCCGCCTGCTCGATGAACGACTCGTCGTCGCCACGGGCCTTGAAGATGGTGATGGGCGCGCGGATCTGCCGCTCGGCCAGCTCCGCCGCGGTGTAGGCGAACTGGTACGTCCGCTGGACGACGCGGACGATGCGCCGGACGAGGTCAGGGTCCAGGTCCCGGTGCCTGCCGCAGACGAACGCGACGAACCCGTCCTCGTCCTCGGCCGCCTCGAGGCACTCGGCCAGCGCGGGATCGGTGACGCTGCCCGCGAACACCGAGAAGAGGATGCTGACGTACGTCTTGTCGTGGTAGACGGGGTCGCGGCCGGTGCCGGCCTTCCTGGCCGCGGACCGCACCTTCGGTGACCCTGGCGCGATCAGGAACAGGTGGTCCACCCGCTCCCCGGCGCGCTCGAGCTGGTGGGCCGCCTCGAACGCGACCCGCGCGCCGAACGAGTAGCCCCACAAGGTGTACGGCCCGACCGGCTGCCGCCGCCTGATCAGCTCGACGTCGGCCGCCGCCATCTCCTCGATCGTCGGGTAGGGGGACTCGCCGGCGTTCAGGCCGTACGCCTGCACCCCGTACACCGGCCGGTCGATGGCGAGCTCGCCGGCCAGCTGCCGCAGGTTCATGGCGTAGCCGCCGAGGCCGGGCCAGCAGTAGACGGGCGGCCGGGCCGCGCCGTCGCCGCGCAGCCGCACCATGCGGGAGGACGGGGACGGCGCCGCGGTGCCGCCGTCGACCTTGGCGGCCAGCTCCTCGATCGTCGGGCAGTCGAATAACACCTGCAGCGGCAGGTCGCAGCGCAGCTCGCGGTTGATCCGGTTGACCAGCCGCACCGCGATCAGCGAGTTCCCGCCCGAGGCGAAGAAGTCGTCTTCCACCGAGACCGCGTCGCGGCCCAGCTCCCGCCGCCAGATGTCGTGGATGGTCCGCTCGACCGGCGTCCGCGGGGCGACGAACGGCCGGTCCCCGAACTCCACGTTCGCCTGGTCGGACGCGGCCAGCGCCTTGCGGTCGACCTTCCCGTTGGCGGTGAGCGGCAGCGCGTCCACGACGACGATCCTGTTCGGCATCATGTAGCGGGGCAGGAAGCCGGCCAGGTCGTCCCTGATCAGCTCGGTCGGCCCCTTCATGTGGACGACGTCCTCGTGCATGCCGTCGCTGCGGATCTGTTCGTCGCTGATCCGGCCGCCGACGAAGAAGTACGAGGGGCCGGGCGCCACGCCGCGGGAGCGCAGGATGTCGGCCATCCTGGTCGCGGCCGGCAGGTCGTGGCCGGTCTTGGAGCTGTACCCCGCCGACATGAACCCCAGGTTGACGTCGTTCATCTGCAGGTGCTGGAGCACGCGGCCGAGATCGATGTAGCGCAGCCAGTCCCTGCCGGCCCTGGCCACCACGGTGATGCCGAGGCTGGCCCGCTCGTAGACCTGCTGGTTGATGGCGATGACGTGCCGCTTCATGACGAGCTCGTCGGAGATCCTCACCAGCTCGCCCGCGCGGTACCGGTACTGCCCGGCGGGCAGCCCGGCCACCTTGCCGGGGTGGGCCTGCACGTAGATCTCGACCGGCTCGTCGCGCCGCGGCCCCGCGTACGGCTCGACGGCGAACGTACCGAGGTAGTAGTCCTCGTCCGCGCAGTCCAGCGCGTCCTTCACCGCCGGCGTGTGGCCGGCGGGCCGGATGTCGAGGCCGTAGCCAGGGAGCAGCTCCTCGAACAGGCCCACGATGTGGCCGGTCTCGATCTCGAGGACCTCCTGGATGTTCTTCTTGTAGACCGGCCGGATCGCCCGCTTCTTTCCGATGAAGTGAATCCGCAGGCGAGGCGGGACGGCATCGGGCAGCGGGCCGATCAGGACCAGCCGGTGCCGCACCGGGTGGTAGTAGTAAAGGCCGGGCGCCAGCCCGGCCACCCCGGCCAGCTCCAGGTACAGCTGCGTCGCGTACAGCGATCCGGGCGAGGCGTAGCCGTACTTCGGCAGCAGCCGGTCGCCCGCCCGGAACTGCCCGAAGTACCGCATGATCGCGCCGAGCTCGGCGAGCCCGACGGCGTCGATGCCCCGCGGCGGCGCCGCGCGGCCGCCGCGCCGGCCGCCGCGAGGGTCGACCCGCCGGTCGAGGAGCCGCAGGACGTCCTCTTTGGTGACCTCGCCGCCCTCGTAGAACCGGTAGGTCTTGCGGGCGAACACCAGGCGCCGCTGCTCGGCGGTGGGCTCCCGCCCGGGCAGGTCGACCACGGGCCGCCCGGCGAGCTCGCCGGCGTCGCGCACCCCGGGGTCGGACAGCTGCATCCGGGTCTGCAGCCGGCCCTCCTTCGACAGGTGGTGGGCGCCGTGCTCGCCCTGGTCCATGAGCGCGGCTTCCTTCGGGTTCAGCTCGATGAAGCCGAGCAGGTGCTGGAAGCCGGTGCGCGGGTCGTCCTTCACGATGACGGCCGCGTTCTTGACCCACTCGTGGTTCTCGATCGCCAGCCTGATCTCGTCGAGCTCGATCCGGAAGCCGTGCAGCTTCACCTGGTTGTCGGTGCGCCCGACGAACTGGACCGTGCCATCGTCGTTCCACTGCGCCAGGTCACCGGTCCTGAACAGGCGGGCGCCCCCACCGCCGGCGCCCGGCACCGGGCCGGCGGCGAACGGGTCGGCGACGAATCGGTCGGCGGTCAGGTCGGGCCGGCCGAGATAGCCGCGGGCCAGTTGGACGCCGCCGATGTGCAGCTCGCCGACCTCCCCGGGCGCGACGGGGCGCCGGTCGGCGTCAAGGATGTAGTACCGCGTACCGCGGACGGGGCGGCCGATCGAGATGGTGTTCGGCCCGGTGCGGACGGCGGCGCGGTCGACCGTCAGTGCCGAGGAGTTGATGGTGCATTCGGTCGGCCCGTACAGGTTGACGAGATCGCAGTCGGGCAGCGTGTCCAGGCAGCGCGACGCGAGGATTCTGGACAGCGCTTCCCCACCGCTGAAGATCTGCCGCAGCGACGTGCACTCCCGCAGTTCGTCGAGATCGAGCAGGGCGCCCAGCAGGGTGGGTACGCACTGCAGCGTGGTCACGCGGTGCCGGATGATGATGTCGATCAGGCGTTGCGGATCGCGGTGCGCGCCGGGGCCGCCCATGACGACCGTGCCGCCGCAGCCGGTCGCCAGGATCTCCCACTGCGCCGCGTCGAAGCTGATCGGCGTCTTCTGCAGGATGGTGCGGCGCGGCCCGATGCCGTACGAGTCGCGCAGCCACTCGAGCTGGTTGACGATGGCGCGGTGTTCGATCATCACGCCCTTCGGTCGCCCTGTGCTGCCCGATGTGTAGATCACGTACGCGAGGCCGCCTGGCAACGGACCGGCGGGCACGGCGGACGGCCGGGAGCGGCCGGACTCCGCCGCGTCGCGCGTGGTGACGATGCGCGTCCCGTGCGGCGCCAGCGCGGCCAGCGCGGGGCGGAGCCCCTCCTGCGTGAGGATGATCTCGGCGGCGCTGTCCTCGATCATGTAGCGCAGCCGCTCGTCCGGATAGTCCGGCGAGAGCGGCACGTACGCGCCGCCGGCGCACAGGATCCCCCAGACTCCGACGATCAGCTCGATCGACGGTTCGACGAACAACCCGACGCGGTCGTCCGGCCCCACGCCGAGATCACGCAGGTGCGCGGCCAGCCGCGCGGCCGCGGCGGCGAGCTCGCCGAAGGTGAGGCGCTCATCCCCGTGGACCACGGCCGTGCCGCCCGGCCGGGCCCTGGCCTGTTCTCGGAGCAGGTCGGGCAGGCATCGGGCGCGCCTCGACTCGGGCGCGATCTGCGCGCCCGCACCGATGCCGGCCGAATTCTTGCGCTGGACAATCTCCATCAGGACCCCCACACCCAAAAAGTTAATCGCAGATTATCCTTTCGATGCATTGGGTGGTTCTCTAAGGATGCGCTGGTGATCCGAAAGGAGAAGCACGCGGCCCAGAAAGCGCAACATAAGACAAAAACGCAAAGCGCAATACGCCAGGCGCGGTGACGCCTGACGTATTGCGCTACCTGACGCGGCGTCGCGGTGTCGTCCGCGACGCTGCGCCCTTGTTTTGGATTGTCGTGCGCTTATCCGGGGTTGTCGTGCCTTTCTAGGGAAGTGCCGTCGCGTTCGGCGCGATGTCGCCGCGGAAGAGTCCGGCGGGGTCGACCCTGACCCGCACCCGGTCCACCGCCTCGACGTCCGCCGGGCTCAGGTGCCGCTGCGGCTGCCCGAAGTCCTCGACGAAGGACGGCGCGGTCCGGCCGGTGTCCCACGGGGCGAGCGCCGCGCGCACCTTCGCGATGTGGCCGCGCAGCGCCGCGACGGTGACCGGCTCCATCGGCACGCCGGACCCCGCGTAGGAGAACCGTGCGTCGAGGTGGTCGAGGACGCCGCCGGCCGGGTCGGGCCTGGCGAACGCGCCGCCGAGCTGGCGCAGCCCGGCCAGCACGAACGGCGACCCTGACCCCTCCCCCACGACCTCGAGGAACGCCGCCGCGCCCGCGTCCCCGAGGTCGTCGAGCAGCATGTGGTCGCCGACGAACGGAACCGGGTCGGTCGGGTCCATGTGCGCCTCGAGGACCGCGGACGGCGTGGTCGGATGCCAGGTGTCGAGCACCGGCTCGGCCACCGCGCGCAGCGGCGCCAGCAGGTCGGCCGCGTGCCGCTCCGCGCCGGCCGTGCCGGCGTCGGTCTCGCTGAGCACCGCGCCGCTCACCGAGACCATCGTCCGGCCGGCCAGCACGGGCGGCACGTCGGGCAGCGGTGGGAGGTTCATGACCACCAGCGTCGTGGTCGCCTCCCAGGGGGCGTCCGCCGACCACCGCAGCCAGGCCCGCAGCAACCGTTCGGCGTGCGTCGCCGGCCAGTACGCCGCGCCCGTGACGACCTTGGCGATCGGGAACAGCTCGAGCTCGATCGCGGTGACGACGCCGAAGCCGCCGCCCCCGCCGCGCAGCGCCCACAGCAGCTCGGGGTCGGAACCCTCGTCCGCTCGCCGCGGCTCGCCGTCCGCGGTGACCAGCTCGACCGCCCGGACGCTGTTCGCGGCGAGCCCGACCTTCCGGCCGTAGAAGCTCAGCCCGCCGCGCAGCAGGTAGCCGACGGCGCCGACGTTCGGCGACGAGCCGTGCGGCGCGGCGAGACCGTGCGCCGCCGCGGCCTCGACGACCGCCGCCCACCGCGTCCCGGCCGGGACGCGCGCCACGCGGCGGATCGGGTCGATCTCGACCCGGCCGGCCAGCTCGGTGCGGATGAGGACGGCGCCGTCCAACGGCCGGACGGCGGCCGAGGCGTGCCCCGTGGTCTGCACGCGTACCTGGCGTCCCTCGGCGGCCGCGTACCGCACCGCCGCGCTGACCTCGCCGACCGTGCGCGCGGTCACCGCGGCCGCCGGCCGCGCCGGCGCCGACAGGTTGAAGACCGCCGTGGCGGCCTCGTACGCCGGGTCTCCGGGAAACGCGACGCCGGTGTCCGGCCGGCCCACCATCGTCATGGCGCGTCCCCCGGACGCTCGGCGGGACGCTCGGCGGGACGCTCGGCGGGGCGCTCGGCGGTGATGAAGACGAACGTGCCAGGGCCCCACTCGTGGCGGATGGTCAGGCCGGCGTCGGCCAGCCATCCCTTGAGCTCGTCGAGGTCGAGCAGCCGCAGCCCGTCGGAGTTCTGCGGGAAGTGATGACTCATCACGAAATAGCGGTAGATCGGGTCATCGGACCGCCGGAACGTCAGGAGCGTGAACGTCCCGCCGGGCCGTAGGCACCGGCCCACCTCGGCGATGGCGGCGCCCGCGTCGTCGGGGAAAGCCTGCAGCGCGTTCCAGCACAGCACCGCGCCGAGGCTCGCGTCGGCGAACGGCAGCGTCCGCGCGCTGACCAGCACCGCCGGGATCTCCGGCAGCCGCGCCCGCAGCACGGACAGCATCGGCGGGTTGAGGTCGAGCGCGATGACGCGGTCCGCGCCGACGGCATCGGCCAGCACCTCGGTCCACCGGCCGGCGCCGGCGGCGAGGTCGAGCACCGGCCCGTCCACCGGCCGTACGTGCTCGGCGATGTAGGCGTCCTCGTCGGCCGGCGTCACCGCGCCGCCCCAGTTCGCGCCCGAGATGCGCAGGAAGTTGGGTCGGGCGTAGGCCTCGTAGAAGAAGCCCATGCTCGGCATCTCGGCCAGCTTGAACTGGAAGTCGGCGACAAGACCCGCCTCGTCGCGCGCCGCGTCGCCGCGCACGCCCGCGGTGAGGTTGAGGATGCCGCTCGAGATCGGGTAGGTCAGCCCGCAGCCGGCGCACCCCGCGCTGCTCCCCCCGAACTCCAGCCGGCCGCCGCAGCCCGGGCACCGGAACGCGCCGGCGTGGCGGGCGAAGCCGTCCCCGGCCGAGCCGGCCGCCCGCGAGTCGCGGGGCGGGATCGAGTCGCTGACCCACGGCTGTGGCGCGCCGTTGCGCACCGCCCAGTACGCCTTGGCGCCGGCGTGGCCGAGCACCATGCGGGTGTCCTTGCGCCAGTTCTCCTCGACCTGCGCGGGGGTGAGCGCGCTGATCCAGCCCTGGTCGAACTGGCGCTCGGAGTCGTCAAGCTCCCACACCGACGGTGAAGGGAACACCCTGCCGAGCACCGGGTGGTCGGGGTCGAGCGTCTGCAGCGCGCGGTCGAGCCTGGACAGGTCGTCCTCGTCGAGGCCGAGCCCGCCGGCGACGGCGAGGATCTTCTCCCGGTGCGCCGGCAGGTGCGCGACGAGGTACTGGATGGCCAGCGACAGCGGCCGCCCGGCGGCGCTGCGCCGCCACAGGTCCAGGTACTCGTCGAGGCACTCGCCGACCGCCGCGGCGATCGGCCCGTCGGCCGCCGGGTCCTCGGTCTCCGCCAGCAGCCCGAGCAGCACGGCGAGGCGGCCCAGGTGGGCCTCGTCCAGCGGCTCTGCGCGGCGGCCGGCCAGCGCCGCCGCCAGCACCGGCGCCGCGACCGCCGCCTGGTCGGTGGCCGCGCCGTCGCGCCACACCGCGTCGACCAGCCGGCGGAAGTCGCTGTCGAGGCGCTCGGGCGGGGCGCCGGCGAACGAGTCGATCAGCTCGGTGACGGCGTGCTGCGCTGTGGAAAGGCTCATCTTCTGTTCCTTCGGTGACGGGTGCGGGACGGCGGGCCGGTGTCAGCGGTCGAGCTGGACGACGTTCTCCAGGTCGGCGCCCGAGTAGGCCTCGGCGTCCCGGAAGTACTCCACCCGCAGGCTGCTCGGGCTGCGCGCGCCGGTCGTGAGGCTTTCCGTGTTGTAGTCGTCGAGCAGCCGCTGCGCCTCGATGGTGGCCTCGGCGAACCTGGCGAGCGGGTCGGCGCCGTGGTTCAGCACGTCGGCCATGGCCCGCGTCATGACGTCCTGCGCGCCGGCGAAGTCGCCGAACAGCGCGGCCAGCACCGGCGGCGCCGCCGGCGCGTCGGCGCCGGCCCGCCCCGGGTAGGTGGCGAGCTGGTCACTGGCCACCCGGTGGTACGGGTAGCGGTCGAACCAGCCCTCCGCCTCGAGCAGGTCGAACGACGCCTGGGTGATCGGCACGAAGCTGTTCGCACGGTGCCGCTCGGCGGCGTTGCTCGGGTTGTGGGTGAACTGCAGGAAGGCCAGCGCGCCGTCCCGCGTGGCCTCGTCGAGGCCGTCCGCCAGCCACAGCGAGGTGCCGGTGAGCGCGTTGCCGACGTAGTGCGTATCGCCGTTGTAGGGGAACCGGGCGACGTCGAGGTCGAACCCGCCGCTCTTGGCCGCCTCGACCATGTAGTTGATGTCGTTGGACGAGGTGATCCGCATCGCCACCTGCTGTTCGGCGAAGACCCGGAAGTTGCCCTCCCAGTCGGGGATCTTCCCGGTGTAGAGGTAGTGACCGGCGCGGTGCAGCCGCCGCCACCAGGTGACCCAGGCCATCAGCTCGTCCGTGGTGAGGTCGATGGTCGTGGCCCGGCCGGTGCGGCCGTTGTCGTTGTTGGTCAGCAGGCCGCCCTGTACGGCGATCGCTTCCTGGAAGAAGTAGCCGTGGTTGGCCCAGGTGATGCCGTGCGAGGGCCCGCCGGGTCGGCCGACCACCGCCGCGCACGCCGCCTCGACCCCGTCCCAGGTGCGCGGCAGCTCGGTCACGCCCGCCGCGTCGAGCAGCGTCGTGTTGGCGCAGAACACGACCTGGGTGGCGATCGACGGCAACGAGGTGAGGTACCCGTCGCAGGTGTAGCACTCCTTGACGCCCGGCAGGATGTCGCCGATGACGACCGGCTCGCCGAGGATCTCGTCACGGCCGCCGATCGCCCTCTCGACGGGCACGTACCGCGGGCTCCCGTCGGGGTTGCGGGTGTCCCGCGCGGCCTGGGTCATGTACGAGTAGTACTCGGCGATGGCCGGGCCGCGGCCTTCGGAGATGGCCTGGAAGATCTCCTGCGGGCCACCGAAGAAGTCGATCCCCTTGATCTTGACCTCGTACTCGGGGTGCGCCTCCTCGAACTCGGCGGCCAGCTTGTGCCACCGGTCCATGTAACCGGGGAAGGTCAGGTCGGAGACCCAGGCATCGATGATGACCTTGCTCATGGTGCGGTCCCTTCCAGTTCAGTCCGTGGCCTCGGCGGCGACCGGCTCGGCGACCGGCGGGGCCGCCTGCTCGGCGGTCTGGTCGGCGGGCTGCCCGGCGGTCGGCTCGGTGGCCGGTTCCGCCGCGGCGGTCTCCTCGACCGGCTCGGCGGGGGCCTGGCTCTTGCCGAGTGGCGGCACGTGCTTGAGCATCGCCACGATGAGGACCGCGATGCCGGCCAGCAGGACCGCGCCGATCGCGGCGACGGTGTGGATGCCGGTGGCGAAGGCCTCGTGGGCCGGGGCCAGCAGCGCCCTGGCGACGCTCGCGGGCAGGTGGGCGGCGGCCGTCGCGGCGCCGGTGATGCTGTCGCGGGCGGCGCCGGCAGCGCCGCCGGGGACGCCCGCCGGGATGGCGTCGGCGATCTGGTGCCGGTAGACCGCGGTGCCGACCGTGCCAAGGATCGCGATGCCCAGCGTGCCGCCGAACTCGTTGGCCATCTGGGCCATGGACCCGGCCGACCCGGCCTTCTCCGGCGGGGCCGACCCGATGACGAGGTTGGTGCCGAGGGCGACCAGCGCTGAACCGCAGAAGGACAGGATGGCGAAGCCCACGATCAGGGTGGGGATGCCCGACGTCGCGCCGATCTGGGTGAAGACAGCGAGGATGGCCGCGACGCCGGCGACGCCACCCGAGATCACGTACGCCGGGCGGACGCGGGCGGCGAGCCGCGGTGTCACCATGAAGCCGATGGTCGCGCCGGCCATCCCGGGAACCATCGCGAAGCTGGCCTTCAGCGTCGACATCTCCCCGACGACCTGGAAGTACAGCATCATCAGCAGCATCATCCCGCCGCCGACGACGCTGTAGCTGAGCTGGCTGCCGAGGGCGGTGCTGAACGAACGGTTGCGGAACAGCCGCAGGTCGAGCAGCGGGTCGGCCAGCCGGTTCTGCCGCCGCCCGAACGCGATGGCGGCGGCCACGCCGACGATGACGGCGACGATCGGCAGCGGGCGCCAGCCGTCCCTGGCGAGCTGCTTGATGCCGTAGATGATCGGCAGCATCGTGGCGAGGGACAGCGCGACGCTGATCGGGTCGAGCCGGCCGGCCTGCGGCGCCTTGTACTCGGGCAGCACGATCGGGCCCAGGATGAGCAGCAGCACCATCACCGGCGCGGCGAGCAGGAAGACCGAGCCCCACCAGAACCGCTCGAGCAGGAGGCCGCCGATGACCGGGCCGACGATGGCGCCGAGCGTGAAGGTCCCGCCCCAGACGCCGAGGGCCGTGGCGCGCTGCTTCTCGTTGTGGAACATGTTCATGATCAGCGCCAGCGTGGACGGCGACAGCGTCGCGCCGGAGATCCCCAGCAGCGCCCTGGCCGCGATCAGCATCTCGGGGCTGGTGGAGTAGGCGGTCAGCAGCGAGGCGGCGCCGAACGCCGCACCGCCGATCAGCAGCAGCTTGCGGCGCCCGATCCGGTCGCCCAGGGTGCCCATCGTGACGAGGAACCCGGCGAGCATGAACCCGTAGATGTCCATGATCCATAGCTGTTGGACGCTGCTCGCGTCCAGGCTCCTGCTCAGGTTCGGCAGGGCGAGCAGCAGCGAGAACAGGTCGATGGACACCAAAAATGTCGGCAAGGCCAGCACCGCCAGCCCAAACCACTCACGCCGCCCGGCCATTGGCGGGTTCCCAGCGGTCACGGTCCTCATCCCTTCCCATGTCGGTCGGATCGGCGGTCCGAGCCTCGCCTTGCAGCCTGCCCGGCGCCCGGTGCGGCGGCATCTTCGCCGTTGCGATTTACCGGGCCTTACCGGGCCTTACCGGCCGCTTACCGGTACGGCCGACGACGCGATCGGCAATTCGGAAGATGCACCGTGACCGGGCCGGATGTGACGCTGCAGGCCAGAATGGGAGGATTACAGTGGCTAAATCCAATGACGATTTCGACGTGGTAGTGATCGGCGGCGGGCCGGGCGGATCGGCCACGGCCGGGCTGCTCGCCCAGCGCGGTCACCGGGTATTAGTGCTGGAACGCGAGAAGTTCCCCCGCTACCACATCGGAGAATCGCTGATCACGGGTTGCCTTCCGGCGTTGGAAGAGCTCGGGCTCCGGGAGCGGCTCGACCAGATGGGCTTCACCAAGAAGTACGGCGGCACGCTGCTGTGGGGGAAGAGCCAGGGCACCTGGGACTTCAGGTTCACCGAATCCTCCAACTACGAATACTCCTATCAGGTCAGGCGCGCCGACTTCGACGCCGTGCTGCTCACCCGGGCGCGCGAGCTCGGCGCCTCGGTCATCGAGGAGGCGACGGTCAAGGAGCCGCTCTTCGACGGTGACCGCGTCGTGGGCGTCTCCTACACGCAGAAGGGCGCCCAGGAGCCGCGTACCGCGACCTGCCGGCTGGTGGTCGACGCGTCCGGCCAGTCGCACATTCTGGCCCGCCAATTCGACCTCGTCGAATGGCACGACGACCTGCGGAACATCGCGGTCTGGACGTATTTCCAGGGATGCAAGCGGTACGGCGGAACCCGGGCCGGCGACATCGTCACAGAAAACCGCCCCGACGGCTGGTTCTGGTTCATCCCGCTGTCGGACGGCACGGTGAGCGTCGGCTACGTCACCCCGATCGACGAGTACAAGAAGTCGGGCCTGAGCCTCGAGGAGCTCCACACCAGCCAGCTGGCGCAGGCCGAGGAGGTCAGGTCGCTGACCACTGGCGCGTTCCGGGTCAGCGGCTTCCGCACCATCAAGGACTGGTCGTACACCTGCCGCCGCTTCTACGGCCCTGGCTGGGCGCTGGTCGGGGACGCGGCCGCGTTCATCGACCCGCTGCTGTCCACCGGCGTCACGCTGGCGATGCGCGGCGCGCACGGCCTCGCCGACAACGTCGACGCGCTGCTGCGCGATCCGTCGGCCGAGGAGCGCGAGCTCGCCCGCTACGAGCGCGACTACCGGGCCTTCCTCAACTCGCTGCTGGAGTTCGTGCGTTTCTTCTACGACCGCACCCGGCACAAGGAGGAGTACTGGGAGAAGGCGCAGCAGACGATCGACCCGCGCAAGCTCAAGCCGCGCAAGATCGACTTTGCCACCATGCTGTCCGGGCTCACCGCCATCAACGACATATTCGACAAGCCGGAAACCCAACCGGAATCCCGTATCGCGAGCTGACGGGCGAGCGAGTCGGTCCAGGCCCTAGGCCCTGAATACCCCCGGGGACCTAGGGCCTTGCCATGTCCAATTCCGCCATTCCAAAGAACAGAAAGCGACGCGCACATGATGTTATCCGCGGGGCCGGTCGCCCCGATCGCCAGTCACCAGATCCTGGTCTTCCTGCTCCAGATCGGCATGCTGCTCGGGCTAGCGCTTGCTTTGGGGCGGCTGGTCCAGCGGTTCGGCATACCCGCCGTGGTCGGCGAGCTGAGCGCGGGCGTGCTCATGGGGCCGTCGCTGCTCGCGCACGCGGCGCCTGCGTTCTCGAACTGGCTGTTCCCGCACGACCCGGGCCAGATGCACCTGCTGGACGCGGTCGGGCAGATCGGCGTCATGCTCCTGGTCGGCATCACCGGGATGAACCTCGACCTCGGCCTGGTGCGCCGCAGGGGGGCCACCGCCGCCTGGGTGAGCGCGGGCGGATTGCTGGTGCCGCTCGGGCTCGGGGTGGCCGCCGGGTTCGTCCTGCCGGCGACCCTGCTCGCGCCGGGCTCGCCGCGCCCGGTCTTCGCCTGGTTCGTCGGCGTGGCGATGTGCGTCAGCGCGATCCCCGTCATCGCCAAGACGCTGCTCGACATGCGCCTGCTGCACCGCGACATCGGGCAGTTGATCATCAGCGCGGCCGCCGTCGACGACGTCGTCGGCTGGCTGCTGCTGTCGGTGGTGTCGGCGATGGCCACCACCGGCGTACGGGCAGGCAACGTGGGGCTGTCCGTCGCCTACCTGGCCGGCGTGATCTTCTTCGCCGCCACCCTCGCCCGGCCCATCGTCGGGACGGCGCTGCGGCTGTCGGCCAAGTCGCGGGAGCCAGGCGTGGTCGTCGCCTCGGTCACGCTCATGGTGCTGCTCGCCGCCGCCGGCACCCAGGCGCTCGGCATGGAGGCGGTGCTCGGCGCCTTCTACGGCGGCATCGTCATCGGCGCCTCCAAGTGGGTGGACCGGACCCGGCTGGCGCCGCTGCGCACCTTCGTGCTGTGCGTGCTCGCCCCGATCTTCTTCGCCACCGCCGGGCTGCGCATGGACCTGACCGCGCTCGGCCGCCCGGTCGTGCTCGGCGCCGCCCTCGCGATCCTGGCGATCGCGATCCTCGGCAAGTTCGCCGGGGTGTACATCGGCGCGCGGACCACGCGGCTCGGCCACTGGGACGCGCTGGCGCTGGGCGCCGGCATGAACACGCGCGGCGTCATCGAGGTGATCATCGCGATGGTCGGGCTGCGCCTCGGCGTCCTGTCCACCGCGACGTACACCATCATCATCCTCGTCGCCATCGTCACGTCGCTGATGGCCCCGCCGCTGCTGCGGTACGCGGTGCGGCGGGGTCACGTCACGACCGAGGAGGAGCTGCGGCGGGAGAAGGAGCTCGCGATGACGTGACCGCGGCGACCTTGGTGGCCGCCGCCGTCACGACCGGCTGGGGTCGCGGCCGCACCGCCTGGGCGGGCAGCCGCGACTCCAGCCTGAGCAGGGTGACCGCCGATCCGGCCACCCCCGCCGCGAGCACCAGCCACATGCCCGCGGGCGACAGGGTGAACAGCGACGTCAGCACGGCCGGCGCCAGCGCGGTGGGCAGCGCCCAGGACAGCTGGTAGACGGCGAGGTGCCGGCCGCGGGTGGCCTCCGGCGCCGCGCTGGCCACCAGCGCGGACGCGGTCGCGCCGTGCATCAGCTCGCCGAGGGTGAACAGTCCCGTCGCCGCGAAGACGCCGACCAGCAGCACGGAGCCGGTGGACAGCACGCCCAGCACGGCGAACGACACGAACGACAGCGAGAACACCGCGATGCCCAACGCCGCCGTCCTCGTACGCCGGTACCTGACCAGCACCCGGGTGACCGGAATCTGCAGCAGCGCGATCCCCACGGTGTTGACGGCGTACAGCACGCCGACGAGGGACTTCGCCGCCCCCAGCTCCTGGGTGATGTAGACCGGCAGGCTCACCGACAGCACCATGTAGCCGAACGCGGTCGGCACGTTCAGCAGGGTGAGCGTGCGGAACGGGCCGTTGCGCAGCACGAGGCGGTAGCCGCGCCGCACCCGGGCGGTCCCGGCGGCGCCCCGGCCCGGCCGCCGGCCGGTGCCGATCGTCCGCATGATCCCGGCCGCGGCCAGGTAGGCCGCACCGCTGAAGAGCACGATCACCTGGAACGCCGCGTCGCTGCCGAGCCCGAGCGCGGCGCCGGCGATGAGACCGCCCGCGCCGAGCCCTGCGTTGCGCAGGCTGCGCTGCGCGGCGAGCAGCTTGTCCCTGCCGGCACCCTGGGCGATCTCCGCGACGAACGACTGGATGGACGGCGGGAACGACCCATCCCCCAGCGCGACCAGCGCGATCGCGAGGAACATCGGCACCGGCGAGTGCACCAGCGGGTAGGCGGCGAACCCGGCCGCCCGCACCAGATAGGCGCCGACCACGACGGCGCGCGCGCCGAACCGGTCGACGAGCACCCCGGCGATCGGGTTGCCGACCAGGCTCAGCAGCGCCGCGCTGCTCATGATGACGCCGACCTGGGCGAGCGGGCGGCCCGTCATGTGGTGGAAGTACAGCAGGGAGAGCGGGAGGTACATGCCGCTGCCGGTGGCGTCGACCACCATGCCGACCATGTACCTGAGGTGTGTCGACGGCGCTTTCACCGCGCCCCCACGGGTGCCGGCGTCCGCGCCGCCTCGATCGTGGTCTGCGCCTCGAACCGGGCGCCGAGCAGGCGCAACCGCCGCTCGCACTCGGCCCGGTCTGGGCCGGAAGCGACCGCGGCGAGGAGGAAGTCGGACGACCCGGAGGCCGGCGGCACCACCTGTCCGGGCCTGGCGTACAGCCAGAAGCGTTCCACCCAGTCCTCATCGGGGACGTCCGGCACCGAGCGGATCACCCCTGGCCGCTTCATCATCAGCGCCTGCCCCGACATCCGCGCCGGGCGTGGCCGCCGCCCGCCGCGCAGGACCGGCTCGAGACCCGGCAGCGGCAGCCCGAGCTGGGCGCGGGTGTCGAGCTCGCCGAGGTTGGTGCCGAAGAGGACCTGGAACACCTCGCGGATCTTCGCGCCGCCCACCCGGCAGGCGATCTCGCACAGCACGAGGCGGTCGTCCGGGGTGTGGAAGATCTCGGCGTGGATGGCGTGGTCGCGCAGCCGCCCGCCGGGCCGGCCCAGTGCCGCGACGATCCGGTCGGTCAGCTCGAGCAGGCGGCCGGTGAGCGGATCGTCGGGATCGAGCGTCAGGTCGATCCTCGCGCCGGGGTCGGAGCCGAAGCTGGCCAGCGCGTACTGGTACTGCGACGGCCAGGCCACCACGACCCTGCCGCCCACCACGAGGCCGTCGACGTGGCACATCTTGTTCTCGACGTACGCCTCGAGCAGCAGGTCGTCGCGCGGCCCGGCGCCGTATTCGGCGGCGAGATGGCGCTCCAGCTCCGCGCGGTCGCGCAGGATGCGCAGCCCGATCGAGGTGTAGCCCGACCGGTTCTTGAGCACCAGCGGGAACCCGTGCCGCTCCGCGAACGCCCGCGCGTCGGCCGCGGTGCACGGCACGGTGTGCGGCGCGACCTCGACGCCGGCTTCCTGGACGAGCGCCTTCATCAGCGCCTTGTCGCGGTAGGGCGCCACGTCGTCGGTCCAGGGTCCGGGCAGGCCGAGCCGCTCGCGCAGCCTGGCCGCCATGATCACGTCGCCCTCGAAGTGCGCGACGACGTGCCGCACCCGGTACTCGGTGGCCAGCTCGAACGCCCGGGCGTACACCAGCTCCTCGTCCTTGAAGTCGTCGAGGACCTCGAGACGCGCGTAGCCGAGGTTGCCGGCCGGGACCTCCTCGCCGAACAACTCGATCTTGTCGCGCGCCGCGAGGACGACCACGTCGCCGTCGTAGTCGCGCAGCCAGCGGTCGTACGGGAACGGCTCGAACGGGTTCCGATGGATGATGAGAACACCCGATGTGCTCATGCCGGGGCTCCCACCACCGTCGTGGCGGGCTCCCGCTCGGGCGACTCGATCTCGGCGACGTGGGCGAGCCTGGTCGTCCCGTCGGTGCCGGCCACGCAGATCTTGATGATGTCGCCGATGACCTCGGCGCCGCGCTCGATGGCCGCGGTGGTGTCGTGGCCGCTGACGGCGACGAGGCCGAGCCGGTCCCAGTTGTCCCGCGGCGCGCGCACGGCGTCGCCCGGCTTGGCGGTGAGGCGGACGACCAGCACGTCGTCGTGCGCGAGCGCGTCTTCGACGCCGGCCACCGACTCGACCCGGCCGGGCCCGCTCACCAGGAAGCGGGTGCTCGCCCCCGCGTACGCTTCGGGCCGGCCGGGCAGCGCGGCCACGAGCCCGAACGGCCAGCCGAGCGCGTACCGGGTCAGGTCGATGCCGTACGCGGCGCGTACCAGGTCGGGGATGGCGTCGCCGCCGAGCCGGTTGTGGCTCTCGATGACCACGGGACCGCGCGGCCCGACCCGTACCTCGGTGTGGGTCACGCCGTCGCGCAGCCCGATCACGTCGAGGAACGCGGCCACGCTCGCGCAGATCTGGTCGGCCGTACCGGCGTCCACCCTGGCCGGGACGGCGTGCCCGAGCTCGGCGAAGTGGCCGTCGGCGACGAACTTCTCGGTGATCGCCACGACGACGTGCCGTCCGGCGAAGCTGAGCGCCTCGACGCTGAACTCGGTGCCCTCGACGTACTCCTCCATCATGAAGTCCTGCAGCAGGAACAGCGTGGACACGCGGTCGGTCCGGGTGCCGCGCAGCCGGTCGACCGCGGCCCACACCCGGTCGGCGTCCTCGGGGCCGTCGACCTGGAAGACGCCGATGCTCGCCGTCGCGTCGGTCGGCTTGACGATGAACGGGTAGCCGTGGCCGGCGCCGAAGGCGTCCAGGTCCGCGCGGCGGCGCAGCGGCGCGGCCCGTACCGCGGCGATGTCGACCTCGGCGAGCCGCCGCCGCATCGCCAGCTTGTCGCGGAACCGCCGGGTGACCTCGTAGCCGGTGCCGCCGAGACCGTAGACGTCGTTGATCCGGCCCGCGTTCTCGAGGCCCGGCTCGGTCAGGGAGGTCGCCACGGCGAAGCCCGGCGCGCGCCACAGCTCGGCGACGACGGGCTCGACGGCGGTCCAGTCCGTGTAGTCGAGGACGCGGACGAGCTCCGCGTCCGCCTCCTGGGCCGCGGTGATCTTGGTGGGATGCTGGAGCAGCAGCACGCGCAGGCCGAGCTCCTTGGCCGTGCGCACGGTCTCGTCGGTGCCGCCGACCAGCAGGAGGGTGGTGTCGGTCGTCATCGTGCGTTTCTCTCTTTCCGGAGTCCTACGGATACGGTGCGGCCGGGGGTCAGGCGGCTTCCTCCTTGCTCCGCTGCAGCTCCACCGCCTGGTAGAGCGCCGTGATGTTGCCGCTGCCGAACGACCGTGCCCCCTGCCGCTCGATGAGCTCCAGGAAGAACGTGTTCCGCGGGTGCACGGACTTGGCGAAGATCTGGTAGAGCTGCCCGTCGTGGTCCTTGTCGACCAGGATGTTGAGCCGCTGCAGCTCCCCAATGGGGTGCCTGGTCAGCGCCACCCGGCGGGGCAGCATGCCGTAGTACGCGGCCGGCGCGCTCAGGAACTCCACGCCCCTGCCGCCGGCCGCGTCCACCGCGGCGATGATGTCGTCGGCGGTGAACGCCATGTGCTGCACTCCGGCGCCGCCGTGGTCGCGGAGGAACTCGTCGATGTGGCTGACGACCGGCGACTCCTGTGGCTCGATCAGGGTGAGCGTCACCGCGCCCGACCGGCTCTGCACGACCTTGGTCACCATGGCCTGTGCGCCGACCTCGATGTGCTCGGTGAAGATCAGGTCGAAGTCGAGGACCCGCCGGTAGTACTCGACGGTCGTCTCCAGCCGCCCGGTCTCGACGCAGACCGCGAAGTGGTCGACCTCGCCGAGCCGGCAGCGCGGCGCGCTCCGGCCCGCCTCCCCGGCCACCGGCCGCAGGCCGGGCAGCGTCCGCGGGTCGGCGCCCGCGGCGCGCTGGACGAACGTGTGCGTCACGTCGCCGAACGCCGTGATCGTGGCCGTCACGACGCCGTCGCCCTGCCTGGCGGGGGCGGCCACCTGGCCGGCGCCGCGCCGGACGGCCTCAGCGAAGGCGGCTTCGGCGTCCGGAACCGATAACGCGATGTCGGCGACGCCGTCGCCGTGCCTGGCGAGGTAGCCGGCGCCCGGGTTGTCGCCGGCCGGCGGCTGGGCGAGCACGAGCCGGATCCGGTCCGCCCCGAGCCCCACGGACCGGGCCAGGCCCGGCCCGCCGGGGCCGGTCGCGCCGTACACCTGGAAGTCGAAGCTGCCGGTGAACCAGTCGGCGGTGCGCGCGACGTCGGTGACGTAGAACAGCACGTGGTCGACGAGCATGCCGTCGAAGGGCCCGGTCATGGCCTGCTCCCCCGTTCCGCGACGCTGCGCGGCCGCAGGTCGGTCCACCGGGCGTTCACGTAGTCCACGCAGGAGGTGCGGCCGGTCGGGCCGTGGACGACCGACCAGCCGGCCGGCACGTCGGCGAAGCCGGGCCACAGGGAGTGCTGCCCCTCGTCGTTGACGAGCACGGCGAACGTGCCGTCCGGGTCGTCGAAGGGGTTGGTCAGGTTGCCTCTCATACCTTCTCCTTGTCGAGTTGCCCGGCCAGGCCGGCGACGGTCGGGGCGTCGAACAGCACGCTGATCGGCAGGTCGACGTCGAGCACCGACCGGATGCGGCTGATCAGCCGCATCGCGAGCAGCGACTGGCCTCCCAGGTCGAAGAAGCTGTCGTCGATGCCCACTCGCGGCACCTCGAGCACCTCGGCGAAGATGGAGCACAGGACTTCCTGCCTGGCGTCCTGCGGGGCACGGTAGGTCGAGACGGTGTCGAAGTCGGGCTCGGGCAGCGCCCGCCGGTCCAGCTTGCCGTTGGGCGTCAGTGGCAGGCCATCCACCTGGACGAATGCCGCAGGCACCATATATTCCGGCAGTGCATCCTTCGCGTGGGCGCGCAGCGCCGCCGTGTCGAGCTCCGCGCCGCCCGGTCCCGCGCCGCCCGACTCGGCGACGACGTAGGCGACCAGGCGTTTCTCTCCGGACCTGTTCTCCCGCGCGACCACGGCGACGTGGGCGAGACCGGGGGATGTGGCCAGGACGGACTCCACCTCTGCCAGCTCGACGCGAAATCCAAGGATTTTCACCTGGTCGTTCGCCCGGCCGACGAACTCGAGCAGGCCGTCGTCATTGACCCGCACGAGGTCGCCGGTGCGGTACATCCGCTCGCCCGGCGCGCCGAACGGGTTCGCGACGAACCGTTCGGCGGTCAGGTCGGGCCGGCCGAAGTACCCGCGCGCCACGCCGCGCCCGGCGATGTACAGCTCGCCCACCACGTCGGCCGGCACCGGGGCCAGCCGGTCGTCGAGGACGTGGAGGGTGATGTCGTCCATGGGCCGGCCGACCGGGACGGTCGCGCCCGCCGTGTACGGCGCCTCCATCGGCGCGTTCGTGGAGAACAGGGTCGCCTCCGTGGCGCCGTACATCGCGCGCACCACGATGCCGGGACAGGCGTCGAGCACCCGCTGGACCGCCCCGGGAGCGATGACGTCGCCGCCGGTCAGCACCTCGCGAACGCCGGCGAGGCAGTGCGGCGCCTCCTCGGCCACCACCCGGAACAGCCCGGCGGTCAGGTGCACCCCGGTGATCCGCTCGGTGGCGATCAGCCGGCCCAGCGTCTCGATGTCCTGGTCGCCGGGCGGCGCCACCACGATCTGGCCGCCGTGCAGCAGCGGCACCCACAGCTCGTACGTGGACACGTTGAACGCGTGCGGGGCGACCATGAGCACCCGCTCGTGCCGGCCGGTGTCCCAGCACGAGTCGAGGGCCAGGCCGAGCACGTCCCGGTGGGCGACCGCGACGCCCTTCGGGTGCCCGGTGGAGCCCGACGTGTAGATGACGTAGGCCAGCTCGCCCGGCTGGACGGCCACGCCAGGGTCGCTGGTGGGCTCCACGCGCAGCTCGGCGTCGGCGCCGACGACGACCACCCGCGGGCCGGTGGGCAGGCCGGCCGCCCGCGTGGGCTCGTCGGCCAGCAGCACCGGCGTGCCGGACTGGTCGATGATCCACTGCTTGCGCTCGGGCGGGTAGGTGTTGTGCAGCGGCAGGTAGCACCCGCCGGCCTTGAGGATGCCCAGGATCGCCACCACCACGTCGATCGAGCGCTGCATCAGCACCGCGACGGGTGTCTCCGCGCGCACGCCGAGCCCGCGCAGCCGGTGCGCGACCTGGTTCGCCCGCTCGTCCAGCTCCCGGTACGTCAGCCTGACCGGGCCGGCGGAGACGGCGATCGCGTCCGGCGTACGGCCGGCCTGCTCGGCGAACCGGCCGTGAATGGAAGAGGATGGCTGCAATTCCGTCATGCCGCCAGCGTCACACCAATGGACCGCGGCCGCACCTTATGGATTGCGCGGCTACCCCCTTGGGGGTAGCCGGAGATACCACCAATGAACCCATATTTTCCGATAAATACGGCAAGCTGCGAGAACCTCATTAATCACGCGCTCGATACGGTGGGCGGTTGAATCCCGCCATGTGCCCACCGAAACCCGGGAAGACGCATCATGACCATTTCGCAGACATCGTCCGCGACGAGCGACGCGACCGATGAGGTGCCGCTCTCGCCCACCCAGAACTTCCTCCGCCTGTTCGACCAGGGCGGCGACATCGGGCCGTTCAGCGCGCGCTACAACATCGTCGTCGGCTGGCGGCTGCGCGGACCGCTCGACGTCGGCACGCTGCAGCTGGCCATGGACGACGTCGTGGCCCGGCACGACTCGCTCCGCGCGTCGATCGCCCGCGGGGACGGGCCGGGCCACCAGGTGATCCACCCGCCGGCGCCGGCGTACCTGACGGTCCGCGAGCTCGGCGACATCCCGGCCGGCGACCGCGACCGCCGGGCCGAAGAGCTGCTCGGCGAGCTCGAGGCGGGCTCGTACTCCGTCGCCGACCTGCCGCACCTGCGGGCGGTGCTCGGCCGGTTCGACGGCGCGGACGCGGTGTTCGCGCTGATCGTCCACCACACGGCGTCGGACGGCTGGTCGATGCAGCTCCTCATGCGCGACATCGCCGCCTGCTACGCCGTCCGCCGCGGCTACGAGACGACCCTGCCGCCGGCGCGGCCGTACGCGGAGTACGTCGCGGAGCGGGCGGCGGCGGCAGCGGACCCGGCGGTGGAGGTGGCCAGGGAGTACTGGCGGGACAAGCTGCGGGACGCGCGGATCCTCGCCGTGCCCACCGACCATCCGCGGTCGGCGGGCCTGGAGAAGAAGAGCCCCGTCCACCGGTTCTCGATCCCGGCCGAGCTGACCTCGGCGACGCTCGCGCTCGCCAGGGGGCTGCGCTGCTCGCCGTTCATGGTGCTGCACGCCGCGTACAACACCTTGCTGCACAAGCTGACCGGTGCCACCGACCTGGTGATCCCGACGATCGCCGCCGGCCGCAACCAGCCCGAGTTCCAGGACACGGTGGGGCCGTTCTTCAACTTCGTGCCACTGCGCACGGTGATCGACGGCTGCACGACGTTCCGTGACGTGGTGGAGCGCACCCGGACCACGTGCATCGAGGCCATGGCCTACGACCTGCCGTTCGTCCAGATCATGGGCGAGGCTCCCGAGCTGATGAGCCCGCTCACCGAGGACGACAAGGCCGCCTGCGCCTTCCAGGTCTGGCAGTTCTCCACCGTGATGGACCGGGACGTCGTCGGCGACATCGAGTACACCGAGGTGCGCAGCAGGACGATGGACCAGCCCGACGGCACCGACATCCCCGACGGCGCGCTGCTCACCCTGGACATCGACCCGTCCGGGGAGATCTTCGGGAACATCGCCTACAACAGCAACCTCTACGCGGAAAGCTCGATGATCGACATGGCGGTCAAGTTCCGCGAGGTCCTGCGGGGCGGCGTCACCGACCCCGACGCCCCGCTCACGCGGCTCTAGCGCCGTCCCCCCACGACGAAACGGCCCGCCCCAGGCACATCGGCTGGGGCGGGCCGTTCGGTTTCCCGGTCAGCGGCGAGCCGTACTCCCGGACGCTCCCATCACGGTCAGCGGACCAGGGCGGGCTTCTCGCCCGCCTGCGGCTCGGGCTCCGGGAGGTCGTCGCGCCGGGCGGCGAGCCGTCCCGGCCACCACGTCCACCTGCCGAGGTCGAGGTTCAGCGCGGTGACCAGCACGGACCGGACGACGAACGTGTCGAGCAGCACGCCGAACGCCACCGCGACCCCCAGCTCGGTGAAGAACACCAGCGGCATGCTGCCGAGGACGCCGAACGTGGCGGCGACCACGAGGCCGGCGGAGCTGATCACGCCGCCGGTCGCGGCCAGGCCGATCAGCGCACCGCGGCGCGGCCCGTGCCGCACGCTCTCCTCCCTGACCCTGGTCATCAGGAAGATGTTGTAGTCGACGCCCAGGGCCACCAAGAAGACGAACACGAGCAGCGGGAACGCCGTGTCCACCGCGGGGAACCCGAACACATGCGTGAACAGGAACGCGCTCGTGCCGAGCGCGGCCGCGAACGAAAGACCGACCGTGGCGATGAGCACAAGCGGCGCCACGACGGCCCGCAGCAGCAGCCACAGGATGATGAGCACCGCGGCCAGCACCAGCGGGATGATGACCTTGTTGTCGTGGTTGTTCGCGCTGGTCAGGTCGACGGTGAGCGCGGTCTGCCCGCCGACCTTGGCGTCCGCGCCGCGCACCGCGTGCGCGGCGTCGCGCACCCTGAGCACGGTCGCCCGCGCGGCCGCGCTGTCCGGCTGGGCGCGCAGCGTGGCGTCCAGCGAGACGAAGCCGTTCCTGACGACCGGCTGGCCCACGGCGGCGATCCCGTCCGTGCCGGCCACCGCCTGGCGCAGCGGCCCGGCCGCGGCCGCCTTGCCGATCACCACGACCGGCTGGCCGTCGCCCGCGGGGAAGTGCCTGGCCAGCGCCTCCTGGCCGACGACCGAGTCGGGCTTGTCGACGAAGGAGTCCTTCGTGGAAAGGCCGGAGGTGTTGAGCTGGGTCAATCCCACCGCGAGCACGCCGAGGACCACGGCGGTGCCGACCCAGACGATCCTTGGCCGCCCGGCGATCCGGCCGCCGAGCCGCGCCCATCCACCGGCGTGCGCCGGCTCCGGCGATCCGTACCTCGGCTTGACCGGCCAGAACACCCAGCGACCGAAGATCACCAGCAGCGCGGGCAGCAGAGTGATCGCGGCGAGCAGGCCGACGCCGATCCCGAGCGCGGTGACCGGGCCGAGGCCCCGGGTGGAGTTCACGTCGGCGAACAGCAGGCACAGCAGGCCGATCATCACGGTGGCCGCGCTGGCGATGATCGCCGGCCCGGCGCGGCGCAGCGCCACCGCCATGGCGACGTGCCGGTCGGCGTGCCGGCGCAGCTCCTCCCGGTAGCGGGCGAGCAGCAGCAGCGCGTAGTCCGTGCCGGCCCCGAACACCAGGACGGTGAGGATGCCGGCGCTCTGCGCGTTGACGGTGAGCCCGGCGTGCTTGGCCAGCAAGTAGATCACCGCCTGCGCGCTGGTCAACGCCATGCCGGCGCAGATCACCGGCAACAGCCACAGGACCGGGCTGCGGTAGGTGAGCAGGAGGATGAGGACGACGACGAGGACGCTGCCGAACAGCAGCGCCTTGTCCGCGCCGCCGAACGCGCTGGCCGAGTCCGCGTTGTACCCGGCGGGGCCCGCGATGTGCGCCGCCAGGCCGCCGGTGTCCTTGCCGGTGATCTCGCGGATCGCGTCGACCCGTTTGGCGATCTTGCTGAAGCCGTCCGCGCCCATCGCGATCGGCACGACGAGCTGCAACGCCTTGCCGTCCGCTGCGGCGAGCGGGCCGACGACCTGTCCGGCCACGCCGTCGACGCCGCCCAGCGCCCGCGCGTCGGCGGCCACCTTGGCGCGGTCGGCCTGGGTGAGGCCGGCGGCGCGCTCGTACACGATCACGGCGGGCGCGATGTCGGCCGTCCTGAACTGCCGCTGCAGGTCGTACACCTGGGTGGCCTCGGCCCCGGCGGGCAGCCACTGGGCGGCGTCGTTCTTTTGTACGCCGGTGAGTTTGCCGGCCAGCGGGCCGGCCACCATCATTGCCACCAAGAGCCACGCGACGAGCACGAACCATTTCGTCCAACGCCCGCACACCAATCGCGCGGCTCCGTCCAGCCGGTCCATGACTAGTCCTCCTGACCACATCGGCGGACACTCGTAAGAATTGCGACGGAACCGCAGCCCAGCGTCACACCCCGGCGACGCCTCGCGCATCTTCCACGTTGCGCGGCGGCCGCCCGAGTTGCGTCCGTGATCCCCGGCGGGCGACAGTGAACGCCAGTGACGACCCACCACTCACCACCACACCCACTCACCCACCACTCAACCGACCACCCGGGGAAGCGAGCGCGGCGCGATGGCGCAACCGGAGTACGCGCCGGAACTGGCGAGGCTGGCCGTGCCCGGCGCCGGTGTCCTCGTCCGCTACGGCGACCACGCGGACCAGTTCGGCGAGCTGTGGCCGGCGGCGGCCGCGGACACCGCCGGCCCGCGTCCCGTCGCGGTACTGGTGCACGGTGGTTTCTGGCGGGCCAGGTACCGCCTCGATCTGATGAACGCGCTGGCCGCCCACCTGTCGGCGACCGGCGTCGCGGTGTGGAACATCGAGTACCGGCGCGCCGACTCGGGCGGCGGCGGCTGGCCAGGCACGTTCGACGACGTCGCCGCCGCGTTCGGCGCGCTCCCCCTGCTGGCCGCCGAGCACGGACTCGACCTGGGCCGGGTCGCGGTCATCGGGCACTCGGCCGGCGGACACCTGGCGCTGTGGCTGGCCGCGGACGCCGCGCGGGCCGCCCGGGCCGGCGGGACGCCGGCGCCGCCCGTAGGGATCGGCCTCGTGGTGGGTCTCGCGCCGGTCGGCGACCTGGTCGAGGCGCACCGGCGCGGGTTGGCACGCGACGCGGCCGGGCGGCTGCTCGGCGCCGCGTACGCGGACGCGCCGGAACGGTATCTGGCCGCCTCCCCGGCGGCGCTGCTGCCGCTCGGCGTCCCGCAGCTCATCGTGCACGGCACGGCCGACGAGGCCGTGCCGTACGACATGAGCGTGGACTTCCAGGCCGCGGCGCGCGCCGCCGGGGACGCTTGCGAGCTGCTCAGCCTGCCCGGGACCGGACACTTCGAGCTGATCGATCCGGGCTCGGCGGCGTGGCTGCGGGTGACGCCGTACCTGTCCGAGGTCCTCGGCCGGCCAAACCCGAGCTGACCAGGCCCGAGCCGACCAGGCCCGAGCCGACCAGGCCCGAGCTCGCCAGCTCGGCGGCGAGAGCGTCCATGGCCGCCGCCAACTGCGCGTCCGACAGGTAGGGCGCGGGCCCGAACCTGAGGTGGTGCCCGCGGCTGTCGGTCCGTACGCCGCGGGCGCGCAGCGCCGCGCACAGGCGTCCGGCGTGCGGCGTCCGCAGCGCGAGAAAGCCGCCGAAGTCGCGGGGCGAGCCGGCGCGGTCGCGGGTGATGACGTGGTCCGGGGCGTCGATCGCGTCGAAACGGCCGGCCAGCAGGCCCACCTGGCGCAGCGAGACCGCGCGCAGGACGGCGGGGGTGAGCCGGTGCCGCGCGAAGAAGTCGAAGACGCGGGCGGCGCGGTAGTGGCTCGTCGGGTCGTACGTGGACCCCGCGAACCTGTCAGCCCCCGCTCGCGGGTAGCCGACCGGCCCGGCCGGCCCGTCGCCGGCCAGCATGGCGAACTCGGCGAACCAACCGGTGATCACCGGCCGAAGCGACCCGGCGTGCGCGGGGAGCCGGAGGAAGCAGTTGCCCTCGCCGAGCTGGAGGTACTTGTACCCGCCCCCGACCACCCACGCCGTGTCGATCCCGGCCGTCGAGAACGGCACGACGCCCAGGGCGTGGTAGGCGTCCACCAACAGCTCGGCGCCGCGGCGGGCGCAGGCGGCGGCGAGCGAGTCGAGCCCGGGGACGACGCGGGACGTCTCGTACAGCACCGCCGACACCAGCACCGCCGCGGTCCGGTCGTCGAGCGCGCCGGCCAGCCGCTCGGCCAGCGTGCCGGCCGGCTCGGCCGGCAGCCGGACGACCTCGACGCCCTCCTCCCCCAGCCGGGCCAGCTGCCGCCGCAGGCTGTGGAACTCCCCGTCCGAGGTGACCAGCCGCGGTCGCCGGCGCAGGTCGAGCGCCGAAAGGAAGCGCAGCAGGAGGTCATGCGTGCTCGCACCCAGGGCGAGGCCGGCGTCGGGGTCGGCGTCGGGGTCGCCGAGGAACGCGCGGAAGCCGTCCCGCACCCGATCGGCCTGCGCGAACGCCCTGGCCCACTTGTCGTCCACGTCCCGGGCCGCGTCCTCGAACGCCGCGATCTGGCCGTCCAGCGCGACGTCCGGCCACGCCTGGTGGGAGTGGCCGGTCAGCAGCAGCCGCCGTGACACGTCGAACATCGAGTAATGGGGCGCCAGCCGGGACGACAGGTCGCCGGGCGGCCGTGTCACAGGGCGCCCCGGACGGCCCACAGGTCGGGGAACACCGGCCGGAACAGCGTCGACCGCAGGTAGGAGGCGCCGGACGAGCCGCCCGTCCCCCGCTTGTCCCCGATCATCCGGGACACGAGCGACACGTGCCGGTAGCGCCATTCCTGCACGCCCTGGTCCACCTCCACCAGCAGCTCGCAGATCTGCGCCGCGACGCCGTCGTCCCGGTAGACCCGCAGCAGCACGTTCTGCAGCTCCGTCGCCGGCAGCAGCGGCTGTGAGACGTCCCTGTGCAGCCAGTCGCCTGGCACCGGATAGCCGTTGAGGGCCAGGAAGCGCAGCAGCGAGTCGTACATCGACGGCCGGTTCATGGCGGCCTCGATCCTGGCCCGCTCGTCGCTTCCCTCGCCGAAGTACTCGTACATCCGGCGGTCGCGCCGGCCGAGCACCGCCTCGATCTCGCGGAACTGCGCGGACTGGAAACCGCTGCCGCTGCCCAGGGCCGGGCGGAAGCCGCTGAACTGGCGCGGCGTCAGCGTCTCGAGCACGTCCATCGGGGAGACCACGACGCGCAGGATGCTGAGCGAGCGGCGCAGCGTCTGCAGCGCGTGCGCGGTCTCGCACCGGGACAGGTGCAACTGCAGCCGGGAGAATTCGTGCAGCAGCAGCTTGAACCACAGCTCGTGCACCTGATGCACGACGATGAAGAGCATCTCGTCGTGCGCCGCCGAGCGCGGCCGCTGCGCCTGGAGAACGTCCTCGAGCGCGAGGTACGAGGCGTACTCCGATAACGTCGACTCGCCAACGATCACCGCATTATCCCCTCGTGGAAACGGCTCAGGTCGTCCGCCCCGGTGTGCACCGATCCGCGGCCACGGTCAGCGGTCGGGAATGGCGAAGATCTCGACGAAGCGGTCCAGGAGAGCGGGACTCCCGGTGATCCGGACGCTGCCGGCGGCGACGGCCTCGGCGGGCGTGACCTCGTGCGCGAGCAGCGGCTTGAGCGCCTTCGTCTCGATGACGAGGTCGGGGTCGGCCAGCCCCCCTGGGCCGGCCTGCACCTGCCCGCCGGCCACGCGGGCGTGGATGACGACGTCGCCCAGGTCGAGCACGAAGGCGGCGCGCAGGTCGCCGGCCGCCTCGGCGCGGAACGTGGTGCGCATCGCCATGATCATCGAGTCGACGGTGATGACGTCGAACGGGCGCGGCTCGCCGAGCGAGCGCGCCCCCCAACGGCCCAGGCGCAACGCGATGTCGTCCAGCTCGCGGCCGTAGTCGGTGAGGTCGTAGACGATGGTCTCGTCGGTGCCGCTGCGGCGGGCCACGACGCCGGAGCGCTCCAGCTCCTTCAACCGGGCGAACAAAATGTTGACGGGAATGCGGGGAAGCCCCTTCTGCAGGTCGGTGAACCGCTTGGGGCCGACGAGCAGATCCCGGACGATCAGCATCGACCAACGCTCGCCGATGATCTCCAAGGCGTGGGCCAACCCGCAGTACTGGCCGTACGGGCGGCGGGTCAGGCCCTGCAGCTCGGCGACAATGGCCTCGATGTGGCCGGACTCGGCGGCCTCGAACATCACCTGGTCGGGGGTGAGGGCGGGCGCCTCGGGCTGATATCCGCTGGCGGTGAGCTGAAACCGGTCGCTCGCGATCGAAACGCCGTCCTCGTCAACGGTCAGCTTCCATTGCGCCTCAGTCATTGCCCGCGTCCAATCTTGCCATGCTCGCGCCCGTCGTGACATCGGCGAGCGGCGAGACGCTGCGGTTGCGATCCTCACCGGCCATCATCCGGCCGGGCCGTTCGGCCGGTCATCCGCTGGATTGCGTTATGGCGGTGTTTCCGGCCCCCGCCGGCGGGCCACTTGTGGCGTTCGGCGAATACAGCAGTCCACGAGATGCCGCGTTCCCGGCACGGGTTCGACGATGCGGGGGACGGCCGGTGGGCGGTCAGGGAGATCGCGTCTGCCCGCGCGCCCATGCGAGACCCGAACCCCACATTGACATGATCGGAGCAGGCATGCGTCCCTTCCGCGTCGACATTCCGCAGGCGGATCTCGATGATCTCCGCCGCCGCCTCGCCGACACCCGCTGGCCGGACGAACTGCCCGGCGTCGGCTGGGACCGCGGCGTGCCGCTCGGCTATCTGCAGGAGCTGGCCGAGTACTGGCGGACCGAGTACGACTGGCGGGCCGCGGAGGCCCGGCTGAACTCCTTTCCCCAGTTCATCACCGAGATCGACGGGGCGAACGTCCATTTCCTGCACGTCAGGTCGCCGGAGCCGGACGCGCTGCCGCTGCTGCTCACCCACGGCTGGCCCGGCTCGGTCGTCGAGTTCCTCGACATCGTCGGCCCGCTCACCGATCCACGGGCGCACGGCGGCGACCCGGCCGACGCGTTCCACCTCGTCATCCCGTCCATCCCGGGGTACGGCTTCTCCCGGCCGCTCCCCGAGACCGGCTGGGACGTACCGCGGATCGCCGGCGCGTGGGCCGAGCTGATGCGCCGGCTCGGCTACGAGCGGTACGCGGCGCAGGGCGGCGACGCCGGGTCGCCCATCTCGCTGGCGCTCGGCACGATGTTCCCGGACAACGTCGTCGGCGTGCACGTCAACATGCTGATGACCTTCCCCTCCGGCGACCCGGCCGAGCTGGCCGACCTGAGCGAGGCCGACCAGCGGCGGCTGGGGCTGCTGGCGAAGTTCGACACCGACTTGTCCGGCTACATGAAGATCCAGGCCACCCGGCCGCAGACGCTGGCGTACGCCCTGACCGACTCGCCGGCCGGCCAGCTCGCCTGGATCGTCGAGAAGTTCAAGGAGTGGACCGACTCGGACAAGGTGCCGGAGGACGCGATCGACCGCGACCGGCTGCTCACCATCGTGACCATCTACTGGCTGACCGGGACCGCCGGCTCGTCGGCGCAGTTCTACTACGAGGGCGCGGCCGCGGTGCGGGCGCTGGCCACCGGCACCCCGCCCCCGCCGGTTCCGGTGCCGGTCGGCGTGGCCGTTTTCCCGCGCGACATCTTCGTGCCGATCCGGCGGTTCGCGGACCGCGACATTCCGGCGATCACGCGCTGGACGGAATTCGAGCACGGTGGTCATTTCGCGGCCATGGAGCAGCCCGAGCTGCTGGTGGACGACGTGCGGGCCTTCTTCAGCGCGCTTCGCTGAGTGCCTCGATTTCCGCTCGCGAAAAAGTACGCAGGGCCCGGGATATCGTTCGAAATTGACGGGGTATCTTCCGGATCGGCCGGGCATAACTAAAGTAGCAGCAGGCCCGCACTCCTTCGATACCTTGCCATTCTCACCTCGATTTCTTGGTTGAAAGGCGAAGTCCCGGGCCCCTATCGTGAACGGCGGAGAACGCTGACGGATCGAGCAAACGAGCTCGGCGCACCGAGCGACAAGTCCGATGGACATACATCGGGTGCGCCCCACCCGGCTCGGGCGGGGCGCTGTTCTCCATCCGGTGAGATGGTGAGTCCAAGATGGTGCAGGGATCTTCTGTGGTGGAGCAGCCCCTCGACGAGTGGCGGCGGCCCAACCCCAACGGGCTGCAGGTCGCCCTGCTCGTGGGCAACGAATGTGTCCGGCAAGGCCTTGCCGTGATGTTGAACTCGCTCGCGATCGTCGAGCGGGTGCACATCTGGGATTCCGCCTCCCGGATATTCACGGCGCCTGACCAGGGCTTCGACATCCTCATCCTCAGGTTCGGCGATCTGGACACCGCGACCACCGAACAGCTCGCCCGCGAGACCTGGCGGCGGGACAGGAAGATCCTGATCCTGCTCGGCCGCGACCACGAGGACTGGCTCGACACGATCACCGCGATCCCGAGCAACGGCTTTCTCGTCCAGGACGAGCTGACGTCCTCGTCCCTGGCGGCCACGATCTCCCGCGTCACCGCCGGCGACACCCCGATGCCGCCGCTGCTGGCGAACCGGCTGCTGAGCCGGGCCCGCGAGGGCGCCTGGAAGCCCGCGCCGGCGGGCGCGAATCTCACCCCGCGCGAGCGCCAGGTCCTCGAGCTGCTCGTGGAGGGGCTGAGCAACAAAGAGATCGCGCGCCGCCTGCGGATCTCGCAGCACGGCGTCAAGCGCCTCGTGTCGAACGTCCTCGCCAAGCTCAACTGCCCGAACAGGACGCAGGCCGTCGCCGTCGCCCTCACCGACGGGCTCCTGGCCGGAAACTAGAACCGGCCCGCCGCCGGCCCCGCCGTCCGCAAGCCCCGCCGTCCGCAAGCCCCGCCGCCCCGCCGCCCGCAGCCAGCCCGTCCACCCGGCCTACCCGGATGGCCCGGCCGCCCGGGTCTTGGCCGCCGCCCACCCCATGGTCACGCTGGTCGGTATGCGACAGTTACGACACAAGCGGCCGCGTCCCGCGGACGCACGCATCTTCCTCGACCTGCGTACGCCCTCGGGACGCGCGTTACCGTACTGACACTCCCGGTCGGCCTCGGCGCGCCGGGCCGGGCCGGGGCCGCTAGAGCATGATGCGCCCACCTGAGACGTCGACGGTGAGTCCGGTCAGCCACGCCGACCGGTCGGCGGCGAGGAACAGGGCGACGTTGGCGACATCGGCGGTCTCGCCGATCCGCCCGAGCGGATGCATGGCCGCTACGGCCTGCTGTATCTCTCCCGGCATCATCCGCGCGGTGCGCTCGGTCCTGATGGCGCCGGGCGCGACGCAGTTGGCGCGTACCCCGTCCCGGCCGACCTCGGCCGCGACGTGGCGGGTGAGCGCCTGGACGCCCGCCTTGGCCGCCTCGTACGCGACCGGGGCGCCCCACGGATTGCCCAGGTCGCGCGGTGTGCCGGCGGGCAGGTTCGACGGGAGCCGGCCGGCGGTGGACGACATGGTGATGATCGAGCCCGACCCGCGGGCCTGCATGCCGGGCAGGAACGCCTTCAGCGTCAGGAAGGTGGCGGTGAGGTTGCCGTCCACGACCGCCCGCCAGTCGCGCTCCGTCATGGCGGCGGTGGGACCGGGACGTACGGAGCTCCCGCCGGCGAACGCGCAGAGGACGTCCACAGGGCCGAGGTCCTCCTCGACCCGGGCCCGTACGGCCTCGATCGCGGCGTAGTCGGTGACGTCGGCGGCGACGGCGATGCCGCCGACGTCCTTGGCGACGTGCTCGAGGGCCTCGCGGTCGCGCCCGACGACGCAGACCCTGGCGCCCTCCGCGGCGAACGCGCGGGCCGTGTCGGCCCCGATGCCGCGCGAGCCGCCCGTGACGACGACGACCTTTCCGTTCAGTTCCGGGTACATGTGGCTGTCTCCTTCGGGATACGGCAGAGCTCTGTGACGTCGTACGGGACTCGGAGAAAACGGCTCAGGCGAGCGCGAACAGCACGGGCATGGCGACGACCTTGTTGGCCCGCAGGTTGCCGCGCACGTACCTCGCGAAGCTCGGCTTGGCGAACTGCCGGATCGCGAACCTGACGAGCCCGCCGTCCCAGCGCGCATGGTTGACGAACACGTACGGCGCGGCGTCGGTGGGCTCGAGCAGGACGGAGTTGTCGAGCCCGGTCTCGGCCACGTACCAGCCGGCGAGGTGCTCCCACAGCCGGGCCGCCACGCCCGCGTCCTCGGCCGTGAAGTGGTTGAACAGGAAAACCCCCTGGCGGTCTTCCGCGACGTCGCCGATCCGCTTGATGTTGCGGGCGGTCATCACCCGCGGCTCCCCCGCCGCGTCGATGAGCCGCCGGTAGGGCTCGGCGCGCCGTACGTCCGGGATCGCCTCGGGCACAGCCGTCTCGATGAGCACCGCGGCGTCGAAGCGCGGCCCCCCGGGGACGGGTGGGATCAGCACCGCGCGGAAGACCGTCGCCTTGACGACGTCGGCGCGCGCCTCGAGCCGGCGGGCGGACTCCTTGAGCCGGGCGAGCACCGCGTCCCGCCGCGCGCTCCCGCGGACGATCGGGATCCGGTCGGGCGGGTCCACGACCGCCCCCACGTAGATGTAGCCGCGCGGCGTCGGTTCCAGCAGCCGCGGCGGCGCGTACTTGCGGTTCGGGTCGTTGCGGATCGTGAGCTCCATCGGGAATCTCCTCTTGCCTGGACTGCTGAGTGAGTACACACTCAGAATGAGTGAGCACACACTCACCTGTCAAGCCGTGATAGCCTGCCGGCCCGTGGAGGACGCATGAACCAGCCGAAACAGCCGATGCGCGACCGAATCCTCGCCGCGGCCGTAAGCGTCATGCGGGAACGCGGGGTGACCAACACCACGACCAAAGAGGTCGCCCGGGCGGCCGGCGTGGCCGAGGGCAGCATCTACAACCACTTCGCCAACAAGACCGAGCTGATCGCGGCCTCGATGAGCCAGGTCAGCAGCGGCATGCGGGAGGCCGTCGGCACGCTGTTCCAGCGCGCCGGCCAGGGCTCGCTCGAGGACAACCTCGCCGCCTACGCCGAGGTCGCCGTCGGCTTCTTCGGCGACCTGCTGCCCATCACCGGCCCCGCGATGGGCGACCGCGACATCGTGGCGTGGCTGCGCCAGGGCGGCCCCCACCAGGGCGAGGGCATCGCCCCTGGACCGATCCTCGGGCACGCCGGCCTGATCGGCTACTTCGAGGCCGAACAGCGCGCCGGCCGGCTCCCCGCCGCGGCTCCCGCGCCGTACCTGGCCGCGCTACTGCTCGGCGCCTGCCTGCAGTACGCCTTCGTGACGCTCTTCACCCCGCCCGACACGGTCGCGGCCGTCGCCCACCTACCGCCCGACCCCGCCGCCTACGCCCGCCAGGTCGTCCAGGTCATCCTGGCCGCCGCCCACACCGCCGCCGCATGACCCCCTCGCCACGCGGCGGCCACCGCTGACGCCAGCTCACCGGTGGCGAGGGACGCCGGCCGGGCCGCGGACGTGCCGGCAGCCCGGAACTCGACGCGCGGCCGTGACTCGTTGGCGTGTCCAACGTCGGCGGCGAAGCCCCGCTACCGGCGGGCCGGCCCGCGATAAAGGCTCCCGCTCAGATCGCGCCGGCTCGCTCGCGTACGCCGGCCAGCGCGGCGCGCGCCTCGCGGACGATCAGGTCGAGGTCGAGCGAGCGCGACTCGCCGTGCCGCTTGAGCACCCGGCCGTCCACGATGACGGTGTCCACGTTCGCCGGCTGGGCCGCGGTGACCAGCATGTGCGCCGGGTCGGTGAAGACGCCGAGGTTGGGCGCATGAGTCGAGACCGCGATGATGTCGGCCCGCTTGCCCGGCCGCAGCGACCCGATCAGCTCGTCCATGCCCATCGACCTGGCACCCTCGATCGTGGCGAGCTCGAGCACCCGCCGGGTGGGCAGCGCGAACTCGTCGTACGCCCGCCCGTTCTCGACACCCTGGGTCACCTTCATGACCGCGAACATGTCGGCGTTGCCGGTCAGCACGGTCGTGTCGATCGACAATCCGGTCGGCACCCCGGCGGCGAGCAGCTCCCTTACCCGTGGAAACCCGTAGCCGATCCGCAGCTCGCTGATCGGCGAGACGGTCGCCGACGCCCCCGACTCGGCGAGCTGGGCGATCTCCTCGTCGGTCGCGTTGTTGGCGTGCACCACCTGCATGTCCGGCCCGAGCAGGCCCTCGCGGGCGAGCGCCCCGATCTGGCCGGCCGCCGACCGCGGCCCGCTGGCGTGCACAGTCACGGGCAGCCCAAGCCGCCTGGCCGTCCGCAGCTCCTCGCGGTACACCTCGGGGGCGGTCACGATCGCCGGATTGCTGCTCGCCGGCCCGCGCCAGGCGATCCCCAGCGACAGCAGCCCCTTCTCCCATTCCTGGTGCAGCCGTTCGCAGTGCTCAAGATCGATGGTCCGATCGTTGGCGTGGCCGGCGCTCCACCCGTACGAGAACCGCGCCCGCAGGCCCGACTCGCCGAGCGCCCGCAGCGACGCCTCGGCGAACTCCGGCGCCCGCACGTTGTGACACCAGTCATGGACGAACGTGATTCCCGAGTGGATCGCCTCGGCGGCGGCCAGCCGCGTCCCCTGGTAGACGTCGTCCGGCCCGAACACCCGCCCCAGCCCGATCGACGTCCGGAAGTATCCCGCCGGATCGGACATGCTGCGCAGCAACGTGTTCCACATGTGCCAGTGCGTCTCGACCAGCCCGGGCAGCACGATCATCCCCCGCATGTCGAGGCTCTCCGCCCCCGGCGCCTCGATCCCCCGCCCGACCGCGACGATCACCCCGTCGACGATGTGCACATCCCCGTCCGGCACATCCCCCTGGGCATCCATCGTCATGACATATCCGCCACGCAGCACAAACTCGCTCATGCCCCCATCATTCCGGGGGGAGAATCTGTAGGACAGTGCGATCGGCTGGATGGACCTCGACGTCCCGGCCGTCGCGCTCGACGATGAGGAGCGGGACGCCTTCGTCGATCTTCAGCTCCCTGCGTTCCCGCGCGGTCGGCATACGCGCGTAGATCCTGCCCTGCTCAACCACCACAGGCCTGAGATCCGTACGTTTCCGCACGTGTGAGCCGCGTCTGGAGGTGATGATCAGACCTTCGTTGCGCAAGATCGCCAAAGCCCGCCGGACGGTGTCCCGGGACAGATCATGTTCTTCGGCATAGTCATGTTCCGCTGGGAGGCGCTGGCCAGGCTCGAACTCATTGCGATCAATCTGGGCCCGAATCAAGTCGGCCAACTGCTTGAAGAGCGCCCTGTCGCCGCCATGATCGATTGTCATGCGCCGGACGCTATAGGGCTACGTTCGCATAATTGAATATAGCTATGTACGTACATACGTACAGGTAGCCTGACCTTCGCGGATGCCAGTCAACCCGCGCCCACGGACCACGAGCGTTCAGCACAAGAGGCGGTGGAATGAGCAACTCGGATCCGGAGGAAATTGTCCGGCTGTACGACGTCGAGCTACTTTCCATCCGGGAAATAGCCAAGCGACTCCGGATGTCCTATGGAGCGGTGCAGCGCATCGTCTCTGGTAATACAACTCCACGATCGAACGGCGCGCGCGCACCGGGCGGAGCCGAGCCATTGCCATGCGGCTCCAGAAAGGCGTATCAACGACACATCAGCCGCGGCGAAGAGCCAGACGAACTTTGCCGGCAGGCAAACCGGGATTATACGAGGGCCTTCAACCGCCGCACCGGGGCCAGCAGAGCGCGCAACCGGGCCTACCGCCGGCTCGCCATGAACTTTTCTGATGTCTTCGACGCATTGTTCATCGAGGAGAAGCTGCGGGCGGAAACCGAAGATCAAAACTTGGACGCCGACATCCGGCGTACCCGCGCCAGAGAAAGGGCACATAGGAGGCTTGCTCGCCTCTATCCCGGCGCCTTTCGGCTGATCTTCGAAGCAGAGAAGACCGCAGCCGAGAAGGAGGTGGGGCAGGCTAACGACGCTCGACCGACTCCCGGGCGGCAATCGGAGCCGTCCGGCGGCATCGGCGTCCGCAACCATCCGCCATGAAGACGCGCATTGCTATCGCCAGTTGGCCAAGTTATCTTGGATATTTCGATGCGGTTGACTGGAGGAGCTCCTGACAAAGTGAGTAACGCCAGCCCACAAAATGGGAGCTTTGGTACAGGCGAGACACAGGATGACTCGTGGGTAAACGAGCTCAGCGGAACCGTGACCGGGCCCAGCATACAGGCTCGATCAATTCAAGGGGGAATCCAGTTCAATCTGGGCAGGCATTCAGCACTGCCCGTCCCGGCACAGCTACCGTTTCCGGCATTATTCGCCAACCGGGATAAAGAATTGGCGGATTTGGACCGGCTTACCGCGGAAAAGGGATCCAGCAGGCCCGCGCTCGTAGTCATTACGGGAGCGGGCGGAGTCGGCAAGACCACGCTGGGACTTTACTGGCT
>DASUWU010000166.1:0-96287 GCA_036378315.1 Streptosporangiaceae bacterium | reverse complement strand
TCGGGATTGCTGAAGTCTCGATAGCTCACGGCTGAAAGGCACTTTCGGAGTGAAGGTTACCGGCCGGAAGGCCAAGATCGTGGTGTCTGCGGACGGGTCGGGGATCATGTGTCAGGCCGGTGGCCTGCTGCTGGCCCAGACGTTGCGGGTTTCGGGCCTGGATCGTGGCCTGTCGGCGGGGCTGGAGCGGTGGCGGCGGCCCGGGGCGATGCACGACCCGGGGAAGATCGTGGCGGATCTGGCGGTCAGCTTGGCGTTGGGCGGTGACTGTCTGGCCGACATCGCCGTGCTGCGATCTTCGCCTGAGCTGTTCGGCCCGGTGGCCTCGGATCCCACGGTGTCGCGGCTGGTCAAGACGTTGGCCGATGCGGGGCCGAAGGCGTTGCGGGCGATCCGGCGGGCGCGGTCCGCGGCCCGGGAGCGGGTGTGGGAGCTGGCCGGCGATGGCGCGCCGGGCGCCAGCGGTGAGCTGATCCCACTCGATCTGGACGCCACGATCGTGATCGCGCATTCGGACAAGGAGCATGCGGCGCCGACCTGGAAGCACACCTTCGGGTTCCATCCGATGACCGCGTTCATCGACCACAGGCAGGCCGGGACCGGGGAGGCCGCCGCGATCGTGCTCCGACGGGGGAATGCGGGCTCCAATACCGCCGCCGACCACATCACCGCCGGTCGGCTCGCGCTCGCGCAGATCCCCGCCCGCCTGCACAGCAAGGTGCTGGTACGGACCGATTCGGGCGGCGGCACGCATGAGTTCCTGGACTGGGTGACCGCCAGGCGGGTGAAGTACTCGATCGGGTTCGGCCTGACCGAGGAGATCTGCGAGGCGATCGGGAAGATCCCGCTACGGGCTTGGAGTGCAGCTCTCGACGACGAAGGCCAAGCCCGCGACGGCGCCTGGGTCGCGGAGATCACCGGCATGCTCGACCTGACCGGCTGGCCGAAGGGCATGCGGGTCATCGTCCGCAAAGAACGCCCGCACCCCGGCGCGCAGCTGCGCTTCACCGACCTCGACGGGCACCGCTTCACCTGCTTCGTCACCGGCACCCGACGCGGCCAGCTGGCCGAACTCGAGCTGCGGCACCGCCGCCGGGCCCGCTGCGAAGACCGCATCCGCAACGCCAAGGACACCGGGCTGCGCAACCTGCCGCTGCACGGCTTCGCCCAAAACCAGATCTGGTGCGAGCTGGTCGCGCTCGCCTGCGAGCTGACCGCCTGGATGCAGATGCTCGCCCTCACCGGCCACCCGGCCCGCCGCTGGGAACCCAAACGGCTCCGGCTGCGCCTGTTCTCCGCCGCCGCACGCCTGGTCAAAGGCGGCCGACAGCTCCGCCTCCGCCTCGCCGCCCGCTGGAGATGGGCCGACCTGATCGCCACGGCCATCACCCACCTACAAACCCTGCCAGCGCCGCCCTGACCACGACGAACCGTTCCAACAACACCAGGAAGGAAACCACCCCGGGCACGTGGAACCCCGCCTACCCGACGCGCCAGTCGGGCCAGCCCGCTGACCAGCCACCAACAAAACAAGAACGGCCGGGCCGCTACGCGACCCAGCCGACCTACGAAACATCGAGGCTACTTCCAAGACCTCTGGCACCTGGTCAACAAAGAGACCCTCCCCGAATGGTTCCGCCCTACCCCGACATCGAGGCCGAGGCCGGCACCATCCGCACCTTCGGACTGGCCCTCGTGCCTGGTCTGCTCCAGACCGAGGCGTACGCCCGCGAGGTGCTTCGCATAGGCCGATTTTCCGAGAACCTCGACCAGCTCCTCGCCGCCCGCTTGAAGCGCCAGGCGGTGCTTGACCGCACAGATCCGCCTTTCCTCTGGGTTGTACTCGATGAATTCGTTCTTCACCGCATGGTTGGCGGCCCAGAGGTAATGCGAGAGCAGCTCAGCTATCTGGTGGAGGTCGCGCAACGACCGAACGTCACTATCCAAATAGTCCCCATGGGCCGAGGGGCTTACGCTGGTCTCAACGGCTATCTGACCGTGCTGAGCTTCGAGGAAGGGCCCGACATCGTCTACATAGACGATCAAGTTGGTGGGCATTTGATCGAAGAGGCAGCGAAGGTGGATGCTTGCAAGATACGGTTCGACCAGATCAGGGCCTCTGCCTTGTCTCAGGAAGAATCGTTGGAACTCCTCAAGACCCTGCTGGAGAGGCTATGACCACCCCCCCGACGGTCATCTGGCGCAAGAGCAGTCACAGTCACTCTGAGGGCGAATGCGTTGAGGTGGCCGTGTTCTCCTCCGGGGTTGTGGGTGTGCGGGACAGTAAGGATCCGGACGGCCCACCCCTGATGGTGAGCCGCCGCGCTTTCGCCGCCCTGCTCGACCGGGCAAAATCCCATCGGTAAGTAGCCGAGCCTGTGCCTGGGGACGGGCATCGTGGGTTGATCCTGATATGGGCGACTCTGTCGCTAGCCTGCGCGGACACGCTCCCGGTCGACAGTACGCACCATTTGTCTAGTCGAGTTGCCTTGTTACTGGCAATACACCTAGCCTATCCTGGATGAAGCACACTGATCTGATCCGCGCTCTCCGCAAGCTCGCACGTGAGCGTGGCCTTGACCTCAAGGACGGCGGAGGCGCGAATCACGAGAAGTGGCTGGCCGGAGGTGCGACCGCGATCGTGCCTCGACACAAGGAGATCGGCGAGCGCCTCGCACGGAAGATCATCAAGGACTTCAGAGACGACCTGGCCCATCTTGAAGAGGACGAGGAGAGCTGACCCGATGAACACCTATCGCGTGACCGCCAGCCGCGATGGGAAGTTCTGGATGCTTGAGATCACTGGTCCCGGCCTCAAGCGCTCCGGGGCGACCCAGGTCCGCCGTCTCGACCAGACTGAAGACATGGCGCGCGACTGGCTTGCCACCCGATTCGACCTGCTCGACGAGTCCGCCGTCGAGATTGTCATCGAGCCGGTGCTCCCTGCCGAGGAGCGCTCAGTGGTCGATGCTGCGCTCAGCAAGCGCCAAGCTGCCGAGGAAGCGCAGCGTGAGGCTGCGGCGGCAACTACCGCAGCCGTCCGGGAACTCACCAAGCATGACTTGACGACCCGCGATATCGGCGTCCTCCTGGGCATCTCCCACCAACGCGTGTCTCAGATGGTCAATCCCGAGTCTGCCGCCAAGAAGCGCAAGACCGCCGAGGCCAACCCCCGCGGGCGGCGAGGGAAGAAAGAAGAAAGAACCGGCAAGACTCGTAAGCGCGTCAACGCCTGACAGATTGGTCCATATTTCGAGCTGATCAGGAAGCCTTGCGGTTGGCCAGGAGTCATATCTGCGGCCTGGCCGTCCGGTTCGGCCATCCGTTGGCGGGCGGAGTCAGCACGGGTCATCTGAGCACGATGGGCGCTCCCGTACGTGGCGGCAACTCCCTTACATCGACGCCGACTTCGTCCTGTTCCTTGCCTGCTCGGGGTGGCTGCCGCGTGAACCGGTGGGCTATTGCCCGACTGGACCTGCTTTCTCTCCATTTTTCGTGAATCGAGGCGTCGCCTGGATGGGTGGATGCCGGGCCGGAAGTTTGAGCCGTCCCGTTTTTTCGGTGTCCGCACGAAAGCGCTCGGTTTCCGCAATATGCATACTTTGACCCGATTTAGGGCCATGCATGCCCTTGGCCACATGAAGAAAGCTCCGGATTTGGTCTCTTCGGGAGATTCTTGGCCGGCAGATAGCACCCATGTTCCCAAGCTTTGTACGTCCCGCCCAAATTGCATTAATTCGATGCGGGTAGCCAATCAACTGGGATGGCGGATAGGTCCGACATCGAAATGCAATTCTGAGGAGAGACATGGCGAAAACCACCGTGCGTAGAGGTGCGGCGATCGCTGTCGCCGGCGTGGCCACCAGCAGTTTCGTGTTGCTGGGCGGCGGCGCCGCGCATGCGCAGGACTTCGGCGGCGACCACGGCCACCACCACAAGAAGGTCTGCCACTACGTGGTCATCAGCAAGCACGCCAAGATCAGGAAGGGCCCGGGCTTCGAATTCCGCGTCATCGGCAAGTTGCACAGGGGCCAGGTGATCAAGGCCACCTGCAGGACGGTCCACGGATTCGTGAAGCTCATCCATCACAAGAGGTTCGGTGACGAGTTCGCGCCGGAGATGGGCGACCTCGGCATGGGCGACTTCGAGCATGGCCACCACGGCAAGGGTGACCTCGAGATGGGCGACTTCGACCACGGCAAGGGCGACCACGAGAAGGGCCACCACAGGCACCACAAGGATGGGTGGGTCTTCCGCCACAAGCTGCTGAAGCTGCACAAGCGGCCGGATGGCCCGGTCGACACCGGTGCCGGCGGCACGGCGGACAAGGCGAGCCCGGTGCTGCCCGCCGCCGCGGGCCTCGGCCTCATCACGCTCGGCAGCGGCATCGCGATCACGTCGCGCCGTCGCCGGTCGGCGGAGACCACGCCGACCGCATAGGGGTCATCGAACGCAGCGGCAGCCCAAACGTCCCCGGTTTGGGCTGCTGTTCACTTCCGCCGGCGTTGCGACGCCCTCTTCAGTCCCCTCCGTCCGGGCTATGACTCGCCGAGGAAGATCGGGTTGGTCATGGCCACCATCGCGTTGGGCTGCGTGGTATTGGGACCGCCGGACGGGCGCCTGACCTCCGCGCGTACCCACCGGGTGTAGCGCGGGTAGGTGGTCCACCTGACCGTTGCCGTGCCCGCCGCCGGCACCGTCTCGGTGTGCTCGGGGCCGAGCTGGTCGTAGATGATGACGGCCGTGCCCGGCACGCCGCCCACCTCGACCTCGACGGTCACCGGGGTGCCCCTGCCGACGGCCAGCCGCTCGCCGATGCCCGCCGTACGGCCGCCGCCGCTCGCCGAGAACGACAGGTCGACCGCGGCGGACTCCGCGAGCCAGGAGTGCCCCGCCTTGAGGCCGGCGAGCAGGTCGGCGCGGCGCAGGTCGCCGGCGAGCACGACGGTGTGCGGGAGGCCGACGATCTGGTCGGGGTTGTGCGCGTCCGAGTCGCCGATCGCCGGGATCCACCGGCCGCCGCGCAGCAGCCCGTCCCAGTGGACGACGGACGCCTCGTCGTCCTGCGTCCACGGGCCGTTCCACACCTCCACGAGGTCCGCCAGCTCGTAGGCGAACTCGTAGCTGCAGCCGAAGCAGTTGGCGAACGGGTGCGCGGCGGTCACCAGACCACCGAGCCGGTGGACCTCCCGGACGAACCGGCTGAAGTCGCCAGGGTCGGAGGCGCGGTACCGCCAGTCGATCCAGTGGCCGGCCGGCAGCCCGATCGCCGGCCAGTGCCCGGACCGCGTGGTGACCTCCTCACCGTTGAGGATCAGCAGGTCGTCGGTCGCGTGGTCGCCCCACCGCAGGGTCGAGCTCGAGGTGTTGTGGTCGGTCGAGACGATGAAGTCCAGGCCGGCGGCGCGGGCGTCGGCGACCAACTGATCGGGGGTGCGCCGGCCGTCGGAGTAGACGGTGTGCAGGTGGCCGTCGCCGCGGTACCACGCCCGGCCGCGCTGCCTGGCCGGCGCCTCGGTGGGCGCCGGGTTGGCCTTGAACGGCGCCCCCGGCTCGCCGAAGTGCAGGGTGATCTCCACCTCGTAGTTCAGCCCCTGCGGGGCGACCGTGTAGGGGCCGAGGATCACGTGCCAGGTGCCCGGAGTCATCGGCCCGGGGATGTAACCGGGCGTCGCCTCCGACGCGCTGATCGAGAACCGGTCACGGAACCCGCCCGACCAGCCCCGGAACGCGCGTTCGTTGCCGAGCTCGAGGCCCTCGGGCCCGAACATCCCGATGTCGAGGGCATTACCGCGGGTGCCGCTCGGCACGGCCGGCTTGTCGTAGGAGTAGACGACATCGATCTGGTTCACCCCGTGTGGCACTTTGACCGGCAGGTAGAACCAGTCCTCGATGTCCGGGGCAAAGGTCCCGGTCACCGTCTTGGTCTGTGTGCTCTCGTCCGGGGCCGGCGCCGCGAACGCGACCCCGGGAAGCAGGTTGACCATCGCACCCGACGCCAGGACCCCGCCGGCCCGCAGCACGCCGCGCCTGCTCAGCTCTCCACCGGACATGTGCACCTCCGCACCGATCGACCTCCGCGAAAGGTACGCAGATTCGGGGACGGCAGCCAGACCGTTAGCTCACGAACGGATGAACAGCGGACCTTCGTGTGCCGCAGGACCGAGCCGTGACCAGCGCCTACAGAGGGTCGACGGGGTCGGCGACCGGGGTGCCGAGGACGGCCTTCTCGTCGGGGCGGTGGGCGAGGACGGTTTCGAGGTAGGAGCGAGTGGCGGCGGCCAGGCCGACGTCGTGGCCCGCGGCCTCGGAGATGTACCACCGGTGGTCGAGCACCTCGTGGTAGACCTGCGCCGGCTCCAGCTTGCGGTGCAAACCCCGCGGGATCGCGCGGACCGTGGGATGGAAGAGCTCGGTCAGCCATCGATGGGCGGCGATCTCCTCGTCGTCGTCCTGGCCGGCGTCGCGCAGTGCGGCGCGGAACGAGTCGAGGTCGCCCAGCAGCCGGCGGGCCTGGTTCTCCTCGACGTCGAGGCCGGTCAGCCGCAGCAGCCGGCGCTGGTGATGCCCGGCGTCGACGACCTTCGGGCGGACGACGACCTGCTCGGAGCCGGGGGTACGGAGGATCTGCATTTCGGCAACGTCGAAGCCGAGGCCGTTCAGGCGGCGCAGGCGGGCCTCGACGCGGTGCCACTCGACCACAGGGAGCGTCTCCGCCTCGGTGAGGACCGCCCACAGCTCCGCGTAGCGGCGGCTGATGCGGCGGGCCACCCGTTCCGGGGCGATGTCGGGGTGCAGCAGGCCGCCGGCCTCCAGGTCGAGCAGCTCGCCGTAGATGTTGATGTGCGCCACCTCGATGTCGTGCGCGCGCAGCCCGGCGCCGATGGACGGGTGCAGCTCGCCGGTCTCGGCGTCCACGAGGTAGGCGGCGAACTCGCCGGCGTCGCGCCTGAACAGCGTGTTCGACAGCGAGCAGTCGCCCCAGTAGAAGCCGGCCAGGTGCAGCCGGACGAGCAGCACGGCCAGCGCGTCGATCAGCCGGGTCAGCGTCCCGGGTCTGAGGGTGCCGGAGAACACCGCCCGGTACGGCAGCGAGAACTGCAGGTGCCGGGTGATCAGCGCCGAGTCGAGCGGCGCACCCGCCGCGCCGGTCCGCCCGGTGACGACGGCGACCGCCTCGACGCACGGCGTGTCAAGACGCACCAGGTCGCGCAGCAGCCGGTACTCCCGCTGCGCCAGCCGCTCGCCCACCTCCTTGACCGCGTACACCTGCCCGGCGAGCCGGACGAACCGTACGGTGTGCCGCGAGATGCCGCGCGGCAGCGCGACCAGCCGATCGGCCGGCCAGTCCTCGAGACCGGTCGACCACGGGAGGTCCAGCAGCGCCGGGTCGCTGGGCATCCCGGTGATCTGCAGCGCCATGTTTCCCCCAGTTCGGCACGGCGTGTACGGCTCGGTGCGACTGCCATCCTCGCAGGGGCCCGCATCAGCCGATCGGTTGATGCGCCGCCTCAGCCGCGGCCGGGTCATCTCTGGCCGACCGGACGATCCGCGGCCGGTCGCCCGCGGGCGATGCTCGATGACGTACGAGACCGGCGGACGGAAAGCGGGGGTCAACGTGGCGATCATCGAGGTGGACGGGCTCGTCAAGCGGTACGGCGGGCAGGCCGCGGTCGACGGGGTGTCCTTCACGGTCGAGGAGGGCGAGATCTTCGGCATCCTCGGCCCCAACGGTGCGGGCAAGACCACCGCGGTCGAATGCGTGGAGGGGTTGCGCCGGCCGGACGCGGGACGGGTGCGGGTGCTGGGGCTCGACCCGCATGCCGACGGCCTGGATCTGCGGCAGCGGATCGGCGTGCAGCTCCAGCAGACGTCCCTGCCCGACCAGCTCAAGGTCGGGGAGGCGCTCGAGCTGTACGCGTCGTTCTACCGCGACCCGTGCGACTGGCGCGAGCTGCTCGATCAGTGGGGGCTCGCCGGCAAGCGGGACGCCAAGTTCCGCACCCTGTCCGGCGGGCAGAAGCAGCGGCTGTTCATCGCGCTGGCGCTGGTCGGGAACCCGCGGGTGACCTTCCTCGACGAGCTGACCGCCGGACTCGACCCGCAGGCCCGCCGGGCCACGTGGGAACTGATCAAGAAGATCCGGGCAGGTGGCGTGACCGTGGTGCTGGTCAGCCACTTCATGGACGAGGTCGAGGAGCTGTGCGACCGGGTGGCGATCTTCGACGGGGGCACGATCGTCGCGACCGACACCCCGCAGGGCCTGATCGACCAGGTGGACGCCGAGCGCCGGATGCGGTTCCGGCCGATGGCGGAGTTCGACGTCGGCATCCTGGCCGCACTGCCCGGCGTCAAGGAGATCCACCGGTCGGGCGACCACATCGCGGTCACCGGAACCGGCGACTTCGCGAGCGCGGTGACCGGCGCGCTGGCCAGGCATCACGTCCTCGTCGCCGACCTGCGCCTCGACGCGGGCAGCCTCGACGACGCCTACGTGGCGCTGACCGGCCGCGCCTTCGAGCTGTGAACGCCGGATCCGGACGCCAAAGACACCAAAGGGGACGAGGAATGCGAGAAGCGCTGGAGATGCGGGCCCTGCCGAAGATCCTCTTCGTCGAGATCAAGCTGCTGCTGCGGGAGAAGTGGCCGCTGCTCTTTGTGTTCGCCCTGCCGGTCGGGCTGCTGCTCGGCTTCGGCGCGCAGCGGGGCGCCACCAAGCCGAGCGCGGACCTCGGCGGCCAGAGCGGAGCCGAGTACATCGCCGCGATCGGCGCGGGGATCGCGCTGACCGCCCTCGGCCTGCAGATGCTGCCGACCGTGCTGGCCGCCTACCGGGAACGGGGCGTCCTGCGCCGGCTCGGCGTCACGCCGGTGCCGCCGGCCGCGCTGCTCGTCGCCCAGGTGATCCTCAACGTGATCTCGGCGGTCGTCGTCATCGCGGTGCTGATCATGATCGGCACGTTCGCGTTCGGCACACCCGTGCCCGAGCGGTTCCCCGCGTTCCTGGCCGCCGCGGTCCTGGCGATGGCGTCGCTGTTCGGGATCGGCCTGCTCGTCGCCGCGGTGGCGCCCACCGGACGCAGCGCGCAGGGAATCGGGCTGACCCTTTTCTTCCCGAGCCTGTTCTTCGGCGGCGTCTACATCCCGCGGGAGTCGATGCCGGGCGTGATGCGGCACATCAGCGACTTCACCCCGCTCGGCGCCGGCCTCAAGGCGCTGCGGGACGCCTGGCTCGGGCTGGAGCCGCGCCCGCTGCACCTGGTGATAATGGCTGCGTACGCTGTGGTCGCCGGAACGGCGGCGGCCCGGTTCTTCCGGTGGGAATGAGCAGGCGATGACGGGGACGACGCGACCCGACAGCGGGTTCGACGCCTGGAAACGACGGGAAGAGCTGGCGCTTCGCGTCATTCCCTACCTCTCGCTGGCGCTCGCGACGGCCCTGTCCATGCTGGTCGGCGACTTCGGACCGTGGCCGGGCCCGCTGCCGACGTTCGGCCTGGCCGCGCTGACGGCGGCGTGGATGCTCTGGATGGTCACCCTGCATCCGGCCTGGACGCGCCGGCCGGTGCCGCGCGCCGTCTACTACGTGGGCCTGCAGATCCTCATCGCGGTGCTTGTGGTGCGGAACCCGCTGTTCGGGTTCTTCGCCTTCACCGGCTACATCCACGCGTTCATGCTGCCCGGCAGGTGGCGGTTCGCCGGCGTGGCGGTGACCGCGTGGTCCATGGCGCTGTCCCAGATCGGCGGTGCGGCCACCTTCGGCTGGGACGCCATCGTGCCGTACGTGGTGATCGCCGCGTTCAACATGGCGGTCGCCGGGGCGTTCGCGTTCTTCGGCAGCCTCACCCAGGAACAGAACGACAAGCGCAAGCACATCATCGACGAGCTGGCCGAGACGAACGCCAGGCTCGAGGCGACGATGGAGGAGAACGCCGGCCTGCAGGCCCAGCTGCTGGTGCAGGCCAGGGAGGCGGGGGTGGCCGAGGAGCGCCAGCGGATGGCCCGCGAGATCCACGACACCCTGGCCCAGGGGCTCACCGGCGTCATCACCCAGCTCCAGGCGCTCGAACGGGTCACGGACCGGCCGGACGAGCGGCGGCGGCACCTCGACACCGCGATGCGGCTGGCCCGCGACAGCCTGGCCGAGGCGCGCCGCTCCGTCCGGGCCGTACGCCCCGAGGCGCTCGAACGGGCGCGGTTGCCGGACGCGCTGGCCGAGGTCGTGGCGCGGTGGTCGGCGGACAACGGCGTGCCGGCGGAGATCACCACGACGGGCACCGCGCGGCCGCTTCATCCGGAGGTCGAGGTGACGCTGCTGCGCACCGCCCAGGAGGCCCTCGCCAACGCGGCCAAGCACGCCGCCGCGTCCCGGGTCGGGCTGACGCTCTCTTACATGGAGGACGTGGTGACCTTGGACGTACGCGACGACGGCGTCGGCTTCGAGCCGGCCCCCGCCGGCGCGCCCGGCGAGCCCACGGCGCGCGGGGGGTTCGGGCTGACCGCGATGCGGCAGCGGGTGAGCCGGCTGGCCGGCACCCTCGCGATCGAGTCCGAGCCCGGAGCCGGCACCGCGATCTCGGCGAGCGTTCCGGCGATCCCGGCGGGGGCGGGTGCATGAGCGGCTCGGACGGCCCGATCAGGCTGCTGATCGTCGATGATCACCCCGTCGTACGGGACGGGCTGCGCGGCATGTTCGCGGGCGATCCGCGCTTCGACGTGGTGGGCGAGGCGGGGGAGGGGGAGCGGGCGGTGACGCTCGCCGCCGCGCTGCGACCGGACGTCGTGCTCATGGACCTGCGGATGCCGGGGGTGGACGGCGTCACCGCGATCACCGAACTGGCACGGCGCGGCGTCCCGGCCAGGGTGCTGGTGCTGACCACGTACGACACCGACAGCGACGTGCTGCCCGCGATCGAGGCGGGCGCGACGGGATATCTGCTCAAGGACGCGCCGCGCGAGGATCTGGTGCGCGCTGTGCTGGCGGCGGCGAAGGGCGAGGCGGTGCTGTCGCCGGCGGTGGCCAGCCGGCTGCTGAGCCAGGTGCGCTCGCCCAGGACGCCGGGCGAGACGCGCGAGCCGCTCAGCCAGCGCGAGCTGCAGGTGCTCGGCATGATCGCCAGGGGCGCCACCAACCGCGAGGCGGCCGCCAGCCTGTTCATCAGCGAGGCCACGGTCAAGACCCATCTGCTGCACATCTACGCCAAGCTCGGCGTCAACGACCGGGCGGCGGCCGTCGCCGTGGCCTTCGAGCGCGGCCTGCTCGTGCCCGGCCAGCGGTGAGCGTACGGGATCTGGTTGCGGTCATCCGTTATCTGAGCAAGAGTAGGCCGAAACCTTTTCGGTCCCGCGAACAGGGGGCGTTGGTCCCGAGGTCAGCGGCCGTTCTGGCCGGTCCACGTACCAGTTCGGCAACAGGCGTTGATGTGGCAGAAACGCCGCTGTAGCGTGCGACATATCGGAACTCTCGGAAATTATCTGAAAGTTTCTAGAGATCGAGTCTCCAGGTGGCGAGCGGTGGTCGACCCATCTCGTATCGACCTTGCGTCGTAAGCGGCGTCCCGGGAGAACCCCCTCGGCGGTGAGGCTCGGCGGACGAGGAAGGAGACCACCGTGTTGTCGTTGACACGGCGAAGCGTGGCTCTCGGGGCGGCGGCGATGCTGGCACTCGCGGGCTGCGGCGGCGGAGGCGGGGACAAGGGCGGCTCTTCGGGCGGCGGCGGCGGCGCCAAGAAGGTCACCATCGAGTGGTGGCACATCCAGAACACCGTGCCACTGCGCCCGGTCTGGGACCAGATCGCCAAGCAGTACATGGCGCAGCATCCCAACGTCACCATCAAGATCCAACCCATCGAGAACGAGGCGTTCAAGGCCAAGCTGACGACCACCACCCAGTCAGGCAAGGCCCCCGATCTCTTCCAGACCTGGGGCGGCGGCGTGCTGAAGCAGCAGGCGGACGCGGGCCTGGTGAAGGACCTCACCCAGGACGTCCAGCCCTGGATAGGCAACCTGCAGCAGATCGCACTCAAGCCCTACACCATCGACGGGAAGCTCTACGGCCTCCCGTTCGACAACGGCATGGTGGGCTTCTGGTACAACAAGAAGCTCTTCAAGCAGGCCGGCATCGACACGCCGCCAACGACCTGGACCGGCTTGCTCGACGACGTCAAGAAGCTCAAGAGCGCCGGTGTCACGCCGATCGCGGTCGCCGGCAAGGCCAAGTGGCCGGAGATGTACTACTGGTCCTACCTGGCCCTCCGCATCGGCGGGGCGAACGTCTTCGCCAACGCGAACAACGACTTCAGCGGCCCTGCCTTCGTCCAAGCCGGCCAGAAGCTCAAGGAACTCGCCGACCTCCAGCCGTTCCAGAAGGGCTACCTCGGCGCCGACTACGACACCCCGAACGGCCAGGCCGCCACGGTGGGGCTCTCGAAGGCGGCCATGGAGCTGATGGGCCAGTGGGCGCCGTCCGTCGAGGAGGCCCAGTCGAACAAGAAGCTCGGCGACGACCTCGGCTTCTTCCCCTTCCCCACGGTCGAGGGCGGCAAGGGCCAGATCACTGACGCGTTCGGCGGCGGCAACGGCTTCGCGGTCGGCAAGGACGCGCCGCCCCAGACCATCGACTTCCTCAAGTACTTCCTTTCCGTGCAGAGCCAGCAGATGGCCGCGGCGACCGGGGCGATCCTCCCGACCGCGAAGGGCGCGGAGACGGCGCTCAAGGACCCGCGCGCGCTGGAAGTGCTGAAGACGGTCAGCGGCGCCTCCGCGTTCCAGCTGTACCTGGACCAGGCCTACGCGCCCGCGGTCGGTCAGGAAGTCAACGACCAGGTGTCCGCGCTCGTCGCCGGCAAGGCGAGCCCGCAGCAGGTCGCCGAGGCCATCACCAAGACGGCGAAGTCGCAGTAGCGGGACACCGGACCCGATCATCAGACCGAGGAGGAGTCACATGACTCATCTGCACCGGCCCCGCCGCGCGGAGCGCGCCTGATGGCACGCCCGGGCCTGACAGATGAGCGATCGCGGGGCACGGCGACGATGTCCCGTACGGAGCTGCTGGCGGACGGCGGGAACGAGCGCCGCCGCCGGCGGCTCCGCCGCTGGCTGACGATCACGCTGTTCCTGCTGCCGGCACTGGTGCTGTTCATGCTGCTGGTGTTGGCGCCGATCGTCATCGCCGGGTACGCGAGCTTCTTCAAGTGGAACGGGCTCGGCGGCCCCCCAACCGACTATGTCGGTCTTGACAACTTCCGCACGCTGCTCAGTGACGAGGTCTTCCACCAGGACCTGTGGCACGCCGTCGTCCTGGTCGGGCTGTCGCTGGTGGTCCAGCTGCCGCTGGCGCTCGGCATCGCCTTGCTGCTCAACCAGCGCTTCCGCGGCCGGGCCGTCTTCCGGGTGGTGTTCTTCGCGCCGTACGTGCTGTCCGAAGTGATCGCGGGCGTGCTCTTCACGATCCTGTTCGACCCCGAGACCGGTGTGAAGTTCGCGCAGGGGTGGCTGGCCGACCCGAACACCGTCCTGTACGCGCTGTTCATCGTGCTGACGTGGAAGTACTTCGGCTTCCATATGATCATCTACCTGGCGGGCCGGCAGAACGTGCCGCAGGAGCTGCTCGACGCGGCGGCGACGGACGGCGCCACGGGTTGGCAGCAGTTCCGGCACGTGACCCTCCCGCTGCTCGGGCCGACGATCAGGATCAGCGTCTTCCTGTCCATCATCGGCGTGATCCAACTGTTCGACATGGTGTGGGTGCTCACCACCGGAGGACCCGTGCACGGCTCGGAGACGCTCGCGGTCACGATGTTCAACTTCGGCTTCAAGCGCTTCCAGGTCGGCTACGCCAGTGCGATCAGTATGTCGATGTTCGTCATCAGCCTCGTCTTCGCGCTGATCTACCAGCGCTTCGTCATGCGCCGGGACGTCCAAGGCGCGATCACCGTAATGGGGAACCAAGGATGAGCCAGGTCATGCGGGCAGCGCACGCCGGCCGGCGTCCCCGGCCGCTCCGCACCATGCTGGTCTACCTGCTGGTCATCGTGCTCGGACTCACCATCGTCCTGCCCGTCATCTACGGCGTGCTGGGCGGGTTCAAGAACACCGCGCAGCTGTCGACCAACGGGCTCGGCCTGCCGCACCCGTGGGTGGTGTCGAACTACTCCGGGATCATCAAGTCCGGCACGTTCTGGCGCGCGGTCGGCAGCAGCACGGTCATCGCGGTCGGCACCGCGCTCATCGCGGTCGCGGTGGGCGCGTGCGCTGCGTTCGTGTTCGCCCGGTTCGCCTTCCGCGGCCGGGAGTTCCTGGCCATGCTGTTCGCGATCGGGTTGATGTTCCCGCCCGCCGTGGCGATCCTGCCGCTGTTCGTGCTGCTGCGGACGTTCGACCTGCTCGACAACCCGCTCGGCGTCGTCCTGCCGCAGGCGGCGTTCTTCCTGCCGGTGACGATCATCATCCTGCGCTCGTTCTTCCGGCAGATCCCGCGGGAGGTCGAGGAGGCGGCGACGATGGACGGCTGCAGCACGTTCAGGTTCTTCTGGTCGATCCTGTTGCCGATGGCCAGGCCGGCGCTCGCCACGGTCTCCGTGCTGGCGATCGTGACGAGCTGGAACAACTTCTTCCTGCCGCTGGTCGTCTTCAACAACTCCGACTGGTGGACGATCCCGGTGGCCCTGCAGCAGTTCAAGACGGAGTACTCGACCGACTACGCGCGGGTACTCGCCTATACCGTCATGGCGATGGTGCCGGCGCTCGCCTTCTACGCGGTGGCCGAGCGGCAGCTCATCGGCGGCTTCACCACCGGAGCGGTCAAGGGCTGACCGGTCGCGCCGGCGGCCCTGGGCCGGCAGGTGGGCAGGTGATGCGGCGGCAACATCGATACGATAGGCCGCTCGTGGATGCTTACGTTCCATGGTGCAGCACTCCACGACTCCCGCCGGAGCGGTCCCGGCGGAACCCTCGCCGCGACCGCGCTGGTGCCTGGGCACCCGTCTCCTCGTGACCGCGACCGCCGGCTGGGCGGCGTTCCTCCCGGCCCACGTCCTGCTGGCCGGACGCCGGCCGGCCGGACCCTGGTGGGGATGGCGCATGGTCGCCGCGATGCCGCCGGCGATCCTGGTCGCCGTCCCGCTGCTGTTGCTGGCGCTGAGCCCGCTGGCCCGGCCGGTGCGCCGGTGGCTCCCTCCCCTCCTCGCCCTCATGGTCGTGATCGGTGTGACGCTCGGCCTGTACGGGCACGGGCGCGCCCGTACGTCCCCCTCGGCCGGGACGCCGGCCGGAGCCTACGTGGCCCGGTAGGCCACGTAGGCGTGCGGTGTGATCAACAACGGCACATAGTGCCATTCCGCGGGATCGTCGATGCGGAGCACCAGTATGACGCGCGGAAAGATGGGCTCGATGCCCTGCGTCGCATAATAATGGTCGACATCGAGTTCGAACCTGTAAATGCCATAGCCGAGTTTCGAATCGCCCTGCTGGGCGCTGAACTGCCCGCGTTCGTCGGTGCGGCCGTGCAAGATCTCCCGCCATGTTCGGCCGGTCTGACCCTCAACATGCACGGTGACACCCTCTGCGGGACGGCCGTGGACACAGTCGAAAACGCTCATCAATACGCTCATGGCGAATAGTCCGTTCGCCGGTGGTGGGGGAAGTAGCCGGCGGTGCGGCGGGTGCGCCGTCGGGGCTGGTAGGCGAAACTTTCCATAGTCGGCTATCGCCGCGCTTTCGTCGTGCTCTCGCGGCGCGGCCAGCGGGCTCGCCCGCCGCCGCACCGGCCCCTTAACAGAGCCGTGAAAGTGATCGGATAGTCGGCTCCGGTTGGGTGGTGAGCAGTTGAAAAACGCAGCGGGAACCGGCCGAAAAAGGCATGAGGCCGCACGCGTCAGTAAAACTCATCGGGAGGACACATGTATCGCGCCAAGCATTATCGGGTCGTCGCCGTATCGGCTCTCGTGGGTGTTGTTCTCGGCGGTGGAATGGTCGTACGCCAGGCGGTGATCGCCATGGCGCCCGCACCGGCCGGCCGGCAGCTGGCCGTCGCCGCCGCGCCGGCCGCGCCGTCGCCCACCGACCCCTCCGAGGGTGAGGGCCCACCGTGGGGGTGAGTTCGGCCGCTCCGGCCCGGCCCGAAGCCCCGATCTGGCTCCGAGACAGCCCGGAACTAGTCGCGACCTAAGCCCGGCAGCACGTGCGGGTCGGTCGAGACCCTGGCGAGCGCCTTGGCGAGCTGGCCGGCGAGCACGAGGTCGGCGTCGCCGGCCAGGGCGATGGCCGCTCGCCAGGCGCTTTTGGCCGCTTCCGCCCGCCCGGCCTGCTCGTGCAGGCGACCCACCAGCTCGAGCACCCGGGCCCGCCAGACGAAAGCGGAACCCAGGTCGCTCAGCACGTCGAGCGCCGCGTCGAGCGACTCCATCGCCCGGCCGGCGTCCCCCATGTCGAAGTCCAGCTCGCCGAGCGCGAACAGCGCCCGCCCCCGCAGCAGGAGGTCGCCAGTGTCGTCGGCCAGGTCGAGCGCGGCCCGCAGGTCGGGCCGCGCCGCCTGCGGTTGGCCCAGCCTGGCGCGGACCATCCCCATGCCGAGCAGCGCGTACGCCCTGCCGATCAGGTCGCCGGCCTGCTGCGCCGTCGACCGCACGGACTCGAACGACTTCTGCGCGTTCGCGAGGTCGCCGCGGCGCAGGTGGAGCTCGGCCAGCTCATGCTCGATCTGCGCGGTGACCCGGCGGGCGCCGAGCTTCCTGCACACCTCGAACGCCTGGCCGAGGAACTGCTCGGCGATGTCGAAATGCTGCCGGTCGACGTGGATCTGCGCCATGTTCTTGAGCGCGTGCGCCTCGCCGATCAGGTCACCGGCCCGCCGGAAGTCGGCCAGGGCCGTCCTGAATCGGGTGAGCGCCGACTCGTACCGGCCGCCGAGCCGGTCGACGAACGCGAGGCCGCCCTGCGCCAGCGCCCGGCCGTGGACGTCATCGAGGTCCTCGAACAGCCACAGCGACTGTTCCAGATAGCGCGCCGCGTCGGCCAGCCGCCCGGTGAGGGCGAGCGTGCCCAGCGAGTACAGCATCGCCGCCTCGCCCCTGCGGTTGCCCGCCGCCCGGACGGCGGTGAGCGCCCGCTGGTGGGTCTTCTTCCAGTCGTCGACGTACGAGCCGGACTCGAAGAGCGTGACGGCGGTCATCGCGAGGTCCCAGCACAGCTCGTCGAGCCCGGCCTGGCCGGCCTGGGAGATCGCGGCGACCAGCGCGTTGTGCTCCTCGCGCAGCCAGCCGATCGGGTCGCGCAGCAGGCCGTCGGTCGTGTCCGCCGGCAGCGGCCACGGGTCGGCGCCGCCATGGATGATGCTGAAGTCGCCGCCGTACTCCCGCCGGTGCGCCTCGGCCGCGAGGAACAGCCAGCAGCCGAGCAGCCGGTGCAAGGTGGCGTCGCGCGCCGCCGTCGGCTCGGCCGCGACGTGCCGTTCCACGGCGTAGATGCGGATGAGGTCGTGGAGGTGGTAGCGCACCGACCCGTCCTCGCCCACCTGGGCCTCCACCAGGCGGGCGTCCACCAGCGTCTCCAGCGTCTCCTCCGCCGCGTCGAGCACGCGGTCGAGCAGCGGCGCGCACACCCACGACCCGAAGTCGATGGGACCCAGCATGCTCAGCCGCAGGAGCAGCCGCCGGCTCAGCTCGGGGAGGCTGTTGAACGACAACGAGAGCATCGCCCTGATGCTGATGCCGTCGACATCCAGCTCGTCCAGCCGCCGCCGCTCGTCCGCCAGCCGGCGGACCAGCCGGCTGATCGGCCAGTGCGGCCGGGCGGCGAGCCTGGCCGCGGCGATGCGCAGCGCCAGCGGCAGCCGTTCGCACAGGGCGACAAGCTGGCGGAGCGACTCCATCTCGGCGCCGGCCCGGGTCTGGTCGATCATCCGGGTGACGAGGGTCATGCCCGACTCCTCGTCGAGCGCGCCGACCTCGATCTGGTGGGCGCCCGCAAGACCGGCGAGCCGGTTGCGCGACGTGATGATCACAGCGCAGGTCGGCGAACCCGGCAGGATCGGCGTCACCTCCTCCACGCAGGTCGCGTCGTCGATGACGACGAGGAGCCGGCGGTCGGCGAGCCAGCTGCGATACATCGCCGCCTGGCCGGCCGGGTCGGCCGGCAGCGCGGCGGGGGAGATGCCGAAGGACCTGAGGAACCGATCGAGCAGCCGGCGCGCGCTCTCCGGCTGGCCGCTTCCGCCGTGCACCTGAGCGAAGAGCTGGCCGTCCGGGTAGCGCTCAGCGAGCAGGTGCGCGGCGGCCAGCGCGAGCGCCGTCTTGCCGACGCCGCCCTTGCCCGTCAGCACCACGACGGGGACCGGCCGGGTGCCGCGGCCGGCGCCTTCGCCACCGTCTTCGCCGTCCCCTGGCGACAGCAGACTCACCACGCGCTCGACCAGCGCCGCCCGGCCGGTGAAGTCGGCGGGGGCCGCCGGCAGCTGGCGCGGCGCTGGCGGGCCGGCCATCTTCGCGGCCATCCCGCCGGGCACGGGGCCTTGCGAGAGGTCGAGGGACGTGTCGCTGGACAGGATCGCGCGCTCGAGGCGCCGGAGCTCCTCGCCGGGGTCGAGGCCCAGTTCGTCGAGGAGGATCGCCCGGCCCTGCCGGAAGACCTCGAGCGCCTCGGCCTGCCGGCCCGACCGGTAGAGCGCCAGCATCATCTGCGCGCGCAGCCGTTCGCGCAGCGGATGCTCCGCGACCAGCTCGGTCAGCTCGCAGATCACGGCGCGGTGCCGGCCGAGCTGCAGTTCCAGGTCGAGGCAGTCCTCGAGCAGCGCGAGCCGCGTCTCGTTCCAGCGCGTGGCGTAGGTCTGGACGACCCTGCTCTCCACGCCGGCCATGGCGTGCCCGCGCCAGAGATCGAGCGCGGCCCTGAAGTATCGGGTGGCGGCGTCGGGCTGCTGGCCGGCGGCCGCCGCCGCACCCTTCGCCGCGAAGGCCTCGAACCGCCTCAGGTCGAGCGCCTCGTCGGGGACCCGGATCACGTAGCCGGGCGAGCGGGTCAGGATCGGTTGCGGGCCGGCGCGGGTGCCGAGCCGGCGCCGCAGCGCGGAAACGCTGATATGCACTTGGTTCTTGGCGGTGGGCGGCGGCTCGTCGTCCCAGAGCGCGTCGACCAACCGGCTCACCGAGACGACTCGATTGGCCTCGAGCAGCAACATCGCCAGAACTATCTCTTGCCGGGGAGCGGCCAGACCGAACGGCTCTCCGTCGAGGACCACTTCAACAGGGCCGAGTAGCCGAAAGTCCATCGTGGGCACCGCCATTCAGTAGGTACCGGAAACACATGCCGGCCGTGCTGATCACCTCGTCATCCACCATAAACAGAAGTCACCGCGCTTTGTTGCGTTCGGGTTAATTTTTTTTAATCGGGTTGACAAGTGCCAGCGGTGATCACCGTCTGTGTTGCGGCGAGCGCGCTGTGCCGGTCAATCCGGCGGAAAAAGGCCCGCCTAAATCTGGTCACAGTGCTGATCCGGATCAGTGCCGGGCCGGGCCGGACGGCGCCCCGTTCACCGAGTTGAAAGCGTGGTGAAAGGTCAAAAAAAGCCGGTGCCTTGCATGCTGTGTCCGCACCCCGGAATAAGGATGGTGGACACGTGAAGTTGCTCGGCATCGACGACACCGAAGCCCTGACGGTGGGCCAGGTCCACGACTACTACCGGAAATACGTCAATCGCAGCCAGGTCGCCCTCATGTCATCGTTCGGATTCGGGAAGGATCTCGCCGAACGGGCCGAAGGCGCCTACATATACACCAAGGACGGCCGGCGCATCCTCGACTTCACCGGCGGCGTCGGGGTGCTCAACCACGGGCACAACCATCCCCGCATCATCGCCGCCAGGCGGCGCTTCCAGGAACTGAACCGGATGGAAGTCCACAAAACCTACTTCTCCCCCTATGTGGCGGCACTGAGCCACAATCTTGCCCAGATCCTGCCCGGTGACCTCGATATTTCGTTCTTCCCCAACTCGGGCGCCGAGGCGGTCGAGGGCGCCGTCAAGACCGCGTACAAGTACCACGGCGGCGGGCGTAGCAAGATCCTGCACGCCGACATCAGCTTCCACGGCAAGCTGCTGGGCTCAGGAAGCCTCACCGGCTCGGCACAGCATCAGTTCAAGTATCCCGGCATCCCCGGCGTGATCAAGTATCCCTACGGTGACATCGACGCGGTTCGCCGGATCGTGGCCAGGGAGCGCGGGCGGGGCGGCAGGTCCGACGTCTACGCGATCCTCGTCGAGCCGTTCAGCGCGTCCACGATGCGGAGCTGCTCCGAGGAGTTCCTGCGCGAGCTGCGCCGGCTGTGCGACGCCGAGAACATCGTCCTGATTTTCGACGAGATCTACACCGGCTGGGGAAAAACCGGAAGCCTTTTCTACTTCATGCGCTATCCGGGGCTGCTGCCGGACATCCTCACCACGTCGAAGTCGTTCGGCGGGGGCAAGTCGTCCATCTCGGCCTTCGTCACGCGCAAGAAGGTCTTCGCCAAGGCGTACGACAATCTCGAGGACGCGCTCATCCAGAGCACCAGCACGACGTACTACGGATTCGGCGAGGAGACGGCCACCGCAATCGAGGCGGTGCGCATCGCGGTCGAGGACGACTATCCGCGGCGGGCCCGCGATATCGAGCGGGTGCTCGGCCCGGGTCTCGAGCGCATCCAAAAGGAGCATCCGGACGTCGTCGCCGCGGTCCAGGGCGCGGGTGCGCTGTACGGCATCTTCGTGGACGGCGGCCCCAAGATTTTGGACCTGCTCACGCGGCTGGCGCCCAAGGGAATGGCACGCGACCCGCAGTTCCGCACCAAGCTCGTCACCTGCGCCGTCATCAACGCGCTGTACCGCGACCACAACATTTACACGTACTACACGCTGAACGGCAGGAACCCGCTCGTCGCCGGCCCGTCCCTGGTGACCGAGCTGAAGGACGTCGAATACTTCCTCGACTGCCTCGACCGCACCTTGGCGAAGGGCCTTTCGAACCTGCTGATGCGGTTCGTCAAGGAAAAGATGTCAGCGCTGAGGTGACCGGGTCGCCATCGCCCGTACGAGGAGAAAAAAATGGTATCGGAAACCGAACTCGTCTCCGTCATCATTCCCAACTACAACGGCGCGAAGACGCTCGCCGCCTGCCTCGACTCCGTCCACGAGCAGACCTATAGGTGCCTCGAAGTCATCGTGGTCGACGACGCGAGCACCGACGGCTCGGCGGACATCGCGAAGAGCCACGCCTGCACCCTGATCGAGCTGCCGGACAACCGCGGTCCCGCCGCCGCCCGCAACCGCGGGATCGAGGCGAGCCGCGGCGGCATCCTGTTCTTTCTCGACGCCGACGTCGCGCTGGCCCCCGACGCCGTCGAGACCGCCGTGCGCATCCTGCGCGAGCACCCCGAATACTCCGGGGCTTCGGGCATCTACGCGACGACGCCGCTGTTCGACGACGGCGTCATCGAGCGCTACCAGAGCCTGCACGCGCACTATTGGCGGCGGCGCAACGCCGGCATCGTGCGCGCCGGCTACTTCTCGCTCGGCGCCCTGCGGCGTTCCACCGTGGAGGACATCGGCGGCTTCGACGAGAGCCTCAGGGCGAACAACAACGAAGACACCGAGTACGGGTTCCGGATGAGCCTGCGGCACCCGGTGCTGCTGACGACCGAGATCAGCGGCCGCCACGACGACGATGACCGGCTGCTGCCGCTGCTGCGCAAGAACTACCGGCGCGCGTCGTCGCTGGTTCCGCTGTTCCTTGACCGCAGTACGCCCACCAAAACCCGGGAGATGGCACACCGGCCGAGCGAGATCGCCCTCGCCGGGCTGATCCCGCTCTCCGCCCTCGCGGCCATCGAGTTCCCGCCGTTCCTGGTGCTTTCCGGAGCGCTGCTCGCCGGTTTCGCCGGCGTCAACGCCGGGCTGCTCGCGTTCGTCAGCCGCGCGGCCGGCCGGCGGTTCCTGCCGGTGTTCCTGCTGATCCACCTGGTCATGAACGCGAACATCGCCGCCGCCGCCGGCGTCGGCGTCGCCCGGTGGCTCGTCGACCACCGCTTCCGCGCGATGTACCGCGGCGGCCGTGCCGCCGGCGGGGCCGTCGCCGTCTCGGGGAAAGGGTGAGGAACGGATGGGTGAGGAACGGACGGAAACGGCCGGACGGCTGGAAACGGCCGGGCGGCTGGACCTCGAACCGCGGACGCCGGCCCGCGTCGTTGTGACCGGCGCCGCGGGAATGCTCGGGTCGTACCTCGTGAGGCGGCTCCTCGCCGACGGCCACGATGTGCACGGGGTGGACCTGCGCCCGCCCGAGATCGACGCGCACCCGGCGCTGTCGTACAGCCAGGGCGACGTGCGGGACGGCGAGCTGCTGGCGCGCGCGGTCAAGGGCGCGACGGCGCTCATCCACTGCGCGGCCGCGCTGCCCAGCTACCCGTCCGAGGTGATCCGTTCCGTCATCGTCGAGGGCACGGAGAGCGTGCTGTCGGCCGCGCGGCGGGCCGGCGTCCCCAGGGTGGTCTACATCTCCTCGACCGCCGTGTACGGGCTGCCGCGCGTCGTCCCCACCCCCGAGGACCACCCGCGGGAGCCGGTCGACCCCTACACCAGCGCCAAGGCGGCGGCCGAGGAGGTGGCGGAACGCTACCGCGCGGCCGGGATGTGCATACCGATGCTCCGCCCGAAGACGTTCGTCGGGCCCGGACGCATGGGGCTGTTCGCGATGCTCTTCGAATGGGCGGAGGAGGGCCGGAACTTCCCCGTCCTGGGAAGCGGCGACATGCGCATCCAGATGCTCGGCATCGACGACCTCGTGGACGCGGTGATGACCGTTCTCGGCGCGCCCGACGAGGTCGCGAACGACACGTACAACATCGCCGCCGCCGAGTTCGGCACGCTGCGCGAGGACTTCCAGGCCGTCCTCGACATGGCCGGACATGGCAAGCGGGTGGTCTCGCTGCCGGCGCGGCCGGCGCTGGCCGCGCTGCGGCTCATGGAACTGACCCGGCTGTCGCCCGTGTACGGCCGGCTCCTGCACAAGCTGCTCGCGGACTCCTACGTGAGCATCGACAAGGCCAGGGAGCGGCTGGGCTGGCAGCCGCGGATGTCCAACCGCGACGCCGTCCTGCGGACGTACGCGTGGTGGCGCGAGCAGCGGAGCGCCGCCGCGCCCGCCGCCGGGGGCCGCGCCGTGAACAGCGGCCGGACCAGCCGCGACGCGTGGCGGCAGGGCGCGCTGTCCTTCACCAAGTTCTTCTTCTGATCTCGGGGGAGCCCGGAACATGTCAGTACTCGAATCGCCGCAGCCTCCCGGGCCTGCGCGGGCGGCCGCGCCCGCCGGCGCCACCCGGGCCGGCCGGCCAGGCCTGCTCGCCGACGCCATCACGCTCGTCCGGCCGCTGCATTCCGCCAAGAGCGTGCTCGCCGTCCCGCTGGTGCTGCTCGACGCGCCGGCCTGGACCCTCGGCCTGCTCGAGCGGGTCGGGTTCGCCGTCGCCGCGTTCGTGCTGGCGTCCGGGGCCGTCTACATCGGCAACGACATCGCCGACCGGCACCGTGACCGGGAGCATCCGGTCAAGCGGAACCGGCCGATCGCCGCCGGCCGGATCTCGGTGCGCGCCGGATATCTCTACTGCGTACTGCTGCTGGCCGCGCTCGGCGCGGTCATCGCCGCCGGCCCGACCAGAGCGTACTGGCCCTTGCTGGTTTATATGGCGCTCAACGTGGCCTACAGCCGCGGGCTCAAGCACATCCCGCTGGTCGATGTCGGGATCATCGCCTTCGGCTTCGTGCTGCGGGTGGTGCAGGGGTATGTGGCCACCGGCACGGAGGTGTCCGGCTGGCTGCTGATCACGGTGTTCTCGCTGGCGTTGCTGATGATCAGCGGGAAGCGGCGCAACGAGCTGACGCAGAGCGGGGCGCTGCACCGCCCGGCGCTGCGCGGCTACTCGGTCGAGTTCGCCAACCACCTGCTGCAGTTCAGCTGCGTCCTGACGTTCGTCGCGGGTCTGACGTACCTGCGGACGGAGGCTCCGTTCGGGCCGTACAGCCAGCTCGCGATGCTGTTCTCCACGCCGTTCGCCTTCCTCGCCCTGTTCCGCTTCCTGCAGGTCGTGATCGTGGACGACAGCGGCGGCGATCCGGTGCGGGTGCTGCTGCGCGACCGCGCCATGGTCGGCACCTGCATGCTGTGGGGGCTCGTGCTGGGCGCGACCCTCGCGGTCGCGCACTACCCGGGCGTGCTGCGGGCGGTCGCGCTGTGAACGGCAGGAGCCGGGTGCTGGCCGGCGCGACGGCCGCGTGGGCGGCGCTGCTGCCGGCGCATGTGCTGCTGACCGGGCGGTGGTGGCCGTGGTTCGCCATGGCGGCGCTGCCCCCGATCACGCTGGTGGCCGTCCCGCTGCTGCTGCTCGCGCTCGTCCCGCTGGCCAGGCCGGCGCGGCGGTGGCGCACCGCCGCGCTGGTGGCGGCGCTCGCCGCGGCGCTGGCGGCCGGCGCCGTGCTCGCCGGGATCCGCCCGGTCGCCTGGGCGACGGCGGCGGCCGCGGACGGCGCGGACGGTGCGGACGGCGCGGACGGTGCGGACGGCGCGGGCGGGCTGAAGGTCTTCGCCTGGAACACCGAGTACTGGGACATGACCGACGACACCGGCAGGTTCTACGCCTTTCTGCGGGCCCAGCACGCCGACGTGTACCTGCTGCAGGAGTACATCTACTGGACGGACCGCCCGATCGACTCGGGTCAGACCGCCGCCGGCCGGGCCGGGAACGCGGGGATCGGCGGCGAGCCGATCAGGATCGACGCGCTGCCGTTGATCCGCGCGGCCTTTCCCGGCTATCACATCGCCGTCGACGGGGAGCTGATCTCCATTTCCCGGCTGCCGATCGTGGCGACCTCCGCGCCGCCGGCGGGGAAGACGCCGGGAACGGACGCGTTCGACGACTGGGACAAGGTCCAGCGGGTCGATGTCCGGGTGGGGCCGCGGGTGCTGTCGCTCTACAACGTGCACCTGCCGTCCCCGGTGGATTGGAGCCGGCACCCCTGGAGCTCCGCGTTCTACCGGATCGCGCACCACCAGTTCGACCAGTGGCGGGCCGCGCTTTCCAGGTTGCGCGCCGACGTCGCGCGCAACCCGAACCCGATGGTCGTCGCCGGCGACTTCAACTCGCCGTGGGTGGGTGGCCTGGAGGGGCTCGGCCATGGCCTGCGCCCGCGCTCGCCGGGCGGCGCCCTGTATTCCGCGAGCTGGCCGACCCGCGAATTCGCCGCACCCCGGCTGTGGCGGCTCGACTGGGCGCTCACGTCCGCCGGCGTCAAAGTGACGGGTTACCGCTTCGGCGCCAATCACGGCCTTTCCGACCACCTCGCCCAGGAGATGCACATCTCGCTCGGCTGAACCCCGGTTGAACCCGGTTGAAAATCCGCCGCCCAATTTCGTCACCCGCATTCCAAGGAGACAGGCATGCGAAAAATCGGCAATTTCGACGTGACCATGGCCCTGGACCTTTACGCGCCGTACGTCAGCGGCCTCACGGAAACGGCCCGCATCGTGGCCGAAGGGCTGGCCGGGCGCGGCTGGCGGGTGGCGGTGGCGTGCGCGCGCCACGACGGCTCGCTGCCGCGGCATGAGCTGATGAACGGGGTGCACGTGTTCCGCGCCCCGGTGTACGGGCGGGCGGGGCGCGGCCTCATCACCCCGGGCCTGCCGTGGCTGGCGGTCCGGCTGGCCCGCAGGTCCCGGCTGCTGCACATGCACCTGCCGATGCCCGAGGCGGCCCCGATCGCCTGGCTGACCCGGCGGGTCCCGCTGGTCACCACGTACCAGATCGACGCGTACGTCCCGCCTGGCCTGCTCAACGGGGTCGGCCGGCGGGCGGTCGACCTCTCGGCGAGCGCGGCGATCCGGCGCGCCGACCTGGTCATCGTCAACAACCACGACCAGGCGCGCGGATCACGCATCTGGCCGCGGCTGCGCCGCCGCGTGCTGCGGCCGATCGCCTCGGCCTGCGTCGACCGGGGCGGCGGCGTCCCTTCGATGCGCGACGGGAGCGGCCTGCACCTGGGCTTCATGGGCCGCATCCACGAGGAGAAGGGCATCGAGTACCTCATCAGGGCGTTCCGCCAGATCGACGACCCCAAGGCCCGGCTGCTCATCGCGGGCGACTACGAGAACGTCGCCGGGGGCAGCAACATCGAGCTGTTGCGGGCCGAGGCGGCCGGCGACCAGCGGATCCGTTTCCTCGGCCTGCTCCGCGGCGGCGAGATCGACGACTTCTACGCGTCCATCGACGTGTTCGTGCTGCCGTCGATCTCCGAGTCGTTCGGCATCGTCCAGGCCGAGGCCATGATGACCGGCGTTCCCTCGGTCACCACCGACCTGCCGGGCAGCCGGCAGCCCGTCCAGGTCACCGGGTTCGGCCGCCTCGTGCCGCCGCGCGACCCGCGGGCGCTGCGCGCCGCCATCTTCGAGCTCGCCGAGCTGTCGCCGGCGCAGCGCGAGCGGGGGCGGGCCAAAGCCCTCGAGCTGTGGGGCGGGAACGCCTGCCTCGACGCCCACCAGGACGCCTACGAGTCGCTGGTCGGACGGAAATGATCGAGGCCGCCCGGCCGGGCAGGGTGGTGCGCGGCGCCCTCGCGGCCGCGTTCCTGGGTGCGGCGGCCATCGGCATGGCCGGCGTCCTGAGGGGACACGCGCGGGAGACCATCGACCTGTTCTCCCGCTCCGGCGCCCCCCTCTACCTGGTCCCGGCCGTGGCCGCGAGCACCGCGGGGCTGCTCTTCGCGATGGACGCCTGGCGCAGCCTGCTGGCCGCCCTGGGCTCGCCGCTCGGCTTCCGCACCGGCGCGCGCATCTTCTTCGTCTCCCTGCTCGGCTCGTACGTGCCTGGCCCGATGCTGGGCGCCGCCGCCAACGTCCACCTCGGCCGGCGGGCCGGCGTGCCGGTGCGCCGCATGGTCGCCGCCTACCTGCTCAACGCCGTCATCGTCACGCTGTCGGCCGCGACCGTGGGGCTGCTCGCGGCGCCGCACATCCTCGGCACGCGCGCCCTGTGGCTGGCGCCGCTGCCGGTGGTCGCGGTCGCCGTGGCGTGCCGGCCCGACTTCATCATCGCGATCGCGAACCGGGCCGCCCGGCTGCTCCGCCGGGACCCGGTCGCGGAACGGGCGGCGCCCGCCGGGCTGCGGGCCGCCGTGTGGAAGGACACCGCCGGCTGGCTCATCGGCGGCGTGCACCTGTGGCTGATCGCCGTGGTGCTGGGCGCCAGGCCGGCGGCCGCGCTGCCGGTCTGCGTCGGCGCCTTCGCGCTGGCGACGGCGGCGGGCACCGCGGTGCTGGTCCTGCCCGACGGGGCGGGGGTCAGGGAGCTCGTGGCGACGGCGGCGCTGGCGACGGTGCTGCCGTGGCCGCAGGCGGCGGCCGCCGCCCTCGCCAGCAGGGCGTGCGTCGTCGTCGCCGAGGCGCTCGCGCTGAGCGGGGTGCTCCTGCTCGGCCGGCGAACGGCCGAAAACGGCTCAGACGGAAGAAATCCGGACGAAACACCAAGGATTGGAGTCGCTCCATGCGGACCTCATGGCTGACGAAAATCACCGCGGCGACCGCGGCGCTGATGCTGACCGCCGCGGCCTGCGGCGGCGGCGAGTCGAACAAGGCCAGACCGGCGGCGGCCGAGCAGGGCTCGGCCACCACCTCCAAACTCCTGCTCTGGTCGGAGGGGATCGACCACAAGGATCTCTACGGCGGCTCGCTCGCCCGGTTCAACGCGGCGAACCCGAAGTCGCCGATCTCGCTGCAGATCTACGAGAACGACTCGTACAAGAAGATGCTGCAGCACGACCTGACCAGGCCAGGCGCTCCGGACCTCTTCTTCAACTGGGGCGCGGCGAACCTGAAGTCGCTCGTCGACCGGGGGCTGGTCGCCGACATCACCGACGAGCTGGCCGCCGACCCGAGCTGGAAGAGCAGATACCTGCCCTCCACGCTCGAAGCGGTGACGTTCAACGGCCGGACGTACGGCGTCCCGATGCTCAGCATGCAGCCGGTCTCGTTCCTCTACAACAAGAAGGCGTTCGCCCGCATCGGCGCCAGGCCGCCGAAGACGCTGGACGACCTGTTCGCCCTGATCCCGCGGTTCCAGGCCAAGGGCATCACGCCGGTCGCGCTCGCCGGCAAGCAGCCGTGGACCGAGCTGATGTGGATGGAGTACCTGGTCGACAGGTTCGGCGGTCCGGATGTCTTCCGGCGCATCCAGCGGGGCGACACGACCGGCTGGCGGGACCCGGCGATCCGGCGGGCGGCCGAGACCATCCGGCGCCTGGTCGATGCCGGCGCCTTCGGCAAGAAGTTCTCCAGCGTCTCCTACGACGACCACGACCCGGTGAACATGCTGTCCAGCGGGCACGCGGCGATGGAGCTGATGGGGTCCTGGGAGTACGTGGTGCTGCTCGAGCTGGCGCCAGGGTTCGTCAAGAACAACGACGTCGGCTGGTTCCCCTTCCCGCGGGTGGCCGGCGGCAAGGGCAACCCGCTCGACGTGGTCGGCAACCCGAGCAACTTCTACTCCATCCGCGCGGCGTCGCCGCACCGCAAGGCGGCCGTCAACTACCTCAAGGCGCTGGCGGCCGACAAGAACTACCAGAGCTGGCTGGTCCAGCACGGCGAGGTGCCCGCCCTGAAAGGCGTGGCCGGCCAGCTTTCGCACAGCGACTCCGCCGGCTGGCTGAACTTCGTCTATTCGCTGGCCACCACCGCGCCGCATTTCCAGCTCTCGTGGGACCAGGCGGTGGAGCCGGCGACGGCGGACGTCATTTTGGACGACCTGGACCAGCTGTTCGAGAAAAAGATCGGCCCGGACGCGTTCGTCAGGGCGCTGAGCCTTTCCTGAAACGGGAGGAAAAAGCCATGAAACCGATCCAGAAGAACGGCCGGCCGCGCGCGGTCGTCACCGGCGGAGCCGGCTTTCTCGGGGCGCACCTGTGCGCCAGGCTCATCGAGCTGGGGTACGAGGTCCTCTGCCTGGACAACCTGAGCTCGGGAGCCGCGGAGAACGTGCGGCACCTGCGCGAGACCGGGGCGTTCCACCTCCGCGTCTGCGACGTCGCCCGCCCGGTCGCGGTCTCCGGGGAGGTCGACGTCGTCTTCCACCTCGCGGCGCTGGCCAGCCCGGTCGACTACCTGCGCATGCCCCTTGAGTCGCTGCAGGTCGGCTCCGCCGGCACGCTGCGCGTCCTCGACCTCGCCAAGGAGAAGCGGGCCAGGATCATCCTCGCGTCGACGAGCGAGGTCTACGGGGACCCCGCCGTCCATCCGCAGACCGAGGCGTACTGGGGCAACGTCAACCCCGCGGGACCGCGCGCCGTCTACGACGAGGGCAAGCGGTTCGGCGAGGCCGCGGCGGCGGCCTACCGGCGGGTCTTCGGGGTGGACGCCGGCATCATCCGCATCTTCAACACCTACGGCCCGATGATGCGCCCCGGCGACGGCCGGATCGTCCCCAACTTCATCAGCCAGGCGCTGGCGAACCGCCCGATCACCGTCCACGGCGACGGCCGGCAGACCCGCTCGCTGTGCTACGTGGACGACCTCATCGAAGGGATCGTCCTGATGGCGCGCAGCGGCCACCCGGGTCCCGTCAACCTCGGCAACCCGGAAGAGCTGACGGTGCTGGACATCGCCCAGATGATCAAGGACATCGTCGGCTCGGACTCGCCGATCGCCTTCGACCCTGCCATGGAGGACGACCCGTCGCGGCGCTGCCCTGACATCTCCCTGGCCGGATCGGTCCTGGGCTGGCGCCCGGCGTTCTCGGTGCGGCGCGGGCTGGAGCGCACGGTCGCCTGGTTCCGCGACCGGGCGGGCGAGCCCGTGGGTGTCGGGCCGTCCGCCGCCACGTCCGCCGCCACGGGTTGAGACAGCGAGGTTGATGACAATGAGTTTCCGCATCACCGTCATCGGGACGGGATATCTCGGCGCGACGCATGCGGCATGCATGGCCGAGCTCGGATTCGACGTGCTCGGGGTCGACGTCGACCCCGACAAGGTGGCCGCGCTGGCGGCCGCGAAACTGCCGTTCTACGAGCCCGGCCTCGAAGAGATGGTCCGCCGCCACGTCGGCACCGGCCGGCTCGGCTTCACCACGTCGCTGCGCCAGGCGGCGGAGTTCGGCGACGTGCACTTCCTCTGCGTCGGGACCCCGCAGCGCCCCGACTCCTCGGTCGCCGACCTGCGCTACCTCCACGCGGCGATCGACGGCCTGGTGCCGGATCTGCGCCGCGACTGCGTCATCGTCGGCAAGTCGACGGTTCCGGTGGGCACGGCGGACGGCCTCAGGGCGCGCATCGCCGAGCTGAGCCGGCCCGAGCCCATCGTGGACCTCGCCTGGAACCCCGAGTTCCTGCAGGAGGGGACCGCCGTCAGGGACACGCTGCGGCCGGACCGGCTGGTCTTCGGCGTCGACGCGGACCGCCCGCGGACCGTCCTGCGGGGCATCTACGCCAAGCTGATCGAGGACGGCGTGCCGGTCGTCGAGACCGACATCCCGACGGCCGAGCTGATCAAGTCATCCGCCAACGCCTTCCTGGCGGTCAAGCTGTCCTTCATCAACGCCGTCGCCGAGCTGTGCGACAAGGCCGGCGCCGACATCGCCGACCTCGCCGCGGCGCTGCGGCTCGACCCGCGCATCGGCGACAGGTACCTCCACCCCGGTATCGGCTTCGGCGGCGGCTGCCTGCCCAAGGATCTGCGGGCGCTGCGGGTGCGGGCCGACGAGCTGGGGGCCGGCCGGGCGCTGCGGTTCCTGCTCGACGTGGACGAGATCAACGGCCGGGCGCGGCAGCGGCTGGTGGAGCTGGCCCGCGAGGAGTGCGACGGCTCGTTCGTCGGCCGGCGGGTCTGCGTGCTCGGCGCCGCGTTCAAGCCGCACACCGACGACATCCGCGACTCGCCCGCGCTCGCCGTCGCGGCCGCGCTGTGGCGGCAGGGGTGCCAGGTCAGCGTCTTCGACCCGAAGGCCGGCGACAACGCGCGCAGGCAGGTCCCCGAACTCGACTACGGGCTGTCCGCGGCGGAGGCAGCGGCGGGTGCGCACCTGGTGCTGCACCTGACCGACTGGCCGGAGTTCGCCGAGCTCGACCCGGCCGAGCTGGGTGACCTGGTGGCCGAACGCCGGGTGATCGACGGCCGCAACCGGCTCGACGCCGACCGGTGGTGCCGGGCCGGCTGGCGGTTCCGCGCGCCCGGACGCCGGCCGCTGGCGCCGCTGGCGGTTCCTGAACCGGCCTGACCGCAGGCCCCGTACGGCCGTATTCGGCGTACGGCCGTACGGGCCTGGTCGCGGCGGCCGGCGGTGACCCACGCCGCCGGCGGGCCGGGCGAATCGGCGCATTTTTGAACATTGCCGCTTTTCGAGCACCGCCCGTACTGTGCACCGGACGGCAGCCGCGAGGGCAAGGAACCCGATGATCACGCTGTTTGCGCGCGATCCGCTCGTCGTGACGTACGAGGGCGGACGGGACGCGGAAGGACCGCTCAGCATCGGCCAGCTGAACATCCTGCGCTGGCTCGAGGACCTCCCGAGGAACTACGGCTGGGAGAAGGGCGTGCTCGACGTGCCGGCCGGCGCCGCCGTCGAGGACGTCGGCGCCGCGCTCGCCGCCCTGGTCGCCAGGCACGAGGGGCTGCGCACCTACTACGACGTCACAGGGCCGGAGCCCGTGCAGCGGGTGCGCGCGTCCGGCGAGGTCACCGTGGAGCTCTACGAGCTCGGCCCGGAGCACGATCCCGACGCGCTGCCGGTGGCCGAGCTGCGGCAGCGGCTGCGGGAGTGCCTGTACGGGCGTCCGACGCCGGACCAGCGGGAGGTCCAGATGCGGATCGCCGTCGCCACCAGGGGCGATCTCGCGATCACCGGAGTCGTCCAGTACTCCCATCTCGCCGTCGACTACTTCGCTGTGGCGCTCCTCGAGCGCGAGTTCGCCGAGATGATGCGCGACCCGGCCGCGCGCCTCAGGGGCCCGGCGCGCCACCAGCCGCTCGACCAGGCGCAGGCCGACCGGACGCCGCGGCTGCGCCGCCGCGCGGCGGCCGCGCTCGAGCAGTGGGAGTCGGGGCTGCGCGCGGCACCGCAGTGCGCGTATCCGGCCGCGGCCGGCGCGGCGGGGACGGGCGGCACTGCCGCCGCCGAGCTGCGGTCGGAGGCGGCCGCCATGGCCCTGGCCAACGCGGCGAACCGGACCGGGCTCAGCCGGCCCACCATCGTCATGGCCGCGATGAGCGCGGTGCTCGGCCACCGGACCGGCGCGCCGACGGTCACGTTCATGGCGCTGTCGGCCAACCGGTTCGACAGCATGCTGTCGGACTACATCGGCTCGCTGGTGCAGTCCGTGCTGATCAGCCTCGACGTCGACGACACCGGCTTCGACGCGCTGGCCAGGCGGGCCTGGCACGCGACCCTACGCTCGGCCAGGTACGGGACCTACGACGTCGACCAGCGGACCGGGATCGCGGACCGGGTGCAGCGGGAGCGCGGCGTCCACTTCTCCTTCGAGCCGCTCTTCAACAACCGGGTGGCCGACACCATGTCCTCCCGGTCGCCGGCGGACTCGCCGGCGAAGTACTCGCCAGAGGAGATCGGGGCCGCGCTGCCGCGTACGTCCCTCAACTGGTCGATCAGGGTCACGACGGACGTGTTGATGCTGTTCGACCTGCAGCAGGTCGATGAGGTGGTGCGGCTGCGGCTGCGGACCTGGCATCCGGATCGGCTGCCGGAGGAGGAGATCGAGCGGCTGCTGCTGGCCGTCGAGCGCGTCCTGGTGGCGGCCGGGGCCGGCGACCTGGACGCCGGCCGGCTGGACGCCGCCATCGGCCTGGGCGCCATCCCGCGCGACGACGACTGGATCCTGCTCGACGCGTGCTGGATCCAGCTCAGCGAGGTACGCCGGCTGGTCGACGACGCGCTGGCGCCGGCCCGGGCCCGCGTGTTCGCGGCGGCCGGCGACCGGCGGCTCGTCGCCTACCTGGCGGCGGACGGCCACGTGCGCACGCCGGAGCAGGCGCACGCCCTGTGCATGGCCGCGCTGCCCGGCCGGTTCACCGCGATGACCCCGCGCCACTACGTGCTCTGCGCCGGAGCGCCCGACGACGTCACCGACCTCGCCGCCTGGCGGCGCCTGGAGGTCCTGGCCGAGGGCTCGGGCCGGGACGGGGACGCCCAGTGAGCACGCGCGAGAGCGCGGTGAGCGCTGTGCGGGAAACACAGCGCACACCCGAGCCGCGGCCGGAGTGCGGCGGCGCGGGCATCCTCCGTCGCTGGGTGGGCAACGTCGCCGCCAGGCCGGGCGACGTGGCGATCCGCACCCGCGGCAGGACGGTCACCTACGCCGAGCTCGAGCGGTGCGCGGCGCGGTACAGGGACGAGTTCACCGCCGTTCCCGGCACCGACCCCGTCCTCGTGCTGTGCGCGGACCCCGTCGAGATCGTCGCCGCCCAGCTCGCCGCGATGGCCGCGTGCCGCCCCTTCGCGCCGGTCAGCGTCCAGACCCCGGCGCCACGGCTGGCCGCGCTGCTCGACCAGCTGCGCCCGGGGATCGCCGTCGTGGACGAGCCAGGGGCGACGGTGCTGCGCAGGGCGGACCCCGTCGAGCGGCCCGCCGAAGATCGGCTCGTCGTATCGGCGCGGGGCCTGCGGGAGCCGTCCCGGGTGCCGGCGGGCGGCTTCGACCCGGCGCGCTGGGAGCCGGCCGCGGCGGCCGACGGCGCCGACCGCGGCTACGTCTACTTCACCTCGGGCACCAGCGGGCGCCCGAAGGGCGTCAGGGGGAGCCTGGAGGCGGTCGCGCACTTCGTCGACTGGGAGATCGCCGAGTTCGGGATCACCGCGGGCACGCGCGTCTCCTCGCTGACCTCTCCGGGGTTCGACGCGTTCCTGCGCGACGCCTTCGTGCCGCTGTGCGGCGGCGGGACCATGTGCGTCGCGCCCAGGAGCGCGCTGGCCGGGGCCGGGCTCGCCCGCTGGCTGGAGGCGAACGAGATCCAGGTGCTGCACTGCGTCCCCACCGTCTTTCGCACCCTGCGCCCGCTGGGCCTCACCTCGGCGGCGCTGCCCGCGCTGCGCACCGTGCTGCTCGCCGGCGAGACGGTGCGCCCAGCCGACGTCCGCTGGTGGCGCGGCCTGTTCGGCGACGCCAAGGACCTCGTGAACATGTACGGCGCGTCCGAGACGACGATGGCCAAGCTCTTCCACCGGGTCACCGCCGCCGACGAGAGCGCGGAACGGGTGCCGGTGGGCGTGGGCATGCCCGGCGTCTCGGTCCGCGTGCTCGGCGCCGCGCGCGCCGGTGACGTCGGCGAGGTCGAGATCACCGTCCCCTTCCGGCTGCTCGGTTATCTCAACGGAGATCCCGGTGGTTTCGACCCGGCCGACCCGTACCGCCACAGGACCGGCGACCTGGGCCGGCTGCGGGAGGACGGCGAGCTCGAGCTCCTCGGCCGGCTCGACGGCATGGTCAAGGTCCGCGGGCTGCGCATCGAGCTCGATGACGTGGCGAACGTGCTGCTGCGCCACCCCGCCGTCCACGACGTCCACGTGGCCGTCGCGGGTGCCGACTCCGCCGCCGTGCTGCGGGCCTACGTGGTCGTCACCGGCGACCCGGACGAGAAGGAGCTCGTCCGGCACGCCCGCGGGCACCTGCCGGCCGGCATGGTGCCCGACGAGATCGTCCGGGTGAGCACGCTGCCGCGCACGCTGAACGGGAAGGTCGACCAGCGCCGGCTGCTCGCCGCCGGCGCCGCGGGCGGGTCCGAGGGGAGCGGTCGGTGATCCGCGTGGGCCTCCTGGGCGCGACGAAGATCGCGGCCCGCGCGGTGATCGCGCCGGCGGCGGGCCGCGACGACGTGCGGGTCGTCGCCGTGGCCGCACACGACCACGGGCGGGCGACGACGTTCGGCGCCGAGCACGGCCTGCCGCGGGTCCACCGCACGTACGCCGACCTCCTGGGCGATCAGGACGTCGACGCCGTCTACATCTCCACGCATCCGTCCGCCCATGCCGCCCTGGCGCTGGCCGCGATGCGCGCCGGCAAGCACGTCCTGGTCGAAAAGCCGCTCTGCCTCGGCGCCTGCGAGGCCGAGACGCTCAGGCTCGCCGCCGAGCGCGCCGGGGTGTGCCTGCACGAGGCGGTGATGGCCGCGCACCTCCCCTGGGCGGAGGCGGTGCCCGAGCTGGCGGAGTCCCACGACCTGGGCGCGCTCAGGGAGATCCGCACCGACCTCGTCTTCGACCGGCAGGGCGACCTGGGGTACCGGGCGTACCCGGAGCTGGGCGGCGGCGCCTTCCTCGACACCGCGCCCTACTGGCTGCAGATGCTCCAGGCCTGCCGCGGCCTGGATGTCACCTCCGTACGGGCCGGCTCGGCCTTCGACGGCCCGAACGGCGTCGACCTCGCGACCGAGGCCGTGCTCGGCTACCCGGACGGGGTCACGGCGACGCTCGCCTGCGGGCTTTCCGGCCGGTTCCGCGCCGACCACACGTTCACCTTCGACGGCGGCGCCATCCGGGTCCGCAACTTCATGCTCCCGGCCAGGGGCCGGCTGCCGCTGAACGTGTTCGTCCGGCCGGCCGGCCGGACGCCGGCCACGGTGGGGTTCGGCCCGGCCGACTACTTCGAACGCCAGCTCGCCGCGTTCGCCGAGCTGGCGGCCGCCCCCGACCGTGGCGCCCGGCTGCTCGACCAGGCGGTCGACCGCGCCGCGCTCGCCGAGCGGGTGCGCCTCACCGCGCTGCGCTCCCGGCGGGACGCGCCCCCGTCGCGGCCGCCGTTGCCGCTTGACGTGCCAGCGTCGTGAGGTCCTGCGCCGCCGTCGCCCTGGCGATCGCGTCGAACGGGTCGATCCAGGACAACGGTTGATGCCCGGGCGGCCCCTGCCACTCCTTCGCCAGCACGTGGATCTCGCTGCAACCGGCGACGGCCGACGCCGTCCCGTACCGCGCGAGCTCGGCGGCGAGCCAGCGACGCGCGGCGCCGTGACCGCGGTTGACCTTGATGTCCATGATGGCGGCGTGCAGGTCGTCGTTGCGCGCGACGCTGGGCAGCACCACCGACGAGGCGACCTCGGGCCAGCGCGGATGCCGTTCGAACAGCCCCACCGCACGGGCGACCCGCGAGCACAGCAGCAGGTGCGGGCCGGGGCCGGCCGCGGCGACGCCGGCGACGAGCACGTCCACCACCGACACGACCCGCCGCCGCAGCTCCGCCGGCAGCCGGGGCAGCAGGTGGTGCAGCGTCATGCAGGCCACGACCACGTGGGTGCATCCCTGGGTCAGCAGCGCGCGCACGCCGTCGGCCAACCGGTCGGGCAGGGTGGCGTCCTCGTCGTCCATCGCCGCCGGCGACCGGGCGTCGAAGCTCGGATCCGACCGCAGCACCACCGCGGGAAAGTCCTGCTCGCGCTCTCCCGCGCAGTGGGCGTACACCGTGCGCACGAACTCCGCCGACGCCACGGGACCGAGTCCGCCGAGGACGCCGAGCACCACGCGCGGGGTGGTGGTTGGATGCTCCGTCATGGCTCTGGCTCCCTTGCTCGTGCCGGGGTCGCTCGCTCGCCCGGGCGGCGGCCGTCACTCGTGCAACGGCCAGCGCGGGTAGCGCCCGCAGGTGATCTGGTGGACGTCGCGCTCGACCAGCTCCCAGTCGCCGCGTACGGGACGTTCCTCGGCCGCCCGGCGCTCGGCGATCTTGTCCCGGTGGAACGCGATGATCTCGGCGGACAGCCGCAGCCGCCCCGGGTCGAGCAGCCGCACCGCGCCCTGGGCGTCCCTGGCCGTGATCACCTCACCGCGGTTCTCCCTGCTCGGGGCGAACGGGATGTCGATGTGGCCGCGGGCGAAGGCGCGGACCACGCCGGCGGTCAGGCTGCCGCCGCCGCACGTGATCACGCTCTCGAAGATCTGCTCGACCTCTTCGCGGATCACGGCCATCTCCGCGGCCACCGCCCGCTCGTCGACCATCGCCGGGCCGGCCGACTCGGCGCCTTGCCTGGCCAGCGCCAGGCCCTCGACGTTGTCCTCGACACTGGGGATCATGACCGCCTCCACCGGCGTCTTCACCATGACCCTGGTGGCGCCGGACAGCCGCGCGGTCGCCCCCGACGCGACGATGAGCTGCCTGGCCCGCTCCCGGTCGGCGGGGAAGGCGGCCATGTACTGGTGGAAGACGGTGTTCATCCGGACGCCGTGGTACCCCATGTTGGCCAGGTACTTGCCGCCGAGCTCGCGCAGCACCCGGATGGCGGCGACGTCCTGCGTCCTGTTGCCCTGCTCCGCGTAGCCGAGCGACACCGACTGCACGCCCTGCGCCACGGCCAGCAGCGCCTGGATGAGGTTCACCACGATGGCCAGGCACGGCGGGATCAGCACGGCGGTGAGGGTGCCGAAGAACTCCCTGTCGATGATGACGCCGTAGTCCTCGGCGTAGATGCCGGCCAGCCGGTCCACGTACTGCCAGCGGCGCAGCGCCACGGCGAGCGGGTAGTCCCTGAAATAGGGGATGTTGTAGCAGATCGCGCCGCCTTCGAACGCGGTGACGCCGCCCGCGCAGGAGATCTCGGCCAGCAGCCGCGGGTCGCGGGTGCTGTGCCTGGTCTGCAGCGGCCGGCCGATCAGGGCGCCGATCCTGCGCAGCGTGCGGACCCCGTGGTTGACCATGGGGAACCCGTTGAGCGCCGACGTGCCGGTCTCGCGGCTCTCCGCGATCGCGTCCGCGGCCATCGCGTACGCGTTGTTCCTGGTGAGCGAGTCGACCTGGTAGGAGAGCACGTCGGCGCCGTACCGGCTGAGGGTGCGGAACGCGGCCAGCTGCCGGTCCGCGAGCGCGACGCCGGAGCGGGGATGCAGCAGCGGCCGCGGCCGGCGCGGCCGCGCTTCGGCGCGCGCCTGCGCGCCGGCGAACGACGGCTGCCGCAGCAGGAAGCGCGCGTTGTCGGCCAGGTCGCGGGCGTCCCCGCCGGTCGGCCAGGTGGTCAGCACGCCCTCGCGGAGCCGGTGGAACTCGGCCGCGTCGAGACGGTCGTCCGGCGGGGGCGGCTCGAGCGGCAGGACGCCCCGCCCCGCCGGCCCCGGCGCGGGCAGGGCCGCGGGCGGCGGGCAGGACCTCGGCCGCCGGCCGGCGAGGTCGGCAGCGAGCGCCCCCAGCACCGTGGAGACCTCGACGTAGCCGGTGAACACCCGGCTGAAGCCCAGCCGCCGCACATCGTCGTGCACCCGGCGCGGGTCGTGCAGCGCGATGTTCCCGCCCGCGTACCACAGCGCGCCCGACACCGCGGCGGGGAACCGCAGCCGCAGATCCGGGAACTCGGCCAGGTAGTGGCGCAGGTGGCCGTCCATGCACGAGATCATGACCACATCGACCCGCTCGGCCGCGCGGAAGAAGCTCTCCAGGGAGTTCTGCGTGCCCATGTAATGGACGTCGTAGCCGTTCTCGCCGAGCGCCCGCCTGAGCACGATGAGGCCGACCGAGTGCGCGTCCGCGCTGATCCCGCCGAGCGCGATGGACCACCGTTTCATGTGCCGAGGCGTTTCATGTGTTGGGGCGTTTCATGTGCTTGGCCTTTTCTCTGCGTGCCTATGCGGTGGCGCCGGTGTCCGCCTGGGCGAGCCACCACGGGTTGGTCCGCGCCCACGCGATGGTCGCCGCGAGCCCGTCCCTGAGCTCCGTCCCGGCGCGCCAGCCGAGGACGTCCCGGATCTTGGTGGTGTCCGGCACCCGCCGGTCGAGGTCCTGGTAGGCGGCGCCCAGGCGGTCCCGCGTGGCGACCGGGACGGCGCTGGTGGCGCCCGTGCCGGTGGCGCCCGTGCCGGTGGTGCCGCCGACCAGCTCGGCGATCAGGTCGATCACGCCGGCCACCGTGGTCTCCACCTGGCTGCCGACGTTGAAGCACTCGCCGTCGGCGCGGTCGCGGGTGGCCGCGGTGATCGTCGCCTCGACGGCGTCGTCGACGAAGGTGAAGCACCGGGTCTGGCCGCCGCCGTCGTACACGACGGCCCGCTCGCCGTTGAGGGCGCGGTGGATCGTCCTGCTGACGACGAACGCCGGCCGCTGCCGCGGGCCGTAGACGTTGAAGTACCGCACGATCGTGGCGCGCAGCCCGTACGCGCGGGCGAACCCGAACGTGAGGTGCTCGGCCAGCGCCTTGCTCGACGAGTAGCTCCACCTGTCGACGGCGGTGCTGCCGACCACCCGGTCGTCGTCCTCGCGCCACGGGACCGCCGGGTTCTTGCCGAACACCTCGCTGGTGCTCGCGATGACGACCTTCGCGTCCGCCTTGGCGGCCGGCTCCAGCACGTTGCGGGTGCCCAGCAGGTTGATGTCGATGACGTCCAGCGGCCGGTCGAGGTACCGGTCGACGCCGACGACGGCGGCCATGTGGTAGACGATGTCGACGCCGCCGCCGATCACCTCGGCCAGCCTGGCCGCGTCCCGTACGTCGCCCGGGACGTGGCGGACGGCCCCCGCTATCGCGGGGGACAGGTCGGGCGGCGGCGGCCCGCTGTCATAGACGACGACCTCGTCCCCGCGCCGGACGAGCGCCTCGACGAGATGGCTTCCGACGAATCCGAACCCGCCGGTGACGACGGCGCGTGCCATGGTTCACTCACCTGCCGATCCCGCGGTAGCGGAAGCCGTGCCGGCGCAGGAGCTCGATCGTCTCCCGCGGGTAGTAGGCGCGCCCGTCGACGACGGCGCAGGACGGCGCGACCAGCTCACGCAGCTCGCCGAAGTCGATCTCGTCGAGCTCGTCGTGCCGCGCCAGGACGGCGACGCAGTCGGCGCCGGCCACCGCCTCCCGCACCGACGCCGCCGGCCGCAGCCCGAACAGCCGCGTCACGGCGTCCGGGTCGGCGAGCGGGTCGAAGATCCTGACGGTCGCCCCTGTCTCGCGCAGCGCGGCCACGACCGGCAGCGCGGGCGTCGCGCGCAGGTCGGCCGTGTTGTTCTTGAAGGCCAGGCCGAGGACCGCGATCGTCGCCGCCGCCGGCGGCTTTCCCGCGCCACCGAGCTCGTCGCGGATCAGGCCGACCGTGTACGCCGGCATGCCGTCGTTGATGTCGCGTACGACGGGGATCGTGCGGAGGTCGACGCCGCGGTCGGCGGCGGCCCGCCACACCATCCACGGATCCTTGGTGAGGCAAGAGCCGCCGACGCCGACGCTCGGAAGCAGGATGTTGACGTTGCCGCCGCCCTTGCGCAGCGAGTTCGCCGCCGAGATCACCTCGAGCACGTCGACGTCGAGGGCCGCGCACAGCTTGGCGAGCTCGTTGGCGAGGGCGATGTTGTGGTCGATCCACCAGTTGTCGGCGAGCTTGACCATCTCGGCGGACTCGAGCGAGGCGTGCCGGATGATCTGGGTGCCGATCCCGCTCCGCCAGAACTCCGCCGCCGCGTCCGCGCTGTCGTCGCACCAGCCGCCGACGATGATGGGCAGCGAGCGCAGCTCGCGGAGGGCGGCGCCCTCGGAGAGGCGCTCCGGGCAGAAGGCGAGACCGAAGTCCGTGCCGCACGCCAGCCCGCCGCCTTCCAGCAGCGGCGCGATGAGACCGCGGGTCGTGCCGGGCGGCACCGTGCTCTTGACGATGACGAGCTGGCCGGCGCGCAGGTGCCGCGCCAGCTCCGTGCAGGCGCCCCTGAGCTGCGTGTCGATCAGTGCGCCGTCCTGGCCGGTCGGCGTGCCCACGGCCACGATGACGACGTCGACGGCGGACGCCGCGGCGTAGTCCGTGGTCACGCGGAGCCGCCCGGCGTCGAGCGACGCGACGAGCAGCTTGGGCAGGCCGGGCTCGTGGAACCTGCAGTGCCGGCCGGTCAGCTCGGCCACGAGCGCGGCGTCGGCGTCGATGCCGACGACCTCCACGCCGCCGTCCGCCAGCCCGGCCGCCACGACCGACCCGACGTGGCCGAGCCCGATGACGGCCGCGGTGCGGCCTTCGTGTTCAGGGAGAAAACGCATCTTCGCTCCAGAGAAGAGGTGATATGCGCCGAACGCGGCGGAGGGGAGCTTGGTGAGGGACCTATTGGCAGATCTGCACCTCGCTGTGATCGCCCAGGACGAGACGGTGGGCCGCCGGCGCCGCCGCCCCCGGCGTGATGACGACATCCCGCCCGATGAGGGAGGCGGTGATGCGGCCCACCCCGCTGATGCGGGAGTTCCGCAGCACGATGGAGAACTCGATCTCGCTCCGGTCGATGCGGCAGTTCTCCGCCACCGATGTGAAGGGACCGACGTACGAGCCGGTGACGACGCTGCCGGCGCCGATGATCGCCGGGCCGACGATGCGGGAACCGCGCACCTCGGCCCCGTCGAAGATCTGGACCCGCCCGACGATCTCGCTCCGCTCGTCCACCTTTCCGTGACCGCGCGGCTCGATGGAGCCGAGGACGCACCGGTTGACGTCCAGCACGTCGGCGACCCGCCCGGTGTCCTTCCAGTAGCCGGGCACGAACCCGGAGCGGACGTCCCTGCCCGCGTCGATCAGCCACTGGATCGCATGGGTGATCTCCAGCTCCCCGCGCGCGGACGGCCGGATCGCGCGGACCGCCTCGTGCACGGCGGGACCGAAAAGGTAGACCCCGACCACGGCCAGGTCGCTCTTCGGGTGTTCGGGCTTTTCCTCGAGCGCCACCACCCGGCCGTCGGGGCCGAGCTCGGCGACGCCGAAGGCAGCCGGGTCCGGCACCGGCGCCAGCAGGATCTGCGCGTCCGGCCCGGTCCGCCGGAACTCGCCGACGGCGGGCGCCACCCCGCCGGCGACGAAGTTGTCGCCGAGGTACATGACGAAGTCCTCGTCCCCGAGGAAGTCCCGGGAGACGAGCACCGCGTGGGCCAGGCCGCGCGGCTCGTCCTGCCTGATGTAGGTGACGTCGAGGCCGAACGCGGCGCCGTCCCCGACCGCGGCCATGATCTCCGGCGCCGTGTCGCCGACCACGATCCCGACCTCGGCGATGCCGGCGCCGGCGAGCGCGTCGAGGCCGTAGAACAGGATCGGCCGGTTGCCGACGGGCACCAGCTGCTTGGGCGAGGTGTAGGTGATCGGGCGGAGCCTGGTCCCGGACCCGCCGGCGAGTACGAGACCCTTCATGCCGGCCGCCCGCGAGTCACGCCGGACATCGCCCGAGTGCCCGTCATCGCACGAGCGCGGCCAGCTCGGCGGCGTAGTCGGCGGGCACCGACTGGTGGCCGAGGATGCGGCGGTGCATGTCCTCCAGCAGCCCGATGGAGAACCCGCTGTCCTCCCAGGCGGTGAAGGAGATCCCGAACCCGAGGTCTTCCCACACCCGGGCGTTGTGCTGTTCGTGCTCGCCGAAGGAGTCGACGAAGACGAGCGGAGTGGCGGACCCGAACGCGTCGACCAGCGTTCCGCCGCCCGGCTTGGAGACGACCCCGACCGCCTTGCGCGTCAGCAGCAGCGCCTCGTGATGCGGCTCCCACCGGCGGTAGGCGGGCGGAGCGCCGTCGACCACCTCCCCGAACGGCGGGAAGCCGGTGTCCTGCCACGGGCTCCACTCGGGGTCCATCATGAAGAACCTCGACCGCGCGTCGAGCCCGGCCGTCTCGCGCAGCGCCGTGATGTCATCCGGACTGCGGACGACGACGTCCAGCGGCATGTCCTTGGCGGCCATCTTCGCGGCGTACTCGAGATAGGTGCCCATGCCCCAGCCGCCGCCGTGCGCGAGGAACCGTTCCTCCCTGTCCGCCCAGGGCACGATCGGTTCCGTGGACGGCCTGATCTGCCACGGGATGGTGCCGCTCCCGCTCTCGACCAGCCAGACGGTCCGATGCCGCGCCATCGACTCGGCCTGGCGGGCGAAGGACGGCGACGGGATCGCGTCGACGTGGCAGGTGTCCACCCGGATGTCCGCCGCACCCGTCCCGGCCAGGTACCGGTCCACCACGGGGAGCCAGAACCCGCTGAAGACGACGAAGCGCTCGACGCCCTCCTCGCGCCAGGACGCGGTCAGGGCGTCCAACGCCGCGTCGTCGAACGCGTCGTCGAGGCTGCGGAACAGCCGCTGCCCGAGCCTGGCCATCCGGAAGTCCCGCTGGTAGGCCCGCTTGCTCGCGGCGACGCCCGACCGCCGCTCCGGCGGCCAGTACCGCTCGAGCACGTCGACGCGGCTGCGTACGCCGAGCTCGGCGAGCCGCCGGTCGAGCAACAGGCCCGGCACGTGCACGCCGAGCCCGAAGCCCGAGGTGAGGATGGCGATCATGCGCCCACGGAGCCGGCGGACACCGAATGGTGACTCCGCAGGAACTCGCAGAAGGCTCTGATGGAATAGAGCCCGTCGATCTCCAGCCGGTCGAAGTCGAGCTCGATGTCGAACTCGTCCTCGACCAGCAGGAAGAAACCGATCAGCTGGACCGAATCCAGCCCGAGGTCGTTGATGATGTCCGCGTCGTCGCCGATCTGCTCGGCCCATGCCTCGTCGCCCAGCGACCTGGCCAGCAGCAGCTTCACTCTGGATGCCGTCTCGTCCATCCGATCAAACCCCGTTCTCGTACAGCAGGAAGCACTTCGCGCAGACCGGCATCAGCCCGGTGCCGCGCAGGGTCGAACGCACCCGCCGGAACCGCTCGCTCTGCCAGACGTCGGCGATCGACTGGCCGTCGTTCAGGTCGCCGACCACGAACTCGGGGAAGAACTTGCACGAGCTGACCTTGCCGTCGGCGTGCACCTCGAGCCGGTTGGACACCGACAGGCACTTCGCCCGCGCGCCGACAGGCCGCGGGGCGCCCAGCACGAAGTCGGCGACGTCTTCTGGGGTCACCTCGGGCTGGTAGCGCAGCCACACCCGCCAGGTCCGCTCGGCGAGCCTCCGCATGGACTCCTGCAGCACCGGGATGTTGTCCGGCTCGATCCGGTACGTGTAGGAATGCCAGGTCGCCTTGCCGCGCGGCGGCGGGGTGTGCAGCCAGGCGAAGTCGCGCTCGTAGACCTCGTCCATGCTGGTGGCGACCTCGGGGCTGATGAACCACGGCAGCTGGAAGAAGACCGACCCGACGCCGATGTCCTCCGCCCACTCCATGAACTCGTACATCCGGCCGACGGTCTCGTTGCTGACCATGCAGTTGAAGGTGACCTCGCCGGTGAAGTCGCCCGACCGCTTGAGCTCGAGCAGGGCCTTGAGGTTGGCTTCGGTCCTGGAGAACGACCGCGGACCGCGCAGCGCCTCGTGGTCGGCGCCGAGGCCGTCCAGGCTGACCGTCACGTTGACGTTGTCGCCCAACCTGACAATGTGCTCGAGGTTCCGTTTTATGAGCAGCCCGTTGGTGCAGATGTTCACCTTGCGCGGATACTGGACGAGGAGCTCGACGAGCTCGGGGAACTGGCGGTACATCAACGGCTCGCCGCCCCAAAGAAACGCCTTGGACCGAATCGGGGCGGTTTCCTTGAGAAGCCGTTCGATCAGCGTGATGTCGAGCTCCGACCGCACCTTCTCCATGCTGTATTCGTGAAAGAATCCCTGGTCGTTCCACTGGTAGCAGTGCTTGCACCGTAGATTGCACGCGTAGGTGAGCTGCAGGCTGAACTCCCTGGGCAACCGTGTCGCGTACGTGGGGTCCTGGTCGACCCGGTGCCTGACCTCCGACCGCAGTGCCGCCTTGTGCTTGACGTCGGAAAAGTCGAGGATGCTGAGCGTCTTACTCGATCGGTTCACTGGAAAGGGGCGAGCTTCATTGTTTTCCATATCAGCTCCGCGGTAAATCAAAAGATCCAATCGCCTACGGTAGCCGGGGGCGAGCCGTTAGGTCCAGAAGTGAGTTCCTGTCTCGATCTCGTTGAACGCGGTCATCCTTGGGTGTGCGAGTGGTCAAGTTGGCCGGTTGCGCACGCAGTCTCCACCTTGGAAAAGTTGAGCCTCGAAGGAAAGAGCCGGTTGGCGTACCCGGTCAGCGAGGCTGCTCGGCGCGCTGCTCCAGATCGTCGGCGAAAGCGGTCCAAACGTCGGCCAGCCCGCGGGCCATATCCACCATGAGGATCGCGCAGTGCGGTGGCAGGTCGTCCATGTACCTGCGCCATTCGTCGACATCGCTGGAGTGCACGGCGAGCCATCGCAACAGCGCGCGGCCCGTTTCGCTCGACCGCAGCGCCGGGTCCTTGCGCAGCCGCTGCCAGATCTCCATCGGCCGCCAGGCCCGGCCGCCCTGAGCCGGCGACCGCCGGCCGCCGCGGCCGCGCGGCCCGCTCGGTCGGGCCGGTCCGGCCGGTCCTGGCTCCGGCGCGGCCAGTTCCGACCTGCGTTGCTTGGGCGGCACCGGGTCGTCCCCCCGGGACAGTCGCATCCGCACATCCCGCACCGTCGCCGGGGAGATGCCGGCCTGCTGGGCGATTTTCCGCAGCGAGGCGCCCGGTTCCCTGGCGATCAGCTCACCGGCGATCCTGCGCGCCTGCGCGGTGTTGAGCGCGCGGGCCCGCCCGTCGCGCCCCAGCCGGCGGCCCGCCTGGGCCGGCTCCAGACTCAGCCGGCGCCGGATCGCCCCGACCGTCGCGTGCGCCAGGCCGACCAGCCGCGCGATCGCCCGATCCGACCACGCCGGGTGGGTCCGCAGGATGCGGGCCGCCGCGGCGGTGCGGTCGGCCAGCGTCAGCGGCAGGCCATGGGCGATGTTCGACTGGACGCTCAGCAGGAACGCCGCGTCGTCGTCGCCGTCGAAGAACGTCACCGCGATCTCGCGCTCGCCGCGCAGCTCGGCGGCGCGCACCCGGTGCATGCCGTCGATGACCCGCATGGACGGGCGGTGAACCATGATCGGCGGCAGCTTCTGCTCCGTCTGGGCGAGCCTTCTGACGTGGTCGCCGTCCTGGCCGGCCAGCCGTGGAGAGTCCGCCGCGCGCAACGCGTCCAGCGGGACGACTTCGGCGCGAATATCGTGGATCTGGTGGCCGACCATCGAGCCCGGGATTGGCGGGCAGGGGTCGATCATCGCTGTCATGCCTTTTTCTCCGACTGTTGAACGGCCATCCATACCCCGTGGACGGCGCCGAGTCCGTCGAAATGCCGGCCGTGCTCACTCCGCCTGCGCTTTCGTGCGCGTCGAGACTGGCCGCGCGCAGCCGTCGGCTGCCCGTCGACAGTGGCTTTGTGTGGTGGCGAGTGCGCGAAGTGTGTCGAGGGTTATTGACTGGCGACAGTTGACCGCCCCCGGGTAACTACGTCAGTAGGCATGTAAGAATTTTCCACGGTGACAGGGTTGTTCGGTACGCCCCGGGGGCGGCGGACAACAACATCGGTCAACCGGAGGTGGTTGGGTTGGGGAGGCCGGAGCGTCCGGTGGACCCGCAGGCGGGGCCGGTCCAGCAATTCGCCTATGAACTGCGCAAACTCAGAGAAAGTTCCGGCCGCCCAAGCTACCGGACGATGGCCGGCCGCGTTCACTACTCGCCGACCACACTGGCGGACGCCGCCGGCGGGGAAAGGCTGCCCTCCCTGGAGGTCGCCCTGGCTTATGTGACGGCATGCGGCGGAAATCCGGATGTATGGAATGAACGATGGCGCGCGGTCGCGGCCCACGTGGCGGGCACCGGAGCGAGGCACGCCGAACCCTACCCAGGTCCAGCGCCTTTTCGGGTGGCCGATGCCGACCGTTTCTTCGGGCGGGAAAAGCTCACCGAGGAGCTGGTCGACCGGATCAAAAATCGGTCGTTCACCGTGGTGACAGGGGATTCTGGCTGCGGCAAGTCGTCCCTTTTGCGGGCCGGCCTGCTGGCCAGAATCAATGGCGAGAGTTGGTCGCCTGGCCGGTGGCGGACCATCGTCATGACCCCGACGGACCGTCCCCTGCGCGAGCTCGCCCGCCGCGCGGCCGAGCTGGACGATGCCGAGGCCGAGCCGCTGGAGGCCGAGCTCACGACGGGCGGTGCCGGTGCGCTGGAGGTCGCGTTGCGCCAGATCCTGGCGGGGCGGCACGACGACACGCGGATCCTTGTGGTCGTGGATCAGTTCGAGGAGGTGTTCAGGCGCTGCGCGGGCCTCGCCGAGCGCGGCACGTTCATCGACGCGCTGCTCGCGGCGGCGGAGGGCGAATGCCGCAGGGTTCACGTCGTCCTCGCGGTCCGCGCCGACTACGTGTCCCGCTGCCGGTGGCATCCAGGCCTGGCGGCGGCGCTCGACGGGGAGCCTCCTGTGGTGGTCGGCCCGATGACGCGGGCCGAGCTGGAACGGGCCATCACCGAATCGGCCGCCCGCGCCGGAGTCACAGTCGAGCCGGAGCTGAAGGCCACGGTGCTGGCCGAGGACGCCCACGGGCCCGGCGCGTTGCCGCTGATCAGCCAGGCCCTGCTCGCGGTGTGGCGAGCGCGGCGGAGCCAGGTGCTGACCCTCGCCGACTACCGTGCGCATGGGGGCATCCGCGGCTCAGTCGCCGCCAGTGCCGAGCGGCTCTACCGCCGGCTCGAACCGACCGTCGAACGGCCGCTCGCGCGGCAGCTCTTCCTGCGCCTGACGACGCTGGGCACGGAGGCCGAGCAGGCGCGCCGGCGGGCCCGCCGGGCGGAGCTGGCCGGGCTTGGCGCCGACCCGGATGCGGTGGAGTCGGTGCTCGAGCGGCTGGCTCGGGCGCGGTTGGTGGTCATCGGCGCCGACACCGTCGAGGTCGCGCACGAGGCGGTCATCCGGGCCTGGCCACGCCTGCGCCGCTGGCTCACCGAGGACCGCGACGGCCTGCTGATCCACCGCCAGCTGACCGAGGCCGCCCGGATATGGGAGTCGTTGGACCGGGATCCGGGTGCCCTGTACCGGGGGGCGCGCCTGGTGATGGCGCGGGACTGGGCGGTCGCCGACGAGCACGAGGCCGAGCTGACCGTCCTGGAACGGGAGTTCCTGGCGGCCGCGATCGCGCTGCAGGCCGGCGAGCGCCGCGCCGAACGGCGCCGGAACCTGATCCTTCGCTATCTGGTCGCCGGCCTCGTCGTCCTGCTCGCGGTCGCGGCGGCCGGAACCGCCCTGGCGGTGAGCCGGCTGTCCTTAGGATCCGGCTCGGCGCCCGGCCCGCCGTCCGGCGCGTCAGCCGCCGCCGGGGAGCGGCGCCGTGGACGCAGCGGGGCCGAAGGCCGCGACGTAGCCCTCGTACAGGCCGGTCCAGTGCTCTCCATCGGGCGGCGCGGCGCCGTCGAGAGCCGCCTCGAGGCCGTCCAGGCAGGTGTGCCAGCCCGCCCCGTCCCTTGCCGCCTTGCCGACGCCGGCGATCGTGTCGGTGAACACCAGCAGGCAGCCGCCGTCGCCGTCCGGGGTGAGCTCGAAACGCAGGACGTCCTCGCCCCAGGTGTAGGCGAGCAGGCGCGGCGGGTCGACTTCGATGACCTCGCCCTCGAAGTCGGGAACGGGCTCGCCGTCGATGAGCTTGCGTTCGCGGAAGGGGAAGCGGAGCTTGCCGCCGGGGACGAAGGGCCCGCCGGGCGCGGCCGTGACGCCCTCGACCCGCTGCGGGAACCAGTGCTCGAGCTCCGCCGGATCGGTCAGCGCCCGCCAGACCTTTTCCACCGGGTGCCTGAGCCGGCGCTCGAACCGCAGCGTCGGCCGCCCGCCGGTGGTCTCCAATGTCGCGTTCATGCTCATGTCCCTCCTGATGTGTTGCCCGCCGTGCCGTCCGGATCGTCCGGCATCGCGTCCAGGTGCCGCTCCAGGGCATCCAGCCGATCGGCCCACAGGCGGCGGTAGGGCCGCAGCCAGTCGTCGATCTCGGCGAGCGGCTCGGGGCACAGCTCGTACCACCGGCGCTGGGCGTCCTGGCGGACCCGGACCAGGCCGGCCTCGCGCAGCACCCGCAGGTGCTTGGACGTGCCGGGCTGGCTCAGCCCGAGACGTTCGACCAGCTCGCCGACCGGCCTGGGGCGGTCGAGGAGCAGGTCGAGGATGCGCCGGCGCGCCGGCTCGGCGAGGACGTGAAACGCGGTTGCCACATCGGGAATATAACCATCAGGGCATATTAAGGTCAACGCCACATCGTGGCGGGCGGTGGAAAATCCGCCGATCGGCGGCGTCACTGAACCGGCACCGGAGGGGCGGCGTATCTAACGGCGTCCCTTCCCCCACCGGGGGGCGTGTTGGATGACCGGGTCCTCCCCCCGGCCCCATGGTCATCCAACACGCCTTGGGGGACGGCCGGCCGAACCAGCCGACCGGGCCGACCACGCGGGTCAGCTCGGCAGCGACCCCCACTGCTTCTTCTGCCACTCGGTGGGGACGAACTTCCCGTCCCGTACCTCGAACACCGCGAGGTTCTCGATCACCGCGCCCTCGTGGTTGGTCGGGGTGTAGGTGTAGCGGCCGTTCGGCGTCAACAGCGACAGGTTGTTGAGCGCCTCGGTGATGGCGTCCGGCGTCAGCTTCGACGCCTTCTGCATGGCCGCGTACAGGAGCTGGGCGCCGCTCGCGGCGTCGGCCGTGAACTGGGCCACCGGCGTGTTGTATTTCTGCATGACCCCGTCGGCCAGCTTCTGGTAGACGTCCTTCAGCGGCCCGGCCGGCATGAAGTCGCCGATGTCGGTCGCGTACCCGTTCAACACCACGCCGTTCGCCGCGGGCCCCGCCGGCTGCGTGTACAGCGTGGACGCCTGCGCCCCGGTCATGACCAGCTTCACGTTGCCGAGCTTGGCCGCGGCGAACTGCTTGGTCATGATCACGGCCGCGGGCCCGGCCACCCACAGGAACAGCGCCTGCGCGCCAGAGCTGCGCACCTTGGCGAGCACCGTGGTGAAGTCGGTCGCCGTGGTCTGGATCGGCACCGACGCCACGACGTTCATGCCGTAGTCCTTGGCGTACTTCTTGACGTCGGCGTTGCCGTCCTTATGGAACGTGTCGTCCGCCGCGTACACGACGGCGACCTTCTTGATGCCCTCGCTCTGCATCCATTGCATGTCGCGCTTGGCCCACAGCGTGCTCGTCGGCGGCAGCGAGAACAGATGCCGCTTGACCGGCTGGACGAGCTGCCTGCTCGGCGCCAGCGACATGTACGGGATGCCCGCGCGCTCGGCGAGCGGCCCGACCGCGATGGCCGCGTTGGCGTTGGACGACCCGAGCACGCCGACGACCTTCTGGGAGAGCAGCTGGTTGAAGGCCACGACCGACTGGCTCGGCTCGGTCCTGTCGTCCTTGACGATCAGGTTGATCTTGTGGCCGTTGATGCCGCCGGCCGCGTTGATCTGGTCGGTCACGACCGTCGCGCCCTGGCGGTCCCCGGCGCCGAGCGCGGCGTACGGGCCGGTCAGCGGTGTGATGAGGCCGACGTTGATCGGTGCGCCCGCCTTGAGCTCTCCCTGTGATGGGGCGGATCTCGTCGAGCCCGAGTCGCCACCACCACAGGCCGTCGCCACCATCGTCGCGGCGGTCACCATCGCCAGCGCTGTTCGTCGCATAGGAGCTCCTCTTACAGAAAAGTGATCCGAGAATCCCCCGCCGGGCGGTTCATGGCTGTACCGCCCGGGTGGCCGGCCGCGCCGGACGCAACCGGCGCCGTACCAGTGCCCCGACCGTGGGGACGACGCCGCCGGGCATCGCCAGCACGATGATGATCAGAAGCACCGCGTACGCCGCGTAGTTCGACACGACCGCGGCGTGCTCCGGCATGCCGGGTCGCGTGGCCAGGTCGTTCAACCCCTGGATGAGCAGGGTGACGATCGCCGACCCGACCACGGGGCCGGTGATCGTGCCGAGCCCGCCCACCACGGCGATCACGACGAACTGCAGCGAGAGCTGCACGGAGAACACGGCCGGCGAGATGGAGGCGATGAAGAACGCGTAGATCGCGCCGGCCAGCCCGGCGAAGGCGGCGGAAAGCCCGAAGACGAACAGCTTGTAGCGTCCGACGTCCACCCCGGACGACTCGGCGGCGACCTCGCTCGTCGCCAGCGCCCGCAGGCCGCGCCCGGGCCGCGAGTCGATGATGTTGTACGAGACCAGCATGACGAGGACCACGGCGATCCAGGTCACCCACGCGTACGACCGGAAGCTGACGAACTGGAGCGAGCCGACGCCGAGCGGCGGGATGTCCTGCAGCCCGATGGCCCCGCCGAGGAAGTCCTGCTGCCCGGCCACCGCCACGAAGATCAGCAGGAAGGCGAGCGTGGCGAACGCCAGGTAGTGGCCGCGCAGCCGCAGCAGCGGGATGCCGACGATCGCCGCCACGACGAACGCGAACACCGGCGCCGCCGCGAGGCCGAGCAGGGGCGGCAGCCCGTGCACCGACATCACGGCCGCCGTGTACGCACCGACCGCGTAGAACGCCATCTGGCCGAGCGACACCTGCCCGGCGTACCCCATCAGCAACGACACGCCCGTCGCCACGATGGCGTACAGCCCGAGCAGGATGTACACGGTGAGCTGCGCCCGGTCCAGGGAGAGCGGCAGCGCCGCGGTCACCACCCCCGCGACCGCGAGCGCCCCCGCCCGCGGCCGCCCGACCCGCGACAGCCCGACTCGCGACAGGCCGCCCCGCGCCGCCCGCCCGGCCCGCGGCTCGCTCGGAACGCGCGCCTCGCCCGTGGCCTGCTGGTCCGTTCCGCGGTGCGCGCTCATACCGCGACCTCCTCGGTCACCGCGGTACGGCGGCCGGCCTGCCAGACCATGATCACGAGCATCACCACGAGGGCCGCGGCTATCTGGTACTGCGTGTTGAGGTAGCCGCCGATCAGCGCCTCGGCGAGGCCGAGGATCAGGCCGCCGGCCAGCGTGGCGGTGATCCGGACGAGGCCGCCGAAGACCGCGGCGGCGAAGCCGTACACGGCGAACGACACGTCCGAGTCGAACGTGACCGCCTGCAGCGGGGTCAGCAGCACCCCCGCTATGCCGCCGAGCACCCCGCCGAGGGCGAAGGCGAGCAGCCCCATCCTGGTGACGTTGATCCCGACGAGCCGCGCCGCGTACGGGCTGGCGAAGCACGCGGTGAGCGCCTTGCCGACATACGTACGGCCGAAGAACGCGACGAGACCGCCGTAGACGGCCAGGGTCGCGGCGATCACGACGAAGAACTGAGTCTGCAGATGCGCGCCGGCGAGCACGACCGACCCACTCACCATGCCGAACGACCGCGGCTGATCACCAAAGATCAGAATCTCCGCCGCGTAGGCGGCGATGCCGAGCCCGAGCGTCACCAGGAGCGACGCCATCACCGGCGTGCCCGGCCTGCCGATGGCGACGATGCCGACGAGCAAGCCGGCCAGCCCGGCGATGAGCACCGCCAGCGCCTCTGCGACGCCGTGCGGCAGGCCGTGGCCGAGGAACGAGCTCGCGACCATCCCGGCCACGACGGCGAACGCACCCTGGGCAAAATTGACTACGCCCGTCACGCGGTGGATCGCCACAAAGCCACAGCCGAGAAGCGCGAAGGAACAGCCGAGGGCGAGCCCGGAGAAAACGTAGGTCACGAAGTTGCTCATCGTTCGCGACTCCTCGGCGCAGGCTCCGCGGTCGGGTGGGCGCCAGTCGCGACGTCTGGGGCGCCGGAACAGCGGGAACAGAGCGTGACACTTTATGCTACACATGCGGCCTGTACCGTCAAGCATTTTGCGGTGATGAGCACGCAGTGGTCGTATTTGGCGAGTTTGGACGAATCCCTGGGCGGCGGGATGCCGCATACCGTCAAAAAGTCACACAACCGAACAGCCGCTCCCTGTGATGGGATGATGACGCCGGCATCTCGCGGGCATGATGGGACGCGGACCTGCCCGCCGCAACAGGACGCCGCAACAGGACATGGACGTGAGCCACCAGATCCTTTCGCACGGGAAAGAGCGCATCCGCAAGGGCATTCACTGGACCGTACGGGCGCATCCCACCGTCGCGGCCGGCGTCGCGGGGGCGGCGATCACCATGATCGGCGCTTACGTCGCGATGAGCTCGGGCGGCGGGCAGGACATGGCCGCGGCGCGGCCGCCGGCCGCCGTGCGCACCGCCCCCGACGCGCCGGCCACCCATCCGATCGCGCCGTCCAGGTCCCCGTCGCCGGCCGCGTCGCGCCGTCCGTCCGTCCCGATCGTGCCGCCGGGCGCACCAGGACGCCCAGGTGGCGCGGCGCCCGTCGCGCCGGCGCCGGCGGCCGCGAACCATCCCGGGTCGCACCCCGAAGGCGGCGCCGGACGCGGCGGCGGGGGTGGCGGCGGGGGCGGCGAACCGGCGCCGTCACGGCCGCCGGCGACCGCGACGCCACCGTCCGCGCCCGGCACTCCGTCCCCGTCTCCCGGCTGCGCCCTGCGGCTCCCCCTGCTGGGCGACCTCTGCCCCTGACGGCTCCCTGGCTCGCTGACCTTCCCAGATGCGCCTGACGGCCCGGCGGCGTGCCTCATTGGGTGGCCGTGACGATGCAGCGGTGCAGCTCATCGATGGTCGCTGGAACCCCATCGACCGTGACCGCACCCGGGGCGTCAGGATTCGCGCCCTCCGCGCGCGGGCGCCCTGCTCTCAGCCGGTCTCCTCCTGGAGGGGGACCTCGAGGAGGTGGAGCGCTTCGAGGTCGGCGGGGGACAGCCCCGCGAGCTTCTGGAGCTCGTCGATCGACGCCAGCGGCGGCCGGCCGGTGAGCGGCGGCTGCCAGCCGGCGGCCGCGTCGAAGTGCCGTACGGCCTTGGCCGGCACGCCGGCGATGACGCAGTGGTCGGGGAACTCGCCACGGACCACGGCGCCGCCCGCGACCGCGACGTTACGACCCAGCCGGGCGCCGGGCAGGATGATCGCCCCGGCGCCGATCCAGCAGCCGTCGCCGATGACGACGGGATCGTTCCGCGGCCACTGGCGCCCGATCGGGAGACCCGGGTCCTGATAAGTGTGATTTTGATCGGTGATATAGACGTTTGGCCCGGTAAACACGTCATTACCGATTTCGATCGACTGATGGCCGATAATTCCGTTTCCGCGGCCGATGGAGCAACCCGATCCGATCCGTACGATCGGGTGCGAACCCAGATCCAGGCCGGGCGCGAAGCCCGCCGACAGGGTGACGTGGGGGGCGATGAGCGTATGGGCGCCCACCTCGATCCACCGCTCGCCAAAGACGGTGCCGACCGGGAAGGCGATGCAGGCACCCTCGCCGAACCGGCGGAACCTGAAGCCCGCAGGGGTGTCCGGTGTGATCTCGCCGTGCCGGCACACCCACTCCCAGCCATAGTTAATGGCCGCGGCGAGCGCGCGGCGGGCCGGTGCTGCCACAACATGCCTCAGCGACATGCCGTCACGGTATCGGTTGGACCGTTGTGGCATATCTGGCAGGTGACATGATCCCGACCGTCAGGACATGCCCAGTGCCGCCGCCGAACAGCACGGAGGCCCCGAACAGCACGGAGGCCCCGAACAGCACCGAGGGCCGCGGCGATGGCGGGCGGCGCTCGCGCGCCGCCCGCCTCGCCGGACCCTTCGTTGGTGCGGCGTCAGCCGGTCCTTACCTGCCCGTTGTCGCTCATCGCCTCGGCGTCGGCCGGGACGTCCCGGCCGTGCGTGCCGCTCGACCCGGCGTCCTTACGGCGACGGGCGAGCGCGCCGACGGTGCTGGCGACGCCGCCGCAGACCAGCAGAGCGACCGCCATTATGCGACGCTTGTTGCGGGTCCTGGCGGGCTTGACCTTGTGCGCCGTCGTGTGCAGCAGCGTTCCGATCCGCGGACCGAGCTCGGTTTCCACGTAATGTGCTGTCCGCTCGAGCCGTGGAGCCGACCACGCTCTGGCATCGGTGATGCGATGCGAGGCGACCTCCTTGGCCCGCTGAGCGGCCGGACCGATCCGCTCCGCCGCGCGGGCGGAGCCCGTCTGGGCAGCCTCCTGTGCGCGGTGCAGCCGCTGCTGGTATTTGCTCCAAGCCTGCGGCTTCCGGCGGATGTTGAGTTGCAGGGACACTGTAACCTCCCCATCTGCGAGGTCCTGTCCCAAGCCTTCCCAAAGAGCGCAAGGCCAATCATGTCCGTGACAGGATGCGACCACGTCCCGTTTACCGGCGCGGCATGTTCCATTAGCACCGGTTAAACCGATCTTGATAACGAGGAGGCGGCCTTCGTGGCTGAAGAGCTCATCGCGACGTTGCACACGACCCGCGGATCGATCGGCATTCGGCTGTTCCCCGACCAGGCCCCCGAGACGGTGGAGAACTTCGTCGGACTCGCCGAGGGCACCAAGGAGTGGGTCGACCCGCGGAGCGGCCGCGCCTCGACCGCGCCGCTCTACAACGGCACGATCTTCCACCGCGTCATCGACGGCTTCATGATCCAGGGCGGCGACCCGCTGGGCACCGGCACCGGCGGCCCGGGCTACAGGTTCGGCGACGAGTTCGACCCGCGGCTGCGCTTCGACCGGCCCTACCTGCTCGCGATGGCCAACGCCGGCCCCGGCACCAACGGCTCGCAGTTCTTCATCACCGTGGCGCCGACCCCGCACCTCAACAACCGGCACACCATCTTCGGCGAGGTCGTCGAGGGCCGGGAGGTGGTCGACGCGATCAGCTCGGCGAAGACCAACTTCGACGACCGCCCGGTGGACGAAATCAGCATCGACTCGGTGACGATCGAACGCCGTGGATCGTAAGTACTGATATGAGCACTACCGAGCCTGCGCCGGGTCAGCAGGCCGAGGTTCCGACGTGCTACCGGCACCCGACACGGGAGACGTACGTCAGGTGCACGCGGTGCGACCGTTACATCTGTCCCGACTGCATGCGCAGCGCGGCCGTCGGGCACCAGTGCGTGGAGTGCGTGCGGGCGGGCGGACGGACGGTGCGGCGCGCCCGCACCATCTTCGGTGGCCGGCCGGCCACGACGCCCGTGGTGACGTACACCCTCATCGCCGTCAACGTCGTGGTCTTCGTGCTGCAGAGCGCCGGAAACGGCGTCGAACGGCGGTACGCGCTCGCCCCCGGCCTGGTGGCCGCCGACGGGCAGTACGAACGGCTGCTGGTCGCGGCCTTCATGCACTACGGCATCGCCCACCTGTTGCTCAACATGTGGGCGCTCTACGTGGTGGGCCAGCCGCTCGAGCAGTGGCTCGGCCGCGTTCGCTTCGCGGCGCTGTACCTGTTGAGCGCGCTCGGCGGCTCGGTGGTGGTCTACCTGTTCGCCCCGCTGAACAGCCTGACGGCCGGCGCCTCCGGTGCCGTCTTCGGCCTGTTCGGCGCGATCTTCGTGGTGGCCCGGCGGCTGAACTACGACGTGCGCGGGATCGCGGTGCTGATCGGGCTCAACCTCGTCATCACCTTCACCTTCCCCGGCATCAGCTGGGAAGGGCACCTGGGCGGGCTCTTCACAGGCGCGGCGCTGGCGCTGGCGTACGCGTACGCGCCACGGCAGAGCCGGACCTTCGTCCAGGTGGGCGCCAGCGTCGCGGTCGCCGCCCTGGTGGTGGCGTTGGTGGCGTTCCGCACGGCCCAGCTGACCGGCTGAGCGTGCCGGGCGGCGCGCCTACGCCGCGCCGGGGCGGCCGCCCGCGGTCAGCGCCACTTGGTGGACAGCACCACGCCGCCGATGATCAGCCCGAACCCGATCAGCAGGTTCCAGTTGCCCAGCGGGCTCAGCACCGGCACGTTCTTGCTGCTGGCCGCCGTGACGTAGAAGGTGGCGATCCACGCCAGGCCGACCAGCAGGGACGTCACCATCGCCGGCGCCACCCAGCGCGGGCTGACCTGGACCTTCTGCGACCGTTGCGGCGGCGTGTACACGGCCTTCTTGCGGACTTTGGACTTGGGCACTGTGGATCTCCTTGAGCGGACGCGACGTCGAGGTCGTGCCCGCATGGGTGGTTTGTCGGTTAGCGTAGTCGGCCATGGGGGCGAAACCCGGCACCTGGCAATACATTATTCCGCTTCTGACCCTCGGTGCGGGAACGCTGTTCGCGGCGAGCGCGAGCACCGCCCGCGGCACCGACCTCCGCGGCGGCGACGCCAAGAAGATCGTCGAGCTGATCGCCGAGGTGCAGCACCGCACCCGCCATGACCGGGCCGAGTACCAGCGGCTGCGCGCCCAGGTCGATGCGCTGTCCGTGGCCGCCGGGCGGCGCGACGCCCGGGTGCGGCAGGCCGGGGCGGCGGCCGGCGCGCTGGCCGCCAGGGCCGGCTTCACCCCGCTGACCGGCGCCGGCGTACGGGTGACGCTGGACGACGCGCCGCCCCGCAGGTCCGGCATCGACGGGCGGCGTCCCGCGGCGACCGCTGACGACCTCGTCGTCCACCAGCAGGACGTGCAGGCCGTCGTCAACGCGCTGTGGGCCGGCGGCGCGCGCGGGCTGCAAATAATGGACCAACGTCTGATCTCCACCAGCGCCGTACGCTGCGTGGGTAATACTCTGATCCTTCAAGGCGTCGTCTACTCGCCGCCGTTCCGGATCACCGCCGTCGGCGATCCGGGCCGGCTGCGGGCCGCGCTGGACGTCTCGCCAGAAGTCAAGGTCTACCGGCAGTACGTGGCCGAATTCGGCCTCGGTTACGCCGTGAAAACTCTCGGTAGGGTTACGTTGCCGGCCTTCACCGGCAACGTGTCGATGACCTACGCGACTGGCCCGGAGGACGCATCGGGTGCGGACGATCATCCGTAGCTTCGGCGAGCTGTGCATCACCGCCGGCCTGCTCTTGCTGCTGTTCGTGGCGTACGAGCTGTGGGGGACGGGCCGCTACACCCAAGACCAGCAGAACCGGCTCGGCCGGGAGCTGAGCCAGGACTGGCGGAACGAGCGGGTCACGACCGAGCACATCAGGCTCGGCCACGGCCTGGCCCTGATCCGCATCCCGCGGCTCGGCGAGAAGTACCACTTCGTGGTGATCGAGGGCGTGAGCGTTCCCGACCTGCGCAAGGGGCCTGGCCACTACCCGGGCACCGCGCTGCCCGGCCAGATCGGCAACTTCGTGATCTCCGGGCACCGGACGACCTACCAGGCGCCGTTCAACCGGATCGACCAGCTCCGTGACGGCGACACGATCCTGATCGACACCCGCACCAAGCAGTACATCTACCGGGTCACCGGGCGGAAGATCGTGTTGCCGACCGAGGTGGACGTGACCGCGCCGGTGCCGTTCCACCCCAAGGCGAAGCCCACCCAGCGGCTCATCACGCTGACGACATGCCATCCGAAGTACTCCGCCGCGCGCCGGCTCATCATCTTCGGACGGCTCGCCGAGACGCTGCCGCGGGTCCAGGGAAGCGGCTGAGGAGGCGAGGAGCCGATGTACGGAGCACTTTGGCGGCTGCTGCCCGGCGACCGCCCCACCAAGGCGCTGACGGCCTTCGTGCTCGTCCTGGGCACCGTCGCGCTGCTGTGGTACGTCGTGTTCCCGTGGCTCGAGCCGAAGATCCGGTTCGATCACGGGACCGTCCAGGGCGACACAGGCTCGTCGGCGCCGGCCACGCCCGGCGCGAGCGCGAGCCCGCACGCGACGGCCCCTGGCGGGCACCGGCCGGGACCGGTCAGGCATTCCCCGGCTCGGTGAAGGCCCGATGAAAAAATTTCGCGATTCGGCGTAACACGGCGAAGCGTCCGTACGAAGCACCCAATGAGGGCTTCCGCCATTGCCCCCGAGTGGCGGAAGCCCTCCCTTTATGCCTCGGGCGCGCCGGGCGCGTCAGCCGCCGTTGCCACCGCCCGGCCCCGGGAAGGGCAGGGACGGCTGGTCGCTCGGCGGCGGCTGGGTCTTCGCGACGAAGATGGTCACCGTCGTGCCGGGCGCCACCTCGCGGCCCGCCTCAGGGAGCTGCCGGAAGACCGAGCCTTCGGGGATGTCCCCCTCCGGCGGACCCTGCTGCACGTTCACCTTGAGGCCGGCCTCGCGCAGCGTCCGCTTCGCGTCGTTCTCGGAGAGGTTGACCACGTTCGGCACCTCGACGGTCTCGCGGCCGGTCGACACGTACATGACCACGGTCGAGCCCTGCGCCGCCTTCTCGCCGGCGTCGGGGGTGGTCTTGATGACGGCGCCCTTCGGCACCGTATTGTCCGACTGGGTGCGTTTGGCGACCTTGAAGCCGGCCTGTTCGAGCTGGCTCTGCGCCTCGCGGTAGGGCTGGCCGGTCACGTCCGGCACCTCGACCTCGACCTTCTCCTTGCCCTTGGAGACGGTGAGGTCGACCTGCGACCCCTTGTCGACCTGCTGGTCGGCGGGCGGGTTGGAGCTGATCACGACGCCCTTCTTGACGGTGTCGTTGAACTCCTCGTTCACGTCGCCGAGGACCAGCCCCTGGTCGGTGATCGCCTTGGTGGCCGCGTCCTGGGTCTGCCCGACGACGTTCGGCACCTTGACCTGCTCGGCCGCGTTGCCGCCGCCGTGGCCGGACAGCGCCCAGCCGATCGCGGCGGCGCCGCCGATGAAGACCAGCGCGAGCAGCACCCACAGCGCGACCTTCTTGCCGTCACCACCGCCGCGCCGCGGCTCTTCGTCATAGCGCACGGGCGGCAGGTCGTACCCGGTCGGGGCGCGCTGCACCTGCGTGGCACCGACCGGCGGGGCGCCCATCACGCGGGTGCGGCCCATGGCCATCGTCGGCGCGGCCACCGGCATGCCCTGCAGCGCCCGCTGGATGTCCGAGCGCATCTCGGCCGCGCTCTGGTACCGCATGGCCGGATCCTTGGCCATCGCCTTCAGCACGATCGCGTCGGCCCACCGCGGGATCTCGGGATCGATCTGCGACGGCGTGATCGGGTCTTCCCGTACATGCTGGTAGGCGATCGCGACCGGCGAGTCGCCGCTGAACGGGGGCCGGCCGGTCAGCAGCTCGTACAGCACGCAGCCGGTGGAGTACAGGTCGCTGCGGGCGTCGACCCGCTCGCCCCGCGCCTGCTCGGGCGAGAGGTACTGGGCGGTGCCGATCACCTGCGCGGTCTGCGTCATCGTGGCGGCGGAGTCGGCCATCGCCCTGGCGATGCCGAAGTCCATGACCTTGACCTCGCCCTGCGGGGTGAGCATCACGTTCGCCGGCTTGATGTCGCGGTGGATGATGCCGCCGCGGTGGCTGTAGTCGAGGGCCTGCAGGATGCCGTCCACGATCTCGAGCGCCCGCTCCGGCAGCAGCCGCCGGTCCGAGTGCAGCAGGTCGCGCAGCGTCATGCCCTCGACGTACTCCATCACGATGTACGGCACAGGGGCATTGCCCATCGTGTCCTCGCCGGTGTCGTACACGGCGATCACCGACGGGTGGTTCAGGGACGCGGCGGACTGGGCCTCGCGCCGGAACCGAGCCTGGAAGGTCGCGTCGCGGGCCAGATCGGCCCGCAGCGTCTTGATCGCGACCGTACGGTCGAGGCGCAGGTCACGTGCGCGGTATACCTCGGCCATGCCGCCACGGCCGATGACGCCGTCAAGCTCGTATCGGCCACCAAGAAGCCGAGGCTGAGTCATGTCTCGCACTTTCCCTCGTCTACACCTTGCTGTCCGTGCCGAGCCCCCGGCCGCCGACGCTGGAGGAGGGCTCCGGTTCCGATGGAGATGGCGTGATGGTCACGGTCTCGCTCGGCGTCGGCTTCGGGGACTTCGATCCGGTCGGTTTGCTGCTGGGCTGTGTCGATGGGCTGAGTGTGGGTGTCGGCGAACCGACCACCCCGGCCGGCTGCGGCAGGGGACGGCTCGGCTGGGCTGTGTCCGCTGGGCCTCCTGTCGGCTGCTTGGCCTGCTCATCGCCCACGGTGGGGGGTGATGACGCCGGGTGATCGCCATTCCCATCCATGAGGTTACCGGCACGTCCGCCCTGGAGGAGCGAGCCCATGACAATGAGTCCCAGGACGAGCAGCCCGACCGCGACAGAACTGAGCAGCAGGACGTTGCGGCGGTACGGGCCCCGCCCGCCCGCGTGCGGCCCGCCCCCGGCGTGGGCGCCGCGGGTGTCGCCCAGGCCCAGGCCGGCCAGCGTGTCGGCCCCGATCGGCAGGTACCCGTCCCGGGCGGTGTGGTCGGCCCGGTCGGCCCGGTCGTCGTACAGATCGTCGTACGGATCGGCATAGGAGTCGCCGTAGCGGGCCTCGTAAGGGTCGTTGTACGGATCGCCGTCCCGGCCGCCGGCCGGATAGAGCTCTCCTGCCCCACCCGGGGGGTGCGCGAGCTGCTCTTCGTACTCGGCGATCGCGGTGCCGAGCGTGAGCGACTCGCGGATCATGTACGCCCGGTCGGCCACTTCCTGCGCCCCGGCCGGGCGGTTCGCCGGATCCTTGGCGAGCAGCTGCCTGACCAGTTCCCTGACCGGCGCCTCCACCTCGGGCGGCAGCTCCGGCGGCGCCTCCCGTACGTGCTTGAGCGCGATCGCGACGGCCGAGTCGGCGTCGAACGGCGGCCTGCCGGCCAGGCACTCGTAGGCCACGACGCCGAGCGAGTAGAGGTCGGTGGCGGTCGTGATCTCCTTGCCCGACGCCTGCTCGGGCGAGACGTAGTGCGCGGTGCCCATGACCATGCCGGCCTGGGTGAGCTCGCTGACCTGGCCGTTGCGGGCGATGCCGAAGTCGGTGATCTTGACCGTGCCGTCGGCGGTCACCATGAGGTTGCCCGGCTTGATGTCGCGGTGGATGATCCCCGCGTCGTGCGCGATCTGGAGCGCCCTGGCCGCCTGGCTGACCAGGTCGAGTGCCGCCTCGGTGCTGAGCACCCCGTTGCGGAGGAGGATCTTGGACAGCGGCTCGCCGGGCACCAGCTCCATCACCAGGTAGGCCAGGTCGTCCTGCTCGCCGTAGTCGTAGACCTGGGCGATGCCGCCGTGCTGCAGCGCCGCCGCGAACCGCGCCTCGGCCCGGAACCGGCTGCGCGCCGCCTCGTCGGAGACGTACTCGCGGCGCAGCAGCTTCACCGCCACCGGGCGGATCAGCAGCTCGTCGGTCGCCTCCCAGACCTCGCCCATCCCGCCGGCGGCGAGCTGCCTTTCCAGCCGATACCGGTTGCTGAGCACCAGCTCCTCTTGGCTCATGGCGCTCCCGTTGATGCCTGGGGCGGCCGGACTCGCTGGCAGGTGATCACTTCGACAGCACCGCCTGCATGATGGTGGCGGCGACCTCGCCGGCGCTGGTGGCGCCCGCGCCCGGGCCCTCGGTGACCACGGCGAACGCGTACCGGGGGCTGTTGCTCGGGCCGAACCCGACGAACCACCGGTCGTTGAAGGCGCGGCCGGTCTCGGCGGTGCCGGTCTTGCCGGCGATGTTCTTGCCGTTGAGGTTCTTCGCCGTGCCGGAGGAGACGACCTGGCGCATCATGTCCTGGAGCTGGCCGGCGGTGTCCGCGCTGATCGGCTCGGCCAGCTGCTGCGGGTCGGCCTGGTACAGCACCGACTGGTCGGCGGCCTTCACCTGGTCGACGAGGTAGGGCTTCATGATCTTGCCGTCGTTCGCGACGGCGGCGGCGGTCATCGCCATCTGCAGCGGGGTGGCCCGGTTGTTGCCCTGCCCGATCGAGGCCAGCGCGACCGTGCCCTTGTCGTGTTCGGGCGGAAGTTCGCTCGACGCGCTCCTGACGCCCGGCTCGATCTCGGTCTGGCTGCCGTAGCCGAACTTCTTGGCCTGCGCGGCGAGCTTCGCGCCGCCGAGCTGCTCGGCGCCGAGCTTGGCGAAGGTCGTGTTGCACGACTCGGCGAACGCGTCGATGAGGGAGGCGATCCCCGCTCCGCAGGCGCCGCCGTCGTGGCTGTTCGGCAGCGGGTGGCCGCCGGGCAGCACGTAGACCGACGGGGTGTCGACCCGGGAGTCCTTGTTCATCCCCGACTCCAGCGCGGCCGCCGAATCGATGATCTTGAACGACGACCCGGGCGGGAAGGTGTCGTTCATCGCCTTGTTGACCATGGGCTGGAAGTCGGCCTTGGCCAGCCGCTTGAACTCCTTGTCGGCCTTCTTGGTGTTGTCGTTGACGACCAGGTTGGTGTCGTAGGACGGATAGGTGGCCATGACGATGATCTTGCCGGTCTTGGCGTCCAGGACGACGGCCGCCGCGCGCCTGCTGGTGCTGCCCCGCAGGGCGTTGTAGGCGACCTGTTGCGCCTGCGGGTCGATGGTGGTCTCGACGTTGGCGCCCTTGGCGGGCTTGCCGACGAACGAGTCGAACCAGCGCCGCACGGCCAGCCGGTCGTCGGTGCCGTCGAGCAGGTCGTTCTCGGCGTGCTCGACGAACGTGGTGGACCCGCTGGCCGCGAAGTAGCCGGTGACCGGCGCGAAGATCTCCGGGTTGTTGTACTTGCGCTGGAACTTCTGGTCGCTGCGGCCGGTGGGCTCCGAGTAGGCGAGTTCCTTGCCGCCGGCCAGGATCTTGCCGCGGTCCCGGTTGAGGATCTCGAGGAACTGCCGGTTGTTCAGCGGGTCTTTCCGCAGCTTGTCCGCCTGGCTGCCCTGGATGTAGTTGATGTTGATCATCAACGCCAGGATGAGGATCAACGCGAAGATCGATACCCGGCGCAGTGGCTTGTCGAGGTTCATGGTCGCGTCTCCCTCCTTCCCGGCCTGTGGACAGGTACCCGCTGTCGCGCGCGGGCGCGTTCGGCGTTCGGCATCAGACCCGCACCACCTGCGTCAAGCCCTCGTCCTGGATCGACTGGGGCGCCGGCCGTCTGGCGAGGTCGCTGATCCTGATGAGGATCGCGATCAGGATCCAGTTGGCCAGCAGGGAAGACCCGCCCTGCGAGAGGAACGGCGTCGTCAGACCCGTGAGCGGGATGAGCCTGGTGACCCCGCCGACGATGACGAACACCTGCAGCGCCACCACGAACGAGATGCCGCCGGCGAACAGCTTGAGGAACGGCTCGCGAGCGAGCACGGCCGTCTTCATCCCCCGCTCCACGATCAGCCCGTACACCAGCAGGATCACCATCAGCCCGGCGAGCCCGAGCTCCTCGCCGAACGAGGTGATGATGAAGTCGCTGAACGACAGCGGGGTGCGCCACGGCTCGCCCTGCCCGAGGCCGGTGCCGAGCACGCCGCCCTGGCCCATGCTGAACAGCCCGCGCAGCAGCTGCCCGCTGTCGGCGAACTGCCCGCCCGCTTCGGCGCACTTGGCGGCGGTCATGTGGACGACATGCCCGCCGACGGCACAGCCGCCGTCAAAGTACGGCTTGGGGTTCAGCCATGTGTCGATGCGCTGGTTCACGTGGCCGAGGAACGGCAGCAGCGTCGCGAGGTAGCCGCCGGCCAGCAGCAGCACGAAGCCGATGAGCACCCATGACACCCGCTGCGTGGCGATGTAGAGCATCGAGACGAACAGGCCGAAGAACAGCAGCGCCGAGCCGAGGTCCTTCTCCAGCACCAGCACGCCCAGGCAGAGCAGCCAGATGACCAGGATCGGCATCAGGTCCCTGGCCCGCGGCACCTGCAGGGGACCGAACCGCCGGCCGACCTGGGCCAGCGCGTCGCGCTTGTTCACCAGGTAGCCGGCGAAGAAGATGACCAGCAGGATCTTGGCGAACTCGCCCGGCTGGAACGACAGCGAGCCGATCCTGATCCAGATCTTCGCGCCCAGCGCGCCGCTGATCGACGCGGGCAGGAAGCCGGGCAGCGCCAGCAGGAAGAGCCCGAGCGCGCCCAGCGTGTAGATGTACTTCTGCAGCGCCTTGACGTCGTGCAGCACGATGATGGCCACGACGAACAACACGATCGCGACGAACGTCCACATGAGCTGGTTGGGCGTGGACGCACCCACGACGGCGTTGAACTTCTCGCCGCGCGCCCGGGCGATCTGCACGTCCCGGCTGGTCTCCAGGTCGAGCCGGTAGATCATGGCGAGCCCGATGCCGTTCAGGAACACGGCCAGCGGCAGCAGCATCGGATCGGCGTAGGAGGCGAACCTGGCCACCACGAAGTACGCGGCGCACGACAGACCGGCGAGCCCCGCGCCGTACCCCACCATGCCCGCCGGCAGCCGGCCGTCGCGGGCCAGCCCCACCTGTGCGAACGCGGCGATCGACACGATGATCGCGAAAACGAGCAGCGCGAGCGAGGCGCTTCGCCGTGGCCGCGCCGGGAGGAAGTCGGCCAGCGCGGTCATGAGCTCTTCTTACGTGGGCAGTCCGGACGCGAGTTCGGGTCGTTCTGGCAGCCGCGCGCCGCGTTCACCAGGTCGTTGAAGCGGCTGTCGGCCTCCTGCCTGCTCTGCACGGTGATCGTCTTGCGGACGAGGTTCTGGTCGCTCGCCGGCAGCGTCTTCACGTCGAGCCGCTGCGTGCCGGGCACGACCTGGCCGGCGGCGCCGTTGCCGCACTGGGGCTTGTTCCTGCCCTTGAAGATGACGACCTGGTTGCCGCTGACGCCGATGCTGTACGTGCACAGGTCGGCGCGCAGGGAGGTGACGGTGGCGCGGGCCTTGGCGAGGCTGTCGAGCCCCTCGATGTTCTGCCGTACGGACTCCTGCTCGGTGGGCGGCAGGTCGGCGACCAGGATCGGCGGGGTGGCGTGCTCTTTGAGCTTGGAGGTGCTGAAACCGAAGATGCCGTCGGGCGATCCCTGGAAGATCGCCACGTTGCCGTGGTCCTCGCCGACGTAGTAGCCGCTCTGCAGGTACCGCAACCCCGCGTACCCGCCGCCGCCGACCAGGACGACGAAGATCACCAAGGCCACGACGAGCCACGTCCAGCCGCGCCGGGAGCCGGCCGACCGCGACCGCGTCCGTTCTCCCGCGCCGCCGAGCGCCTGCTGAGGAGCCGGGGCGTCATCCACCGCGATGGGCGGCTGCGGCATCGTGTCGCGCAGCGCGGCGGCGCGCTGCGCGGGCGTGTCGTCCCTGCCACCGGGCCCGCCGGGCCCCATGCCGGCTGCCCGTGCTTGTCCACCCGGGCCGCCGTGCCCCGCCGGGCCGCCTGGTCCGCCCGCGCCTGGACCGCCCGCGCCTGGTCCGCCAGGGGTGCCGGGCCGGGCCGGGCCGGGCGCCGCGCCGCCACCGATGGTGCCGGCCGCGCCGGCGCCGCCCGCAGGCCCTACCGCCCCGCGGCCGGCCCGCTCCCGCGACGGGGTGTTGGCCGCCGCGCCCGCCACGATGGGATGGCTCCCGGCCGGCTGCTGCCGCATGAGCTCGACCACGTCGGCGATGACGCAGGTGATGTTGTCAGGGCCGCCGCCGCGGTTGGCCAGATCGATGAGTTGTCTGACGGCCATCTGCGGATCTTCGACCTGGCTCAGCACCTGGTGGATCGTCTCGGCGGACACCACGCTGGACAGGCCGTCCGAGCAGAGCAGGTAACGGTCGCCGAGATGCGCCTCGCGCAGCGAGATGTCGGGCTCGACCTCGCCGCGGCCGTCCAGCGCCCGCAGCAGCAGCGAGCGCTGCGGATGCGACGCGGCCTCGTCCACGGTGATCCGGCCCTCGTCGACCAGCGACTGCACCAGCGTGTGGTCGTGGGTGATCTGGAACAGCTCGCCGTTGCGCAGCAGGTAGGCGCGCGAGTCGCCGATGTGGATCAACGCGACGTGCGGCCCGGCCCACAGCATGGCGGTCAGCGTGGTGCCCATCCCCTGCAGCGAGGGATCGGACTCGACGATGCCGTGCAGGTTCTCGTTGGCCTTCTTCACGGCGTGCTGCAACGCGGCGAGCAGCTCGTTCGTCGGTACATCCGTGTCCAGCGGACGGAGCGCGTTGACCGCGGCCGCGCTGGCGATCTCGCCGCCGACGTGGCCTCCCATCCCGTCGGCCACGACGAGCAGGCGGGCCCCGGCGTACGCGGAGTCCTCGTTGCCCTCGCGGAGCATGCCGACGTCCGAACGGGCGGCGTATCTGATACCGATAGTCATGTGCGCAGCTCAAACACGGTCTTGCCGATACGGACGGGAACGCCAACAGGGATGGGGGTCGGCCGGGTCACTTTCGTGCGTCCGAGGTAGGTGCCGTTGGTCGAGCCGAGGTCTTCCACGATCCATTGACCGTTCTGCGCGAAGATTCGGGCATGCCGGCTAGAAGCGTAGTCGTCGGTCACGACGAGTGTGGCGTCATTGGCGCGGCCGATGGTGATCACCGGGACAGCCGCGAGGTCGAGCGTGGTCCCCGCAGTGGGGCCCTGGGTGACGACGAGCTTGCTCGGCTCGCTATTCCTGACGCGCGCCGGTGCCGGCGCCGGCCGTTGGGCCTGCCGGCGCGGCTTGGCGGGCCGCGACCGCTGTGTCGCCCGCACCGCCGCCTTCGAGCCGAACAGATCGGCCCGGATCACGCCGACGGCGGCGATGACGAACAGCCACAGCATGGCCAGGAACGCCAGCTTGATAAGCGTCAGGGTGAATGGATTCATGGAGGTTGGGGCTACTCCCTGTCACGTCGAAACACCAAGGTGGTACGTCCAAGTGAAATGCGCGCGCCGTCAGCAAGTGTGACGCGCCGGACGGGCTGTCCGTTCACGAAAGTCCCATTTGTCGACCCCAAATCGACCAGGACGATGTCCGGGCCCTCGATGCGGATCTCCGCATGATGCCGCGAGACACCCGGATCGACCAGCCTGAGGTCGCAGTCGGTCCCCCGACCCAGCAGCGTCACCGGCGTGCTGATGTCGTACGAACGCTGCATGCCGCCCCCGGCCCCGCCGCCGTCGGCCGACGCCGTGACCAGCAGCCGCGGCGATCCGCTGAACGCGCCGCGCCGGCTCGGTGGCACATCGCTCGTCGGCTGGCGGATCTCGCCGCCCTCGACCGTCGAGCCGCGGATCACCCCCGAACGGATGCGGAACATGCCGACCGCCAGATCCGGAGCGTTCTCGAAGCGCACCCGGACCGGCCCGACGAAGGAGTAGCCCTGCTCCTTCGCGTAGTCGCGGGCGAGAATGGCCAGCTCCTGGCCGAGCTGGTCGGCGTAGACCGCGAGCCGCTGGCCGTCGGGTTCGGAGATCTCGACGACGAAGTCGTTCGGGACGAGCGTGCGCCCCTGGGCGACGATCGCCGCCCGCTCGTTCATCTCCCGCTGGACAGCGCCGCCGACCTCGAGCGGCTGGAGGTCGGACTTGAACGTCCGAGCGAAGGCACCTTCCACCATGCCTTCGAGGCGTCGCTCGAAGCGCTGTAGAACACCCACGGGCACCTCCCTTCTCCCACTGCCTAGACGATCGTATCCGTGAACAGGTTCGCCGACCGCATTCACGTACCTGACCACAGCCGCCCCCGTGCTAACCTTGCCACGCGCCCGGGGCGGGTGGCGGAACGGCAGACGCGCACGGTTCAGGTCCGTGTGTCCGCAAGGACGTGAGGGTTCAAATCCCTCCTCGCCCACTCGGAGCAGAGGTGTGGTCGGGGCCGTAGGCCCCTCCCCGAGCCTCGTTCACCGCAACCCGGGGGGCGACCCCCGGACCCCCGATGTGGGGGCTCCGCCCCTCCGCCCCCGGCCGGGGGCGGGGTTCGAGCCGGACGTGATGAGGTCCGGTGGGGCTTTGCCCGGTGATGCGCGGGCCATGCGGGTCTGGCGGTCTTCTCCTTCTTTACTGTGCGGGACATAAGTCTTACGTCCGTACAACGGGTGGTGGGGCGGAGTAGTGGCCGCGATTCTCCTGCCGCCGGGGCCGAGGCGCCAGGGCCATGCACAGGAGATGGGGCCAGGTTGGCAGAATCTTCGGCATGAAGCTCGCGGCGCGGTTGGCGGAGGCGGGCCGGCCGCTGCTGGAAGAGCAGTTGCGGCACCCGACCGTGGTCGGGATCCGGCGCGGCGACTTGGACCCGGCGGCGTTCAGGTCGTGGCTGGAGCAGGACTACCTCTTTCTCCTTGACTATGTGCGGGTGTTCGCACGGCTGGCGTGGCAGGCGCCGGACGCCCACCTGGGGGACCTGGTCGATCTGGCGCACTCGACGTTGCACGAGGAGCTGTCGCTGCACCGGTCGCTGGCCGGGGAGTTCGGGGCCGACCTCGACGGGGCGGTGAAGGGGCCGGCGTGCGCGGCGTACACGGGGTTCTTGCTGGAGGCCGCCGCGGTGTACGGCGACGGCCTCGCCGCGTTGTATCCGTGCATGTGGGGCTACTCGGAGCTGGGGCGGATCTTGGCGGCGAGCCCGCCGGCCGAGCCGCGGTACCGGCGGTGGGTCGAGACGTACTCCGATCCGGGGTTCGCCGCGTTGGCGCGGCGGTGCGCCCAGATGCTGGAGGAGGCGGCGCCGGACCCCGTACGGGCGGAGCGGTTGTTCACCGAGGGGATGCGGCACGAGCTCGCGTTCTGGAGCGTCTAGACCAGTGCTGGTTATCCACAGGACCGCCGTTTTCCACAGGACTTATCCACAGCGATAACCTGCGGAGATTGCCGCATACTGGTGACATGCCTGAGCTACCTGAGGTAGAGGCGCTCGCGGCCTTCCTGCGGGAGCGCGCCGTCGGGCACGTGGTCGCGCGCATCGACGTGCTGGCGATCTCCGCGCTCAAGACGTACGACCCGCCGGTGACCGCGCTCGGCGGGCTGACGATCGCCGGGGTGGGCCGGCACGGCAAGTTCCTCGACCTCGACGTGGACGGGCTGCACCTGGTCATCCATCTGGCGCGCGCCGGGTGGCTGCGCTGGCGGGACGAGCTGCCGGCCAAGCCGGCCCGGCCGGGCAAGGGTCCGCTGGCGCTGCGGCTCCACCTGGACGACGGGTCCGGCTTCGACCTGACCGAGGCCGGGACGAAGAAGGGCCTCGCGGTGTACGTGGTGCGCGACGCGGCTGAGGTGCCGGGGGTGGCCGCGCTCGGGCCGGATCCGCTGGCGGAGGACTTCACGCCGGCGGCGCTTGGCGCGATCGTCAAGGGACGGCGCACCCAGATCAAGGGGCTGCTGCGCGACCAGAAGGTGATCGCCGGCATCGGCAACGCCTACTCGGACGAAGTGCTGCACGTGGCGAAGATGTCGCCGTTCAAGATCGCGGCCACGTTGACCGACGAGGACGTCGGCGCGCTGCACGACGCGATCGTGACGACGCTGCGCGACGCGGTGAAGCGGTCGAGCGGCCTCGCCGCCGGCGACCTCAAGGCCGAGAAGAAGCTGGGCCTGCGCGTGCACGGACGCGCCGGCCAGCAGTGCCCGGTCTGCGGCGACACCGTCAGAGAGGTCTCGTTCGCCGACTCGGCGCTGCAGTACTGCCCCACCTGCCAGACCGGTGGCAAGCCGCTGGCCGACCGCCGCCTGTCCCGACTCCTTAAATAGGGAGGGGGCTGCGACCCCTTGATGGGGAGAGACAGCCTCTTGGATGGGCAGGGACCGCTTCCCGCGGTTGCCGGGGTGGACCCGCGGGTCAGCGGCCGGGCGGGATGTGGCCGAACATCGGCGACAGGTCCGTCCAGCGCTGGATCTCGCAGCCGTTCTTGCGGTTGAAGGACGCGTTGACCGGGTTGCCCTGCCAGGTGCCCGTGACGGTGGCGACCTGCGGGCCGCCGTAGATCTGGGTGCACATCTGGTCCTTGGGCACCGGGGCGAACGGGTCCTTTCCCTCCTTCTTGGCGGCGGTGAGGGCGGCGCAGGCGGCCGCCGCGTCCGGATGGTCGCCGCCGGTCGGGCCGCAGGTGAGTCTCCAGGTCGTGGCCTTCGCCGTCGGTGCCGCCTTGACCGTCACGGTGAGTTCGGTCTGTGGCGGCGTGCCCGGGCGGACGACGCCGGAGTCCGTCGGCGACGCGGCGGCTCCGTCGCCGGCAGGCTGGTCGGAGCCGCATCCGGCCAGCGCGATCGCCGCGGCCGCACCCGGTATCGTGAGGGCGAGCATCCGATACCTCATATGAGTTCGACGTGACGGCCCGTAACACGGTTCCATGGAAGCTGTGATGATTTTCGGCGAAGAGGTGCCCGCGGTGGACGCGGCCGCCGTACCCGACAATGCGTACCTGCTGGACGTCCGCGAGCCCGACGAGTGGCAGGCAGGGCACATTCCCGACGCCGTCCACATCCCGATGGGCCAGCTCAGCGAACGGGCGAACGAGATCCCGCGCGACTCGGACGTCTACGTCGTGTGCCGCTCCGGCGCCAGGTCCGCCCAGGTCACCGTGGCCCTCAACAACGCCGGCTGGCAGGCCAGGAACGTCGACGGCGGCATGCAGCGCTGGGCCGAGGTCGCCAAGCCGATGGTCAGCGAAACGGGCAGCACCCCGTACGTGGCCTGACCTGCTCGTGCGTCTTTCCGCTGCCCGGCCGCCCTGATCTGTATGTTGACCGAATGGTCTGCCAGATGGCTATATCAGACGCTCCCCAGGATGCGGCCGTGCAGTCATCTCTGGATACCGTCGTCAATCTCGTATCGTATGGGTCGGCCGTTGTTTCCCTTGTGGTCGCGGCAGTCGGGACCTGGCTGACGTCACGGCGTCATGGGCGGGACGGCAAAACCGCGGAAGTCACCCTCGAGGACCGGCTGAAGGAACTGGGGGACAGCGCCCGCCAATCGGCGCGTTTGCTGGCGGAAGTAGAGGCGGAGATCGACGCACGTGCTGCCAGGGCCGCGCGCCTCAAACGGGACGCCGAGGACGCGGAGCACATTCTTGCCCTTACCGAGCAGGAACGCCATGCCGTCGCGCGACTGGTCCGGGCGGAGGTCGGTGCCGAGGGCCGGCGTAACTTCCGTCAAGGCCTTTGGATCAATCTTCTCTTCTTCGTGGCCGGGGTTCTGGCGAGCATCGCTGTCACACTGCTCATCCACCCTCTGTCGTAGGACGAGGGCTGATCGCGCCGGATCGTATGCCTGCCCGACCAGAACGTCGACGGGCGTCCACGCAAACGGAATTGTGGCCGGGGTTGTCCTCGTACGAGGTCGTTCGGTGGGGCATAATCGGGCGGAAATGTCGAGTCCCGCGGGAGCTCGGGCGTACACGGGCTGAGAGGGCGGCAATGATCGCGCCGCCGACCGCATGAACCTGACCGGGTAATGCCGGCGTAGGGAGCGCGCGATGACCACCGCTGTAGATCAGCCCAGTGACGAGGTTCCTTACACCCTCGACCGCCCGGCCCCGAAGGTCCTCAGCTTCTGGGACCAGGGCGCCTTCTGGGCCAACCTCGGGGTGAGCCTGCTCGCCTTCTCGGGCGCGTACACCGTGCTCGCCCCCGACGGCGACAACAACCCGCAGCTGTCCATCATGGCCGGGATCGTGGCGATGACGGTCGGCACCCTCATCGGCGCGGTCATGCTGGGCCTCGCCGCCGTGCCGGGCGCGCGCACCGGCGCGCCGGCGATGGTGCTGCTGCGCGGGCTGTTCGGCACCCGCCTGTCGTACGTGCCGACCGCCCTCAACATCGCCCAGCTCATCGGCTGGGGGACGTTCGAGCTCATCGTGATCGCGGACGCGACCAAGACGCTCGTGCACGGCGGACCGCGCTGGCTGTACGTGCTCGTCGCGGCGGCGATCACGACGCTCCTGACGATCTGGCCGCTCGGTTCCGTCCGGCTGCTGCGACGGTTCGTCACGGTGGCCGTGGTGATCGCGCTCGGCTACTTCTACGTGCAGTTCGTGCGGGCCGGCATCCCCGACCTCACGCAGGGGTCGTGGAGCAAGTTCTGGATCGGCGCCGACGCGGCCCTGGCCGTGTCGATCTCGTGGGTGCCGCTGGCCGCCGACTACACGCGGCATTCCCGTACGGTCAAGGCGGCGTTCGGCGCGGCCAGCGCGGCGTACGCGGCCACGCAGATCGTGGCGTACGTCCTCGGCCTGCTCGCGCTCGCACTCGCGCTACGGGCCGGCGGTTCCGACGACGCGTACCTGCCGTTCGAGAACGTCGCGCTCGGCGCGGTCTTCTTCGGGGTGCTGGTGCTGCGCGAGGTGGACCAGTCGTTCGCCGACAACTACTCCACGGCCGTCTCGATCCAGAACCTCGTCCCCAGGGCCGACCGCAGGGTGCTGACGGTGCTGCTCGGCGTGCTCACCGCGGGGCTGGCGCTGGTGTTGAACATCGACAACTACTTCGGCTTCCTCGCCCTGATCGGATCGGTGTTCGTGCCGCTGCTCGGCGTGCTCGTCGTCGACTTCTTCGTGCTCGGGCGGGGGCGCGACTGGAACGTGTCGCCGGCCGCGCCGTCCCGGTGGGGCATGATCATCGCCTGGGCGGCCGGGTTCGCCGTCTACCAGCTGATCAACCCGGGGGACGCCGGCCGGTGGACCGCTTTTTGGACCGACGTCCAGGGGTGGCTGCACTTCACGCCGGAGACGTGGATGAGCGCGTCGCTGCTGTCGTTCGCCGTCGCGGGGGTCGCCGCGTACGTGGTCGGCGCCGTCGCGGCCAGGTCGCGCTCGCCGCGAACGGTGGAAAGTTCTGCCTGACCGGTGACGCCGGTGTAAAACTTCCCAGCCCAGGCCGGGTTTTTGACCCGGTGCGGCCGAGTTTCGGATGGCACCATGACCTGTGTGCCGCAGGATGCCGTTGACGCGATGGGGATGGTCCGCGCCGTGGTCGGGTGCGCGCCCGACGCGATCGTGGCCGTCGACCGCGATCTCGGCGCGACCGTCTGGAATCCCGCGGCGGAGCGCATGTTCGGCTGGTCGGCCGCCGAAATCATCGGAACGGTCCCGCCGATCGTGCCGGACGAGCTGCGGGCCGAGCACGACGCGGTGCTGGAACGGGTCAGGGCGGGCGGGCAGATCTCCATCGCGACCCGCAGGGCGCACCGCGACGGCAGCCTGATCGACGTACGGATCGACACCAGCGCGCTGCGCGCTCCTGGCACCGGGCCGGGCGATGCCGGCGAGTTCATCGGCTGGGTCCAGGTCTACCACCCGGTCGAGGAGGACCATGCCGCCCGGCATCACGTGGCCGAGCGGGCCAGGCTGGTCAGGCGGCTGAACGATGTGATCGCCGACATCAACGCCGAGCTCGATCTGGCCGTCGTGCTCGACCGCATCGTGGACGCGCTGATCGAGCTGACCGGCGCGGACGCCGCCGGGTTCGTCCGCATCGAGGAGGGCGCGGACACGCTGCGTCTGGTCACCACCAGCGGGCTGCCCGAGCACCTGCGCGGGGCCACCGCCGGGCTGCGCGCCAGCCTCGTCGGGGAGCTGCTGCGCACCGGCAAGTCGATCATGTTGGCCGGCGACGCGCGCCGGCCGGGTGACCTGATCTGGTCCGAGCTGCCGGGACCGTACACCGTCGCGCTCGGCCTGTCGAACCTGCACGGACGCCCGTACGGGGTGCTGTACGCGCTGTTCTCCGGCCGTACGGTCGGCCACATCGAGCTCGAGCTGCTCGAGCTGCTCGCCGGGCACGCGGGCGTCGTGGTCGGCAATGCCGTGGCCTACGAGGCGGTCGTACGGCAGCGGGCGCACGAGCGGGCGGTCATCGACGCCAGCGCCGACGGCATCGCGGTGCTCGACCACGAGGGGATCGTGCGGCAGTGGAACCCGGCCGCGCACCTGATCAGCGGGGTGCCGGCCGCCGCGGCGATCGGGCACAAGCTGCCGTTTCCCGAGCCCGCGGCCGGCGCGGTCGTCCGCCACCAGCTCGAGTCGGGCACGTGGATCGACGTGCTGTGCGCGGAGATCGACGAGACCGGCGAACGGGTCGTCGACTTCCGCGACGTGACGGCGGCCAAGGCGCTCGAAGAGGCCAAGGACCTCTTCCTCGCGACGACGAGCCACGAGCTGCGGACGCCGATCACGGTCGTCCAGGGGTTCGCCAGCACGCTGGTCGCCCGCTGGGACAACCTGGCCGACGTCGAGCGCCGCCAGGCGGTCGCGACGATCGCCGAGCGGGCCCGCTCGCTGGGCCGTCTGGTGGAGAACCTGCTCCTCGGCGCGCGGGCCGGCGCCGACGAGCTGCCGGTCAAGGCCGAGCCGTTCGACCTCGCCGAGCTGCTGCGCGCGGCGACGCTGGCGTTCCAGTCGCTGTCCGAGCGGCACCTCGTGAAGGTCGACATCCCCGAGGGGCCAGGTGCGCTGCCCGCTGCGTGCGCCGACCCGATGGCCACGGACATCATCGTCGGGCAGCTGCTGGAGAACGCTGTCAAGTACTCGCCGGACGGTGGCACGGTGACGGTGGCCGCCCGCGCCGAGGGCGCGCACATCGTCGTCACCGTGTCGGACGAGGGCGTGGGCATCGCGCCGGGCGACCATGAACGGATCTTCGAGCGGTTCGTGCAGGGCGAGGCGGGCGACCGGCGCCGGTTCGGAGGCATCGGTCTCGGGCTCTACATCGTCAAGCGACTGGCCCTCGCGCAGGGCGGCGACATCACCGCTCACTCGCGCACGTGTGGCGGCACGTGCATGCGCCTCGTGCTTCCGCAAGCGCAATGATGCTGGGTTGTACGGAATGTGACCGACGAAACAATGGTCCTCAATGCTTAGACGCGCGGCCTAAGGGGATATTTCCCAGGAGGATTCCTGGAGTGTCCGCAGCGTCGGCTACTCCGGGTAGCAAGGGCCGATTGCCCGGTTTGGGTTTCCAGTCCGACCTTACTGGGCATTTCGGTCGGTACGAGTAGTGGACGAGCCCATGGACCCGGTGAAAGGTCTGCTGGGGGAGGTGAGGGCGTCGAGCGTCGTGTTGCTACCGCATGCCCCGTCGAGCGTCGCGGTGGCCCGCCAGCGACTCTGCGCACAGCTACTCGCCACCGGGGTCGCCGAGACCACCGTGGCCGACGCCAGCGTCATCGTCAGCGAGCTCCTGAGCAACGCGCTGCGGCATGCCAGGCCGCTGCCGTCCGGTGAGGTGCGGGTCGCCTGGAACCGGCACGGCGACATCATCGAGGTGTCGGTGAGCGACGGCGGCGCCTCGACCGAGCCGCGGCGCGGCCGGCCCACCCTGTCGTCGCTCGGCGGCCGTGGCCTCGGCATCGTCGAGTCGCTCGCGGACTGCTGGGGCGTGCGCCACGAGGAGGGGGCGACCACGGTCTGGGCGCTTCTCAGCGTCGTCCGGCCGAGCGAGAAGGCCACCCCGGTCGCGGCCGGCGCGCCGATCATGGGCGGTGCGGAGACCCCCACCGCGGACGCGGTGCGCGGTACCCGTTAGAGTCGACATCGGTCGTTGACAAAGCTTGGGCCCGGCGCCGGTCCGCCCGAGATCAGCCCGCAGCCCGAGCCCGGACGAACTGCGAGCAAACCGTCTTAGCGTCCTCCGTCCCTGGATCGTCGGCATGAGCCGCTACAGCGCCCCGGGCCCGCGCGGCGCGGCGACGGCCCGCGTCATCGCGGGATTCGCCCATCGGCCGCTCGACAGCTACCGGCGGCTGGCCGCCTACGGCGACGTCGTGGAAATGCCGCTGTATCCCGGCCGCCGGCTCTTCGTCGTCAGCCGGCCCGAAATCGTCGAGTACGTGCTGGCCCGAAACCAGGACAACTACGTCAAGGCGTTCACCTACCGTCCGCTCCGCGTCTTTCTCGGCAGCGGGCTGCTGACGAGCGAGGGCGGCACGTGGCGCCGCCATCGCCGCCTCGTCCAGCCGATGTTCTCCCACCGCCAGGTGCTGGAGTTCGCGCCGCAGATGGTGGCGGCCGCCCGCCGTACGGCGGCGCACTGGGAGACCCTGCCGGCCGGCATGGTGATCGACCTCGGGGCACAGTTGGGCCGCCTCACCCTCGACGTGGCCGGCCAGGTGCTCTTCGGCGCCGACCTGTCCACCGATGCCGTACGGCTGGGGCGCGCGCTCGCCCAGGCGCAGCGGGCCGTCGGGCTGGCGTCGTTCGTTCCTTTCCTGTGGGGCGCGCGGACGAGCCGCGCCATCGTGCGGGCGACCCGCGGCTTCTGGGGCACCATGGACGCCGTCGACGCCCCCGTACGCCGGGTCATCGCCGCCAGGCGCGCCACCACGGCGCCGCGCGATTCGCGTGACCCACGTGACCCGCGTGACCCGCGTGACCCGCGTGAGCCGCGCGATCTGCTCGACCTGCTGATCGCGGCGCGCGACGAGGACGGCTCCGCGTTCACCGACGAGGAGATCAGGGACGAGGTCGCCACGTTCATGCTCGCCGGGCACGAGACGACCGCGGTCGCGCTGGCGTGGAGCCTGGCGCTGCTGTCGGCCTACCCGGCCGCCCGTGACCGGCTGGAGGACGAGGTCGACGCGCTCGGCGCCGACCCGACGGCGGCCGACCTGGACAAGCTCCCCTGGACGCAGGCTGTGGTGAGCGAGGCGATGCGGCTCTACCCGCCGGCCTGGACGATCGAACGCGACGCCATCGGCGACGACGAGATGGACGGCGTCCGCATCCCGGCGGGCAGCACCGTCGCCGTCCCGCCGTACCTCGTCCACCGCCATCCGGCCACCTGGTCCAACCCCGAGGGATTCGACCCGCGGCGCTTCCTGTCCGACGCGCCGGAACGGCACCGCTACGCGTACATCCCGTTCGGTGGCGGGCGGCGCGGCTGCGTCGGCGCGGGGTTCGCCCAGCTCGAGTCCGTGCTGCTGTTGGGCACCCTGGTCCGGCGCTTCCGGCTCGACCTCGTCCGCGGCGGCCTGCCTGACCCGCGCCCGCACGTCACCCTCCGGCCGGGCGCGCGCCTGCCCATGCGCCTCACCCCGCGCCATTCCTGACCGGCGCCGCGAGTCCAGGACGGGACCGGGGCCAAAGACGCATTTCTCGCCGCCGTCCCCGCATTTTCATCAATGAACGAATCGCTGTGGTAGCTGAGAGATGTATTGGCCTCATTCCAGCCGGACATAGTGCCCTTTAGTTCGGTTACGGAGATTGTCGGGTGCCGACCCAGGGATGGACGAGGCGAACCTCCTCGACGGCGGCCGCGAGGGGTGACGGGCGGGCGGGAGCGCCGGCCGTCCGCTGCGGGGAGCCGCCGCTTCCCAGCCCGCTGGAAAGCCGCCCGCTCCTGCTGGAGGATGACAATCATGCGTTTCGCGTTCAAGACCTCACCGCAGAACACCACCTGGCCGGACATGCTCGCCGTGTGGCGGGAGGCCGACCAGATCGGGATCTTCGAGTCCGGCTGGACCTTCGACCACTTCTACCCGATCTTCTCCGACCCGGCCGGGCCGTGCATGGAAGGGTGGATCACCTTGACCGCGCTGGCCCAGGCGACCAGCCGGCTGCGTCTCGGCACGCTCGTGACCGGGATTCACTACCGCCACCCCGCCGTGCTGGCGAACATGGCCGCGACGCTGGACGTCGTCTCCGGCGGCCGGGTCGAGCTGGGCATCGGCGCGGGCTGGAACGAGGAGGAGTCCGGCGCGTACGGGATCGAGCTGGGTAGTCCCCGGGAGCGCAGCGACCGGTTCGAGGAGGCGTGCGAGGTGATCACCGGTCTGCTGTCCCAGGAGACCACGACGTTCACCGGCACGTACTACCGGCTCACCGAGGCGCGCTGCGAGCCGAAGGGTGTGCAGCGGCCGCACGTGCCGATCTGCGTCGGTGGCAGCGGCGAGAAGCGGACACTGCGCACCGCCGCCCGGTTCGCCCAGCACTGGAACTTCCTCGGTGGCACGCCCGAGGAGTTCGCCCGCAAACGTGACGTCCTGTACGCGCACTGCGCGGATCTCGGGCGCGATCCGAAGGAGATCACGCTGTCGAGCCACGTGATGCTCGGTGCCGACGGCGATCCAGGACCGGTCGCCGACCAGGCCGCGGCCCTCGGCGAGCAGGGTCTGGACCTCGCGATCGTGTACCTGCCGCCGCCTCATGACCCGCGTGTGCTCGCCCCGCTCGCCGAGGCGTTGGGCCGGCTCGGCTGAACACCTCCGCCCGCCCGGCGGCCTCGCGGCGACGCTGAATGTATAGCCGTGACGTATACACTCAGTGTAGAGTTGCCGGCATGAGCGTTCCGCTGACATTGCTCGGGCTGCTCGAACGGGAGCCGAGCCACGGGTACGACCTCAAGCGCGACTACGACGCGTACTTCGGGCGGGGTAAGCCGCTGCCGTTCGGGCAGGTCTACGCCACGCTGAGCCGGCTGGCCAGGGACGGCAAGGTGGTGGCCGCCGAGGCCGAGCCCGGCGGCGGTCCCGACCGCAAGCGCTACATCATCACCGAGCGAGGCGTGACCGAGGTCGAGACCTGGCTGGGCGAGCCCGTCATGCCCGAGCCGCACCTGCAGACGGTGCTGTTCACCAAGGTGGTGCTGGCGCTGATGCTCGGGCGTCCGGCCGAGCGCTACCTCGACGCCCAGCGGGCCGCGCACCTGCGGCGCATGCGCGAGCTGACCGAGCTGAAGCGGACCGGTCCGCTGGTGGACGCGCTCCTCGCCGATCACGGCCTGTTCCACCTGGAGGCCGACCTGCGCTGGATCGACCTGACCGCGGCCCGGCTCGACGCGCTGGCGGAGATGGTGCGGCGATGACCGCCGGCGACCGCGGCGTCATCGAGGCGCGTGACCTCGTCCTGTCGTTCGGCAAGACGCCCGCGCTGCGCGGCGCCTGCCTGTCGGTGGACGCGGCGGAGATCCTCGCCGTCATGGGGCCGAGCGGGTCGGGCAAGTCGACCCTCCTACACTGCCTCGCCGGCATCCTCGTACCGCGGTCCGGCGAGATCAGCTTCGCCGGCCGGCGGCTCGACACCATGACCGAGGCGGAGCGCAGCGCGCTGCGGCGCGGCCGGTTCGGGTTCGTGTTCCAGTTCGGCCAGCTCGTTCCCGAGCTGACCGCCGAGGAGAACGTGGCGCTGCCGCTGCTCCTCGGCGGCGCCCGCCGCGGGGCGGCGCTGGCCAGGGCGCGGGCCTGGTTCGGGCGGCTCGGCCTGGACGGTCTCGAGCGGCGCAGATCGGGGGAGCTGTCCGGAGGGGAGGCGCAGCGGGTCGCGCTGGCCCGCGGCCTGGTCGCCGACCCGGAGGTCCTGTTCGCCGACGAGCCGACCGGGTCGCTCGACTCGCTCACCGGGGAGCATGTGATGGACCTGCTGGTGGCCGCCGCCCGCGAGCGGGGCACCACCGTCATCCTGGTCACCCACGAGCCCCGGGTGGCCGCGTACGCGGATCGAGAGGTCATCGTCCGCGACGGCAAGGTCAACTCGTTCGCCGCCGGCCGGGCCGCCTCGTGATCGGCTTCGCGCTCCGGCTCACCCTGGCCGGCGGCAGGGAGGCCGCCGTACGACTCGTCATCATCGCGGTCGCCGTGGCGCTCGGCGTCGGCCTGCTGCTGACCACGCTGGCGGGGATCAATGCGGTGAACACCCAGAACGCCCGGTATGCCTGGCTGAACTCGGGGGTCGCCGCGGTCGCCGACGCCCGGCCGCCGGCCGCTGCCGACCCGCTGTGGTGGCGGCTGACCGGCGACTACTTCGACCGCCTGACCATCGGCCGGGTCGACGTCGCGGCCACCGGCCCGGCCGCGCCGGTGCCGCCGGGCATCCCGCGGCTGCCGGGCCCTGGGGAGTTCTACGCCTCGCCGGCCCTCGGCTCGCTGCTTCGTACGGTTCCTGGCGCCCAGCTCGGCGACCGCTTTCCCGGGCATCAGGTCGGGACGATCGGTGCGGCGGCGCTGCCCGCCCCCGACTCGCTGATCATCATCATCGGGCATACTCCGGACGAGCTGGCGCGGTGGTCGGGCGCCCACCGGGTCACCCGGGTCCAGACGACCGCGCCCAGCGGCTGCGACGGCTGCGAGGTCGGCATCAGGGCGGCGGGGCTCGACCTCATCCTCTCCGTGGTGGCGCTGTCGCTGCTCTTCCCCGTGCTCATGTTCGTCGGCACGGCGGCCCGGCTGGCGGCGACCAGGCGGGAGCAGCGGTTCGCGGCGATGCGCCTGGTCGGCGCGACGCCACGGCAGGTCTCGCTGATCTCGACCGTCGAGTCGACGATCTCCGCGCTCGCGGGCACCATCATCGGCTTCGGCCTGTTCTTCGTCTTCCGCGGTCCCCTCGCGGCGATCCCGGTCACCGGCGCGCCGTTCTTCCCCGCCGACCTGTCGCTCAACCCGGCCGACGTCCTGCTCGTCGCGATCGGCGTCCCGGCGGCGGCAGCGGCCGCCGCGTGGGCCGCGCTGCGCCGGGTGCGGATCTCCCCGCTCGGCGTCAGCCGGCGGGTCACCCCGCGCGCGCCGCGCGCCTACCGGCTGGTTCCGCTCGTCGCCGGCATCGCCGAGCTGGCGTACTGGGTGGGCCGGCGCCCGGGGACGACGGCCGGCCAGATCCAGGCGTTCCTGCCGGGATTCTTCGTGATCATGGTGGGGCTGGTCATCGCCGGGCCGTGGCTGACCATGGCCGGGTCCCGCGTGATCGCCGGGCGCACCAGGCGGGCCGCCGGGCTCGTCGCCGCGCGCCGGCTCGCCGACAACCCGCGGGTCGCCTTCCGCGCCATCAGCGGATTGGTGCTCGCCCTGTTCGTCACCAGCGTGGCCGTGGGCACGATCGGCACGATCAGCGCCAACGAGGGCACACCGGCCGGGGGTCCGGGGACCGATCTCCTGACCGCGAACTTCCGGCCGGACCTGTCTCCTCCGGCTGCGGCGCCACCCGCGCTGAAGTCGCTGCCCGGAGTGCACGGCGCCGTGGTCGTCCGCGTGCCGCCCGACGGCATGAAACCGCCGGGAGTGGACACGGACCGCGGCCCGCGCCCGTACGCGCTCGCGTCATGCGCGGACATCGCCGCCGCCCCCGACTTCGGCCGCTGCGCGGCTGGAGCCCAGACCGCGTGGGTGTATTCCGATCTCATCGGCCCGCGTACGCCGGTGGGGACCTCCCGGGTCTGGCCGGCGGCGTCCATCTCGCCGGAACGCCTCCGGCGGCTGCCCGCCATGTCGATCGTCGTCGGCACGGACGGCTCGCGGCCGGCGGTCGAACGCGCCCGTACCGTGGTCGAGGCGGCCTTCCCGCAGCGCTACCCGCCGGCCACGCAGGCCGAGTGGAACTCCGACTCCGCGCGGACGCTCAACCAGTGGAAACAGCTGGCCAACGTGGTGATCGTGGCCAGCCTGGTCATCGCCGGCTGCAGCCTGACGGTCACCGTGGCCGGCGGCCTGGCCGACCGCAAGCGTCCGTTCAGCGTGCTGCGGCTGACCGGGGTCCCGCTCGGCGTGCTGCGCCGCGTCGTCGCGCTGGAGACGGCGGCGCCGCTGCTCGCGGCGGCGGTCGTCGCGATCGGTGCCGGCTTCCTCGCCGCCCACCTCTTCCTGACCGCCCAGATGCGGTACGGGCTGCGCCCGCCGGGGCTCGCCTTCTACGTCCTCGTGCTCACCGGGTTGGCCGCCGCCCTGGGGATCATCGCCTCCACGCTGCCGCTCCTGGGCCGCGTCACCGGCCCGCAGGCCGCAAGGAACGAGTAGCGGCCGGCCGCGCTCGTTTCCGCCGCGCTCGTTCCCGCGAGGGTCGGTCCCGGGTACGGCGTCGATCGCGGTCAGCTGTGGTGCAGGGTGAGCAGGAACTCGGCCGTGCCGTGGTCGGCGAGCGAGCCGAGCCATCCGTACCCTTTGGGCCTAGGGATGCCCCAGTCGGCGAAGGTGATCGGGATCGATCCGGTGATCCGTACGTTGGCCGCGTCGCGCCGTGCCGACAGCGATACGGACACCGTGCGCGTGACGCCGTGCAGGGTGAGTCGGGCCGGTGCCGTGAGCTGGGTGGTCGCGCCGGTGGCGAACGCGCGGCCGAGGGTCACCGGCCGGGCCATGGTGATGGTCGCGTCCGGGTAGCGGATGGTGTCGAGGCTCTTGTTGAACTGCGGTGACGTCTTCTTCCCGTAGGTCAGGGCCAGGAGGTTGACCCGGAAGCCGGCCGCGGTGACGTGGCCGCCCGCGATGGTGGCGGTGCCGGTGATGTCGTCGCTGCGGCCGACCACGTCACTGGTCAGGCCGATGACCGTCTGTTGGATCCGGAATCCGGCTGTGGACCCGGACGCGACCTGCCAGCCACCGTCCAGCGGGCCGGCGGGCGGAGCGGCGGCCGGCGGAAGCGCCAGCGGCGCGGGCGTCGCTTGCAGTTTGACGGCCGCCGCCACCACGGCCACGACGACCACGATGAGTGCGGCGATGCCGACGAGGAGCCAACGCAGCCAGTGGTGCTTCCGCCGCCGGGGCGGCTTGGCCGCGGGGGTCGGCGTGTGCGGCGTGACGTTGGAGACCATCATCATTCTCCTCGGATCGACTGCTGACCTTCCGAGGATGTGCCGTACTAGACTTGAGATACAGAGTCTAAAGTCCCGTTGAGTAGGCCGAACATGAACGAGCGCCCGCCCACGCCGACCGGGCTTGCCCGGCGGAGCCGCCGCCTGTCCGACCAGGAGACACGCGACCGGATGCTGCGGGCGGCCGTCGAGATGATCAGTCGGACCGGGCTGACCGTCAGCCTCGATCACATCAGCTTCGAAGACATCATCCGCGACGCCGGCGTCTCGCGAAGCACCGTGTACCGGCACTGGCCGTACAAGGACCTGTTCTTCAGCGATCTCGTCCTGGAGTTGGCCAGGAACGCCAGCCCGACGATCATCCGTGCCGAGATCCGGCTGATGAAGCAGGTTCTGGCCGAACACGTCGACTGGCTCGAAACCCCCGAACTGCGGCACAGCCTCATCCTCGAGCTGATCCGCCGGCTGGCACCGCTCGACTTCGAGACCGTCCTCGGATCGCCCGAATGGCGGACCTACCTCGCCCTGCATGCGACTGTTTCGAGCCTGACCGACCACAAACTCCGCGAAGAGATCCAGGCCGCGCTGGGACAGGCCGACGCGGCCCACATCGCCCGGGTAGCCCGGGCATGGCAACAGCTCACGGACCTGTTCGGCTACCGGCTCCGCCCCGAGCTCGCCGTCACCTTCGAGACGTTCGCGACCCTCCTGAACGCCACCATGCGGGGCCTGGTGGTCACCGCGCTGTCCAGCCCTGAGGTCGCCACCCACCAGACGGCGGCCAGACCGTTCGGCGCGGCGGAAACCAGCCCGTGGTCCTTGCCGGCCCTCGGCATCGCCGGCGTCGCGACGGCGTTCCTCGAACCTGACCCCGACACCGAGTGGGACGACGGGCGCTTCGCCGCGATCTTGCGCGTCCTCGACGCCTGGCAGCCGCCCGACCCCACACCGTAGCGCCGCGTCACCGGCCCGCAAGCCGCCAGGAACGAGTGACGATCGTCCCCGCGTCGAGGGGGAATAGGTTCGGAAGCGTGGACGGCGGATTCTCGGTGGGCGAGGAACGGTGGCGGTGCCGCCTGGGCACGCTCCGGCAGGTCGTACGGCAGGAGCTGGTGGCGCGGCAGCTCGCGGCTCACCTGCCCTCGCGGCCTCCCCGGCGGGTCCTCGACGTCGGCTGCGGCCAGGGCACGCAGGCTCTCCTGCTGGCCCGCCGCGGGCACGCGGTGACCGGCCTGGATTCCTCGGCCCGGCTGCTCGCCGACTTCCGCGCCACGCTCGATGCCGAGCCGGCGGAGGTCGCGGACCGGGTACGGCTGGTCCGCGGCGTCGCCGAGGAGATCGCCGCGTTGTTCGCGCCGGCGAGCTTCGACGCCGTGCTGTGCCACGGCGTGTTGATGTACTTCCCCGACCCCGGCCCGCTGCTCGACGGGATCGCGCGGGTCGTCACTCCGGGCGGGATCGCGTCTCTTCTGGTGCGCAACGGCGATGGCCTCGCGATGCGGCCCGGCCTGCTGGGCGACTGGGAGGAGGCCGGGAGGGCGTTCGACGGGCAGACGTACCTCAACCGGATCGGGGTGCGGGCCCGCGCCGATCGCCTGGCGGATCTGACCGCCGCGCTGGCCGAACGGCACCTGGCCGTGCGCGAATGGTACGGGGTTCGGGTGTTCACCGACGCCGTCGCCTCCGACGCGGCACTGCCCGATCAGAGCACGCTCGACGTCATCCTGCGGCACGAGGAACGGGCCGGCCGCACCGACCCGTACCGGCACGTGGCGGCACTTCTCCACCTGATCGCCGTCCGCGAAGACCCGAAAGCTGCCCGTCCGAGCCTGACGCCCGCATCCGCGTGAAGCCCCTGCCCATGCGGATCCGCACAGGTGGACCAGGGATTAACCGGCAGTTCCGGCGCATGAGGTACGCGGCGGGGTCATGTCATGCCGTCTGTCAGCGGGGATTCGGGCATTCTGTGCGGCGGACGGCGTCCGACCGCCGGACCTCAATCGTCGCAGGTGTAACCCTCCCGACTCCCGCCCTTCCTGACCGTTACTGGACAGTGGAAGTGGGTTGTCCGGTTCACCCAGGATTGGTTAGCTGTTTCGCGGACAACGGCATTATGTCGAGACGGAGTTACTGTCGGTAATGCTGCTGGGACGGGGGTCCACAACTGATCTTCGTAGTTTATCGTGTGCTGAATTAACCGGCCATGGGGGTCTGGCATAGCGCGCCTGCTCAACGTCAGATTTGTCCAGCTACGGGGCGATGTCGCTCGGGTGTTGCGTGCGACGTCATGTATTTTACGGCTGTCCGGAAATTACAGTTGAAGAAACCCGAGTCGCGAACTTCGTACGCGCCAATGATCCGGCCCGACAGAATCGAGCCTTGCTCAGCTCCCCGGTGACCAATGACGGACCAGGTCCAGGCGAAGGACGGATGAGTATGTACAAACGTTTCCTGCTCGCGCTTCTTGCGGCGCTGAGCCTTACCGTTGCGGCGGGGAGACCCGCGCTCGCCGCCGATGCGGTCGGTACGATCTCCGGTCATATCACCACGAGTAGGGGCGACCCCGCAGCCTCCGCCCACGTGGTCTTGTTTCATCCGAGCGGTATCGCATCCTTCGAAAAGCTTGCCCAGCGGGACGGGACGTTCCAGTTCGATAATGTCGGGGCGGGCGACTACAAGCTCTCAGTCGAATATGACGGCGTGCACCAGTTTGCCCACCGGAAACTCACCTTCGCCGAGGGCGACACCTTTACGGTCCAGGCCGGAACGAACACCGTCATCGACGAGCAGATGTTCGCGCCCGGCGCTATCGAGGTCAAGGTCGTCGACGCAGGTGACGGAAACCCGGTCGAGTCCGCCTGCGTGACCCTTCTCAATGGACTTGAGAACTGTTCCCCCCAGGACGGGGTTTTCCGGTTCGAAGGACTGGGACAGCGGCCCGACTACGTCATCAGCGCTAGGGCGGCGGACGGTCTCCACATGCCACGAGAGATCCGAGACGTCGCGGTTGAGCTGGGCAAGACCACGGAGATTACCATCGCACTTGATCCTGCCGCCGTCATCACAACGCGGGTGCTCGATCGCGCCTCCGGCGCGCCGGTGCCGTTCATCTGCGTGGCCGCGCTGTCCAAGTACTTCGGGGCCACACAGGACGGTTTCTGCCCGGAGATCACAAAGGATCCGGCCGGCGAGTCCGCGGAAGACGGCACGGTCCGGATCGGCGAGATCCCGGTCGGCCGGCGACGGCTGTTCGTCGTGCCTCAGGACGGTGTCCACGGCATTCAATGGCTGGGCAAGGACGGCGGAACCGGCAGCCAGTACAGGGCACTCAACATTAAAGTGATTCCCGGCCATGTCAGCACGGTAGGCCCGATCTTGCTCGACCCGCCCGGATCGCTGTCGGGCACGTTCGTGGACGCCACGGGCGGCCCACTGGAGACCAACTTCGTCTGCGCCACCGCGATGCCCGTCGATCTGGGAATCCCGGTCGGTGCAAACTGCAACGTTACAGGCGGTTCGTTCGTCATCCCCGGCCTCGGACCGTACAGGTGGCCGGTCGGCTTCTTCTCCGATGGTTCGACATACGGGACCCAGTGGCCGGGCAGCGCCAAACTCGACCGCCGGTCCGCCCCCACCTTCAAGGTAGAAGCCGGAACGACCACTGATGTCGGCACCTTGAAACTGCAAAAGGGTCGACGAGTATTTGGGGACGTCCTGGGAGCGGACGGCCATTCCTGGCCGGGCACCGTATCCGTCACGATCGTCAACGCCCGGACCGGCGACGTCCTAGGCTCGAGCTGCTGCAACAGTAGCTACTTGATATCGCCCGTGACCGAACAGAACATCAAGATCAGGGTCTTCGCCGAGAACCACGGCACCTTCTGGGTCAAGAACGGAGCCACCATCGAGGACGGCGACACCATCCACATCAGCAGCGACGAGGATACCGACCTGGACATCGTTGTTCCAGCCGACCAGTAAGCCGCACGGGTGCGGGGGCGCTAGATGTGGAGTCGTTGATCGTGAGGTCGTAGGTGGTTCGGGTGGCCTTGTCGCCGTGCGCCTCGGCCCCCCGCCAGACAGCCAAGTCTCGTGCGGGGGGTCGAGACCAACCGGTCGCCGTCTTTTGTCGTGATCTCCCACGGCTCGTAATTGTCGCTGGACTCAACCTTGATCGCCGTCTTGGATCCGAAGTATGCCTCAAGGTGGCCGTTCTTGAAGGCATGAACCCTCACTACGGGGAGCCTCAGCAGCGTAAGGCTGGGGGCAAGGTCGTGAGTGGGGCCTTCGGGACGCACCGTGATCTGTTCGCCTGTGCCGGTGGTGAGGGTGAAAGGTTGCTCGATCCGAATCGCGTAGGACTCCTCGGCTGAGGTGATCTGAAGAGTGACGGCCCGGTCGAGGACGAGCCCGGTCACCGTGCAATCGTTGACGGGCAGTTCGTAGTGGTCGTCGTGTTCGATGGTCGTCATAGCTGTGCTCAGCCGGCGCCTCCACTCGCTGTACGAAAGCGTCAAGGGAGGATCTCGATGGCGCGAACGTCGGGAAGGCGGGTGGGCGGCTCGTCGGTGAACCAAGCGTACTCGAGTCCAGATATCCTCCCGTCGGCTACCCAGACGAGGATCTCACCCGTGGGGGAACCCGCGGAGCCTTTTACCGGAAACCTCCCAGGAATGGGGCCATCGGGTACCTTGGCCTTGTCGACACTTTCTGGCACTTCGATATCAATACTCGGTGAGTCCACGTCCCGGGATACGGTGACGCGGGCAGCCGGAACTTGTCGCAGTAGCTGTGAAGCGCCAGAAAATGACGATGCGGCTAATATATGATGCAGCACGGCGCGTTCCGCATCGGTCAACTCCCGATCCGGCTGCCTATCCAACCGACCCTCGCTCCCCGGTGTGGTGAGCACTCAGGAAGTGCAGAAGCTCATTAAGCTTGTCTTCGATTCCCGGGAGGACGGGTTCCTCAAGGCGGTGGCCGGTCGCAATCTCTTGTTGTAGGGTCTGGACGCCTTCGATGACCGCCGTGACCAGGCGTGCGCGCCGCTCGTCGTCAACCAGGTCGAAGGCGAGGCCATCCATTGCTTCGGACGTCCTGATCTCTTCTACGTCGAGTGGATCTGCCAGTTGCCCGGCGGCTCGGGACAAAATCATTCGAAACGGAGCCTTTCGAAGCGTGAAGATGTCTGACTCATCTTTGGAGAAGCTGAACACCGCCATCAGAAGCCAATCCTTATAATCTTCGCCTGCGCCTTGCAGGGATAGAATCGACCCGCTCAGGTCGCGATCCGACTGGCCCCGAAGGCGCTCCATGCTGGCGTGCTCGGGCGGCTTCAACCACCCCATCGCTCGAGTCGCTATTGGCGGCGGCCATTTCCTCGTCGAGGGCCGTTTCGATTTAGGTGGGTTCGGCGTTGATGGCTGCGGTTTCGGCGGCGAAGCCGGCGAGAGGTGATCGGCTCTCCATCCGGCCGCACTCTCCGCTCGAAGTCTCACGTTGGCATAGATCGGGCGAGGTCCTGCGCTTGAAGCATGAGAGTCTTCTCTTCGTCGCTCGTGGTCTCGGGTGAGATTCCGGCGCGCTCGAGGAGTACGAGGGAGGGGAGCAGGACGCCCCGCATGAGTTCGCGGTAAACGCGATGATTCGTTGAACTGAAGGCGGCAAACAAGTCTTTGACGAAGATCTCGAACTTCGCCAGATCTATTTGATACATATCTTCTGCGACCGCCACGAGGCCTGGCGGGCGGTCCAACTCGGCGGCTAGGCATCGCGTGGCGGCCACATAGAGTCGGCCCACTCGCAGAGATGGACTCCACACGGTGTCTTCGCCAACATCGAATATATAGCTCATGGCGCCCACTCTAGCAGGATTCTGACCCCAGGATTGGCAGCCCTCAGGTTCGCCACCGCATTCTCGACTGCTGCGCGGAAGGCCGGTGTGGCACCGGGCGAAGTGAAACGAAAGCCTATCGGTGCATTCTCGTAACCAGTCACATGCTGTCGGGCTTCAAGGTAGCGAGCGAACTTTCCATCAACATGCTTTGATACCCACGCATCAATATTCTGAGCGTCGGTGGCGCTCTTCTCCTCCCACAGAACTCCTTTCTCTATGTGGTCGATGTCTGTGATGGTTCTACCCGGGTCCGCGGGGTCATCGACAACGTAGTCCCTTTCTCCTTCCAGTCGGGTGGATTCTCCAATGTCACCCAGCGTTTCATCTTCCGCCGCCGCCATTTCTTGGTCCAGTGCCGTCTCGATCTCAGCGGTTTCGGCGTCGACGGCTTCGATGGTTGCGGTCTCGGCGGCACCGACCTCCACGTCGGCGACCAGGTCGGCGCCGACCGCCGCGGCGGTTTCCGCGGCCACGGTCTCGGCGGTCTCGGCGGCGATGGGCCCGAGGATGGCCCCCGCTTCAGCGGCATCCGCCTCCCCCGCGACTGCGTCGGAGGCACCGAAGGTCAGGAAGGAGAGGCCGATGCCGATCGCCGTGGTCACCCCGATGGCGATGCCCGCCTTCACGAGAGCGGATTTCATCTTGCTGTGAGCCGCGTCGACGCTGCCGGCGTACGTGTCGCAGGCGTCGCCTAATGCCTTACAGATCTGCTGGGTCCCGACCAGAACGGTCCTGGGGTTTCCGGGTTGGTAGACGGTGCCCCAGAAATCGTCGATTGCCGCGGTGGTATCGTCCGTCTGCCACGTTTTGAGCCCGGCGATGGTGCCGTTGACTCGGGCGTTGATGCCGTCGATGTCGCTCGCGGCGGCGTGCCATGCGCTGGCCACCGCACGTACCTTCCCGGTGTCGGCGTTCGGCCAGAACCTGGCGAGGGGGCCTGGTAGCGCCGAATGACCGGGGCCTACGGCTGAGGCGGGTGCGGTGATGTATACGTCCGAGAAGACCGGCTCACGCGGGAACAGGGGCGGTGACCCGCGGCTCTTGCCGGCCGCGGAGTGATGGTCGGCCTTGATGAAGTTGTTGGCGGTCGTGGTCAGGCCCGTGGAGATGCCGCCATGCGTGACGATCGCTTTTTCGAAGGCTTTCCAGGCGGCCTGGACGCCTGGGTCGTACTTTTCGTTGAACCGGCGGGCGACCTCGTCGTTGCCGGCCATTCCGCCGTTGGCGTTCAGCGCGTCGGAAACCCGGGACCACACCTCGGACAGGTCGTTCTGGGCCTTGGCGAAGTCCTTGGCGGCGTCCGCGACGTTCTGGGGAGTTACGTCGATGGTGCCGGAGCCGCCAGGGGGCGCGGGAGGACCCATCAGGGCCTCCACATCTTCAGGTTCGCGCCGTGAGCGGTGCGGAAATTGCCGTGCGCGTGTGTGATGACCCGCCGCAGCCCGGCCAGGGCCTCGGCCATGTCGTCGGCCGCCGCGTGCCACTCGTCGAACGCGTCCTGGTACGCCTTGCGGGCGGCGCCCACCCATTCGCTCAGGTGGGTCTGTAACTGGCGATCAAGATCGGCCAGCTCGTCGCGGAGCGCGTCGAGCGCTATCCGGAAATCCCGCTCGGCCTCGGACATCTTTGCGAACTCGACCCGTATGCGGTCCATGACCACCTCGGCGCTGGTCCCAAGCTTCCCCGGCATGGCCATATTGACCGACATCGTCACGAAGTGTCAGCTATCAGCGCGGTGGTGTGGTGTGGGTCACAAGGCCCACGATGATAGCGGCCCCCGGCGGGACCGTCCGGCCCCGCCGGGGGCCGCTATCACTTTCGATGACGCGGTGCCGAGCATCCAGCGCCTACGGGGGTTACTTCTTGAACGCGTCCTTGACGTTCTTCCCCGCGTCCTTGGCCTGTTCTCCGGTCTGCTTGGCGGCACCGCCTACGCGGTCACCCCGTCCTTCTGCCGCGAGGCCGGGGTCATCCGTGGCGCGGCCGGCTCCTTGCTTGGCGCTGCCGCGTGCCATCTGGAGCCGGTTCTTTATCTTGTCTATGAATCCCATGTTCGCCTCCTTGGTAAGCCTGCGATGTTCCCTGAACTGACGGACGTATGCACACGGGCAGTGCCGGGCTTACCGGCCTTGAAGGTCCGGGCGAGACATGCGTGTAATACGCCGCGCGTACGCTGACCCGGTGGGCGCGCGATCGGGGCTGGTGGCCGTCGGTGTCGAGGAAGAGTTCCATACCGTCGATCTGCGGACGCGAAGGGTGATGCCGCGCGCCGACGCATTGCTGAGCCGGCTGTCCAAAGGCCGCGTCGGCGCTGAGCTGCAACGGTCGGTGGTGGAGACCAACAGCCGCCCGCATGTGCGGCTGGGCGACCTGGCAGCGGATCTCGCGGCGCTCCGCCGCCGCGTCGCCTCGGCGGCCGAGGAGCTGGGGCTGGGCATAGTCGCGGCCGGCACGGTCCCGGTGGCGGATCCGCGGTCACTCGACGTCACGCCAGGCCGGCGGTACGAGAACATGCTGGATGAGTACCAGATGCTGGCCAGGGAGCAGCTCATCTGCGGCGCCCAAGTGCACGTCGAGGTCGCCGACCGCGACCTCGCTGTGGCGCTCGCGCACCGGGTGGCGCCGTGGCTGCCGGCACTGCTCGCGCTGTCGGCGAGCTCGCCATTCTGGCTCGGCATGGACACCGGGTACGCGAGCTACCGCATCCCGCTGTGGTGGCGGTGGCCGACCACCGGCCCGATGGGTCATTTCACGTCGGCCGCGGAGTACGACGGCATGCTCGCCGACCTCGCCCGATGCGGGGTGATCAGCGATCCGGGCATGGCTTACTACGACGTCCGCCCCTCTGCGCACGTACCGACCCTGGAGCTGCGGATCACGGACTCGTGCCCAAGGTTGGACGACGTCATTCTGCTCGCGGCCCTGTTCCGGGCGCTGGTCACCGAGGAGATCGACGCGGTCGCCGACGGCCGGCCGCCCCCGCCCATGCGGCCCGAGCTGGTCCGTGCCATGACATGGCGAGCCGCCCGTTCGGGGTTGGAGGGCGAGCTGGTAGATCCCGCCGATCTCCTTCCCCGGCCAGCCGCGCAGGTGATCCACCGGCTGCTCGCCGACCTGCGGCCCCGGCTCGAGGCCACGGGCGACTGGGAGCTGATCGCCGAGTTGGCCGAGTCGTCCCTCTCCCGGGGCAGCTCGGCGGCTCGCCAGCGCGACGCCTACGCGCGCGGCGGCCCGCATGCGGTCGTGGACATGCTGGTAACGGAGACGCGCGCCAATACCGCCTGAGCGCCACCACCCGCTCGGCTCGCCGCCAACCTAGATCATCGGCGGAGCTCGGTCTGCGCGTGGCCGGATCCGGCCCGGTAGATGATGGTCAACAAATTGTGATCATACGGACACGTATAGAGAATATGGCTACATCGTAAGCGGGAATCGACAGCGGCGAGAGTTACGGTGAAGAGCGATGAGTGAGGGGGGTGACCTTCGATGACGATCCTTGATCTGTGGCGTTCACGCTCTCCGGACGACGACATCGAGGTCATCGTCTGGTCTCCCGAGGAGTGGGACCAAGCCCTCCAGCGCTCACTCGACAAGCTGGGGCTCACCTGGGATGAGCTTGTCGAGCAGGCGAACAACAACGACTTCTCGTCGCTGAGTGCCCGGAAGCTTTGGCTGATGGCTGGGCACCGCGGCCGTGGCAAGTGATCGACTGGAGTTCTTCGCCCGAGACTTCGCGAAGACGATCCAACACCTCCTCAACACCACGATCTGCACCGGCGCGACCATCAACAGCGTGGTAGGTAAACCAGGAACCGTGGTTGTCGCGCACAAGCTCCGCAAGAGGCTGCTCGAGAGCGAACCGCTGCCTGTGCGGCGCGGACGAGACCCTGGGGGGCCTGGCCGGCAGGGTGCAGCCAGCCGGGGTTAGCAGATGGAGTTGATGGTGGTTAGCCAGAGCCGACCACTGGGCGGGTGGAGGTGGAACTTCGGGCCGTCGGGGTTCTTGGAGCGTAGTGGATCACTTAACCATCCGACACGAGCGGTTTCGTGGTCTTGAGTCAGTTCATGCCGCAATGGGTGCTCTAGCGCCAAGGCCCAGCAACCGCCATGCATGTCACGCCGGTCGCAACTGTCCTGGTCAAGTCACCTTGGAGCCTGCGGGGTGCAGCGCCGCGACCTGACTCTCGACTGCTTCCATGAACTCGCCGATGTTCGTAGCACCTTCTGGGAGGGAAGCTACGATCCGGTCGATGATCCCATCAGCCATTATCGTCCTCGCTCAGTTTAGCGGTCTTGTGTAGCCCAGCTTCCCCCGATTGAGCTGTCAATGACTGCTGTAGTTGATCGTGAGGATAGCCACAACCGGATGCGGATCGCCATCGGGGGTGGTGGTGTAGGCGTTGTGGTACTGGTAATCGATGCGTGCTGAGCTACTGAGCTCGTAGTGAATCGTTCGCGACCAGCCAGGACCTTTGGGGCGACCAGCCTTTCCCTTGAGGATTGTGGTCGGTGCGATTGGATCTGGGCTCCCTGGAGCGTCGGCCACATGGTCCCAGAACTGTTGGGCTTGCTGCAGGCCGACTCGGGCGGGCAACTCTTCGTAGTGGCTTCGGAAACGCTTATGCACCAGAACCCTGTATTGGGGAGCACGCTGGGGTTTTCCTCCGGGACGACGGGCTGGCTGGTGGGGTGAGTAGGCGCTAGTTGCCGTCATGTGGCCTGTAGACCTCCTCGTAGTCATCCGAGCGATGCTCACCAAGGAGTACCGCTCGTCTGAGCGGATCCTCCATTTGTCGAGCTGTGACCCGCCACGCACGGAGGCAGTTGTCGAGGGCAGAGGTGTCTTCATCTGCGCTTGAGGCGATGAGTGCGTCGCGGAGCTCGCTCAAGAACTCTTGGAGGTCATCCCGGTCGAAGGGCCTGAGCCAGGCAAGCTCACCGAGCTCGTTGGCCGTAGGTGGGCTCGATCGGCGTAGTAGGTTGTCGAGCTTCGCATACGCCTCGCCCCACCGCGCCAGCGTTTGGACGAGCTCGAGCTTGCTCTCGGGAAGCATGACCAAGCTCGTGCCGTCTTTGTCGCGAAGCCGTGCTAGTCCTCGACGGGCGGCGTCGAGGAACTCAGTGCGCTTGACTCCGGCCAGATCCGATGGCTGGAAGATCGTGTCAGTCACGAAGGGCCTCCGTAGCAGCAGGATCGTAGATACGATCCTGCTAGGATGATATCCACCATCCTGGCAAGCGTACAGCCCAAGAGGGTAAACACATCGATGTAGTTCACGGAGTGGCCGGTGGATGCGGAGAAGCCGTTTGACGCCCTCGAAACCTACCTGTGTGACGAGGCGGAAGCATCAATGGCCAAGCGCCGTACAGCCAGCCTGGTTACCGGGGTTCGAGTGCTTCTGGAGCGTGGTGAAGACCTCCGTAATTCGACTGTGGATGCGCGCTACGCTAAATTTCGGGCCATCGCGGACGAACTGACACGGCGGGGGATTGACGCGACGTCGCTGGTCCGGTACGGGATGTGGCGGCAAGTCTCTGCACCGTTAATAGGTGGCCTGCTTGCGGATCGAATGATTCCAGGCGTAACTGCCTTCCAAATTGGGGAATTTGACCACAAAGCATGGAGTAATGCCCTTGGCGTACCAACAACATACAAAGTTCCCCTTGATTCACCTCTGCCCGACATAGTGAGTTCTGTCAGTGAAATAGTCATACCGCTCGTTCGTTCCACTCTCAGTTGGATCTCTACGGCGACACTGGATCAGATGGTTCGATTGGATCCTCCAGCGCGCGTAGCGACCACTGATTCAAACACGCCGCCTCTGGACGCCAACCTATGTATCCAATACCGTTGGATTGTTGATCACTTCTCATATACATTCTATCGCGAGTGGGATACTCCATCACTTCATTGCGCCTACCGTTGGTTGAACGGGCGTGAAATCCCGCCATGCTCACCCGAGCTGATGTCCGACAGAAAAGTGGACCGGAATCAGCTCAACGAAGAGATTGCCCGCAGAAGCGTGCCGCCCGACTCCACATCGCGGTTCAAAGGCAACGGTGTGGCCGCTGCCGTGGTCTCTGGTGCGATGTCCTTTACGAGTTCGAGTGAGATGGTCGGCGTCTGGATGCGCCCGCTGATGTCAGACATGATGCAGTACGCGAAGCGACTCCTTCAAGAGGGACGCTATCGTGAGGCTGCGGCAGTGTTTGAATTCGGCGCTCAGGGTCTGCCTCATGACGCAGAGCTTCGAAATAATGTAGGCTTCTGCCTAATCCCAGAGAATGCGCAAGATGCTTTGCAGCATTTGGAACGGGCGGCAGATATGAACTATCCTCATAAGGGTGTTAACATATACAACCAGATGTGCTGCTATGCGGCATTGGCGCGCCCTCGTGCGGCGCTTAACCTGGCCGAATCGTTCTGGACACAAATTGGAAAGTCCACGTCTGCGGATGCGGCGGCGTCTTCCGGCGCGACCATATGGAGGCTCCAGGGCGATGACAGCTGGGAACTTTCCAGTACCGAGGATACTCGTCAATCCATCGCTTCTTTCGCTGCTGCCATAGCTGTACGAGAGGGCTGGCACGAATATGAGCAGCTCTGGCGCGGCCGAGAAAGAGATTTTGAAAGACCGCAGACTTGAGACCAGCGGTCTGCGGTGAACTTAGCCGCGAGTCCGTGTGCCATTACTCGCTTGAGACGGTCACACCGAAGTCTTGATGGTGCTCAGCAGGGCGGACCACTGGGTGGGGGTGAGGTGGAGTTTCGGGCCGCCGGGGTTCTTGGAGTCGCGTACGGCGATGGTGCGGGTGGTGCGGCCTGGCAGCTCAGCCACTTCGACACAGTTCGTGCCGCCCTGGGTGCCGCTGTGGCTGCTCTTGCGCCAGATGGTCATCGTTTTCCTTCTTGAAGCGGAGCCTCGAGCTCGTGGAGGGACTGCTCGATCAGCGCGCGCGAGTCGGTCTCGGAGAGCGCCATGGCGCGCAGCTTCTCGAAGACCACGTTATAGCGCTCTACCGCGGCGTCGTCCTCCAAATAGACGCTGCGGGCGAGGCCGTCAATCACCACGATGGTGAAGCAGCCGGGCTCGACGTCCAGCATGGCGAACGGACCGTCGAAGCCGGGGTTGCTGTGCGCCGCGAAAGGCAGGACACGGACGATGACATTGGCCGCACGGGATGCGTCAAGCAGGTGACTGAGCTGGTCTCGCATGACGTCAGGGCCGCCCATTTGCTGGCGCAGAGCGGCTTCGCCGATGACCGCGTCGAGCCGGATGGGGTCGGCTCTCGACAGCGCCTCCTTACGTGCCATGCGGAAGGCGACCTCACGTTCGACATCGTCGGGTGGCACGAAACTTGCCGAGGCCATAACCGTGCGGGCGTACGCCGGGGTCTGCAGCAGTCCGGGAATGCCGATGGGATGGCATTCGCGGATCGCTGAGGAGTCCTGTTCGAGCTGGATGACGTCGGTGACGGGGTGCGGCGACAGAGAGCCGTGGCGTTTGACCCATTCCCTGGAACGGCCGGCGGCGGCGAGGCCCATCAGGGAGGCGCAAAGCTCCTTGTCGGCCACCTCGTACCTGAGCAGCAGGTAGTGCACCTCGTGCGGACGGGTGATG
>DASUWU010000165.1:0-91036 GCA_036378315.1 Streptosporangiaceae bacterium | reverse complement strand
TGGTCGCGCCCGGCGGGCGCCACATGGGCCAGAAGGGCGTGCCGTCCGGCAGCCGGAACGGCTCGCGCGCCTCGTACCCGTGCCGCAGGTAAAGGTCGCGGCTGCGCGTGCTGCTGGCCTCGAGGTAGGCAGCCGTCCCCGCCGCGTCCAGCTCGGCGTGCCGCCGGCGGAGCAGCGCGCTGCCGAGGCCGCGCCCCTGCCACCCGGGCTGGACGGCGAGGAACGCGAGATGGTCGTGCGGCTCGCCCGGATGGTTGGCCTCGAACAGCTCGTCGAGGACCCGGAACCGGTCGGTCCACGGGTCGCAGGCCGCGGCCAGCCGCCGGTCGTAGTCGGCCGGCTCAGGAAGCGGCCCGGTACGCGGGAACCACACGGCCGCCGCCGGAGTCTCGTCGACGAGGTCGATGTGACCGTGCTCGATGGCGTGGTCGATGAAGATCCGGAAGTTGTCCGTCATGATCCGCGGCCGGGCGGCGCGGTCGGGCACGAGCCAGCCCACCGCGTCCAGCGGTGCGAAGGCCGCGGCGACGAGTTCGGCGACGCGACCGGCGTCGGCCGGGGTGGCCCGGCGGATCATGGCGCTGGTGGTCATCACACAGATCCTTCCTGCTCGGTCAGCGGACGCGCGGACGGGCATGGCGTGACGGCCGCCCGCCGCGGCCGAACCGGCCGGTCGCGGCGCCGGCCGGGCTGGCCTGGCCGGTCGCGGCGTCGGCGCCGAGACCGATCTTGGCGTACACGTCCGGCTGGCCGGCGCGCAGCGCCATCGCCCAGACGAGCCCGACGGCGGCGGCGACGATGTACGCGGCGGGCAGCGCCCAGCGCAGCGGCGAGGTCTTGTCGACGCCGAGCAGGGTGGCGAAGTTGGCCACCGCGAGGTAGACGATGACGACGAGCGCCACCGTGGCGAGGGCCGGGGCGACGACCCGGCGCCAGACGTTCTCCCCGCCCGGCCGCCGCGCGAAGAACGCGATCACCGACACCGACGTGGTGGTGATCAGCAGCAGCACCCCGAAGCCGCCGAACGTGCCGCCGTAGAAGAACAGCTGGACCAGCGGGTCGAGACCCAGGGCGGCGTACACCACGATCACCACGATGCCGAGGGCGCTCTGCGCGATGGAGCCCGCCTTGGGGGCGCCGCTGCGCACGCTGGTCCGGCCGAAGACCGCGGGCAGCACCCGTTCGCGGCCCAGCGCGAAGATGTAGCGCGCCGTGGTGTTGTGGAAGGAGATCATCGCCGCGAACAGGCTGGTCACGAACAGCACCCTGGCGATGTCGACCACGGTACTGCCCAGGTGGGCGCCGGCGAGGTTGAAGACGGTCTCAGGGCCGTCGCGGCGCGTCACGCCGACGATCTTGTCGGGGCCGGTGGCCACGGTCATCGCCCAGGACGACACCGCGTACAGCGCGGCGATGATGGCCACCGCCAGGTAGGTGGCGGCCGGCACCGTACGGCGCGGGTCGCGGCTCTCCTCGGAGAAGACCACCGAGGACTCGAACCCGACGAACCCGGTCGTGCCGATCACGAGGAGCGCGCCGGCGCCCGACACGAGCAGGGCGTTCGGGGACAGCGCGGCGGTCGAGATGTGGCCGCCCGCCGGGTTGCCCAGGTCGGTGGCGTCGAAGAGCAGGATGACCGCCACCTCGGCGGTGAGCAGGACGGCCAGCACGATCCCGTTGACCTCGACCCGCATCACGCCGAGCAGCGCGACCAGCGCCCAGGCGACCAGGGCGATGACCCACCAGGCCGGGCGGACCCCGAACCACTGGTCGAGCAGCGGCGAGGCGGCCGCGCCGAGCGCGCCGTACAGCCCGACCTGCAACGCGTTGTAGGCGACGAGCGCCACCCACGCGCCGGCGACCCCGTACGGCCGGCCGAGCCCCCGGGAGATGTAGGCGTAGAACGCCCCGGCGTTGACCATATGCCTGGCCATGGCGACGTAGCCGACGGAGAACAGGGCGAGCACGGCGCCGACGGCGATGAACGCGATCGGCAGGCCGGTGATGCCGGTCACGGCGTAGCCGGTGGTGACCACGCCGGCGACGACGGTGAGCGGCGCGGCCGCCGAGAGCACGAAGTAGATCACCGCGGGGACGCCGAGCCGGTCGGCGGCCAGGGCGGTGACGATGGTATCGGCGCTTCTCGCGCGGACGGACGGTGCGGTCATCGGGGGTCTCCTCGGTCGGCGGCCCCGGCCCGGTCGGGACGGTTCCGGACTGACTCGGACGGGTTGGGACTTCAGCGGCACTCTCGGTGGGTCGGATGGCGGTCGTTCAGGCTCGGTAGGACAGCACGGCGTCGCCCACGGCCGCGCGCACGTGGCCGACGAGGTCGCGGAGAGGTGGCGGGATGGTGGCCATGAGCGTGGAGAGGTAGCGACGGGCCAGCGTGCGGTCCCTGCGGTCGAGCAGGATCGAGTCGAGCAGGCCAGCGGCCTCGACCAGTGCGGCCAGCGCCATGTCGCCAGGGGTGAGCCGTTCGCCGTTGACCAGCATCTTCTCCACCCGTACCGCGGGCCAGGCGCCCTGGGCGTAGTTGGTCGCCAGGTAGCGGACGTTCCTGCGCCACAGCACCCGGGACTCGGTTCGGCGCAGCACCCCCGCGTCGATCAACCGGCCGGCCACGGCGTCGACGCCGTCCTTGGCGAGATAGGCCAGCCACGTACGGATGTCGGTGTGCTCGGGCGCGCCGAGCATCTCGTGCAGGATGCGCTGGGCGAGCTGGTCGGGCACCGGCCGCGGGTCGGTGACCCGCACCTCCGCGCCCCAGACGGTGATCCGCTGCGCCAGCACCAACTCGCCGAGCAGCGCCCCCGACAGGCCGAGGGCGGTCGCCCGCGGGTGCAGCCGGGCCGTACCCGAGCCCGCCGTGTCCCAGGCGATCAAGAAGAACTCGTCGGCCAGCCCCACGTCGTTCTCCTCGGGGGATGATGAGCCGGCGCCGCGGCGGGCGTACGGAAGAAAGATTCGAGAGTCACATGACCAGGGGTAAGATCTATCAAATAATCCCACTTTGGTGTAGGGAAAACACCAATTTCGGGATATACCTGATCCGGCCACCGGCCGATATCGGGACCACAGCAGGCAGTCCCCCACCCGGCCAGCCCCTTCTTCGCCTGTTTTGGCCGACCTATAACATCGTTCCGGCATGAAAATAGCCGCGATAGGCGGACAACGACCGGCGCGGCCAATCCTTGCTCCCCGTATGTTGACAAGGCCCTGGACCATGTCAAGGCCGTCACCCCGCGGCCTCAATTTCGCCGGTCATGCCGGAACCCGCGGCGCCATACGGACGGATCAGCGGCGGCGGCCATCGCGGACGGATCCGTGATCCGCGGCCACGGCAGGGCAAGAACCTTTAGCGGACTTCCGGTGCAGGTCATGGTTGTCCCAAGAACGGGCCACGGGACAGGTGAACGGCTCGCGCCGCGGGTGCCGCGGGTTAGCCTGACCAGGGAAAGTAGACGTACGCGGGCGTACATGGACGTACGGTGACGTACCGCGCGGCATTGCGCGAACCGGGACGGGGCGCCCAGATCACGAGCACGTCATGACGGAACCGATTCACCTTCTGATCTGCGAGACCGACGACGACGAGGCGGCCCGGCTGGCGACCCGGCTCCGCCGCGAGGGCTTCGGCCTCACCTACGAGCGGGTCGGCACGCCGGACGCCGCGGTGAGCGCGCTGCACCGACGCACGCCCGATCTCGTGCTCTCCGGCGACACCAGCCCCGCCCTCACCGCCGACGACGCGCGGCGGCTGCTGCACGCGGCGGCGCTGGACATCCCCCTCATCCTGGTGTCCGGGCGCACCGGCGACGAACGCGCCGCCTCGCTGATGCGCGCCGGCGTGCACGACGTCGTCCGCAAGGAGCACCTGGGCGGGCTCGCCCCCGCAGTGCGGCGCGAGCTGCGCGAGGCGAGGGTGCGGCGGCGGGAACGGGAGGCGCAGGCCGCGCTGCGGCACAGGGAGCAGCCGTTCCGGCTGTTCGCCGAGAACGCGCCGGACATCATCTTCCGCTACCGGCTGCGCCCGCGGCGGAAGATGGAGTACGTCAGCACGGCGGCCCACGCCATCCTCGGCCGCCATCCCGACGACCTGCTCGGCGACCCCGACCGGCTGCTGTCACTGGCCGACCCCGCCGACCGCGACAATCTGGAGGAGTCCTGGCACACGCCGGACTCGAAGCCGCTCGTCGTCCGGTGGAGCCGCGCCGACGGGACGACCATCTGGACCGAGCAGCGGACGTCGTCGATCAGGGACGGGCACGGCCGGCTGACGATCGTCTGGGGGCTGCTGCGCGACATCACCCCGTTCATCACCGCCCAGCGCGAGCGTGAGCGCCTCGAGCTCAGGCTCCGCCAGGTCGAACGGCTGGACTCGATGGGCAAGCTGGCCGGCGGAGTCGCACACGACTTCAACAACCTGCTCGCAGTGATCTTGGGCTATGCCGAGCTCGCGCTCGACGAGCTGCCCGGCGGCGGCTCGGTCCGCACCGAACTGGAGCACATCCAGGACGCCGCGGTACGCGGCGCGGCACTCACCCGCCAGTTGCTCATCTTCAGCCGCCTGGAGCATTCCCCGCCCGAGGTGCTCAGCCTCAACTCGGTGGTGCGGGACACCGGTGAGCTGCTGCACCGTACGATCGGCGAGGACATCGAGCTGATCACCCAGCTCGGCGCGGGCCTGCGCCCGGTCCGGATCGACCGCGGCAAGCTGGAGCAGATCCTGCTGAACCTGCTGGTGAACGCGCGCGCCGCGATGCCCAACGGCGGCCGGGTGGTGATCGACACGGCGAACCTCGACGGCGGCCGCCCGGGCGCCGGGTCCGATCGGGTCCCGTACGTACGGCTCTGCGTCACCGACAACGGGCACGGCATGACGCCCGAGGTGGCGAGCCGCGCCTTCGAGCCCTTCTTCACGACGAAGGAACGCGGCCAGGGCACCGGCCTCGGCCTGTCCACGGTGTACGGGACGGTCAAGGACGCGGGCGGCGACGTGTCGATCACCTCCGCGCCGGGCACCGGCACGACCGTCCGCATCGAGCTGCCGGCCGCCGACGCCGTCACCCCGGCCGAGGACGGGTCCTGGGCACCGCCCGCCGACGGGGACCTCACCGTCCTGGTCGTCGAGGACGATCACGAAGTCAGGAAGCTCGTCGAGCGCATGCTGTCCAGGTCGGGCTACCGGGTGGTGGAGGCGAGCTCGCCCGCCAGGGCCCTGCGGATCGCGGACGCCACCGACACCTCGATCGACGTGCTGCTCGCCGACGTCGTGATGCCGGGCATGTCGGGGGTCGAGCTGGCCGAGCACATCAGGCGGGTGCGGCCGATGATCCCCGTGCTGCTCATGTCGGGCTACACCAGCGACTCCCTGCCGAGCGGCGTCGTGCTGCCGCCCCGCACGTCGATGATCCGCAAGCCCTTCACAGCGGCGACGCTGCGGGAACGGCTCGACGGGATCCGCCCGAGCGAGCCGTAGATGTACGCCTGGACGCCGGCCGGTCAGCGCACGGTGTCGACGTTGTTCACGGCCCTGCGGTCCCGGAGGTAGTCGGCGACCGTGTCGTTGTGCAGCGCGGCGAACAGGGCCTTGTCCTTGACCGGGTCGAGGAAGACCACGCTCTGCCTGCCCTCCCTGCCGGTACCTCTGGTCGGCGCGGTCATGAACGCGATGTCGCCGGCACGCATGCCGCGCGAGCCGAAGGCGATCGAGCGCAGGTGACCCACGCTGACCGTGTCGTCCACGCTGACCGACTTGGTGAGGGCATCCAGGAACGCGTTGAGCTTCAGCGGGTTCTTGAGGGTCCCGCGGCTGACCGCCTTGTCCGCGAGCGCCTTGAGGAACGCCTGCTGGCGTTTGATCCGGTCGAAGTCGCCGCCGGTCAGCCCGTAGCGCTGGCGGACGAACCACAGGGCGCGCTCGCCGTTGAGATGGTTCACCCCCGCCGGCCACGTCTGGTGGTGCATCGGGTCGGTCACCGTCTGGCTGACCCGGACGTCCACCCCGCCGAGCGCGTCGGTCATCCGCTGCATGCCCTCGAAGTTGAGGATGGCGAAATGGTCGATGCGGACCCCGGTGAGGGACTCGATGGTCCGGATCAGCAACGGGGAGCCGCCCCACGAGAACGCGGCGTTGATCTTCGCTTTGCCGTGGCCGGGGATGGTCACCCACGAGTCGCGCGGGATGGATACCAGGTAGGCGGACTTCCTGTCCTTGGGCAGGTGGACCAGCATGATCGTGTCCGAGCGCTGACCGCCGTAGGTCGTCTGGTTCGCCGCCTCTCCCTCGACCCTGGTGTCGGATCCGATGAGCAGCCAGTTCTCCGCGCCCTTCGGGCCGCCGGCCGGCCGGGACGGGTCGTTGCTCGGCAGCGCGCCCGGGATGCGCGTGATGTTGTTGTTGTACGCGTTCTGCCGCTCGAAGAACAGGCCGGTGGCCCCCGCCACCAGCAGCACGAGGAACACCGCGACGCCGATCAGGGTGTTGCGCCGATGCCGCCTTTTGGTCTTGCGCCGCGGGTCGGCCTGGCCGTCGCGCCCGTCGCGGCCGTCGCGATGGGGACGGCCGTCCCCGCGGTCATGGCCGTCCCAGTCGCCCGCGCCCGGTCGCTCGTCGGGAGCGCCGGTGCCGTGGCGGGACGGGTCGAAGAGGTCCTGGATGGCATGGGGATCGCGCGCCGGCTGTGCCGGCTGGGGACGCTCGGCGTCCCATCCCTCGATTCCCTCGATCCTGCTCAGGGCTTGCTCCCGGAGTATCACGGTCTCGGTCGGCGGTCGCGCCCGGGTGCGGCCGGGCGCGACGGGAAACGCTCGCGGTGGGGGTCGACCCACACCTAGGTTGACGAGTGAGCCCCCGTCAAGGTTGACATCATCGCAGCCCCCGTGGTGGCAAGATCCGTTTCTTCGCCCGGCAATGGCCGGTGCGGCGGGCGCCCGACACCCCAGATCGTTGCGAGGGGACTTTGTCACGACAAGTCGGGACTTTAGGTCCTGTCATCCCCCAGGGAGAACGGGGATTGTGGGCGGACGACCACCGCATACCGACACGGAGACGGCGCCGAATCGGCTTCCGCGCGGCCGATGACGCCTTGCCCACCGGGCCCACCGGATCGCGCGCACTCGGGGGTCGTGCTGGTTCTGGAACTCCGGCCACGATGAACGCATGGGCAGATGAGCGAAATCACGCGGGATCTCACCGAACTGACCGAGACCGAGTCGCTGGCACTGCTGGGCAGCGTGCCCCTCGGCCGCATCGTCTACACCCTGCGGGCGCTGCCGACGGTACGCCCGGTCAGTCACATCCTCGATCAAGGCAACATCGTCATCCGCAGCCACCTGGGCACGGCGATCGCCGGCCAGGCCGGCGCCTCGTCCCACGGCGTCGTGGTCGCCTACGAGGCCGACGATCTCGATCCCGTCGAACGGCTCGGCTGGAGCGTCAGCATCACCGGCACCGCCCGGATCGTCCGCGACGCCGATCAGGCCGCGCGCTACCGGGACCGGCTCGACCCCTGGGTGACGGTCGGGCCGGACGACATCATCGCGATCCGCCCGGAACTGATCAACGGGTTCCGCATCACCGCCCATCCCTGACCGTAAGGCTCCCACGTGGCGGCACCCGGCCTTGGCGGGCTCCGGCAGGCGTGTTCTACTTTCACCGGTTCATGGAAGACCCCCGCCGGCCGGGCGGGGGCGGATACCGCGTCCGAAGTCACCGCACGAGACGGGCGGGAGACCCCGCACATGAAGAGATCCCGCACATGAAGAGATCCCGCACATGACTGGTCTGCGTAGCGCACAATGGTACGCGGGAGACGACCGCAACTCTTACCTCCATCGGGCGTGGATGCGCCGCGGCATCCCCGACCACGCCTTCGACGGGCGGCCGCACATCGCGGTCGCGAACACCGCCTCGGCGCTGACCCCGTGCAACGCGCATCTGGACGAGGTGGCGCGCAGCGTGGAGAACGGCGTCTGGGAGGCCGGCGGGGTGCCGCTCGAGCTGCCGGTCGTCTCACTCGGCGAGACGCAGGTCCGGCCGACCGCGATGCTGTGGCGCAACATGGCGGCGATGGCCGCCGAGGAAATGTTCAGGGCCAACCCGATCGACGGCGTCGTGCTGCTCGGCGGCTGCGACAAGACCATCCCCGCGCTGCTGATGGCGGCCGCCTCCGTGGACCTGCCGGCGGTCGTGGTGCCCGGCGGGCCGATGCTCACCGGTCATTTCCAGGGCCGGCCGCTCGGCTGCGGCACCGACGTGTGGCGGCTGAGCGAGGAGGTACGTGCCGGGACGCTGTCGGAGGAGGACTTCACGGCGTCGGAGTCGTCCATGATCCGCAGCAAGGGTCACTGCAACACCATGGGCACGGCGTCCACCACCGCGCTGCTCACCGAGGCCCTCGGCATGACGCTGCCCGGCATCGCCGGGACGCCGGCCCCCGACAGCCGGCTGCTGGCGCTGTCGCACGCCACGGGAGGGCTGATCGTGGACATGGTCGCCCACGGCCGCCGGCCGAGTGGCGTGCTGAGCAAGGGCTCGTTCTACAACGCCATCGTCGCGCTGGCCGCGCTCGGCGGCTCCACCAACGCGGTCGTCCACCTGCTCGCCATCGCCGGCCGGGTGGGCGTCGACCTCACCCTCGACGACTTCGACCGCGTCGGCTCGGGGGTGCCGCTGCTCGTCGACCTCCAGCCGGCCGGCCGCCACCTGATGGACGACCTGTTCCGCGCCGGCGGGCTGCTCGCCGTGCTGCGCGAGGTGCGCGACCTGCTCGACCCGGAGGCCGTCACGGTCGACGGCACGCCGCTGGTCGACCACCTCGACGCCGCCCGCATCTGGGACGACGAGGTGATCCGGCCCCGTAGGTGGCCGTTGCGGGAGGACGCGGGGATCGCGGTGCTGCGCGGCAATCTCGCCCCGGACGGCGCGGTCATCAAGCCGGCCGCCGCCTCACCGGACCTGCTCGAGCACCGCGGCCGGGCCGTCGTGTTCGACAGCGTGGAGGACGCCCGGGCCCGGATCAACGACCCGGACCTCGACGTCGACGAGACCTCGGTGCTGATCCTGCGCGGCTGCGGCCCGCGCGGCTACCCGGGCATGCCCGAGGTCGCCAACCTGCCGCTGCCGCCGAAGTTGCTGCGCCGCGGCGTGCGCGACATGGTGCGGGTCTGCGACGGGCGGATGAGCGGCACGGCGTACGGCACGGTCGTCCTGCACGTCGCGCCGGAGGCCGCCGCCGGCGGCCCGCTCGGGCTGGTCAGGACCGGCGACCCGATCGTGCTCGACGTCTCGGCGCGGCGCATCGACATCGACCTGCCGGACGCCGAGATCGCCGCCCGCAAGCCGGCCAAAGCCGCCGCCGAGGCGTTCGCCCGCCCGACCCGGGGCTGGGAACGGCTTTACGTCGATCACGTGCTGGGCGCCGACACCGGCGCCGACCTCGACTTCCTGCGCGGCGCGAGCGGCCACGAGGTGCGTCGCGACTCGCACTGACCGGGCGTCAGCCGAGCCAGCCGCCGGCCCTGGCCCGCTCCAGCTCCTGCTCGGCCTCGCGGGTGTCGAGCATCTCGATGCCCCGTACGGCCCACAGCCGCAGCGATTCGTCCTCGCTGCGCAGCTGGCTCGCCAGCACGGGCAGCGCCTGCGGGGCGCGCGCCTCGGCGATGAGCTCCAGGAGCCAGCGGCGCAGCCCGATGTCGTCCTGTTCCCGCTCGACGACCGCGAACTCGGCGATCAGCTCGTCCACATAGGAGTCGGCGTGTTCCCTGAGGAAGTCGAAGCCGTCCTCCCTGCGCCCCAGGTCATCGCTTCGCATCAGCCGCACCGCGTTGGCGAACCGCTTGTTCGCACCGTTGGTATCCACGTCACCTCGATTCAGCCCTCGTCGAGAATGAGGCGGCGGACGAAGCCGCCGGCGAACTTGCCCGTCGGATCGTAGTCGAGCGCCAGCGCCTGGAAGTCGGGCAGCCGTTCGTACCTGGACCGCAGCGCGTCCGGCTCGATCGTGAACAGCTTGCCCCAGTGCGGGCGGGGCGCGAAGGGCACCAGCCGCTCTTCGATGAGCGCGAGCACGGGCAGCACGGCCCGGGTGTCCCTGACCCAGGTGAAGTGGAAGGCCACCGTCTCCTGCCGGTAGGACGGGCTGAGCCACAGGTCGTCGGCGGCGACCGTACGGATCTCGCAGATCTGCAGGACGGGGGCGATCTGGTCGCGGACGGCGGCCAGCGCGTGCAGCGCGTCACGGGCGTGCCGCCTGGGCAGCAGGTACTCGGCCTGCAACTCCTCGCCGCTGCTCGGCTTGAAGCCGGACCTGAAGTGCGGCAACCGCTCGTGCCAGGGCCCGGGGACGCCGAGCTGCGGCGTGCAGTTGACGGCGGGCATGCCGGCGATCGGATGGCGCGGCCCGTCCGCCGGGCGCGCGCCGAACCGGTCATCCTCGGTCGACCAGTCCCCCGGGTCGCCGACGTGCTGCTTGATCCACATCTGGTTCGCGTACGGGCCGCGCCAGTCGGTGAACAGGCTCACGCTGTAGGCACCGGCGAAGATCTCGTCGAAATGCTCGTCGAGGACGTCGAAGGCCAGGTCGTCGTAGACGTACTGCCGCATGTCGAACGCGGCGACGATGTCGAGGGTCACGCCGATCACGATGCCGAGGGCGCCGAGCGCCACGACGGAGCCGCGGAACCGGTCACCGCCGGTGTCGCGGTCGATGGCGACGATGTCGCCGTCCGCTGTGACCATCTCCAGCGCAGCGACCGCGGTGGCGAGGTTCCCGTTGCCGTCGCCCGAGCCGTGGGTTCCGGTGGCGCACGAACCGGCCACGGAGATGTGCGGGAGGGACGCCAGGTTGTGCAGCGCGTGCCCGCTGTCGTTGAGACGCCGGCCGAGCTCGGCGTAGGGCACCCCGGCCGCGACCTTGACCACGCCGGCCGCGGTGTCGATCTCGACGTCCGGCGGCAACCCGGACAGCGAGACGAGCGCGCCCGGAGTGTCGGCGATCTCGTTGAACGAATGCGCGCTGCCGAGGGCCCGCACCCGGTCGCCGCGGGCGACCAGCCGCCGCAGCTCGTCGACGGACGCCGGCCGGTGCAGCTCCCTGGCGCGAAAGGTGATGTTGCCCGCCCAGTTGGTCGGCTCAGGCACCGGCCTCACCGCGGCTCCCCAGTCACCGTGGCCTCGGCGCCGGCCGCGGTGGCCCGCGCCCGCCATGTCCGTGCGATCATTGCCACCTCCCGCCTCAACGACATCCAAGCACCATAGCCGGACACTCCGCGGCGGGACTTCGCCGGCCGTCACCGCCCCGAGCCGGCAGCCGTAAGGTTGGCAGCAGATCCGGACGGGGAGGACGAGTGCGGGAGATCTTCGAGTGGGCGAAGAGCATGCCCATGCAGCCCGAGCCGATCACGGTGGATATCTGGAAGCGGCTACCCGAGGACTTCTGCCGCCAGGTTGAGGTGGTCGACGGCCAGGCGGTGCGGTGCGAGTCTCCGTCCCGACTCCACCAGAAGGTCACCCGCCATCTCGCCAACATGTTCGAGCGGGCCGCCGTACGGCACACCGCCGAAACCGAAGAGTGCCTCGATGCCGACCTCGACTTCGACGTCGTGCTCTGGGAGCTGCCCCGCGCTCACATCCGCCGGCCCGACGTGGCGCTGTATCGTTGCGCTCCTGACGACGAGAAGCCGCTTCCCGCCCACATGGTGCTCGTCGCCGTCGAGGTCGTCTCCGGCTCCGGCCGGGTCGAAACGGTGGACAAGCGCGCCGAGTACGCCGCGGCCGGAATCCCCTGGTACTGGATCGTCCGGCTCCATGACGGCGGGGTGTCCACTATCGAGGTCCTCGCCCTCGATCACGCGATCGCCGCGTACCGCCTGGTCACCGTGCTGGAGCCAGGGGGCGAGCGCCACGCGGACGGCCCGGTCCGGATCGCTCTCGACTGGTCACTGCTGGGAGGGACAGGCTGAGCGGTCACCGCCAGTAGCGCTGGTATTCGGGGGTCGTGTCGTCCTGGACGTAGGCGAGCCGGTCGACGACGTCCACCACCCCGTCGATGGCGGCGGTCAGGCGCACCGCGATGGGGATGAGGCTCTTCAGCTCGAGCCGGCCGCCGAGCGTGACGACGCCGTCCTTGACATGGACGCTGACGAACTCCGGGTCCTCCCACAGGCAGCGCTTGACGACCTCCTCGATCACGAGCTTGCTGATCTGCGCGTCGGACTTGAGGAAGACGCCGAGCACGTCGGCCCGGGTCACAATGCCGACGAGGCGGCCACCGGCCACCACGGGCAGGCGCTTGATCCCGCGCTCGGCCAGCATCCGGGCCGCCTCGGCGACGGGCGCGTCGGGGGCGATCGTCACCGCCGGCGTGCTCATCAGCTCGGCGGCGGTGTCGCCGCCGGCCTTGGCGCGGGCCGCCTTGGCCGCGCGCCGTCCGAGGCGGGGATACTCGTCGGTCAGCGTCTTGAACTCTTCCTTGGGCAGCAGGTCCGCTTCGGAGACGACGCCCACCACCGTGCCGTCCGCGTTCACCACGGGGACCCCGCTGATCCGGCTCGTGGCCAGCACGCGGGCGATCTCCTTGAACGGCGTGTCCGCCCGTACGGTCACCACGTCGGTCGTCATCACGTCCCGGACCGTCGACCTCATCATCTGGGCCTCCCGTACAGCCGCTCGGAGATCGGATGGGACACCGTCAGCGTCGCGCGGCCGGAGTGGCGCCCGGCAGTGCCGAACGTCCCCGTTCGTGGTGACGTTCGTTCTCCGGGGGCTAAGGTCCCATCGCTTCCGGGTCGCTCGGCTCTGCCTGCGGCTTCAGCCGACCGGGGATGGTGGACGCAGGTGGACCGAAGGAGATGGGTCATGCGAATCATCCCGACCCAGCGCTGCGTGGTCGTCGGAGTCGACGGCTCGCGGAACTCGATCGCCGCGCTCCGCCGGGCGGCCGACGAGGCCAAGCGGCGGGGAGCCCGCCTGGACGTGATCTGCGTCATGTCGGGCCGGCGCGAGCGACGCTTCTCCCCCGCCCACGTCGCCACGTGGCTGCGGCTTCGCTCCCTGGTCGCCCGCGAGCTGCCGCGGGCGCAACACATCACCACCCGGCTGCGGATCACCTACGGCAGCCCGGCCGGGGTGCTCGTCCGCGCGGCTGAACGCGCCGAACTGGTCGTCGTTGGGGCACGCCGTGACTCCCCGCGCGGCACCCTGCTCGGCGGCGACACCGTGCCCCGGGTGCTGTCGTCCTCGCCCTGCACCGTCGTCGTCTGCGCCGACCAGGCGCACAGCAAGCAGGAGGTATGAGAGTCCGGCAGGCCGCCGCGGCAGGTCGCCGCACCGGGCGGTGACATCCTTACCGGTCGTCGGCGACGACGTCGGCGACCGGGCGGCGGACCGCCCCGTACGCGTCGCCGGGTCGCCACGCGGGACGCCCGAGGCGCAGCAGCATCTGCGGGTGCGCGCCGTCGCAGAACCGGCCGCGGACGAACTCGCGAAGCTCGGGGACCTCAAGCGCCTGGGTGTGGAACGCGGCCGACACGTCGTCCGCTGAGGCGCGCAGCAGCAGCCGCTGCAGCGCCTGCCCGGCGCGCAGCCAGTCCGCACGGAGATCGCCGGGAGTGGTGAGCAGCGCGACGACGCCGGTGACCAGGTCGGCGCCGGGCTCGTGCGCCTCCGACCGAGACGCCTCCGACCGGGACGCCTCCGCCTCGGCGGCGTCCGTGCCCCAGCCCTGGCCATGCGCGAAGTCCCGCATCGGATAGTGCGGCTCGGTGCGGCGCGGCTCGCGCGGATAGGCCGACTCCGGCACGCCGTCGTGGCGTACGGCGCCGGGACGCGGAGCCCACCTGGCGGTCTCGACCCGGTAGGCGGGTACGGTCCGCTGCACGTGGTCGGCCGCCTCGGTCAGCGCGCCAAGCGCGGCCCGCGCCCGATCGTCGCCGACGACGCGCAGTTCGGCGCCCTCGTCGGCCACCTCGCGGCGCAGCGTGGCCAGCAGCGAGGATGAGACCGCGTCGCCGCGGAAGGCCCCGCGATGGGTGCGGCGCCGGTGGATCTGCTGGAACAGCAGGGTGTTCTCCTCCGTCCGCGGCACTTGGGTGCCGAACACCACATCGGCCAGCAGGCTCGGCCGGTCAGGGTCGGGCAACACGGTGACCTCGGGATCATGGCCGAGGTCGCGGATCGCGACGCGGAGGGTGAACAGCGCCGCGCCGCAACTGATCAGCATCTCCCTGCCGTCGGGGTCGGCCACGTCCAGCCTGCGGTCCACGTCGGCGTGCAGGCTGATCCGGCGGCCGCCGGCCCCGGCTCCCGCGTCCATCCGGTCAGGTCCGGCGCCGCCGAACCACCACGGCTGCGTGTTGTGGACCGAAGGCGCCAGGATGGCCGCCTCCACGGCGAACCTGATCGCGTCGTCGGCCGCCGCCGCGTCGCCGGCCGGCCTGTGGGTACGGTCCATGCTTCCAGCGGACCATCACGAAAGCGCAGGTGGCAGGGGCGAAAGTCCACCCGGCGCGGGACCTTGAGCGGTCAGCCGAGCACGGCCCGTACACCTGCGGCGATCTCCAAGTCCTCCCTGGCTTCGATGACGAACGTACGGACCGGCGCCCCGGCACCGGTGATCTCGGCGTCCGGGACGGCGGCCCGGTTGGCGTCGTCGTCGACGGCGACGCCGAGGAAGCCGAGCCCAGCCGCGGCCAGCGACCGTATCTCCACGGCGTGCTCGCCGACGCCGCCGGTGAAGACGAGCGCGTCGAGCCCGCCGAGGGAGGCGGCCATCCCGGCCACGGCCGCGCGCAGGCGGTGGACGTACACGTCGCGGGCGAGGACGGCCCGCGGCTCGCCACCGGCGGCGCGTGTCAACACTTCGCGCATGTCGGCGGTGCCGGCGAGCGCGTACAGCCCGGACTCGTGCTCCAGCGCGCGGGAGAGCTCTGTGATCGTCAGGTCCGTACGCTCGGCCAGCCACAGCAACATGCCGGGGTCGACGTCGCCCGACCTGGTGGCCATCACCAGGCCCTCGAGCGGCGTGAACCCCATGGTCGTGTCCACGGAGCGGCCGTCGCGTACGGCGGCGAGCGACGCGCCGGCCCCCAGATGGCACACGACGAGCCTGGCCGGGGTGGTGCCGGCGAGGCCGGCCACCCGGCGGGCGGCGTAGGCGTGCGAGAGGCCGTGGAAGCCGTACCGCCGCAGCCCGTACGCCCGCCGCCACGCCTCGGGCACCGCGTACGTGGCGGCGGCGTCCGGCAGCGTGGCGTGGAAGGCGGTGTCGAAGCAGGCGACCTCCGGCACGCCCGGCAGCCCGCCGCGGACCGCCTCGATGCCGGCCAGCGACTTGGGCTGGTGCAGCGGGGCCAGCGCGGTGAGCTCGCGCAGCCGCCGCTCGACGTGCTCGTCGATGCGGACGGGGGCGACGAACTCGCGGCCGCCGTGGACCACGCGGTGCCCGACCGCGTCCGGCGCCGGCAGGCCGGCGAGCGAGTCCGTGACCATGCCGGCGTCGAACCGGCCGCCCACGGCCTCGACGTGCCGGCGCGCCACGACCTGGTCGCCGGAGTCGAGGAGGCTCAGCTTGAGGCTGCTCGACCCGGCGTTGACGCTCAGGATCCGCATGGGCCGGGCTCAGTACGGCCAGACCCAGTCGCGGACCTCCGCCGGGTCCTCACCGTGCTCGCGCGTGTAGGCACGATGCCGCAACCGGGCGTCCATCATCGCCTGCCGTACGTGCGCGACCCGCCCGCCGAGCTCCGGCACCCGGTCGATGACGTCCATGACCAGGTGGTAGCGGTCGAGGTCGTTGAGCATGACCATGTCGAACGGCGTGGTCGTGGTGCCCTCCTCCTTGTAGCCGCGCACGTGCAGGTTCGAGTGACCGTGCCGGCGGTAGGTGAGCCGGTGGATGAGGTACGGGTAGCCGTGGAAGGCGAAGATGACCGGCCGGTCCGTGGTGAAGATCGCGTCGAACTCCCGGTCGGTGAGCCCGTGCGGATGCTCGGTGTCGGGCTGCAACCGCATCAGGTCGACCACGTTGACGACCCGTACCCGCAGGGTGGGGAAATGCCGGCGGAGCAGGTCGACGGCGGCCAGCGTCTCCAGCGTCGGGGTGTCCCCCGCGCAGGCGAGGACGACGTCGGGATCGGCGCCGCCGTCGGTGCTCGCCCACTCGAAGATGCCGATGCCGCGCGTGCAGTGCAGGATCGCCTGGTCCATCGGCAGCCAGTTCAGCGCCGGCTGCTTGCCGGCCACGATCACGTTGATGTAGTCGCGTGACCGCAGACAGTGGTCGGCCACCGAGAGCAGGGTGTTGGCGTCCGGCGGCAGGTAGACCCGGATGATCTCCGGCTTCTTGTTGAGGACGACGTCGAGGAAGCCCGGGTCCTGATGGGTGAACCCGTTGTGGTCCTGGCGCCAGACGTGCGAGCTGAGCAGGTAGTTCAGCGACGCGATGGGCCGCCGCCACGGGAGTTGCCTGGTGACCTTCAACCATTTGGCGTGCTGGTTGAACATCGAGTCGACGATATGGATGAACGCCTCATAGCTGTTGAACAGGCCGTGCCGCCCGGTCAGCAGGTAGCCCTCGAGCCAGCCCTGGCACAGGTGCTCACTGAGCACCTCCATCACCCGGCCGCGCGGGGCGAGATGGTCGTCGCCCGGCCACCGGTCGGCGTCCCAGACCCGGTCGGTCACCTCGAAGACCGCGTCGAGGCGGTTCGACGCGGTCTCGTCCGGTCCCATGATGCGGAAGCGGTCCTGGTTGGCCGCCACGATGTCGCGCAGCAGCCCGCCGAGCACCCGCGTGGCCTCGCTCGTCGTGGTGCCCGGCTCGTCGACGGGGACGGCGTAGTCGCGGAAGTCGGGCAGGATGAGCGGGCGCAGCAGCAGCCCGCCGTTGGCGTGCGGGTTGGCGCTCATCCGCCGGTCTCCGGCCGGGGCCAGCGCCCGCAGCTCGGGGATCAGCCGGCCGGACTCGTCGAAGAGCTCGTCCGGCCGGTAGGACCGCAGCCATCGCTCCAGCTCGGCGAGGTGTGCCGGGTTCTCTCTCACCTTGGCCAGTGGCACCTGGTGCGACCGCCACGTCCCCTCGACCGGCAGGCCGTCGACCTCCTTGGGCCCCGTCCAGCCCTTGGGGCTGCGCAGGACGATCATCGGCCAGCGCGGCCGTTCCGCCGTGCCGCCGGGCGCGCGGGCCGCGGCCTGGATGGCGGCGATCTCGTCCATCGCCGTGTCCAGGGTGTCGGCCATGAGCCGGTGCATCATCGCGGGGTCGTCGCCGCTGACGAGGTACGGACGGTAGCCGTATCCCTCGAGGAGGGACACCAGCTCCTCCTCGGAGATCCGCGCCAGCACCGTCGGGTTGGCGATCTTGTAGCCGTTGAGGTGCAGGATCGGCAGCACCGCCCCGTCCTGCGCCGGGTCGATGAACTTGGTCGAGTGCCAGCTGGTGGCGAGCGGGCCGGTCTCCGCCTCTCCGTCCCCCACGATGCAGGCGACGATCAGGTCGGGGTTGTCCAGCACCGCGCCGAACGCGTGCGCGAGCGAGTACCCGAGCTCCCCGCCCTCGTGGATCGATCCTGGCGTCTCCGGCGCGACGTGCGACGGCACCCCGCCGGGAAAGGAGAACTGCCGGAAGAGCTGTTCCATGCCGGTGGCGTCCTGGCCGACGTGCGGGTAGACCTCGCTGTAGGTGCCCTCCAGCCAGGCGCCGGCCACCGCGGCCGGCCCCCCGTGCCCGGGGCCCATCACATAGATCATGTCCAGGTCGCGGGCCTTGATCACGCGGTTGAGGTGCACGTAGCAGAAGTTCAGCCCGGGCGAGGTGCCCCAGTGCCCGAGCAGCCGGGGTTTGATGTGCTCGGCGCGCAGCGGTTCGCGCAGCAGCGGGTTGGCGAGCAGGTAGATCTGGCCCACCGACAGGTAGTTGGCGGCCCGCCAGTACGCGTCGACGAGCGCCACTTCTTCGTCGGACAGCGCCGTTCCCGCTGCCTCCGCTGATCGCGTCATGGAAACTTCCCTCGCCTCTTCGGTGGTGTACGGGGCGGCTCCCGCCCTTACACGAAACCAGATGCCGCACCGGGCGGTGCGGAGCGGGGTACGTCCATCCTCCTCCCCGGGGCCCGTCCGGGGCAGGCCAACCCGGCCGGGGTCCCGGCTACGGGTGAAAAAGGAATGAAAGCGGGCAGCAAGCGGCATGATCCAGCTAGGCCGGAGCCGGCCGGCTCAGATGTGTGCCGGCGCGGCGTGCTCGCGGCGGCGGTCCGACGGCGGCCGCAGCGCGAACCCGCTGAGGATGACGATGACCCCGGCCGCCAGCAGGACCGTCTGCTCCGGGCGCAGCAGGCCGATTCCCGGAACGCGCAGCCGGCCGACCAGGTCGGCCGCGGCCCCCGCCAGCAGAGCGGACAGCGCGAGACCGCCGCGCAGGGTGAGGTGGAAGGCCGACAGCGCCAGGTCGCGCGCCGCGCCGGTGAGCGAGTCCTGCAGCAGGCCGATCGCGTTGAGCAGCGCCGACGTCACCGCCGCGCCGAAGACGGCGGCGCCGACGAGCGTCAGGGGCAGCATCGCGATGATCGTCATCGATACGATCGTGGCGCCCTGCAGGGCCACGGCGACCCGCAGCTGCCTGTCGCGGGCGCGACCCGCCAGGACGCGGCTGACCACGAGACCGGTCACCGCGCCCACGCCGAACATCGCCACGAGCGCGCCGAAGCCCACCGGGCCGGCGCCGACCGTCTTGTCGACGAACACCGCGCCCAGGGAGAACAGCGCGCCAAGACCGAGGACGGCCACCAGCGTCGCCCCGACGACGGTCCTGGCCACCGGGTACCTGGCCACCTCGCGCAGCCGGAAGGACTCCGGTTGCCGGCGCCGCGCCGCGGGGACGTCGACGGCCGCGCCGGCCGGGTCCGCCGACTGCCGCAACCGGTGGCCGAGGTCGCCGATGCCGCGGATCGCGGCGTACGAGGCGACGTACGTCAGCGCGTCCACCCAGAACGCCACGAGGAACTGCACAGCAGTCGGCAGGCCGATCGCGTTCCCGACGGTCACGATCAGGGCGAACAATCCGGCGCCGAACGGGATCGCACCGTAGCCGGTGGCGAGGATCAAGGCGTTGGCCGCCGACAGCCGGGCCTCCTTGTCGCGCTCGTCGCCGTCGTGCTCGCCCTCGGGGAGCCCGGCGAGGACGGGCGTGGCCGCGTCCCTGGCCGGCAGGAAGGCCAGTCCCACCACCTGCAGCATGAACGCCCACAGGTACACCCAACCGATCACCGAGATCAGCGGGAGCAGCACGGCGAGCACCGCCCGGATCGCGTCGCAGGCCAGCATGACCTGGCGCCGGTCCACCCGGGAGACCAGCCGGGACACCATGGGGGCGGCCACCGCGGACGGAAGCAGCTGCAGCACCAGGACGCCACCGACCGCGGTCGTCGACCCGGACAGCCGCAACACCAGCATCATCAGCGCGATGGTGCCCATCCAGTCGCCCAGCGACGATACGGCCTGGCCGATGAGCATGCGCCGGAAGTCACGGCGGCCGAGCAGGTCTTTGACCGGCGACACGCGCGGCGCGTGCGGCGTCTCTCCGCGGCGGGGACGCGGGAGGTGGAGCCCCCGCCACGTCGCGCGGCGGGTCTCGCGCGTTCCGCGCGTCTCGGCCGTATGCGTCACTGAGCTCACCACCTCCGTATGGGCGCCGGGCGGGTCCCGGCCGGCGAGCGGCGGCGGTCCCCTGGTATCCGGCGAGCCCGTGCGAACGGGTCATGAACCGAAGCGTCCCGTCCGCATGGTCCAACACCGGGACGGCCGGTCATAGTCCCGGCGGCCGGGAGCCGGGAACGACGACGGCCCGGCCGGACCTCAAGAAGGCCTGGCCGGGCCGTCATCGGATCGCCGCATCCCGGCGCCGCCGCCCCGGCGCCGGAGGGGCCGCCGGTCAGGCGACGCGGCGCAGCCCCTTTTCCTTCTCGAAGGACGCGGCCTCGTCGTTGTACTTGCGCTCCAGCCCCCTGAACAGGCGAAGCACCACGAACCACGCCTCGGCGAAGCCGGCGATGGCAACGCCCGTCAGGGTGATGCCGATCCATTCCTTCCGCACCGCGACGTCCCAGCCGCTGAACATGCTGAAGTCGGCGAGCCACGCCGCACCGACACCGAGCGCCAGCAACAGCAGCGCCCAGATCTCCGTAGCCATGACGACGAACCGTGCGACGATCATGGCCACGGCGACGGCCGCCAACCCGAGCAGCACTGTGATCGCGAAGATATACATCGCTGACTCCCTTCGACGAAGGGGCCGAGCTCAGTTCAGCACCGGGCAGTCCTCTCGCCGAGTCGCGCCCCCTCGACTCCCCTGGACTCCGCCTGGCTCGCCGCGGCCCGGCGGGGCCACCACCATCTACGTTCACGACCCCGGCGCGCGCGCAGCAGGGGCAAAGGTCCCGCGGATCGCGGACATCGGACGGATTCAGCGACCGGGCGTGGCGCCGACCTGCCATCCGGCCGCGGCGGCGAGGGCGGCGAACCGGACGGCGTTCCTGACCGCCGCGCCACCCGGGTCGTTGTTGAAGTAGACGTAGACGGAGTCGCGCTCGCCCCATGAGTCGCCGATGCGCCCGATCCACGAGGCCAGGGCCGTGTCGCCGTACGCCGGCCACGGCCGCGCCGCGCCTTCGTGGAACCGCACGTACGCCCAGTCGGCGGTACGCCACAGCGGCGTCAGCGGCCGGCCGAGCCGGTCCGCCCAGCACAACGCGGCGCCGTGGCCGGCCAGGACGTCGCGGACCTCGGAAGTCCACCAGGACTCGTGCCTTGGCTCGACCGCGACCCGGATGCCGGCGGGAAAGCAGCGCAGGCAGGCGGCCAGCAGGCCGGGATCGGCCGGCAGGTTCGGGGGGAGCTGCACCAGCACGGGCCCGAGCTTGGCGCCGAGCCCGGCGGCCCGGTCGAGCAGCCGCGCCACCGGCTCTTCCGGGTCCTTCAGCCGCTTCATGTGGGTCAGGTACCGGCTCGCCTTGACGGCCATCACGAAACGGGCCGGCGTGCGGTCCCGCCAGCTCACGAAGGTCCCGCGCGCCGGCAGCCGGTAGAAGGCGTTGTTGTTCTCGACCGTGTCGAAGCACTCGGCGTACCGCTCGAGCCAGAGTCGTTGCGGCACGTCGGGCGGGTAGAGCACCCCGCGCCAGTCGGCGTACTGCCACCCGGACGTCCCCACGAGCATCGGCACGTCGGTTCTCTCCCCGTGGGCGCCCGGCTGACACGTCCACGGTCACTCAAGTGCGGCGAAACGGCGGTCGAGTCCCGTGATGCGCAACTGCTTGGCGAGCATCGGGCGGACTCCGGTCAGGGCGACGTGTCCCCCCGCGGCCTCGGCCATGTTGGCGAGGCGCACGAACGCGCCGAGACCACTCGCGTCACAGAAGGTCAGGCCGGCCAGGTCGATGACCATCGAGGGCGAGCACCCGTCGAGGAGGCTCTCCAGGAACTCGGCGCTCCGGCCGGCCGTGAGCGCGTCCATCTCGCCGCGCAGCTTCACCTTGATCGGTCCGGCCGGCGGCGCGGCCGAGCTTCCGGTTCCGTTCGTGGGCGCCGGGCGACCGTCGGGCTGGATGTCGATCACCAAAGACGGCAGGACCAACGTGCTCGGCGATGTGTCGTCGTCGAGTTCTGCGAAAAGCTCGCGCCGCGGGCGGCGGTCGATGTTGGCACGCATGAGGCTCCCCCCTTCCCCCTCGTGCCGAACGCGGCGACGTACCGCCCCAGCCGACTGGTCAACGCCGCTTCGTTCGCCGAAACATTGATATTGGCCATATTTGGGGATGCGGGTGCTCTCGCCGTAGGGACCAAAGTCCCGGGTTCGGGTGCCGGTATGCCTCACGACCTGCGGTGGATCGGTCCCCGCCGGCGACGCGGCCCGCCGACGATGGTCTTCCCGGCCGTACCGCCATGATCAATTGGGTAGCGTGGCGGCGCAGGACCCATCCCGCCCGCACACCCGAGGTGGCGTCATGGTGCGACCAGAGGCGGCCGCCGCCGCCGGTCGGGCGACCCCGGTCGACCCGTCGCTGAGGTTGATGGGGGTCGAGGAGGAGTACCTGGTCGTCGATCCCGCGACGCGCGCGGTGGTGCCCGCCGCTGCTGAGGTCATCGAGGTCGCCGCTGCGGAGCTCGGCGGGTCGGCGGCGGCCGAGATCACGAGGTTCCAGGTCGAGGCCAAGACGCCGCCGTGCGCCGATCTCGCCGAGCTGCAGGGCCACCTGCGGCGGATGCGTTCGGCCGTCGGCGCGGCCGCGGCGCGGCTCGGCCTCGGCGTGGTCGCCAGCGGCACGCCCGTGCTCGGCGACGCGGTCCCCCCGCCGATCAACGAGAACCCGCGGTACGAGGTGGGCGTGCGGACGTACCGGGCCCTGCACGACGAGCAGAGCGTCTGCGCCGGTCACGTCCACGTCCACCTCCCCGACCGCGAGCGGGCGGTGCTGGTGAGCAACCACGTGCGCCCCTGGCTGCCGGTGCTGATCGCCCTCATGGCGAACTCCCCGTTCTGGCTCGGCCGGGACACCGGGTACGCCAGTTGGCGGACGCTGACCTGGGGAAAGTGGCCGGTCGCCGGCCCTCCCCCGTACTTCGGGTCGCTCGCAGACTTCGACCGGCTCATCGCCGCGCTGACCGACGCCGAGGTGCTGGTCGATCCAGGAACGATCTTCTGGGACGTCCGGCCGTCGGCGCGGCTGCCCACGCTCGAGGTGCGGGTCGCCGACGTGCCGGCGACGGCGGAGGAGTCCGCCTTGCTCGCGGCCATCGTCCGGGCCCTGGTGGTGGTCGCGCTCGCCGATGTCGAACGGGGCGATCCCGGGCCGCGGCTGTCCCCCGAGCTGCTGCGCGCGGCGTACTGGCGGGCGGCCCGCGACGGGATGGACGGCCATGGCATCGACCCGGCGACCGGCCGGCTCGTGCCGGCCGCCGACCTCGTCGGCGCCCTGCTGGCGCGGGTGCGGGCCGGCTTGGAGGAGCTGGGCGACCTCGACGCGATCACCTCGCGGGTGGCCAGGCTGCGGGCGGCCGGCGGCGGCGCGGGACGGCAGCGCGCCGCCTACGCGCGGCGGGCCAGGTTCGACGATGTGGTGGACTTCCTGATGGATCAGACCGTGTCCGGCACGCTCGCGCCCCCGGCCTGACGCCGCCCGGTCGCCGGCCGATGCGCGGTCATCACCGGGAGAGCTGCTCGCGGAAGAACGCGTCGAGCGGCTCGACGTGCCGGTCAGGGCGCCGCCACTCCGCGAGGAGATCTTCCAGCAGGTGCCGTTCGGCGGCGAGCTCGCCGTGACGGTAGCGGCGCACGACCGGGTGGATAAAGGCGCTTTCCGCGGCGCGCTCGGGCACCGGATGCCGGGCGATGGCGAACACGTCGGGATGGTGGGCCCGCCCCCAGCGCAGGTTGGCCGTGTAGTAGTGGGGGGAGCCCCGGAAACGGGCGACGGCGTAGTCCTCCGGCAGGTCCTGGTAGTGCCTGACCCGCCGGCCGCCCGATCGCGGGTCGGGCTCGACCACGAAGACGTCGCACAGGTACTCGAACTGCGTCCACAACGCGGAGCTGCCGTTGAGGCGGTCGAGCGCCGTCGCGGTCAGTACCGCCGGGTCGGCGGGCAGCAGGTCGTGGCCGAGCGGCACGCCGTCGTACCGCTCGCGGAGCAGCCGCGAGAGCGTGCGGAGGTTGTAGCGAAACCCGTCGATGAAGGCCGACGACGCGTGCTTGAAGTCGCGGGCCTGCATGAGCGTGCCGGCGAAATACAGGTTGTCCACGTTCGTCGACTGCCAGTCGGGCCGGACCGCGGGCAGCCTGCCGCTTCGCACCGGCTCGGGGCGGCAACCGGCGGCGAAGACCGACAGGTTCGGGCGGAACCCCGTGCAGCGCAGCACGGAGTCGTACTCGAGCAGCTCCCGCTCGCCGTCGGCGTGCGTGTAGGTGATGAGCACCTTGTAGCGGTCGCCGTCCCGCCAGATGCGGTTGACTTCGCAGTCGAGCACGGAATGCAGCGTCTTGAACTGGTAGCTGTCGAGCAACGCGCCGTACTGGCCGCGCACGTCGCCCGGATGCTTGGTGTTCCAGGCGAGCCGGACGGGATGCGGGCTCGCCAGATGGACCATCGCGGCGTGGCCGAGCAGGCGGTGCGCGGTCTCGAACGCGGAGTTGCCCTTGCCGATGATGAGTACCCGCTGGTCGTCGAACGCCGCGCCGTCGACCGGCATCTCCTCGTACCCGACCGCCAGCTCGATCCCGTCGATGTCGGGCACGTACGGCCCGCCCCAGCCGGTCGCGACGATCAGGCATTCGGCCCGGAACAACTGGTCCCCGGCGTGGACGTGGAACTCGCCGCCCGCCTTCTCTATGCGGTCGACGCCGGTGCCGAACCTGACGTTGAGCCGGTGCGCCCGGCAGAAGTCCTGGAGATATCCGGGCATGACGTCGGCGTGGGGGAAGTAGTCGCCGGTATACCGAGGGAATAGCAGGTCGGGCGAGTCGCTGAGCAGAGAGTTCCAGTCCCAACGCAGCCTGATCTCCGGGTCGTCGCTCCGGGTGTGCACCTTGTTCAGCGAGATGAGGCGGCGGTGCCGCGGAAAGTGCCTGAAGAAGCAGCCGGGCGTCGCCTCGCGCTCCACCGTGATGTAGTCGGCGCCCGCCCGCTGCAGGAAGTAGCTCAGCTGGAGACCACCGGGACCGGCACCGACGATGAGATAACGATGGGTGCCGTGGTCGGTTGTCATCTGCGGCGCCGTACCGTGCTCCCGGGGGTGTGTCGAGGGGGTGCGCGAGGCGCGGCGCGCGCCGTGCGGCGCACCTCGTCCATCAACAGATCATGCGTGCGCCGCCCGGTCAAGGGCGCGCGCTCCGGCGTTGCTGGTCCGGCAGATGACCGGATCCGGCCGGTAACCCAACAGTGAATAAGAGCTGTCCATCTTTGTGGCGACCGCGGGCATCGTCGTACCGTCACGGCGCGCATCAAGATCAGCCGATCGCGCTGCGCGACCACTCGGTCATCCATAGTTGACGGCGGTGTGCCGCCGTCAGAGGAGCAGGAGGTTCTGATGTCCGATCACCCCAACGCCGCCCTCGCCCGCGACGCGTACGCCGCCATCGCCAAGGGAGACCTGGACGCGCTGCGCGGTCAGCTGCTCGCCGACGACGTCGTGTTCCATATTCCCGGGCACGGCCCGCTCGGCGGTGACCGCCACGGCAAGGATGAGGTGCTGCGGTTCGTGGCGCAGCTCAACGAGCGCACCAAAGGCGGTCTGCAACTGGAGCCGTACGCCATCCTCACCAACGACGACTACGCGGCGGCGCTCGTCCGCGTCAAGGGGCAACGGGAGGGCAAGGCGCTGCAGGACACGGGCGTCCACGTGTTCCGCATCGCCGGCGGCAAGATCGCCGAACGGTGGAGCTACCCCGGCGACCTCTACAAGACCGACGACTTCTTTGCCTGATCGGTTCGCCTGATCGGGCACCGCCGCCCGGCCCGCCCGGGTCGCCGGGTGGGTGAGGCGGGGGTCAGGCAGGTTCGAGCGCGGCGGTGTAGCCGCGCTCCAAGACGAACTCGGCCATGCGCAGGTAGGTCTCGGCGTCGTCGGGCGCGACGGCGCCGAGCCCGTCGACGTACCGGTTGTACATGCAGAAGGCGGCAGCGATCAGCACGGTGTCGTGGATCTCGACGTCCGTGGCGCCCGCCGCCCGAGCCTCGGCCACGACCTGCTCGGTGACCGCCCGCCCGCTTTGCTGGACGGCGGCGGCGATGCGCAGCAGCGCCGACAGCTTGGGCGACTCCAGGGCGCCGAGCAGCCCGTCGGGCAGCTGCGCGGTCGCCTTCGTGGCGTGCGTCAAGGTGCAGAACTGGCATTCGTTGAGTGCCGACACGTACGTCGCGATCAGTTCACGCTCCCCGCGCGACAGCGTGCTCCGCCCGCGTAACAGGACCTCGGTGAGCTCCATGAGCGGTGCCGCCGTCTCGGGACGGTACTGGAACAGGCCGACGATCCCCGGCCGGTCGTTGTGCAGCTCGATGTGCGGCAATTGGCCACCTCCAGGCGTACAGACCTGTCTGTCTAGGTAATCCCACGGTAGACAGACCTGTCTGGTAACGTCAAGGGGTGACCCACGACATCGTCGAGAGCCCGGCCCGCCGGCGGGTGCTGACCACCGCCCGTGCGCTGTTCTACGCCGAAGGCGTGCGCAGGGTCGGGATCGACCGGATCATCGCGGAGGCCGGCGTCGCCAAGGCGACGTTCTACCACCACTTCCCCACCAAGGACGACCTCGTCTGCGCCTACCTGCGGGAGCAGAGCCGGTCCGAGCGCTCCTTGGTGGAGCGACTCGAGTCGGGCGACGCCGAGCCCACAACGAAGATCCTCGCGTTGTTCGACGTCATCGGCGAGGTCGGCTGCGGTCCAGGCTTCAACGGCTGCCCGTTCATCAACGCCGCCGCCGAGTATCCCGACCCCCGGCACCCCGTCCAGCGGGCCATCGCCGAGCACCGCCGCTGGTTCCGCGGGCTGCTGTACGACCTACTGACCGCGGCGGGGCACGCCGATGCCGCCCGTACCGCCGCGATGCTCAGCGTGCTCAGGGACGGTCTGGTCGTCGGCAGCGACCTCGACGACCCGGCCGAGATCCGCGACCTCACCAGGGCGGCCGTCGAACGGATCCTGGCGCCGGCCGCCGCACCGGCGACGTAGCCGGGCCGGCTACCGGGCCGGCAGTTCGACGCAGACTCCGAAATCCGCGTCGGCCGATCGCCACGTACGCTCGGTCACGTTGTCGACGAAGGTGAGAAAGTCGAGGGACTCGAAGGACTCGGCGCGCTCGGATCCCTGGGACGCGCCGGAGCCGGCCCATTCGCCGTGGTCGATGTCGGTCTCCGGCGCCAGGGAGCGTGCCGCGTCGACGACGCCACGGGCCTGATGGGGGGTCATCACAGCTCCTCGGCTCGGTGACGGACCGTGACCATTTCTTTGCTAATACATTATCTCCATCAGGTCTAACAGCGGGTAAACGGACAGGCCAGGGCCGAAGGTCCTCTCGCTCCCGCACGCCCCCCTCGACCGGGTTATTGCGTGCCGCGGATCTCGGCGCGCAGGTCAGAGACGATGCCGGCCGTCCAAGCGTGCACCTGCGCGGTGTCACGGAAGTCGCCGGCCCTGGTCTTCGCCATCGACGACGCCGGAAACCCGCGGGCGTCCTCGGCGAGGCGACCACCGAACGTCATGTGCCCGCGCGCGCCAACCCGCTCGGCGGCCAGCGCCGCGCCACGGACTGGCGGGATCTCCCGCTTCACCGCCGAGTTGTCGAGCGGTCCGCTGCTGAACAGCCAGACCTCGCGATCGCGGAGCACCCGCCCGTACCGCCTGGCGAACCGCCTGGCGTCCCGATGCCACCTGGCCGCGTACAGCGCGCCGCCGAGGACCACCGCGTGGTACGGAGTGACGTCCCGGACCGAACTCGCCGGCAGGATGTCGACGTCGAAGCCCGCCTCGCGCAGGTCAGCGCCGACCCACTCGGCGATCTCCCGGGTGGAGCCGCGCTTCGAGCCATAGGCCACGAGTGTGCGAGTCATCGCACCCACCTCTCCTTCTGTCCTCAGCTCAGCAGCCGGCGGACGATGGCAAAGGAGCCCAACGGCCCGCTCCCGTGCGGCGTTCGGCCCGTCTCCCTCGCCGTCGCCGCGGCCGCGGCCGCCGGGAGATCAGGTCCGGACGTGGGGATCGCGCGCGGCCCGGGGAACCGCGCCGGTGGGAACGGGCCCGCTGGAGCGGGGCGCCGCGACCCGTCGGTGCGGATGCCCCCGCCTTGGCTGCGGCTGGTTCGGGCGCCTCCACAGAGCCGCCGACTCCTGCCGTCCGCCCACTCCGGCGCGGTTACCGGCGGTTTTCTGCCCGCCGATGGTGCCCCGCTCCAGCAAGCGCGACTTCACCATGCCCCGGCGCGGGTTTCGGCGCAGCGGCATTTAGGCCCCCTTCCGTGGGACCTTGGCCCTCTACTTACCGATCGCCGCCGGTCCGTAGCGTGATGACTGGACAGGCCCGATAAGAGACCGCTGCCACGGGAGGGTGCTGATGAACGCGGTTTTGGCCCTCAGTGGGGCCCATTGGGGACACATGGGGAATGGCTGGACCGGCGGCTGGTGGTGGCTGTGGGGGCCGATCATGATGATCTTCTGGTTGCTCCTGGCCGTGGCGGCGACCTGGTTCGTCTTCCGTTGGGTGAACGACCGCGCCGCGGACTCGCGGCCGGCACCTCCGGCCGGACCGGAGCCGACGGGCCCCGAGCGCGCCCGTGACATCCTGGCCACCCGCTACGCGAAAGGCGAGATCAGCACCGACGAGTACCACGAACGCCTCGCCGGGCTCCGCTGAGCTCCGGCCCCCGACGGGTGTAGCGTGACCTCGACCATGACCCCCGGCGCTGCCTGCCGACCGCACGAGCGCACCGCCGCCGAGGTCGTACGGGAGCTGGGCGGCGACGCCGACCGGGGGCTCGACCCCGCCGAGGTCGCGGTCCGGCAGGCGCGCTACGGACCGAACGCGCTGCCCACCCGGCGCCGCGGCGGGCCGCTGCGGCGGTTCGCGCTGCAGTTCCACAACCCACTCATCTACGTGCTGCTCGCCTCCGCGGCGGTCACCGCCCTGCTCGGCGAGCGGGTGGACGCCCTGGTGATCCTCGGCGTCGTCGCGGTCAACGCCGTCGTCGGGTTCGCGCAGGAGTCGCGGGCCGAACGGGCCCTGTTGGCGCTCGCCGCGATGACGCAGACGGCCAGCACCGTCGTCAGGGCCGGGCGGCGGGCGCGGGTGCCGTCCGCCGAGCTGGTGCCCGGAGACCTGGTCGTCCTCGCCGCCGGGGACAAGGTGCCCGCCGATCTGCGGCTGATCACGACGCGGGAGCTGGCGATCGACGAGTCCGCGCTGACCGGCGAGTCGGCGCCTGTGGTCAAGGATCCGCGCGAGCTGCCGGGCGCCGCGCTCGCCGACCGCCTGGACATGGCCTACTCGGGGACGCTCGCGACGTACGGGGCCGGCACCGGGATCGTGGTGGCGACCGGCGCGGCCACCGAGCTCGGCCTCATCCAGCGCCTGGTGGACGAGGCGACCGCGGTGCGTACCCCGCTCACCCAGAAGATCGCCTACTTCAGCCGGGTCGTCACCGTGGCGATCCTGGCGCTCGCCGTCGTCACCTTCGCCATCGGGCTCGCGAGAGGGCAGGGCGCGGCCGAGATGCTCACCGCCGCCGTGGCGCTCGCGGTGGGCGCGATCCCCGAAGGGCTGCCGGCGGTCGTGACGATCACCCTGGCCTTCGGGGTGGCCCGCATGGTGCGGCGGAACGCGATCGTACGGCGGCTGCCCGCCGTGGAGACCCTCGGCAGCACGACCGTCATCTGCACCGACAAGACCGGCACGCTGACCGAGAACCAGATGACGGTGACCGTCGTGGTGGCCGGCGGCCGTACGTACGAGGTCACCGGCACCGGATACGCCCCGGACGGGGAGATCCTTCCGGCCGAGGACGGCAACGTCGCGCTGACCGAGTGCCTCGTGGCCGGGCGCGCCTGCGGCGACGCGCGCGTCGAACCCGCCGGCGAGCGGTGGGTCGCCGTCGGCGACCCGACCGAGGCCGCGCTGGTGACGAGCGCGGCCAAGGCCGGCGTGCCGGCGGCGCCCGCCCGGGTCGACACGGTGCCGTTCGCCGCCGAACGCCAGTACATGGCGACCCTGCACGAGGGCGGCACCGTCTATGTCAAAGGGTCGGTCGAGCGGGTGCTCGCCATGTGCGACACGCTGCTGGACGCCGCCGGGCGGATCGAGCCGCTCGACGCGCCGGGCGCCGACCGCGTGCTGGCGGCGGCGCGCGAGCTCGGCGACCGGGCGCTGCGCGTCCTCGCCTTCGCCTGGGCCGAGGTCGGCGCCGAGGCGACCGAGCTGGCCGGGCTTCCCCGGCTGACCTTCCTCGGCCTGCAGGCGATGCACGACCCTCCCCGGCGGTCGGCCGCCGACGCGGTGCGCGCCTGCCAGACAGCGGGCATCAAGGTCAAGATGATCACCGGCGACCACGCGGCGACGGCCCGCGCCATCGGAGCCAGGCTCGGCCTGGACGGCCCGGTCATGACGGGCGTCGAACTCGCCGCCTGCGCCGACGAGGAGCTGCCGGACGCGGCCGACCGTACGGCCGTCTTCGCCCGCGTCTCCCCCGAACAGAAGCTGCGGCTCGTCCGGGCGTTGCAGCGCCGCTCGCACGTCATCGCCATGACCGGCGACGGGGTCAACGACGCGCCCGCGCTCAAGCAGGCGGACATCGGGGTGGCGATGGGCAGGGACGGCACCGAGGTCGCCAAGGAGTCCGCCGACATGGTGCTCACCGACGACGATTTCGCCTCTATCGAGGCCGCCGTCGAGGAGGGCAGGAGCGTCTTCGACAACCTCGTCAAGTTCATCGTGTGGGCGCTGCCAGCGAACGTCGGCCTTGGGCTCGTCCTGGTCGCGGCGATCGTGGCCGGGACCGAGCTGCCGATCCTGCCCGTGCAGGTGCTGTGGCTCAACATGACCGCCGTGCTGGTGCTCGGCCTGCCGTTCACCGTGGAGCCGAGCGCGCCCGACATCATGCGCCGCCCGCCCCGTGACCCGGCGACGCCGCTGCTCACCCGCGCCCTCACCGCCCGCATACTGCTGGTCTCGGCGGTGCTGCTCGCCGGGGCTTTCGGCCTCTTCCACTGGGAGCTGGCGCAGGGATCGTCGCTCGCGGTGGCCCGCACGGTCGTGGTCAACGTCTTCGCCGTCACGCTGATGGCCTACGTCTTCAACTGCCTGTCGCTCGACCGGCCCATGCTCTGGTCGGGCGTGCGCCGCAATCCCTGGATCGCCGCCGGTGTCCTCGGCCTCGTCGCGATCCAACTGGTCTACACCTACGTCCCGGCGATGAACGACGTCTTCGACTCCGCCCCGCTCGGCATCGGCTCCTGGCTGCTCATCCTCGCCGTCGCCGTCGCCGGCTACGCCATCGTCGAGGTCGCCAAGCTCGTCCGCCCCCGCTCGGGCGACCACCGGTGAGGCGCAAGCCCCTCATCCATGGAGGAACTTCTTCGCCGTCGACTCACAGGAAGAGATCCTCAGCAGACTCGGCCGTCGCAGCACGGCGCACCCACGTCTCGAGCTGACCGAGATCCTCGCACCCGGTAATCCGGGTGCGCGCATCCTCGGGGACTTCGATGCCCCTGGCCGACAGCGTCAACAGGAGCGCCTTGGCCTCACCGCGAGCCTCGCCCCGGGCCTCACCGATGGCTTGGTGTTCGCGAACGAGGTCGCTGTAGACCGTGGTCTTCTTCACTAGCTCCTCCAGCTTCTCGCGGCCCCGGTCAGCAGTCATGCGCTGAACGTGGCCATAATACTTCATAGCGTAGTCAGGGGGCAGGCTCTCGAGACCCTTGACGAAGATCTCGGTCACCTCGGTGATGTGTCCGTGGGCCATCATCTTCAGGGCGGCCAGGCCCGGGCTAGTTGTGATCTCGTTCGGGTCCGTGAGGACGGGAATCTCCTTGGGACTCAGGACGGTGGCCTGGAAGGAATAGCCGTCCAGATTCGTGAGAATACGGTCACGGAACGCGTCACCGATCGCGTTGGTGGGGCAGACGACCCACGGGAGGCTACTCCAATTTTCCGTTCGGGAGCCGCCATTTTGAGGTTCGAAAGTTGGTTTATTCTTGGCACTTTTCTGGCGTGTCTATATGTAAACGCTGCGACTGGTCATCCGTTCATATATTTATGGATTTAACCGCTTTGAGCGTCCCCGAATGGGCGTTCCTGTCATGATATGCGGGTGCTCTCTGTGGCTCGTGGGCGTATGTCGCCGATTGCCGTGTGTGTCATGGTGGCGATCGCGGCGGGCGCGCTGGCGGCTTGTTCGCCCCTGCGTTCGGGGAGGTCGGAGTGCCCGGCCGAGGCAGGACCAGAACGTCCCGTACCGACGCAGGTGAGCCCGCGCCGGCAGAAGCCGGTGAACGAGGCGTTGTGGGTGGCCGACGGCTCCGGCGTGGTGCGGGCGTTCGACGGGCGTACCGGGCGCGTTTCCGCGCGAATTCGCGTCGGCGGGCCGAGCCGGCTCGGCGATGCGGTGCTGGCCGGCGCCGGGCTCGTGTGGGCCTATCGGTACGAGACCGGCGCTATCGCCGTCGTCGACCCCGTGGCGGCTCGGGTGGTGCGGCGGGCCGCGGTGCCGCCGGCCAGGCCGCTCGCCAGGAACACGCTGCACGTCGCGCACGGCGCGCTGTGGATAGGCCAGCCGGGACTGCTGTGGCGGATCGGCGCGTCCGGCGCGCTGACCAGGATCGCGCTGCCGGCCGGCTTCGCGCCCGGCGCCCTCACGGCCACCCGGCGGTGGATCTGGGCGACCGACGGCCGGCGACTGGTGCGGATCGATCCGGCCGGCCGGGCGGTGAGTCGCCACCAGGTCCCGACCAATGTGGTCCAGGACCTGCTGGGAACCTCGCACGGGCTGTACGCGACCGGCGCCAACCAGTCCACCGTATGGACACTCGACCCGGATACCGCCGCCGTACGGTACTCGGCCTATCTCCACGGCGGGCAACTCGCCCTGGGCATGGTCGACACCGGCACCGAGACCTGGGCCGTCGGCAACTGCGCCGACCTCGTGAACGTCACCGACACCGGCCGCCTGCAGGCCCGCTCGGTGAAGATCTCGGACGTGTCGCAGGACCTCCCGGCGGCGGCCGCCCTCGGCTCGCTGTGGGTCTGCGACGAGGTCGCCTCCGAACTGGTCCGGATCGACCCGCGCACCGGCCGCACGCTCGCCAGGATCCCGTTCCCGGCCGCCGACGCCGACGATCCCGCGTTCGCCGTCATCGCCGGCCGGCGCACCATCTGGATGATCGACACCAACCTGGCCAACGGCATCTCCCAGGTCGACCCCACGACCAACCGCATCACCCGTCTCGTCGCCTCCCGCGGCGTCTCGTCCGGAGTGTCCGCCGCCGTCGCCGCCCGGCCGCGGTAGGGCCATGTGTCGTAGTGCTGGTCTAACGTTCGCCCTATGATCGCCAAGCTGCAGTGTGTGGTGCTGGACTGTGCCGACGTCCTCCGGCTCGCCCGCTTCTACCAGGCGCTTCTGGGCGGTGCGGTGAACCAGCCCGACCCACGATGGTCGCTCGACGATGACTGGGCGACGCTCCACACCGCCACCGGGCAGGTGCTCGCGTTCCAGCGCGCGGCCGACCATCGGCCGCCCCGGTGGCCCGACCCCTCCCGTCCGCAGCAGTTCCACCTCGACCTGGGCGTCGCGGACCTCGACCAGGCCCAGGCACAGGTGCTCGCGCTGGGGGCCACGCCGCTCGACGCCGGTGACGAGAAGCGCGGCTGGCGTGTCTACGCGGACCCCGCGGGGCACCCCTTCTGCCTTGTCCGTGAACGATTTGAGCCTTGCGAGTAGCTCGCTGCTGGCCGGATTGCCCCGTCAAACGTGGACGTTGCGCCGGCCGTTCACCGGGAGGCGCCCCGCCTGACGGCGTTGGAGGGCGGCGTAGGGGCCGCCGGCGCGGAGCAGGTCCGCGTGCGTGCCGCGTTCGACGATGCGGCCGCGGTCCATGACGGCGATCTCGTCGACGGCGTCGAGGCCGGTGAGGTCGTGGGTGATGAGCAGGACGGCGCGGCCCTGGGTGGCGGCGAGCAGGTCGGCCAGCAGGGCGTCCCTGGTCTCCGGGTCGAGATGGGCGGTCGGCTCGTCGAGGATGAGCAAGGCCGGGTCGGCGAGCAGGGCGCGGGCCAGCGCGAGCCGCTGGCGTTCGCCGCCCGACAGGGCGGCGCCGTGCGCGCCGACCGGCGTGTCCCAGCCGAGCGGCAGCGACTCGATCCACGGCAGCAGCCGGGCTCCAGCGGCCGCCGCGCGCAACGAGTCGTCACCGGCCGCCGGGCGGGCCAGCCGCAGGTTCTCCCTGATCGTCGTGTCGAACACGTGCGGGTCCTGCGGGCAGCCGCCGATCACCCGCCGTACGTCGTCGGCGGCGTAGGCGGACAGGTCGGCGCCGTTCAGGGTCGCGGTGCCGGCGTCGAGGTCGAGGAAGCGCAGCAGCACGGCGGCGACGGTGCTCTTGCCCGCGCCGCTCGTGCCGACGAGCGCCACCCTGCGGCCCGGCGCGAGATCGAGGTCGACCCCGTCGAGCGCCCACGGGTCCGACGGCGAGTAGCGGGCTCGCGCGCCGCGCAGCCGCACGGAGACCGGCGGCTCGGGCGGCGGCAACGGGCGGGCGGGCTCGCGCACCGGGTCGGCGGCGTCGAGCACTGCGGTGACCCGGCCGGCGGCGGCCCTGGTCTCGGCCAGCTGCGTGGCGGCGGCCGGGAGCTGGCCGACCGCTTCGAACGCGGCCAGCGCCGCCAGCACCATGGCGGCGAGCGGCACGCGGCCCAGGCCGCCGCCGGCGACGGACCACACGCCGAGCAGCAGCACGCCCCACACGGTGACACCGGCCGTGAGGGAGCCGAGACCGGCGCCGAGCGCCTGCACGGCCGCGTTCCTCCTGGCCTGGGCGGTGAGCTCGGCGTCCGCCTCGTACAGCCGAGCCAGGGCGATGTCCTCCGCGCCGAACGCGTGCAGCTCGGCGGCGCCGGACAGTGTGTCGACGACGTGGGTGGCGAGCGCGCCGCGCGCCTTCGCGGTACGGCGGCCGGCGCGCCTGGTCAGCCGGGCGGACAGCCACGGCACGACGACGCCGGCCGCGAGCAGGCCGGCGGCGAGCGCGCCGGCGGCGGGGGCGAGCAGGAACGCACAGAGCGCGACGGTGCCGCCGCCGGCCAGCGCGGCCACCAGCGGCGGGACGATGCCGCGGACGAACAGGTCCTGGGTGGCGTCGACGTCGGAGACCAGCCGGTTCAGCAGGTCGCCTGACCGGAACGACCGCAGGCCGGCCGGCGCCAGCCCGGCCAGCCGCCGGTAGATCCGGACCCGGACGTCGGCGAGCACGCGGAACGCCACGTCGTGCGCCGCGAGCCGCTCGGCGTAGCGGAAGGCCCCGCGGCCGATGCCGAGGGCGCGGACCGCGACGACCGCGATCGCCAGCGCCGTCACGTTGGGATGCTCGGCGGCGCGGGCGATGAGATAGCCGGAGACGGCGAGCAGCCCGGTCCCCGCCGCCGTCGTGGCGGCGCCGGCGAGCACGGCCGCCACCAGCCGCCCGCGCAGGGGGCGGGCGAACAGCAGGAGCCGCCACAGCGGGTCGCGCCGGCGGCGGCGTACGGCGGCGAGCGTCATGGCGCCACCGCCACCAGTCCCTCGCCGGCGACGCCGGCGACTTCGGACAGCCGGCCGGCGCTGATCCGCACGACCCGGTCGGCCCGCCGCGTCCAGGATGCGTCGTGGGTCACGAGCACGACGGAGCGGCCGGCCATCAGCCGCTCGACGGTGTCGCGGACGCCGGCGGCCGCTGCGGCGTCCAGATGCGCGGTCGGCTCGTCCAGCAACAGCAGCGGCGCGTCCCGCAGGAACGCCCTGGCCAGCGCGATCCGCTGCCGCTGTCCGGCGGACAGCCGGGCGCCCCGCTCCCCCACCGGCGTGTCGTAGCCGGCCGGCAGCGCGGCGATGAACCCGGCCGCGCCGGCCAGCTCGGCGGCGCGGCGTACGGCGCCCTCGCCGGCCTCCGGATCGGCCAACCTGATGTTGTCGGCGACCGAGCCGGCGAACAGGTACGGATGCTGCGGCACCCACGCGATCCGGCGCCGCCACTCGGCGACGGGCACGTCCGCGAAACTCGTCGTGCCCGCGGCCGGTTCCGTGAAGCGCAGCAGCACGTTCAGCAGCGTGCTCTTGCCCGCGCCGCTCGGGCCGACGACCACGATCCGCTCCCCCGGCTCGATCGCCAGCGAGGCGCGCTCGAGCGCGGGCCGGTCGCGGCCCGGGTAGCGCACCGTCACGCCGGCCAGCGCGACCGTACGGTGGTTCACGTCCACATCCACGTCACTGTCCAGGGACGTCGTGGCGCCGGGCGCGGGGACGTCGAGGATGTCGAGGACCCGCCCGGCCGCGGTGACGCCCTCCATGCTGGCGTGGAACTGGGCGCCGACGGCGCGCAGCGGCAGGTACGCCTCCGGCGCGAGCAGCAGCACCAGCAGCGCCGTCTCGTACGGCACGCCGCCGCGCAGCAGCCGCAGCCCGATCTCGACGGCGACGAGCGCCACCGCCAGGGTGGCGAGCAGCTCGAGCACGAGCGCGGACAGGAACGCCACCCGCAGCGTCGCCATGGTCGCCCGCCGGTGCGCGTCTGTGACCTCCTTGATGACCTTCGCCTGGGCCTTCGCGCGGCCGAAGACCTTGAGCGTCGGCAGCCCCTCGACGACGTCGAGGAAATGGCCGCCGAGCCGTTCCAGCAGGTGCCACTGCCGCTCCGTCCTGGCCCGCGTGTGCAGCCCGACGAGGATCATGAACACCGGGATGAGCGGCAGCGTGACCGCGATGACGAGCGCGGAGAGCAAGTCGGCGCCGCCGACCACGGCGAGCACGGCCAGCGGCGTGAGACAGGCGAGCACCAGCTGCGGCAGGTAGCGGGCGAAGTAGCCGTCGAGCGCGTCGAGCCCGCGCGTCGCCAGCGTGGCCACCTCCCCGGTCCGCGTTCCCCCTGGGCCCGCCGGGCCGCCGGAACCGCCCGCGCCGCCGGAACCGCCCACGTCGCCGGAACCGCCCACGTCGCCTGGGGCGAGATTCCCCTCCCCTGGCGCCAGGTCGAGCACGTGCGCGACGAGCCGGCGGCGCAGCTGCGACTTGACCGCCGCCGCCGCGCGCAGCGCGCTCGCCTCCCCGGCGTAGGCCACCAGCGCCCGCGCCGCCACCACGAGCGGCAGCAACGCCAGCGTGGTCGCCAGCGCGGCGGGGCCGAGACCGCCGAACGCGCCGGCGATGGCGTGCGCGAGCAGGGCCGCCTGCGCCAGGACGAGCCCCGTCACCGCCGTCCCCGCGGCCACGGTGGCCGCCAGGTAGGTGCGCGCGGCGCGGGCCTGGCGCAGCAGGCGCGGGTCGAGCGGTTTCACGTGCGGGGCCCGCCGACCGGCTGGCCGGGCCCGGCGACGGGGCCGACGGGACCTGCCGGCCCGGCGGCCGGCGCCGCGGGCGCGATGATCTCGCGGGTCAGCCGCCGGCGGAACACCCAGTACGTCCAGGCCTGGTAGGCCAGCACGACCGGAGTGAACAAGACCGCGACCCATGTCATGACGGTCAGCGTGTAGTGCGTGGACGAGGCGTTGTGGACGGTGAGGCCGTAGGCGGCGGCGGTCGTGGACGGCAGCACGTGCGGCCAGAGGTTCCCGAACAGGGTGACCACGGCGAGCGCGATCGCGGCCGCCGTCCCGGTGAACGCCCAGCCCTCCCGGCCGCGGATTCCCGCGGTGATCCCGGCGAGCAGGGCCACCGCCGCCGCTCCGGCCGTCACCCACGTCGCTGGCTTGCCCGTGTCGAGCTGGCTGGCCAGCAGGAACACGGCGGCGACCGCGACGACAGGGAGGTAGCCGAGGGCCAGCAGGCGCCGGGCGCGGCGGCGGATCTCGCCGTCGGTCTTGAGCGCGACGAACACCGCGCCGTGCAGCGTGAACAGGCCGAGCGTGGCGAGGCCGCCGAGCAGGCCGTACGGGTTCAGCAGCGTGAACAGGTTGCCCGTGAAGTGGTGGGCGGCGTCGAGCGGCACGCCGTGGACGATGTTCGCGAACGCCACGCCCCACAGCACGGCCGGCACCAGCGAACCCACGAAGATCACCCGGTCCCAGTCGCGCCGCCACCGAGCCGAGTCGATCTTGCCGCGGTACTCGAAGGCCACCCCGCGTCCGATCAGCGCGACCAGGATGATGAGCAGCGGCAGATAGAAGCCGCTGAACAGCGAGGCGTACCACTCGGGGAAGGCGGCGAACGTCGCCCCGCCGGCGACAAGCAGCCACACCTCGTTGCCGTCCCACACCGGCCCGATCGAGTTGATCAACACCCGCCGGTCGATGTCGTCGCGGCCCAGGACCGGCAGCAGCACCCCGACGCCGAAGTCGAAGCCCTCCAGCACGAAGTAGCCGATCCACAGCACCGCGATCAGGATGAACCAGAAGGTCGTGAGTTCCATCGGTGAGTCCTCGGTTCCTCGGTACGTCGCGTTCTCAGTACGTGAAGGCCGGCAGCGGCCGGTCGGCAGTGCCGGTCTCGTCCTCGCCCGACGGTCCCGACCTGACCTGCCGGACCATGAGCACCGCCGCGACCACGGCAAGGGCGGCGTACAGCAGGGTGAAGACGGTCAGCGAGGTGACGACCGAGGCGGTCCCGACCGCGGGCGACACGCTGTCGCGGGTGCGCAGCACGCCGGCCACGGTCCACGGCTGGCGGCCCATCTCCGTGAAGATCCAGCCCATGGTGTTGGCGAGGTACGGCAGCGCGAGCGACGCCAGCCCGGCCCGGTAGAACCACCGGCCGGTCGGGAGCCGGCCGCGGCGGGTCAGCCACAGGCCGCCCAGCGCGAGCAGCCCGGCGAGGAACCCGAACCCCATCATCAGCCGGAAGGACCAGTACGTCACCGGGATGTACGGCTTGTAGCTCCCGGGACCGTACCGCTGCTCGTACTGCCGCTGGATGTCGTTGATCCCGGCGACCTGGCCGTCAGGGCTCGCCTTGGCCATGAGCGAGAGCAGGCGCGGCACCCGGACGCTCCACACCTCCTCCGAGCCGCTCAGCGACCCGATGGTGAACAGCGAGAACGACGCCGGCGCCGACGTTTCGTACAGCGCCTCGGCGGCGGCCATCTTCATCGGCTGCTGGGTGTCCATGATCCGCGCCTGGATGTCGCCGGTGACGCTCACGCCGACGATCGCGACGAACGACGTGATCAGACCCAGCCGCAGCGTCCGCCGGAACAGCCCCGTCTCCACGGCGCGCTCGGTCTCCGCGGCGCGCTCGCGGCGCTTGAGGTGCCACGCGCTGACACCGATGAGGAAGACCCCGGCGGTCAGGAACGCGCCGAAGATCACGTGCGGAAAGGTCACCAGCGCCGTTGAGTTGGTGAGGACCTTCCAGATGCTGGTCAGCTCGGCGCGGTGCGTCTGCGGATTGATGCGGTACCCGACCGGGTGCTGCATCCAGGAGTTGGCCGCGAGGATGAAGTACGCGGAGATGTTCGTGCCGATCGCGGCAAGCCAGATCGTCGCCAGGTGCAGGCGCGGCGAGAGCTTGTCCCAGCCGAAGATCCACAGCCCGAGGAAGGTCGACTCGAGGAAGAACGCGAGCAACCCCTCCATGGCGAGCGGGGCGCCGAAGACATCACCGACGAATCTGGAATAGTCGGACCAGTTCATGCCGAACTGGAACTCCTGCACGATGCCGGTGACGACGCCCATCGCGAAGTTGATCAAGAAGAGCTTGCCGAAGAACTTGGTCATCCGCAGATGGACCGGGTTCTTGGTGCGATACCAGGCCGTCTGCATACCGGCCACGAGGATGGACAGGCCGATGGTGAGCGGAACGAAGATGAAGTGGTAGACGGTGGTGATGCCGAACTGCCATCTGGCAAGGTCCAGCGCGTTCACGGACGGTCCCCTCTCGCGCACGGGCAGGTGGTCCCACGATCTCCGCGTGCCGGATGTGGCCGTAGGGCCCTTGGTCCCGTCGCGGCGGGCCATCGGAACCGGCGTCGTTCAACCGGCAAGGATGGGTAAAACTTGGGTAACGGGACCTTTGGCCCGTCGCGAGGGTGACTTTTGGTCAGACAACGTGACTGATCTTCACGACTAGCCTTGAGGCTGAGTTGAGGAGCTCTACATGACTGATCCGATTCGCGTCTTCCTGCTCGACGATCACGAAGTCGTACGGCGGGGGGTCGCATCGATGCTCGCCATCGAAGAGGGCATCGAAGTGGTGGGCGAGGCGGGGACGGCCGACCAGGCCATCGCGCGCATCCCGGCCGCCCGGCCGGACGTCGCCGTGCTGGACGTACGGCTGCCGGACGGCGACGGCGTCACCGTGTGCCGCGAGATCCGCTCCCGCATGCCCGAGGTGGCCTGCCTGATGCTCACCTCCTTCGCCGACGAGGAGGCGCTGTTCGACGCCGTGATGGCCGGAGCCGCCGGCTACGTCCTCAAGGAGATCCACGGAAGCGACCTGGTGGGCGCGATCAAGACGGTCGCGTCGGGCCAGTCGCTGCTCGACCCGCGCAGCACCGCCCAGATGCTCGAACGGCTGCGGCGCGACGTGACGCGGAAGGATCCGCTGTCCGACCTGTCGGATCAGGAGCGGAAGATCCTCGAACTCATCGGCGAGGGGCTGACCAACCGGCAGATCGGCGAGCGGCTGTTCATCGCCGAGAAGACCGTGAAGAACTACGTCTCCAGCCTGTTCGCCAAGCTGGGCATGCAGCGCCGCACCCAGGCGGCCGCGCTGGCCGCCCGGCTGCACGAGGAAAACGCTCCAAAGTCCTGACCGGCGGGGGACCTTAGCGCCTGTCCACCCCAGAACCCGTCAACGAGGCTGTACAACGTGAACGTCGACGCTGAGCTCGAAGTACTCTCCCCCGAGGAGTGCCTTGCGCTTGCCGCCAGCATGCCGATCGGCCGGATCGTCTTCACCGATCGGGCCCTGCCGGCCGTCCAACCGGTCAACTTCCTGGTCGAAGACGGCAGCGTGATCATCAGGACCGCACAGGGAAGCAAGCTCGCGGCCGCCACCCGCAACGCTGTCGTCGCCTTCGAGGTCGACGAGTTCGACCACCAGGCAAGGACCGGTTGGTCGGTGACCCTCGTGGGCAGGGCGCAGTCGGTCCGCGATCCGGAGGAGGTCGCGCGGCTCGCGCGGCTTCCGCTGCGGACCTGGGCGCCCGGCGACCGCGATCGCTTCATCCGGATCCGGCCCGAGCATGTCAGCGGCCGCCGCATCCCCGACCTGCGCCACCGCCCCGACAACGCACCGGCGGGCGGCGCGGCCCGCGGGGCACCGGAAAGCCGGCTGACCGCAAGCCAGGAAGCGGCGTCGAACGGCAGATCGAACCCCGGGTCGAACGGGGGTTCCGACCCCGGGTCGCGCGGCGGGCTCGGCTGACTCGTTCGTACGCGAGCCGCGGGATCAGTCGGGTTCCCCCGGCAACGGCACCCGCCACTCCACGAGGGTGCCGCCCTGCTCGCGCGGGTTCACCGTGCACTCGCCACCGAGCGACCTCGCCCGCTCGGCCATGTTCCGCAGACCGCCGCGGTGCCCGCCTGGCTTGATGCCCACGCCGTTGTCCACGACACGCAGCAGCAGGTCACCCCGCGCCTCGACGGTCACGAAGACCTTGGTGGCCGCGGCGTGCCTGGAGACGTTGGACAGCGCCTCGCGCAGCACCGCCAGGAGCTGCTCGGCCACGTCCTCGGGCACGGCCGTGTCGAGCAGCCCTTCCATCGACACGGTCGGCGGGAAACCGAGGGGCTCCTCGGCGGCCCGTACCACGGCCAGGACCTGCGAGCGCAGCCCGGCCAGCTCCTCACCCGGCGGGGTCTGCAGCGCGAAGATCGTCGACCGGATCTGGCGGATGGTGTCGTCAAGATCGTCGATCGTGTGCTGGATCCGGCTGGCCACCTCGGGCCTGGTGGTGAGCCTGGCCGCGCCCGACAGCGTGATGCCGGTCGCGAACAGCCGCTGGATCACCAGGTCGTGCAGGTCCTTGGCGATCCGGTCGCGGTCTTCGAGCATCGTCAGCCGTTCCGCGTCGGCCCGGCGTTCGGCCAGTTCGAGGACGATCCCGGCCTGCTCGCCGAAGGCCTGCAGCATGCGCCCCGCCCCCACGGAGAAGGGGGCGTCGCCCTGGGACACCGCGACGGCCAGCATCCCGTAGACGGCTCCGCCGGCGCCGAGCGGGACCATCAGGGCGGGCCCGATCGGAGTGGTGCCGAGTGCCTCGGCGATCGCCGGGTCCTCGCGGACGTCGTCGACCGTCAGCGGGCGGCCGGCGCGCAGCACCTGGGACGGCAGGGACCCGTCGAGCGGCAGGCGAAGGCGCTGGAGCGCCTCCGCGTACGCGCCGTCGGCGGCCTGCACGGTCAGGGTCGTGCCGTCGTCCTCCGACAGCGCCACCACGGCGGTGTCGGCCTCGGTCATCTCCCTGGCGCGCCGGGCCACCAGGGCGAACACCTCACGCCGGTCGGTGCCGGTGAGCAGCGCCCTGGTCACCTCCGACGAGGCGTCCAGCCACTGCTCCCTGCGCCGGACCTCGTCGTACAGCCTGGCGTTCTCGATCGCGACGCCGGCGGCCGTGGCCAGCGCGGTGACGACGCTCTCGTCCTCTTCGTCGAACTCGGCGCCGTCGCGTTTCTCGGTCAGGTAAAGGTTGCCGAAAGCCTCGCCCCGCACCCTGATCGGAACGCCGAGAAACGTCCGCATGGGCGGGTGGCCGGGCGGGAAGCCGTAGGACTCAGGATGCTCCCCGATGTCGTTCAGCCGCAGCGGCTCGGGCTCCTTGATCAACAGGCCGAGGATGCCGAGGCCGTGCGGCCAGTGTTCGATCCGGCGTATCTGCTCCTCGCTGAGCCCGACCGGGATGAACTCGATCAGGCTGTTGCCGCCCTCGCCGATCACGCCGAGGGCGCCGTAGGAGGCGTCGACCAGCGTCGTCGCCGCCTCGACCATGCGGCGCAGCATCGTCGGCAGGTCGAGGTCGGAGCCGATCGCGACCACGGCCTCGAGCAGCGCGTGCGTCCGGTCGCGGGTGGCCAGCACCGCCTCGAGGCGGGATTGCAGCTCCGCGAGGAGCTCATCCAGCCGCATGTGCGGGAGCAACGGGCCGCGCATGATTTCCGCCGACGAATCCTTGGGCACGGTCCCATTCTCCTCGGAACGCTCGGACTCCCCGCCCATAATCACCCGCAAAAACGACGTTTGAAAGTGACCAAAGACCCTGAATGCCCAGATGCCTCTGGTTTCCTACTCAGCGTAGCCGCCGCAGGTACGGATCGCGCGTCGGGGCCGGCACCACCCGCACCCTGGCATCGACGGCGACCATCCCGTCCGCGCGGGCGATCACCGGATTGAGGTCGAGCTCCGCCACCTCGGGCAACTCGTCGACGAGCTGGGACAGCCGCAGGACGGCCTCCCGCAGGGCGGGCACGTCCACGCCCGCGGCGCCGCGCTCGCCCAGCAGCAGCGGCGCGACGCGTACCGACTCGATGAGGTCGGCGGCGTCACCGTCCGTGAGCGGCGCCAACCGGGCGGCGCGGTCGTCCAGCGCCTCGGTGGCCGTGCCGCCGAGGCCGAACACCACCAGCGGTCCGAACACCGGCTCCTGCACCGCGCCGAGCAGCAGCTCCACGCCGTCGGCGGCCATCCGCTGGACCACGACGCCGAGCAGCCGCTCGCCGAAGTGCTCGGCCAGCCGGCGGTAGGCCTTGCGGACGTCGCCCTCGCCGCGCAGGTCGAGCTCCACCGCGCCGGCCCTGCTCTTGTGGATCACCTCGGGCACGTGCGCCTTCAGCGCGACCCGTCCGCCGAGCTCGGCGGCAGCGGCGGCGACCGCGTCCTCGACGGCGTCCTCGACGGTCGGGGTCTCGGTCGGGGTCTCGGTCGTGCTCTCGACGCCCGTGCTCTCACTGGGCGCGGCCGCGGCGGCGCCCATCTCCACCCAGCGCCAGTCGATCAGCGGCAGCCGGTAGCACCCCAGCAGCCGGAGCGCCCGTTCGGGCGGCAGCCAGCCGCCATCCGGGTGTGCCGCCAGGAAGTCCGCCAAGATCTTCTTGGCCTCGCCCGTCCCGACGTCGGTGAACTCGGGGATGGCCCCCGGCGGTCTGCTCCGCCACCTGCCGTAGGACCAGGCGCGGCCCAGCGCCCGCGCCGCCGCCTCGGGCGCGCCGTAGGAGGGGACCCCGCGGTGCGGCCCCGGCCGTACGCTGACCCCCTCGGTCTGGTGCAGGGCCACCAGCGACAGCGGCTTGTCCCCCGCCTGCGCGCTGACGACCGCCGTGGTGAGATCGCCGACCGCCGTCGGGACCACGACGGCGAGGACGGCGTCGACCTCGTCGCTCCTGGCCAGGATCTCGATGGCGCGACGCAGGCGGGAGGGCGGCGCGGTCGCGGTGGTGTCCACCGGGTTCCCGGTCGCCGCCCCCCGCGGCAGCACCTCGGCCAGCCGGTGCCGCAGCGGAGCGGGCAGGGCCGGCACGGTGAGCCCGGCCGCCACGCAGGCGTCGGCGGCGAGCACGGCCGCGCCCCCGGCGTTGGAGACGACGGCGACGCGCGGCCCCGCGGGGACGGGCTGGAAGGCGAGGAACGCCGCGACGTCGAGCAGTTCGCCGAGCCCGCCGGCGGTGATGATGCCGGCCTGGTCGAACAGCGCCTGCTGGACGAGCGCGGCCGTCGCCGCCGCCGCGGTGTGCGAGCCGGCGGCCCGCTGCCCGGGCGCCGACAGCCCGGCCGGGACGGTGAGGATCGGCATCGTCGCGCCCACCCGCCGGGCGGTACGGGCGAACTTGCGCGGGTTGCCGAAGGACTCGACGTAGAGGACGGCGAGCGTCGTCGCCTGGTCGGCGGCCCACCACATGAGCATGTCGTTGCTGCTCACGTCGTACTTGTCGCCGACAGAGGCGAACGTGGAGACCCCGATCCCCAGCCGCGACAGGTGCTCGGCGACCGCGATCCCGACGCCGCCGGACTGGACAACGACCCCGGCCCGGCCGGGCACCGGATGCCGGGCGAAGAACGTGGCGTCGAGGCGGATCTCCCGTTCGGTGTTGGCGACGCCGAAGCAGTTGGGGCCGACCAGCCGCATCCCGTACTCGCGGCAGATCGCCAGCAGCCGGGCGCCGGTCTCCTTGCCCAGGCCTGAGGTGATCACCACGAGTCCTCTGGCGCCGCGGCGCCCGCAGTCCTCGGCCACTCCGAGCACCCCGGCCGCGGGAACCACCACCACGGCGAGCTCGGGCGGCTCCGGCAGGTCGCGGACCGAGGGGTAGCACGGCACCCCCGCGATCTCCGACGCGTGCGGGTTCACCGCGTACAGCGAGCCAGTGAAGCCGTACGTGGCCGCGTTGCGCAAGATCGAGTGGCCGACCGACGCCGGGTCGCGGCCCGCCCCGACGACCGCGACCGAGGCCGGGCGCAGCAGGTGCCGCAGGCTCTCCACGTCGGCCCTGCCCTCCCGCGCCGCGACGGTCTCCAGGTAGTGTTCGTCGGCGGCCAGCGGGACGTGCGACTCGATCACGCCTGCCGCCAGCCGGCGGCGCAGCGGGAGTCCGGCGCCCGCCAGCAGCCTGAGCATGGCGTGGTTGTCGGCGAGCGTGTCGGCGCGGAACTCGCGGACGCCGCGGTGGTGGGCGAGCGCGCCGAGGTGCTCGAGCAGCAGCGTGCCGACGCCCCTGTGGTGCATGTGGTCGGCGACGGCCATCGCGATCTCGGCGGTCCCCGGCTCCCCGTCGATGCGCTCGTAGCCGGCCACCCCGATCACGGTGCCGCGCAGCAACGCCAGGAGCGCCGCGTGCCCGGAGTCCGGCGGCCGGCAGATCCGGTCGGCGATCTGTTCTGCCAGCCGCGGATTGATCGAGAAGAACCGCAGGTAAAGGCTTTCCCGGGAGAGACCCGCGTGCAGCGCGCGGACGGACTCCCTGTCGTCCTGTCCGGCCTCCCGGATCTCGATCGTGGTGCCGTCGGTCAGCAGGGCGAACGATGACGTGCCGGCATCCATGCGGTCCCCCTTCGCCGGTCAGGCCCTCTGCGGCCTGTCCCTGGCCTTTCCTTGGCCTGTCTCTGGGCTTTCGTTGGCCTGTCGTTGGCCTTCTGGTGTCCCTGGCGGCCGCCTCCAGCACACCAAGCCCCCGCCATCGAAAGGAGAGGCGAACGGCATGGCAGGATCGGGACGTTCGGCCTACCGCCGCCCGGGCCCGGACCCGGGCTCGGCCCGGCGTCCGGCGTCCGCCGGCCCACCGCCGGCGGCGCGTGCGGCACGGACGACGCGGGCGACCCGGGCGGCGACGGCCGGCAAGGCGTCGGCCACCAGCGGACTCAGCCCGGTGCCGATGCGGAAATCGTCGGCCTCCACCGCGATGATCGCCAACCGCGCCGGCAGCCGGTCAAGAGCGGCGGCCAGCTCGATCGCGGCTCCGAGCCCCAACGCATGGCTGCTCGGGCTCGACCGGTGCCGGCCGGCCGTCCGCAGGTCGAGTTCGTGGATACGGCCAGGCCGGTCGCCGCGCACGGCGTCCACCACCACGGCGAGCTCGGCGCCCTCCCAGAGGCCGATGAGCCGGGCCGGTTCGCCGTCGCATCCGGCCAGCCGCACGCCGGGCATTTCGCGGGCCAGTTCCTCGAGTAGGCCCAGCACCCGCGGCCCGACGCCGTCGTCCCTGCGAAACTCGTTGCCCACGCCGATGACGACGGCAGCCCCGGTCACGAGCGGTCCACCGTCAGGTCGAGGAAGTGCGTCGAGCAGGAGATGCACGGGTCGTAGTTGCGGATGGCCTGCTCGCACCTGGCGGTCAGCATCACGTCGTCCAGGTCGATCCTGTCCTGGACGAACGCCCGCAGGTCCGCCTCGATCGCGGCCTGGTTCTGCGACGTGGGCGGGGTGATGACCGCCGCCGTGATCATGCCGTCGGCGTCCAGGTCGTAGCGGTGGAAGAGGGTTCCGCGCGGCGCCTCGGTCACCCCGTAGCCGGTGCCGGCGCGCGGCGGCACCTCGACGTACGGCCGCGGCGGCGGCTCGTACCCGGCGATGATCCGCAACGCCTCGTCGACCGCGTAGACGACCTCGACGGCCCGCACGATGACGCTGCGGAACGGGTTGCGGCAGCGCGCGCCGAGACCGGCCGCCGTGGCCGCCTCCCTGGCGAGCGGGGACAGCCGGTGGCCGCTCAGCTCGTAACGGGCCAGCGGGCCGGTCAGGTACCGCCTGCCGTCGAGCGTGGCGTGCAGCGCGGTCGAGTGCGGCACCTGCTCCTCGACGACATGGTCCTGGAAGGCGGCGGCGGGGAAGGCGAGCCCACTCGCGGTGCGCAGGCCACCGCGCTCGATCGCGTACGTGCCGGGCTCGCTGACCGCGAGCAGCTCGTGGTCGATGGTGAGGTCGGGGAAGTCGAAGCCGGCCACCCACGCGGCGGTTTCCAGCGCGTCGTCGCGGGCCCGGCGCAGCGTCTCGGCCAGCGGGGCCAGCTCGGCCCGCGCCGGCGCGCGGTAGAAGCCGCCGACCCGCACGTTGATCGGGTGGATGGCCCGGCCGCCGAGCAGCTCGAGGATGGCGTTGCCCGCCTTCTTGAGGGCCAGGCCGCGCTCCATGACCTCCCGATGGTCGCGGGCCATCGCGACCGCGCTCGGATATCCGAGGAAGTCGGGCGCGTGCAGCAGGTAGATGTGCAGCGCGTGGCTCTCGATCCACTCGCCGCAGTACAGCAGCCGGCGCAGCGCCGCCAGTTGGCCGTCCACGTGCACCCCGCAGGCATCCTCGATCGCCAGACACGCGCTCATCTGGTACGCCACCGGGCAGATGCCGCAGATGCGGGCGGTGATGTCGGGCGGTTCCGTGTGCGCCCGGCCGCGCAGGAACGCCTCGAAGAACCGCGGCGGCTCGTAGATGTCGAGCCGCACCTCCTCGACCTCGCGACCCGTCACCTTCACGTACATCGCGCCCTCGCCCTCGACGCGGGCCAGCGCGCCGACCGAGAGGGTGCGGTCATTGCGATGCGTCATGACCATCCTTCGTGGAAGCCGCCCCGGTGGAAACCGCGTCGAACGCGGCGACGTTGAACGTGGCGAACACCCGGTCCAGCTCGCCGTCCGGCACCCCCCGCGCGCCCAGCCAGGTCGTCAGCGACCGCGGGTTGGGCGACTCCATCGGCCCGAAGCACCCGTAGCAGCCGCGCCCGTACGCCGGGCAGATGGCGCCGCAGCCGGCGTGGGTGACCGGACCGAGGCAGGGCGTGCCGTGCGCCACCATGACGCACACCGTGCCGCGGGCCTTGCACTCGTGGCAGACGCTGTGCGCCGGCGTGTTCGGCCGGCGGCCGTGCAGGAAGGCCGTCAACACCTCGAGCAGCTGGCGCTTGTCGATCGGGCAGCCGCGCAGCTCGAAGTCGACGGGCACGTGCGCCGCGATCGGCGTCGACGTGGCGAGCGTGCTGATGTACTCGGGCCTGGCGTACACCACCGACGTGAACTCGGCGACGTCCCCGAAGTTGCGCAGCGCCTGAATGCCGCCCGCCGTGGCGCACGCGCCGATCGTGACGAGCGTCCGCGAGATCTCGCGCACGTGCCTGATCCGTTCGGCGTCCGCGGCCGTGGTGATCGATCCCTCGACCAGCGACAGGTCGTACGGGCCGTCGGCGACCGCGCTCGACGCCTCCAGGAAATGCGCGATCTCGACCTCGCCGGCCAGCGCCAGCAGCTCGTCCTCGCAGTCGAGCAAGGTCAGCTGGCACCCGTCGCACGAGGCGAACTTCCACACGGCCAGCGTCGGCGGGGTCATCGCCGCTCCTCTCGGATCTCTACGCTCTCCATGGCTCACGCGGCTCCGGCGGTCTCCTACAGCTCCTTGACGACGATCAGATCGGCGACGCCGTCGTAGCGGACGACGGGACCGTCCCTGCACACCAGCAGCGGGCCGAGCTGGCAGTGCCCGCACAGCCCGACGCCGCATTTCATGTCGCGTTCCAGGGAGACCCTGATCCGGTGCGCCGGCACACCCCTGCGCAGCAGCGAGCGCGCGGTGAACCGCATCATCACCTCGGGCCCGCACACGAACGCCGCGCATCGGGCGGGGTCGTAGACCGCGCGGTCGACCAGGGCGGTCACCAGGCCCACATCGCCGGTCCACCCGGCGTCGGCCTGGTCCACCGTGACGGCGACCTCGATCCCGCGTTCGCGCCAGGCGGCGATCTCGGCGGGAAACAGCAGGTCCCGCGGCGTCCTGGCGCCCACGAGGAGCACCACGCGGCGGTAGCGGTCCCGGTCGGCGAGGGCCGCGAGCACGACGGGACGCAGCGGGGCGAGCCCGATGCCGCCCGCGACGATCACGAGGTCCTGGCCGGCCGCGCCCGCGACGTCCCAGTCGCTCCCGTACGGGCCGCGCACGCCGACCGTCATTCCCGGCCGTGCGTCGCACAGCGCCCGCGTCACGGCGCCGACCGCGCGCAGCGTCTGCACCAGGACGGGGCCGGCGCCGTCGCCGCCGGCGGTCCGGCCGCCGCCACTCCCGTCGCCGCTGATCGAGATGGGCACCTCGCCGACGCCGAACGCGTACAGCATGGTGAACTGCCCGGGCCGGAAGTCGGGGATCGCGGCGCCGACCGGTTCGAGCCGCAGCGTGACGGTGTCGTAGGTCTCCTCGTGGCGGTCGATGACGCGGTACGGCGCGGGCAGCATCGCGGTCACGGCCGGCTCCCGGCGGCCGGGGCGGTGGCAGGCGGCGGCCCCGAAGGCGGCGTCGCCGGCGGGGTTTCGAGGTAGGGGTCCCTGGCGTACAGGTCGAGCAGCCGGATCCTGGCGGCCTGCAGCCGGTCGCACATCACGCCGAGGAACCGCCGCAGGAGCGCCTGCCCGAGCACCGGGTCGGCGTCGCAGACGGCCCGTACGGCGGCGGCGTCGAACTCCACCGCGGTGGTGTCGGCCACCGCCCTGGCCCCGAAATGCCAGGCGTACGGCGGGAACAGCCACGACCACCCGACGACGTCGCCGTCCCCGAGCGTCTCGATCACCACGTCCGCCCGTCCCGGCACGTGCAGGTCGAGGGCGACTTTGCCGGTCTGGATCAGCCAGAACCGGTCGGCCCTGGCGCCCTCGTCGAACAGCCTGCCGGCGCGCGGGAACTCGACGAGCCTGGCCCGGCCGGTCAGCTCGGCCGCGTGCGGCAACCCGGCGAGGAAGGGGTGTTCGAGCAGTGGCGGAGTCACAGTTCCTCCCGCAGCGCGGCGACCTCTTCGGTGAGGTCGATCCCGACCGGACACCACACGATGCAGCGGCCGCAGCCGACACATCCCGAGGATCCGAACTGGTCGTGCCAGGTGCCCAGCTTGTGCGTCAGCCACTGGCGGTATCGGCTCTTGGCGGACGTCCTGACGCTCCCGCCGTGCACGTAGGAAAAGTCGATGTCGAAGCAGGAGGCCCAGGTGCGCCATCGCTCCGCGTGGTCGCCGGTCAGGTCGGTCACGTCCTCGACGCCCGTGCAGAAGCAGGTGGGGCAGACCATCGTGCAGTTGCCGCAGGTGAGGCAGCGGTCGGCGACCTCGTCCCAGCGCGCGGCCTCCCTGGTGGCCGCGAGCATCTCGGGCAGCCCGTCGGTGTCCATGGCGCGGCCCATCCGGCCGGCCGCCGCGGCGACGCCGGCGCGGGCGGCTTCGATCGACGGCTCGTCCGCGCTCGCGTAGGCGACCTGGGCGAGGATCTCCGCCCCGCCGGCGGAGCCCGCCTCGGCCACGAACCGGTGCCCGCCCCGCGCGCCGCGGCCGTCGCCGACGCCCTCGCCCTCGCCCTCGCCCTCGCCGTCGCCGACGATCTCGGTGAGCGCGATGTCGTAACCACGGTCGGCACCGGGTCCGGTGCCCATCGACACGCAGAAGCAGGTCTCGCCGGGCTCGACGCAGTTCACCACGACGATGAAGGCCCGGGAGCGCCGGCCCGCGTACGTCGAGTCCGCGTACCGGCCGCCCATGAGGACCCGGTCCTGGATCTCGATCGCGCGCAGATCGCACGGCCGCACGCCCAGGAAGGCGTACCGCGGCGGCCCCGCCCCGTCCTGCCCATCGCCGGCCGGTTCGATGGCGCCGTCGCGGTCGGCCGACCACAGCGGAACCCGGGCGGGGTGGAGGAACGGCTTCCACGCCTGCGGCCCGGCCGAATGGGAGAACGCGGCACGATCGGCGCGCCGCCGCAGCCGGTACGTGCCGCCGGCGAGGGTCACCCCCCAGCCCCACGGCAGCTCGTCCGCCGAGGTGATCTCGGCGAGGACGATCGCCTGGTCGCGGACCGTCGGCCCGGCCACCTGGTACCCGGCCACGCGCAATGCCTGGATCAGCTCGTCGATGGCCTCGGCCGGGAACACCACGCGCTCGCCCACTTCGACCGGCGCCCTTCCCGTGGCAACCGCCATGCCGGCGTCCCCCTTTCACCGGGCCCTGTCGTTCCGGGACCCGTCGTGCCCGGCCGTGTCACCTCGATCCTTCATCGCGGGGCGCGGCCCGCATCAGCGGCGAAGGTCCCTTCCTCCTGGGACCATGCGCATCCCAGCCATGCGCACGCCGGCGGTGGCGGGCGGCCGGCGGGCGGCGGCCGGCTCAGCAGATGCGCGGAAGCTGCTCGCCGACGAGCATGTCCACGACCCTGGTCGCGCCTACCAGCGTGTGCATGCGGACCATGCCTGGCTTGGCCGCGACCGCCCTGCCGATCGGACGTGCCTGCGCGCCGGCGGGATGGGCGCGCATCGCGGCCAGCACCTCGAGGGCCGCTTCGGGCGCGACGAACGCGACCAGGCAGCCCTCGTTGGCCACGTGCAGCGGATCGAGCCCGAGTAGCTCGCAGGCGGCGGCGACCGTGCCGGGGACCGGGATCGCGCCCTCGTCCACCTCGACGCCGACGCCCGACGTCTCGGCCAGCTCGACCAGGGCGCTCGCCAGGCCGCCGCGGGTGGGGTCGCGCAGCGCGTGCACGTCCGCCCCGCCGGCCTCGATCATGGCGGCGACGAGGTCGTGCAGCGGCCGGGTGTCCGACGCGATCTCCCCGTCGAACCCCAGCCCCTCCCGGACGCTGAGGATGGCCGTGCCGTGCAGCCCGATCGGCCCGGAGACCAGCACGACGTCGTCCGGGCGAGCGCCCGCGGCGGAGACCTCGGCGCCCGGCAGCCGCACGCCGAAGCCGGTCGTGGTGATGTAGAGACCGTCCGCCGCCCCGTGCCCCACCACCTTGGTGTCCCCCGACACGACGCGCACCCCGGCCGCGCGCGCCGCGCGCGCCGCCGACGCGGTGATGCCGCGCAGCTCGTCGAGGCACAACCCCTCCTCGATGATGTACGCCAGGCACAGCCCGACCGGGCGGGCGCCCCGCATCGCGAGGTCGTTCACGGTGCCGTTGACGGCGAGCTCCCCGATGTCGCCGCCGGGAAAGGCGCGCGGCGTGACGACGAACGAGTCCGTGCTCACGACCACCTCCGCGTCGCCCGCCGGGCCGGCCCCCGCGCCGAGGCCGACGATCGCCGCGTCCTCGGCGGGCCCATCGAGGCCCAGCTCGGGCGCGATGACGCCGGCGAGCAGCTCGGCCATGAGCCGACCACCTGAGCCGTGCCCGAGCAACACGCGCTCGGTCTCGGCCAGCGGCAGCGGACAGGCGGCGGTCAGCGGGTCCATCGTCATCGTTGGTCGTCCGTCATCGTCGGTCGTCCGTCATGCTCGGTCATCTCCGTCCGGCGTTGTGGAAGGCCGCGCAGGTGCCTTCGGTCGACACCATGGGCGCGCCGAGCGGGTGCCGCGGGGTGCAGATGGTGCCGTACGCGGTGCAGTCGGTGGGGATCTTGGTGCCCTGCAGGATCTTCCCGGCGATGCAGGCCGGGTTCTCGTCCGCGGTGAGCGCGGCCACACCGTACCGCCGCTCCGCGTCGAAACGGGCAAAATCCGGCGTAAGGGTAAGGCCGCTGGCCGGGATCTCGCCGATGCCGCGCCACATCCGCTCGGTCACCCGGAAGACGGTGCGCATCGCGGCGCGGGCCGTGGCGTTGCCGTCCCGGCGGACCGCCCTGGCGTACTGGTTCTCGACCTCGTGCCGTCCCTCCTCGAGCTGGCGCACGGCCATGAGGATGCCTTCGAGCAGGTCGAGCGGCTCGAATCCGGTGACGACGATCGGCACCCGGTAGCGGGCGGCGATGGGCTCGTACTCGGTCCAGCCCATGACCGCGCACACGTGCCCGGCGGCCAGGAAAGCCTGGACCTCGTTCGCGGCCGAATCGAGGATCGACGTCATCGCCGGCGGCACGAGCACATGGCTGACCAGCATGCTGAAGTTGGACAGGTCGAGCGCGTCGGCGCGCAGCACGGCCATCGCGTTCGCCGGCGCCGTCGTCTCGAAGCCGACGGCGAAGAAGACCACCTGCCGGTCCGGGTTGGCGGCGGCGATGTCCACCGCGTCCAGCGGCGTGTAGACGACACGTACGTCCGCGCCCCGCGCCTTCATCGCGAGCAGGTCGGTCGACGTGCCGGGAACCCGCAGCATGTCGCCGAAGCTCGTGAAGATCACGTCCGGCCAGGCGGCGATCGACAGGGCCTTGTCGATCATTTCCAGCGGCGTGACGCACACCGGGCAGCCGGGGCCGTGGATCATGCGGACGCCGTCCGGCAGCAGCTCGTCGATGCCCTGCCGCACGATCGTGTGCGTCTGGCCGCCGCACACCTCCATGATCGTCCAGGGGCGGGTGGCGGTGGCGTGGATGTCGGCGAGCAGCCGCCTGGCCAGCGCCGGGTCACGGTACTCGTCCAGATACTTCATGGCGCGGCCTCTCCCAGTTCGGCCTCGAGCGCGTCGGGGATGGCACGGATGACCTCCAGGGTCCGCGCGGCCTCCACCTCGTCCACACGGCTGATCGCGAAGCCGACGTGCACGATGACGTAGTCGCCCAGCTGCGTTTCTGGCGCGTAGGCGAGGCAGACCTCGCGGCGGATCCCGCCGAAGTCGACGACTCCCATACGCAGCCCGTCGTCGGTCAGTTCGACCACACGTCCGGGAATCCCCAGGCACACGCCGATCACCGGCCTCCTGAACTGGCGGCCCCGCGGGCCTCGCCACCACGGGGCTCGATGCCGATACCGGACGCCTCGGGCATGCAGTCAAGCATCGGCAGTCGACGCGCGCGCTCGACAGAGCCGCATGCCCTTCCCGCCGGGGACCAAGGTCCCTTGCGCCCGCGCCGGCCGCTCATCTCATGGGACATGGAGGACACGGACGACTCCGGGAACCGTTCGGATGATCACGTCGGCGAGGTACTCGGCCGCGTCGTCACCACCGCCGCTCAGCTCGACCACGCCGTCCCGTACCGCCACCTCCCAGGACGGCTCGCCGGCCGCGTAGTCGGCCAGCGCCTGGACGACGTCGTCGCGGATCCGCTCATCACTGCGGGCGAGCACGCCCATCAGGTCGCGCCGGCTGACGATGCCGACGAGCCGGCCGGTGCGCACGACGGGCACGCTCTTCACGCCCGTCGACATCATCAGCTCGGCCAGTTCCGCGACGTCGGTCTGTTCCCTGACCGTCATGACATGCCGCGTCATCACGTCCCCGACCTGGCGGGCCGGCGGTCCCTCCCGCTCGGACGCCGGCCTGGCCGCGACCGGCGGCCCGGCCGCGAACTCGCCGCGCAGCAGGTCCATCTCGCTGATGATCCCGATGATGTGCCCGTATCCGTTCACCACGGGCGCGGCCGTGATGTCCCGCTCGTACAGCAGCTTGATGGCCTGCTTGAGGGTCGCGGTGGGCGGGAGCGCCACCACGGGCTCCGTCATCACCTCCCGGACCAGCATCCCGATCACCCCTCCCGGCCGCCCGCCGGCGAAGCGGGCAGCACCAGCCAGCGCAGCCACTCCCGGTCGCCCTGCACGTCGAGGCGTACCAGGTGGGCGGGCGACGCGTCCCCCAGGCTGCGGTGGGCCCGCATCGCCCGGCGCTGCGCCCGGCGCGAGACCTTGAGCATGAGGTCGGCACGCCACAGCGGGTGGTCAGGAACGCCGAGGCCGCCGGCGGCGCGCACCTCGTCAGCGACGCCCGCGGGCAGCGTCCATGCCAGCACCGGGACACCTTCCGCCCGGCCGGCCGCGCAGGTCGTCTCCAGCACCAGCGGATCGACGCCCGCCGAGTCCGCGGTGAGCAGCAGGTCGGCCGAACACCGCCGGATCATGCCGACGATCCCCCGCACGCGTTCGTGCGCCGGAATCGCGGCGAGGCCGCCATCGGGATAGTCGGCCATCAGCCGGTGGGTGACCCGCAGCACCAGTGCCGAGACCTCGAACTCGGAGGAGTGGTTCACGGTGGGCGACCTGCTCTCGCTACCGCCCTGCCCGGGCGCGACCTCGCCCGTGGTCAAGGCGAGCGCGCTCACCTCCGTGCCGCCGGCGCGGAAGGCGTCCAGCAGGGCACCGAGATAGGTCGCCTCGTCGCCGGGACGCCCGACCACCGCCAACACGCTGCGCGCGTCGGGCAGACCGTCGCCGCGCGTGGCGCGGGTGTCCGCGCCATTGGCGCGCCTGAGCTCGCGGCTGCGGTCGGCGTGCTGGCCGCCGTCCCAAGAGCCGGAGCGTATCGCCGCCCCGTGGTACGGCATGATCACGTTCACGACGACCTCCCCTCGTTTCCTCGCCGTTTCACCGGCCGGTTCGTTTTTTGGTCCGACGCGCGCAGCTCGGGCGCGCATCGAAGTGCGCATATTCGCAGGGTGCGCCGCTGCCGGCCGCCGGCATCAGCGGCAAAGGTCCCCAGCCCGAGGGGACCTCGGGCCGCCGCAACGGACACGGGTGTTCCACCGACCGGGCCGGGACGGCTACGCACCGTGCGAAGGACCAAAGTCCCCGGCCGGGGAGCACGATGCCTCTGCCCGCGTCGCGCCGCCGCCGATGCACTGAGGAGGAAAAGGGGAAGTCCAAGGGAGCCATCAGGGAGCACGCCGGCCGTGAGGCAGATATGGACCAAGACTCCGCGCGTCATCGTGGGGTTCGACGACTCTCCCGCCGCCCGATGGGCGCTGGCCTGGGCGGTGGGCGAGGCACGGCTGCGTGACCTGCCGTTGCTCGTGGCGCACGTGATCCAGCCCGACCGGGAGGGTGTCCGGGCGCCCGCGTTGCCCGGCGTTCCCGCCGTTCCCGCGGTGGACGACCTGGCCGGGATCCAGCGCGGGAGCTCAGTAGCGATCGCCAGGCTGCTGGCCGAGATGACCGGACCGGCGGGGCCGGAGGCCACCGCCACATGTCCGTACGGCCATGCGGGCGCGGTGCTGACGGAGCTCGCCCACGACGGCGACCTGCTCGTCATCGGCCAGGGACGGCGCCGCCTGCTGTCCCGACTGCTGAGGGGCTCGACGCAGGGCTACTGCGCGCGCCATGCCCGAGCGACGCTCGTGGTGGTCCCCGCCCCGTCCTTCGCCGAGCTCTCCTCGCCCGCCGACGCGCTGGAGGCCGCCCCGCCGCGTGGGCGCACGAAGCGTTCTCGCGGCTTCGGCCGATGACCGCCGCGGAGGTTTTCCGGTCTCCTTTTCACGTACGTCTTTTCGCGCCCATCTTTCGCCTCTGTATCGTCGCCTACGTCTCCTGGCGTGCGTTCGCCGCCAACGCGGCACGGCATGGCAGCGGTCGGCGTCCGAAGCGGAGTTGATCGGCACGGACGGTTCGGGCATTGCGGGCCGGCCGCGACCGGAGCGGTACATACCGCGGGATAGGGTGCGGCCGAGCGGACACGTCGGGAGCGACGAGGAGATTTCTATGGCCACGCTCAACATTGGGGTCATCAAAGAAAGGGCGCCGGGCGAACGGCGGGTGGCACTGACCCCGGACGCCGTACGCCGCCTGACTGACGCGGGCTACACGGTGCTGGTCGAGCCGGCCGCCGGGCTCGGCGCGCGGTTCCCGGACTCCGCGTACGCCGACGCGGGCGCCGAGATGACGCCGTCCGCCGACCTGTACGCGCGGGCCGACGTCGTGGTCTGCGTGGGCACACCCGACGCCGCGAGCCTCCGGCCGGGCCAGGCGGTCATCGGCACCCTGCGCACGGCCGGCGACCCCGGCCTGCTGGCCGAGCTGACCGCCGGCGGCGTCACCGCGGTCGACTTCGAGGGCCTGCCGCGTACGCTCAGCGCCGCGCAGTCGATGGACGCGCTGACCTCCCAGGACAACGTGGCCGGATACGCCGCCGCGGTGCTGGCGGCGCACACCTACGAGAGCTTCTTCCCCCTGCTCGTCACGGCGGCGGGGACGGTCCCGCCGGCGCGGGTGCTGGTGCTCGGGGCCGGCGTCGCCGGCCTGCAGGCGATCGGCACCGCGCGGCGGCTGGGCGCGGTCGTCACGGGATACGACGTGCGCCCCGCGGCGCGCGCCGAGGTGGCTTCGCTGGGCGCCGCCTTCATCGAGCTGGAGTCGGTCGCGTCGGCGGCGGGCGAGGGCGGCTACGCCAGGCCGCTGACCGAATCGGAGCAGCGCGACCAGCAGGACGAGCTGGCCGAGCACATCGTCAAGCAGGATGTCGTCATCACCACAGCGCGGGTCAAGGGACGGCGGCCGCCGCTGCTCGTCACCGACGCCGCGGTCAAGGGGATGCGCCCAGGCTCGGTGGTGGTCGACATCGCCGCGAGCCAGCAGGGCGGCAACGTCGCCGGTTCGGTGCCGGGCGAGACGGTCGTCACCGAGAACGGGGTGACCGTGATCGGCGCCGACAACCTGCCCGCAACCATGCCGGGCGCCGCGTCGGCCGCGTACGCGCGCAACGTCAGCGCGCTGCTCGGGCATCTCGTCAGGGACGGGCGGATCGCCATCGACCTCGACGACCCGATCCAGGCCGGCGTCGTCGTCGCGCACGCGGGCGACGCCCCCCGGCCCGCGGCCGAATCCGGCGGCGACGCCGCCGACCGTTCCCCGACCGGAGGTACGGCATGACCGCCGAGTTCCTGACCGATCTGAGCATCTTCGTGCTGAGCCTGCTGGTGGGCTTCGAGGTCATCAGCAAGGTGCCCACGACGCTGCACACGCCGCTGATGTCGGCGGCCAACTCCATCCACGGCATCGTGCTGTCCGGCGCGTTGATCATCGCGCTGACGGCCGACAACGCCACCGGCTACGTGATCGCGTTCGTGGCCGCCGCGTTCGCCGCCATGAACGTGGTGGGCGGCTACGTCGTCACCGACCGGATGCTCGACATGTTCCGCTCCCCCGCCGCCCGCAAGGAGCACTCCCCATGAGTGGTTTCGACACCACGATCCGGCTGATCTACCTGGCCGCCGCGGCCTGCTTCGTGCTGGGGCTGCATCTGATGAACTCGCCGATCACCGCGCGGCGGGGGAACCTATTGTCGGCCGCCGGCATGGTCACCGCCGTGGCCGCGACGTTCGCGGTGCTCGTGCACGCGGGAAGCGTACGGCCGGTCGCCTGGGTCGTGCTGGCGGCGGGCGGCGCGTTCGGCGCGGCCGCCGGGCTGCTGGCCGCGCGGCGGGTGCCGATGACGGCGATGCCGCAGCTGGTGAGCCTGTTCAACGCGGTGGGCGGCGGCGCGGCCGCGCTGGTCGCGATCCACGACGTCGTCCGGGGCGGGGGAACGGCGGACATGTCCGCGCAGGTTTCGGTGCCGATCACGCTGGACGTCGTGATCGGCGCGGTGACCTTCTCCGGCTCGCTGATCGCGTCAGGCAAGCTGCAGGGCATGGTGGCCAGCCGCCCGGTCGTCTTTCCCGCCGCCCGGCTCGTCAACGCGGCGCTCGTGGCCGGGATGGCGACGGCCGCCGGCTTCCTCATCGCCGGTCGCGGCGGGGTGGCGCTGCTCACCGTGCTCGCGCTGGCCGCGCTGGGCTTCGGCGTGACGATGGTCATGCCGATCGGCGGTGCCGACATGCCCGTCGTGATCTCCCTGCTCAACGCGTTCACCGGGACCGCGGTCGCGATGGCCGGGTTCGTCGTCGGCAACACCGTGCTCATCACGGCGGGGGCGCTCGTCGGCGCGTCCGGTGGCATCCTCACCAAGCTGATGGCTGACGCCATGAACCGGTCGCTGGCCAACATCATGGTCGGCGGCTTCGGCACCGGTGACAGCGCGGCCCCGGCCGTGGCCGGCGGCGGCGGTCAGGTGCGGTCGCTGTCGGCCGATGACGCCGCCATCCAGCTCGCGTACGCCTCCAGGGTGGTCGTGGTGCCCGGGTACGGGCTGGCCGCCGCCCAGGCGCAGCACGAGCTGCGCTCGCTGGCCGAACTGCTGGAGGCACGCGGCGTGAACGTCCTGTACGCCATCCACCCGGTCGCCGGCCGGATGCCGGGGCACATGAACGTGCTGCTCGCCGAGGCGAACGTGCCCTACGACCAGCTCAAGGAGATGGACGAGATCAACCCGGAGTTCCCCCAGACCGACGTGGCGCTCGTCGTCGGCGCGAACGACGTGACCAACCCGGCGGCCAGGCGGCCTGGCACGGCGATCTCGGGCATGCCCATCCTCGACGTCGACAAGGCCAAGAGCGTCATCGTGATCAAGCGGTCGATGGGCCACGGTTACGCGGGCATCGACAACGAGCTCTACACCGACCCGCGCACCAGCATGTACTTCGCCGACGCCAAGAAGGCGCTCGCGGAGATGACGGCCGCGGTCAAGGTGCTCGTCGGTTGATTTCGGCACGGCCGGGACCTGGCACGCCCACGTAGGAACATCTGGCGAGTGCATCTGCCCGTGCATTCGCCAGTTGCATGCGGCCGTGCGGACGCGCATTTCACTTTTCCGTACGCCCGGCGCGCTGATTGCGAAGCGATTCATGCAGGGCGTTCGCCGTGGCGGCCATCTCGATGCGATAACGCCCCTGGACCGCCACCCAGACGCAGGCCCACGGGTCGAAGAGGAACGCCCAGTCGGGAAAGTCTCGCCGTAGCCGGGCGAGCCACAGCACCTGCTCCACGTCCGCCCGGCGCGCCGCCGTACGCCGCGGCGACATCCTGCGAAGATGCGCGCCGCCGGACCTGCCGCCCCCGTCATTTGCCGTCGCCCATGCCATGCCCTGGCTCCTTCGCGCTCGGTGGTCGCACGTGCCGGACACATGGCTGCCCGTCCCGGCTCCCGGGTCCCTCCGCCACGCGGGCGGTCGTCGCCGGGTCGGCCCCGCTCGGGTTCTCGGCGGGTAGGAGGTAAGTGTTCGGCCGCTCGTCCCAGCCTCGTCCATTCCCGGCGGAACGCTTATGCGTCAATGATGATCGTTATGCGTCGCACGCATAATTCATATTGCCGTACCGCTTGACCTCGTTAGACTCAGCTTTATCCGGCGACACTGGCACCAGGCATAAGGGCTGGCTAGATGGAGCGTTTTTGCGGCCGATGCGATACCCGGCTGGCTCGCGACAATCCCGGCGAAATGTGTGCAGCTTGCCAGAAAAAGGCCAGAGATGTCCTTATTAGTCCGCCCGAGGTTCCTGCCCAGTTCTGGGAGTCCGCGCAGATGCGCCAGGCCCTCGCCACCCGCCACATGGGCAAGATCGAGCGGGCGTTCCGCACCCACGCCTGCGGCCGCCCGATCCCGCAGAGCGTGGCCGCGTCATGGTTCTTCCTGACACAGGCCCAGCTCAGCCGCATCGAGAGCGGCCCACCCATCCAGAACATCGACAGGCTCGTGCAATGGGCCCACATCCTGCGCATCCCGGTGGATCTGCTCTGGTTCCCCGCCGCCGCCCTACGGGAGTCCGCTCCCACCGCCGGCGCGGGACCCGAGCGGTCCGCCGTATCCGCCTTGTCCGCCGTCGGCCCGGACACGTCGGGGGCGTCCGGCCGCCTGAGCCGGGCCGGCGCCCATCCAGAACTCGCCGCACCGCCTCCCTCCGCCGCCGGCACCGGCACGCAGGCGGCCGCCGTCTCGCAGCCGTCTGGTTGCCGGTGCGGGGCCGGCGCCGCCGGGCAGTCCGCTTCCCCCGGGCACGGCGGCGCCGCGGCCGAGCCGGCGCCGGCCGGGCCGGCCGCTCCCGCTCGCCCGCCGAGCCAGGCGCCGCCGGCGCCCCCGCCAACTGCTCCACCTCAGCCACCGACCCCCGCCGCCCCACCCGCGCCCGCACCCGCCGTCCCGCCGGCCGTGCCCACGCCGGCCGTGCCCACGCCGAACGTCCCCACGCCGAACGTCCCCACGCCGGACCTGACCCCATCCGCGCCGGTCCCACCCGCACCAGTCCCACCCGCACCAGCGCCGGTGGCCACACCGGCACCCCCGCCGGCACCGGACCCGCCCGCACCGGCCGGGCCGCCGGAGCCGCAGCACCACCTCTCGCGAGCCGACTTCTCCCGCGCCGACCTCTCAGGGCACGACCCCGTCCCCGACGAGGACGAGTGGCGGCGGCTGGCGGAGCTGTCGCGCACCACCTTCTTCGAACGCGGATTCGGGGCCGGGCCGCTGCCCGCGATCGGCCTCGACGAGCTCCAGCACATCGCGATCGCGCTGACCGACGCCCGGCGCTACGCGGACGACGCCGTCGTGGGCCACCTCACCCGGCGGCTCGACGCCTGCGCGGCGAGCGACCGCCGCCACGGGCCCAAACGCAGCATTCCGGCCCTCATGGGCCTGATCGCCGCCGTCGGGCAGCTGACCACCGGAGCGCGACCCGAGGTCGGACGAGACCTGCTGCGGGTCGGCTCCCGTGCCGCCGAGCTCGCCGGCTTCTTCTACCGCGACCTGCTGATGCAGGAGCTGGCCGGCTACTGGCGCGACCGCGCGGTGGAGTGGGCGCAGGCCGCCCACGACTTCTCCATGCAGGGCTACATGCTGCTCAAGAAGGCGCAGGCCGCGTGGGACGACCGCGACGCCGTCCGCATGCTGACCTTCGCCCAGGCCGCCCAGGAGGGTCCGTGGCGGCTGCCGCCGCACATCCTCGCCGAAGCCGCGCAGCAGGAGGCCCGCGCGCACGCGCTGCTCGGCCGCGACTTCGACACCGTCGAGCGGCGGCTCGATCGGGCCCGCGCCCTGTTCGCCCGGCACGACCCGGCCGCGCTCGACCCGGCGGCCGGGCTGTCCGCCCATTACAGCGAGGCGCTGCTCAACCTGCAGGTCGCCATGTGTTACGGCGAGGCAGGCCGAGCGGGGCGGGCACTCGAACTCTACGGCCGATGGCTGACCGAGGGGGCGTTCTCCCGGCGCGACTACGGCCATTTCCTGTCGCTCAAGGCGCTGGCGTACGCGGCCGCCGGCGAGCCGGGCGAGGCGTCGGCCGCCGGGCTGCGGGCCCTGGCACTGGCGCGCGAGACGAACTCGGCGCGCACTCACCAGGAGGTGCTCAGGCTCGTCCGCCGGCTGGGCCGGTGGCGCGACCGCGGCGACGTCGCCGCGCTGCGCGCCGCGGTGCTGGCGTAGGCATGCCGGCGGCTACGGCCCAACTGGACATGCCGCCTACGCCGCGGCCGCTCCTACCGCGCGGTCAACCACGTCGCGACCGTGGTGATGACGGACTGCTGCCATTCCCGCGTCCGCGGGTGGCGATATCCCGGGTCGTCGTGCACGGCGAACCCGTGTTGCGCGCCGTCGATCTCGACGAGCTTCACGGCGCACCTGAACCGGCTGATCGACTCCCGTGACGACCGCACGGGAATGAAGGTGTCGCCCGTGCCATGCACGATCAGCGTCGGCGCCTCGATGTCGCCCAGCATGAGATCCGGCCGCATGTGGAAGAGCTCGTTGAGCAGCGGGCGGCCGAGCCTGAAGCTGGGCGAGTGCTCGAGATACCCGCGCGCGGCGAGCTCACGGCCCGCCTCCTCGCTGATCCGGCCGCCCTGCCAGTAGGGCTTGTCGTCGATGAAACGCTTCTTGTAGTCGAGGAGCGGGTTGAGCAGCACCAGGCGGTGCAGCATTCCTGGCCGGCGGGCGCCGAAGCCGGCCGCGATGCCGCCCCCGAAGCTCGCGCCGACGACGCTGACCGACCGGCCGCCGACCTCGCCGGCGGCCAGCTCGACCGCGGCGAAGACGTCGTTGAGCACGCTGGAGATGGTCAGATCCTCCTGCCGGCCCTCGCTCTCGCCGTGCCCGCGGAGGTCGAACCGCAGGCTCGGCAGGCCGGCCCCGGCCAGCCCGTCGGCAAGACGGGTGAAGAACCCGCCCTCCTCGCGCGTGACGCCGCCGCCGTGGACGAGGACGACCGCCGGGCCGGCGGTCGCCGGCGGCCGTACGAGGGTGCCGCGCAGCCGCAGCCCGTCGAGGCTGTGGAAGCCGAACTCCGTCGTCGTCGTTCCGGCGGGGGCGGCTCCTGCTCGCGCCACGTGGCCGTCCTCTTTCCCGCTTCCGCCGTGGCGGACGCACCTCTGCCTCGGGTGGGGGTCGCCGCCGGCCGGACGGCCGGCCATGCCGGGCCTTCGTGATCGGCGGCCGACAGTTCTTTACCATGCTCCCGACGCCCCGTCGAGGCCGGCCTGGCCGTATCGGCGCGCGGCCCTGACGACCGGCGCGAGCCGCGACCCCATCCCTCGCGCGCGGGAAGACGCGGACATGCGAGGACCCTCGCCGGCGTGGCCTGCGGCGAGGGTCCTCGGCTGGCTGCGGCTACCGCGGCGGGCGCGCCGGGTGCCGCAGCCGGTCTCACTTCAGGATCGGGTAGGTGCGCACCAGTTGGGTGCTCCCCCACCAGCGGCCGAGGCCGAGCGTGTCGCCGGCGCTCACCAGCGCCAGCCCGATGAGCACCACGGCGTAGACGAGGTGGTCGTCCATGAACACGTTGTTCTCGGGGGGCAGCACCGCGGCCCACATCATGACGACCAGCACCACGCCGGCCGCCGCCGCGATCCTGATGCCGATGCCGAGGATGAGGGCGGCCCCGATGCCGGCCAGGCCGAGCATGAACAGCCAGTTCGCCCAGGGGTCACCGGCGATGTTGTGGTAGAAGCCCTCGAACGGACCCTTGGCTCCGCTCAGGAAGCCCTTGGTGGGGTTGCCGCCGTCCAGCCATGACTTGGCGGAGGGGGTCTCGTGTCCGAGCCCGAACAGCTTGTCCAGGAACGCCCACAGGAAGATCCAGCCGAGGAAGAGCCGGGCGACCGCCCAGACGTAGGCGACCGCGCCGTGCGCGCTCACTGTGGATACTGCGGGCCGCGTGGCGGCGGGGGTGGCGTGACTGCCGCCCGCAGGCCGCGGCCGGTCTGTCGTGGCCATGTCCACTCCTTCTTACTTGTACGGACCGGACCCATCCGGTCTGGGGGATCATGCCGCTCGCGCGGCCGAGTCGATGTCGATGTGTATCTGGGGGGTTCGCATGATCGAGTTGTGCACCTCGCAACCCTCGACCACGGCGAGCAGCACCCCGCGGCGGTGCTCGGGGATCGCCGTCGGCGGGCGGATGAGCACCTTGATTCCGGTGACGCGCGCGGGCGGACGGTCGCTCATGGAGTAGGTCGCCGCGACCTCGAGGCCTTCGGCCGGCAGCCCGTGCCGGGCGAGATACCGCCGCGCCGAGAACGCGGCGCACGCCGCGTAACTCGCCACGAACAGCTCGGTCGGCGTCGGTCCCGCGTCGCCGCCTCCCGCTATGAGCGGCTGATCGATATAGATCAGGTTGCCGTGGATGAGCACAGCGAACTCGTCGTCATAGTGGTGGTGGACGATGATGTCTGGCATGGGGCTGTCGTCCATGGGGGGCCACCTCCAGTCCGTCCGCCGCGATCGCCGCGCCTCGGACTTCGCCGGACTCCGTCAGGCTTCGTCCGCTTCCGGGCCGCTGCCGTTCGTCGTCCTTGGTTGTCCTTCGTTGTCCTTCGCTGCCCTTCGTTGTGCTTCGCTCTAAGTTCAGCGCGCGGCGCCATCCACCGGCAGGGACCTTGGTCGCGGTCCCGGTTCGCCGAAAGGCCTGAAGAGCCGGGACGGATCGCAGCCGGCACCGTGGCCGGCCATCCCAAGGCGATGCCTCGCGCCGGCAAATAGGGGGCCGGGATCGCCTTCCCGACCGCGACGGCGCAATGCCGGCGACCGCGGCCGGACGTACGATGGAAGACGTACGGAAGATCGCCTTTGGCCATCGCCCCAGCCAATCTCGACAGCAGGCGAGAACGGCGGCCGTGCCGCGCCGGCAGACGAACTCGGCCACGTTCGCGGGCGTCGAAATTGGCGAAAAGGCGTTCGCGGGTTAGCGTCGCCTCACCGCCGTCACGCCAAGGAAAGATGCCATGGCCAGTTCGAGTGACCAGCCTGGGAAAACGTCGATCAAGGTGTTTCTCCTCGACGACCACGAGGTGGTTCGGCGTGGGGTCGCGGCGTTGCTCGAAGCCGAGGACGACATCGAGGTCGTCGGCGAGGCCGGCACGGTGGTCCAGGCGCTCGCCCGGATCTTCGCCGCCCGGCCGGATGTGGCCGTCCTCGACGTGCGGCTCCCCGACGGCGACGGCGTGAGCGTCTGCCGGGAGATCCGCTCCCGGATGCCCGAGATCGCCTGCCTGATGCTGACCTCGTTCTCCGACGAAGAGGCCCTGTTCGACGCGTTGATGGCCGGGGCGGCGGGCTACGTCCTCAAGCAGATCCACGGCTCCGACCTGATCGGCGCCGTCCGGTCCGTGGCCGCCGGCGAGTCGCTCCTCGACCCGCGCAGCACGGCGCAGATGCTGCAGCGGCTGCGCGCGAGGGAAGAGCGCAAGGATCCGCTGTCCGCGCTGTCGGACCAGGAGCGGCAGATCCTCGAGCTGATCGGTGAAGGCCTGACCAACCGGCAGATCGGCGAGCGCATGTTCCTCGCCGAGAAGACCGTCAAGAACTACGTCTCCAACCTGTTCGCGAAGCTCGACATGCGCCGCCGCACCCAGGCCGCCGCGTTCGTCACCCAGCTCAAGGCCGGCCAGCCGCGCCCGACCGATCCTTCGCCCGCCGCCGAGCACCTCGGGGACGAACCACGGCGCGACCGCTGAATCCGACCGCTGAATCCGACCGCTCAGCCCGACCGCTCAGCCCGACCGCTCAGCCCGACCGCTCAGCCCGACTCCGGCACGGCCTCGGCACCGCCCCACCGCCCAGCGGTCCCCCGCACTCAACATCCACGTCCGCTGCACTCAACATGAACAGGGATACTTTGCGATATGACGGTCCCGATCCTGCTGACTGTGGACGACGACCCGTCGGTGTCCCGCGCCGTGGCGCGCGACCTGCGACGCCGCTACGGGCGCGACTACCGGGTGATGCGCGCCGACTCGGGCGCCGACGCGCTGGAGGCGTTGCGCGAGGTCAAGCTGCGCGGTGAGACGGTCGCCGCGATCCTCGCCGACTACCGGATGCCGCGGATGGACGGCATCGAGTTCCTCGAGCAGGCCATGGACCTGTTCCCGAGCGCGCGACGCGCGCTGCTCACCGCGTACGCCGACACCGACGCCGCCATCCAGGCGATCAACGTCGTCGACGTCGACCACTACCTGCTCAAGCCCTGGGACCCGCCGGAAGAAAAGCTCTACCCGGTGGTGGACGCGCTGGTCGAGTCCTGGCGCGCGATGGGCGACCGGCCGGTCGAGGAGATCAAGGTCGTCGGGCACCGCTGGTCGCAGCAGTCCTACCAGGTACGCGACTTCCTGGCCCGCAACTCCGTCCCGTACCGCTGGTACTCCGTCGACGAGGCGGAGGGCCAGCGGCTGCTCAAGGCGGCGGACGCGGACGCCGACGAGATCCCCGTGGTGATCACGCCGGACGGCCGGGCGCTGTGCAAGCCGAGGGGCGCGGACATCGCCGCCGCCGCCGGCCTGTCCACCGAGCCCGCCGCCGAGTTCTACGACCTGATCGTGGTCGGCGGCGGCCCCGCCGGGCTGGGCGCCGCCGTGTACGGGGCCTCCGAGGGGCTGCGGACCGTCCTCCTCGAGAAGAAGGCGACCGGCGGCCAGGCCGGGCAGAGCTCCCGGATCGAGAACTACCTCGGCTTCCCCGACGGCGTCTCAGGCGCCCAGCTCACCGACCGGGCCCGCCGCCAGGCGCACAAGTTCGGCGCGGAGGTGCTCACGGCCCGCGGCGTGATCGGCCTGGAGGCGCGCGGCTCGGCCCGGGTCGTCAAGTTCGCCGACGGCGGCGAGATCACGGCACACTCGGTGGTGCTGGCCACCGGCGTGATGTACCGGGCGCTGGACGCCGACGGCTGCGCCGAGCTGACCGGCCGCGGCATCTACTACGGGTCGGCCTCGACCGAGGCCCAGTCCTGCGAGGGCGAGGACGTCTACATCATCGGCGGGGCGAACTCGGCCGGACAGGCCGCGGTGTTCTTCTCCCGGCACTGCCGCACGGTCAACCTCGTCGTCCGCGGCAAGGACCTCGAGCAGTCCATGTCGCACTACCTGATCGAGCAGATCCGCGCCATCGACAACATCCGCGTGCGGGTGCGCACCACCGTGGTCGCCGCGCACGGCGACGAGCACCTCGAGCGGCTGACCCTCTGCCACGGTGAGAGCGGGGACACCGAGACCGTGCCGGCCGGGCACGTGTTCGTGTTCATCGGCGCGGCGCCGCACACCGACTGGCTGGACGGCGTCGTGGAGCGGGACGCGCACGGCTTCATCCGCACCGGGCCCGACCTGCTCGCCGAGGGACGCCGCCCGGCCGGCTGGCCGCTGGACCGCGACCCGCTCTACCTGGAGTCCTCGCTGCCCGGGGTCTTCGTCGCCGGTGACGTACGGTCGCAGTCGGTCAAGCGGGTCGCGTCGGCGGTCGGCGAGGGCGCGATGGCCGTCACTTTGGTCCACAGGTACCTGGAGGAACGATGACCACCTCCATGCGGCCCGACGAGCTGCGCGACCTGTTCCTGTTCGAGCGGCTCACCGACGAGCAGATCGCCTGGGTCGCCGAGCAGGGCACCGTCGAGCACTATCCGGCCGGCGCCGCCGTGGTCCGCGAGGGCGACCCGGCGACCTGCTTCTACGTCCTGCTGTCCGGCACCCTCCGGATGACCCGGATGCTTCGCGACGACGAGGTCGAGCTGGTCCGCACCGACCAGCGCGGCGTGTACTGCGGCGCCACGATGTTCCTCATGGGCCAGCGCGGCGAGCAACGCTATTCCGCCTCGGCCTACGCCGTCACGGACGCCTCGTTCCTTTCCCTGCCGGCCGAGGAGTTCGGCGAGCGGTTCCGCGAATGGTTCCCGATGGCCGCGCACCTGCTGGAGGGCATGTTCCTCGGGCGCCGCAACACCGACGCGGTGATCGGCTCGCGGGAGCGGCTGCTGGCCCTCGGCAAGCTGACGGCAGGGCTGACCCACGAGCTCAACAACCCGGCCGCCGCGGCCGTACGAGCCAGTGCGGCGCTGCGCGAACGCGTCGCCGGGATGCGCCACAAGCTGGCCCTGCTGGCCCGCCACGACATCGAACCCGACCTGCTGGAAAAGCTCATCGACGTCCAGGAGGCGCTGGTGAAGCAGGTGGCCGACGCCCCGAGGCTGTCGGCCATCGAGCAGTCGGACCGCGAGGAGGAGCTGGGCGACTGGTTCGACGAGCACGCCGTGGACGACGGCTGGGACCTGGCCCCGAGCTTCGTGCCGGCGGGCATCACGCCCGCCCGGCTCGACGAGGTACTGGCCGCGGTGGGCCAGGACCGGCTGAACCCGGCGCTGCGCTGGCTGGGGTACGCGGTCGAGACCGAGACCCTGATGAACGAGATCGAGGACGCCACCACCCGGATCTCCACGCTGCTCAGCGCGGCCAAGCAGTACTCGCAGATGGACCGGGCGCCGCACCAGTGGATCGATGTCCACGACGGCATCGACTCCACGCTGGTCATGATGTCCGGCAAGATCGGCGGCAGGATCCACGTCGTCAAGGACTACGACAGGTCGCTGCCGACCATCCCCGCCTACCCCGGCGAACTCAACCAGGTCTGGACCAACATCATCCACAACGCGGTGTTCGCCATGGGCGAGGAGGGCACACTCACCATCCGCACGGCCCGCGCCGCCGGCGACGACCGGTTGATGGTCGAGATCGGCGACACCGGCCCCGGCATCCCACCGGACATCCAGCAGCGGATCTTCGAGCCGTTCTTCACCACCAAGCCGGTCGGCGAGGGCACCGGGCTCGGCCTCGACATCTGCTGGCGCATCATCGTGAACCGGCACCACGGGGACCTGCGGGTGGAATCCGACCCCGGCGACACCCGCTTCCAGGTGCTGCTGCCGCTCACCGAGCGGGCGCCGGACTGACGCCCGCCACGGCCTGCGCGCCCCCGGCCTCCGCGGCGTCCGGCCGCGCCGGCGTACGCACGTGCTCGGCGACCTGCGCGTGCGTGGCGTACCACACATCCGGGTGCCCGGCGATGTGCGCGAGCAGCTCGGTCAACACGACCAGGCGCGATCGGTGCCCGATGACGTGCGGATGCATGGTGAGCTGGAACAAGCCGCCATCGGCGTAGGCGAGGTCGAACTCGTCCCGCCAGATCTCCAGCACCCCTCTGGGCGGCGTGTACGGCCGTGCCGACGCGTGCCTGTCCATCGTGAAGTACGGGGCGTCGTCCCTGATCCACTCGACCGGGATCTCCACGATCCCCGTCGGCTCGCCGGCGGCCACCAGCTCGTACGGCTCGTCGTCGGCCATCAGCGACGAGTCGTAGCGCAGCCCGAGCTCGCGGATCACCTCGAGCGTGTGGTCGGAGAAGTCCCAGGACGGCGTCCTGACGCCGACCGGCCGGGTCCCGGTGAGCCGCTCCAGCGTGTCCGCCGACCTGAAGGCCAGCTCCCGCTCGTCATCGGGGGCGAGCAGCATGTTCCGCTCGTGGATCCAGCCGTGGATGCCGACCTCGTGGCCGGCGGCGACGTACGCGCGCACCTCATCGGGGTGCAGCAGCGCGGAGACCGCCGGCATGAAGAACGTCGCCGGCACCCCGTACCGCTCGAGCAGCCGCAGGATCCGCGGCGCGCCCACCCGCGAGCCGTACTCGCCCTGGGACAGCTTGCCCGGCCGCGTCTCGCCGTCGCGCAGCGGGATCGTCTCGTGGTCGGAGTCGAACGACAGCGCGACGGCGACCCTGGCCCCGCCGGGCCACGCCGCCGGGCGCAGGCTCCGCCCGGCCCGGACCCGCTCGACATGGCCCCGCCATTCCGGCTCGTCCCACTGCCACGGCTCGCGCTCGCTCATCGAGCGGAGTCTATCCCCGCCCGCTCCCACGGCCGGTCCGCCGGACCCCGCGCGTTACCCTTCATCCGGCGGGCGATCCCGACCACTTCCCGCGCGGCGTCAAGCACCGCTACACCCGCCCGCCGCGCAGCGCCGGATGATCCCGAAAGGAACGGAGAGCTCGTGTCGACGGAACGACCAGGGCCGCCACTGGTGGGGGGCGAGCGCGAGATGCTGCGCGGCTTCCTCGACTACCACAGGGCGACGCTCGCCATGAAATGCGCGGCCCTGTCCGACGACGAGCTGCGGCGCCGGTCCTCCCCGCCGTCGACGCTGTCACTGCTCGGCCTCGTCCGGCACATGGCCGAGGTCGAGCGCGTCTGGTTTCGCCGGATCATCAATGGCGAGGACCTCCCCCTCGTCTGGTCGGACGAAGGCGACTTCCAGGTGGCCTACGACGCCCGCGCCGCCTCGCGGCCTGAGGCGTTCGACGCCTGGCAGGCGGAGGTCGCGCACGCCCGCCGGATCGAGGAGAGCGCGGAGTCACTCGACGTGATCGGCCACCATCACCGGACGGGAGAGACCGTGTCGCTGCGCCTGGTGATGCTGCACATGATCCAGGAGTACGCCCGGCACAACGGGCACGCCGACTTCCTCCGCGAGGCCATCGACGGCACCGTCGGAGCCTGAATACCCTGCTGACTCGTGCCTGACCCAACCGAACAGGCGCGGCCGCCGGTCTGGGCGCCGGAACACGTCGTGTCGGCGGCCGACGCGGCCGAACTCGTGGGCGAGCAGTTTCCTTGGCTGCGCGGCGCGCCGGTCGAGCAACTGGCCACCGGGTGGGACAACACGGTGCACCTGGTGGACGGCACCTGGGCGTTCCGCTTCCCGCGCCGCGCGTTCGCGCTGCCCGGAGTGGAACGCGAGATCGCCGTGCTGCCGACTCTGGCGCCGCGCCTCCCGCTGCCCATTCCGGTGCCGGAGCTGGTGGGCCGCCCGTCTCCGCGCTTCCCCTGGCCGTTCTGGGGCGGCCGCATGCTGCCCGGCACCGAGCTGGCCGAGGCCGACACGACCGACGCCGACCGGGCGCGCGTCGCCGCCGGCGTCGGCGCGTTCCTGCGCGCGCTGCACGATCCCAGGCTGCCCGCCGACGTTGGCCGGGACCTGCCCCGCGACCCGATGCGGCGCGGCGATCCGGGGGTCCGCGGACCGGGTACCCGCAAGCTGCTGGTCCAGCTCATCGAGCAAGGGCTGCGGGAGCCGGATCGCGATCTCGATCGCTTCCTCGATGACGCGGCCCGGGTCGCCGCGCCCACCGGCGCCGACGTGGTCAGCCACGGCGATCTGCACGTACGGCACGTGCTCGTCGCTGACGGAGCCGCGGCCGGCGTCATCGATTGGGGCGACGTATGCCTGGGCGACCCGGCGCTCGACCTGTCGCTGGCGTACGCCGGGTTCGCGGGACGGGCTCGAGCCGCGTTCCTGTCGGCCTACGGCCCGGTCGACGGCGACCGCGAGATCGTCGCGCGCACGCTCGCGCTGAACCTGTCCGCGACGCTCGCCGTGTACGCGGCGGACATCGACCATGCGCGGCTGCTAGCCGAGGCGCTCGCCGGCATCGACCGCGCCCTGGCCGGCTAGCGTCGTCCCCGGCCACATCCTGTGACGCTTCGGGGAACGAGGCCGATCATCACCGCGGGGGCGGCATGTTCTCCGGCCCGTCCGACGGTGACGGTCCGGGCGGCGGAGCGTCGGGCGGCGGCGCGGGCGGCGCGCCCTGCCCGTACCCGGGCTGTCCCTGCTGCCCGTAGCCCTGCTGCCCGTAACCCTGTTGGCCGTAGCCCTGCTGGCCATAACCCTGCTGCCCGTAGCCCTGCTGGCCATAACCCTGCTGCCCGTAGCCCTGTTGGCCATAACCCTGCTGCCCGTAGCCCTGCTGGCCGCCGGGGGGCTGGTAGCCGTACGGCGCGGCCGGCGGCCTGAAGTAGGTGCTGGACTTGCGGTTGTACAGGAAGATGATCGCGCCGAGCCCGACGAGCCAGGTGAGGACGGTCAGAATCGTGCCGAGGGTGGTGTCGGACGAGCCGGCGGACATCGTGCTGTTGGAGGAACGGGCCGCGATGTTGCCCAGCAGGGACACCGTCGAGATCCCGAAGAAGACGGTCGCCGTGATCCTGGCCCAGTTCTTGCCCGCCCTGTTGGCGTACGCCATCCAGATCCACAGGGCGACGCCGATGAGCCCGATCACGAAGATCGTCGCGATGCCGACATTTACCATCCTGTCGACGTCGCTGATCGCGACCGACCCGTCGAGCAGCCGCTCCCTGATCTGGCGCTTTATGGTGTCGAGCTGCACGAGCGCCGACAGCAGGCCGAGTGCCTGGAGCCCGGCTCCGGCAAGCATCAAGTAGAAGGCGTTCCGCACGGTGTCGGGCAGTGGTGGCTTGGGTTGCTCCGCCGGAAAGCCCGACCCACCTGGATACTGTGGGTACGGTCCCGGCTGCGGTCCGGTCATGGGGCTCTCCTCCAGGGGGGCCGGGCGGCCGCCGTTGGTAAGGCTGACCTACCCCGGTAGCGCGGCCGACACTCATGCCCAGACGGCCGATTTGGGCGCGGACGCCGCCGAAACCGGCGGATCACGTGATCATGGCATGAGATGTGATGAATCGGGACCAGCCGGAACGTTGCGGGAACGGTGTCGTTGCGGCTAGAGAGGACCCATGGAAGATCGCACTGCCCCCGTGTCCCCCGCCGCGACGACCCCCGGCTCGGCGTCCCCCGAGACAGCCTCCCTCGACGCGGCGTTCCCCGACGCGGCGGCAGAGCTCGTCGCGACGCTCGCCGACGAGGGGGTGGAGCACCTCTTCATCAACCCCGGCACCGACACGGCGCCCGTCCAGGAGGCGCTGGCCGCGGCCCGCGCGAACGGCACGCCGCATCCCCGCAGCGTTCTGTGCACGCACGAGTTCGTCGCGCTGTCGGCGGCGATGGGCCACCATTTCGCCGGCGGCGGGCCGCAGGCGGTGATGGTCCACGTCGACGCCGGCACCCTCAACCTGGGCGGCGCGATCCACAATGCCCAGCGCAACCGGGTGCCCGTCGTGATCTTCGCCGGACGCACGCCGTACAGCATCTCCGCCGACGTGCCCGGCCACCGCGACGCCTACATCCACTGGCAGCAGGAGCAGCCGGACCAGCAGGCGATCCTGCGCGCCTTCGGTAAGTGGACGATGGAGGTGCCCAGGGGCCGGGAGCTGGGCGGCATCGTCCGGCGCGCCTACCAGGTGGCGCGCAGCGACCCGTCAGGGCCCGCCTACGTCATGCTGCCCAGGGAGGCGCTGATGGAGCAGGGCGGCGCCTGGCCCAGCCGGCGGCTGCACCCGCCCCGGCCGGCCGCCCCCGACCCCGGGGGGCTCGCCGAGCTGGCCCGCACGCTGGCCGACGCGAGCCGGCCGGTGATCGTCACCGGCCGTACGGGCGCCAACCCGGAGTCGGTGGCCGCGCTGGTCGAGCTGGCCGAACTGATCGGGTCGCCGGTCATCGACCACCAGGACCGGCTCAACTTCCCGCCGCGGCATCCGCTGTTCGCCGGCAGCGACTTCGACGGGGCCGACGAGCTGCGGGCGGCCGACGTGGTGCTGCTGCTCGACGCCGAGGTGCCGTGGATCCCGGTCCAGGCGGCGCCGCCCCGGGACGCGGTCGTCCTTCAGATCGACACCGACTGCGTCAAGCACACGATGCCGACCTGGACCTATCCCATCGAGCTCGCGCTGACCGCGAGCACCGCCGTGGCGCTGCCGCTGCTGACCGCCGAGCTGCGCGGTCTTGCCACGACGGACCGTCAGGCCCGCTGGCGCGAACGGCGCGCCACGACGTCAGAACGCCTGGAGAAGAAGCGGACCGAGTGGGCGGGCCTGGCCGTCGCCGAGCCGCCGGACGCCATGCTGCAGGCGCTCGACAGGGCGCTCCCGCCGGAGGCCGTCGTCCTCGAGGAGTCGGTGACCAACCGCGCCGCCGTCATCCGGCAGGTCTCGCGCGATCCCGGCCACCGCTTCGGGACCGGCTCGCCGGCGCTGGGCTGGGGCATCGCCGGGGCGCTCGGCGTCAAGCTGGCCCGCCCTGACTCGCCGGTCATCTCGATCGTGGGCGACGGCGCGTTCAACTTCGGGGTGCCGACCTCCGCGATCTGGTCGGCGCAGAAGGCGGGTGCCCCGTTCATCGCGTTCATCTTGAACAACCGCGCGTACCGGGCGTCGAAGCTGCCCGTCCAGCGGCTCTTCCCGAAGGGCGTCGCCGACGCCGAGAGCGACTTCCCGGAGACCGACCTGTCCCCCGCGGCCGACTACGTGCTGCTGGCCCAGGCGTACGGCGGGGACGGCCGCGTCGTGGAACGTCCCGAGGACCTTCCGTCGGCACTCGATGCCTGCCTGGAAGTGCAGGCCGCCGGCCGCTGCGCGGTCCTGGACGTACGGTTGCCGGTCGCGTAGGTCTCGCCGGACGCCCGTCTCCCCGCACGCCCGCCGCCGTACGTCCGTCCGGTGGCGGGCGTACCGCGGGCCAGGCGGCGGGACAGGCGGCGGGGTCAGACGGCGGGGTCAGACGGCGGGCGTCAGGTGGCGCACGCGGCCGCCGTCGACGGGGGTGGACCACGGGCGGGTGGCGAGGAACGACTTCAGCAGCGGTTGGACGTCGGGGCGCCAGACGGCGGCGAGGCGGAAGCGCGGCGTGGGATCGCGCAGCGGCCGGTAGGTGACGCCGGCCCGCGACATCACCCGCGTCGACGACGGCACCAGGGACACGCCGACACCGCTGGCGACCAGGCCGACGCCGACGAGCGTGGCGCTGACCTCGTGCACGATGTGCGGGCTGAAGCCGGCCTCCTGGCACAGCGCGATGTAGTAGTCGTGCAGCTCGGGTTCCTGGGAACGCGGGATCATCACGAACGGCTCGTCGCACAGCGCGGCCAGCGGCACCGCCTCGACGGCGGTGAGCGGGTGGTCGCTGGGCAGCGCGACGAAGACCGGCTCCTCGTAGACCGGCTCGCAGTTCAGGCCACCGTGGTCGTCGAACGGGACCCGCACGAAGGAGATGTGGATACGGTCCGACAGCACGCCGTCGATCGCCGCGCGGTTCGTCAGCTCGCGCAGCACCAGCCGTACGTTGGGGTGCTCGCAGCGGTAGCGGTTGAGCGCGATGGGCAGCACGCTGTTCAGCGCGGGCGGGATGAAGCCGATGACCAGCACGCCGCGCTCGCCGCGGCCGGCGGATCTGGCCCGGTCGGCGGCCATCTCCGCCTGGGCGAGCACGTTGCGCGCATCGTCGAGGAACGCCCGGCCCGCCTCGGTGAGCTCGACCCGGCGCTTGGTCCGCTCGAGCAGCCGCACGCCGAGCTCCTTTTCCAGCGCGGCGATCTGCTTGCTGAGCGCGGGCTGGACGATGTGCAGGTGCTCCGCGGCGCGGCCGAAGTGGAGTTCCTCGGCGACCGCCAGGAAGTACCGCAGATGGCGAAGCTCCACGGTCTGGCCTCCTTTGCCGGCCGGCGGCGTACCGAATGCCCCGATTCACTCTAGATCCGTGGCGGTCAGACTTCCACAGTGTGTAATAAGGTCGTACCAAAATTCCGTTATGATGAAAAATCTAGATAAATCGTCCGCGATCACCGCGGGTGATGAGTGCCCAACAAGCGTGTATTTGCCGCCCGCGACCACCCCTGGTTACGGTCGGCCCGTGAACAGGGAGCAAGCGCGCCCGGTGAGCGACCGGTGAGCGCGGCCGCGTCCACGAGCGGAGCCGGCGCCGAAGAAGAGTACGAGGAACGGGACGTCACGGTCCGCGGCACCCGGGTGCGGCTGCTGGCCGCCGGCTCCGGAGAGCCACTGCTTTACCTGCACGGATCCGGTGACCTTGGGCTGTGGTTTCCGGCGCTGACCCGCCTGGCGCGGACCCATCGCGTCTACCGGCCCGACCATCCGGGCTTCAGCGGCAGCGACGACGGAGACGGCATCGACAGCGTGCACGACCTTGCCTTCTTCTACCTCGACCTGCTCGACGAGATCGCGGCGGACGAGGTCGTGGTCGTCGGGTCGTCGCTGGGTGGCTGGATCGCCGCCGACCTGGCCACCATCGAGCCGCGGCGGGTGAGCCGGCTGGTGCTGGTCAATGCCGTCGGCGTGCGGGCCGAGGTGCCCACGCCGGACATGTTCACCCACAGCCCCGTCGAGCTGGCCGAGCTGGTCTACCACGACGACGACCTCAGGTCGGCGGCGATGCGGCGGGCGCGGGAGATGGAAGACGACCCTGCCCTGTTCGAGCGTTACCTGCGCAACCAGATCTCCACCGCGCATCTCGGCTGGAACCCGTACATGCACGACCCGAAACTGCCCGCCCGGCTGCATCGGATCACCGCGCCGACACTGATCCTCTGGGGCGCGAGCGACCGCCTCGTGCCGGCGGGGTACGCGCAGCGGTGGGCCGAGTTGCTGCCCAAGGCCGAGGTGGCGGTCATCGACGACGCCGGCCACCTGCCGCTCATCGAACGGCCCGACGCCGCGCTCGGCGTGCTGCGCGCCTTCCTGGGGCAGGGCGGGTCCGGCGCGAAAGGGAGCACGCCGTGAGGTTCTTCGGCTTCCACCTGATGCCTTATCCGTACCTGCCGGAGTCCCACGTGGCCGGCCGCGACTCCAGCTGGGTCACGCTGAGCAACGCGACCTTCGACCCGCGCCGCGGCCACGACCTCTACCAGCGGTACCTGCGCGAGCTCGTCTACTACGACGAGCAGGGGTTCGACGGCGTCTGCGTGAACGAGCACCACCAGACCGCCTACGGCCTGATGCCGTCGCCGAACGTGACGGCCGCGCTGCTCGTCCCGCAGACCAGGGGCAAGATCGCCATCCTCGGCAACGCGCTCCCGCTGCGCGACCACCCGATGCGGGTCGCCGAGGAGATCGCCATGCTGGACGTCATCTCCGGCGGTCGCATCATCTCCGGCTTCGTCCGTGGCATCGGCGCCGAGTACCACACGTTCTCGATGGACCCGACCGCGTCGCGGGAGCGCTTCCACGAGGCGCACGACCTCATCATCAAGGCGTGGACGCAGCCCGGCCCCTTCGAGTGGTACGGCAAGCACTACAAGCTCCGCAACGTCAACCCGTGGCCGCGGCCGTTCCAGCAGCCGCACCCGCCGATCTGGAGCCCGTCCCAGGGCAGCGTCGAGACGGTGGACTGGGCCGCCCGCCGCCGGTACACGTACGTGCAGACCTACAGCGACATCGACATGGTCAAGCGGGCCTTCGACGGCTACCGAGAGGCCGCGCAGCGGCACGGCTACACGGCCCGGCCGTCACAGCTCGGCTGGTCGATCCCGGTGTACGTGGCCGACACCGACGAGCAGGCCCGCCGCGAGGCCGCCGTGCACCTCGGCTTCCTCTTCAACGCGCTGATGCGCATGCCGAAGGACGTCTTCTTCCCGGCCGGCTACCTCACGCTCAAGTCGGCCACGCGCGTGCTCGCCGCCAAGCGCGGCCTCGGCACCAGCACGATGGATCCCGAGCGCCTCATGGACCGCGGGTACGCCGTCGCCGGCTCCCCCGCGACCGTACGGCAGCGCCTGGCCGACTACCAGCGCGAGCTCGGCTTCGGCACGTTCAGCGGCATCTTCCAGTTCGGCAGCCTCGGCCACGAGGAGTTCCTGCGCAGCGTGACCCTCTTCGCCGAACAGGTCATGCCCGCTCTCCGCCCCCTGGGCGACGACGAGACGTCCCCCGCATCCGCCACCACCACGCCAGGCTGAGCGTTCGTACGGTCATCTCCATCTGGTGAGGATCTCCTCGCGGCGGAAGGTGGCCCGGCCGGCGGCGAACAGTCCCAGGTCGGCGGCGACGATGGCGGCGGCCATGATGCCGAGTGCGGCCCCGTCGAGGGTGAACACGCCGATCTCGAGCATCAGGTAGACGGCCGCGAACGGCAGCACGGCGAGCGCGCCGAACTGCTGGGCGGCGCGCACGTCGCTGACCCTGGCGGACACGAGCACGCTGAGCTCGACGGACAGGATCGCGGCCAGCGGCACGACGACGGCCAGGATCATCGCGGCCGTCCCGTTCGGGAAGTACAGATGGCCGAGCCGGTGCCGGGTGAGATGGTCGGACATGGCCATGAACAGCACCGCCCCGCCCCAGGTGGCGGCGATCGGCGGCACGAACGCGGCGATGCTCTTGCCGAGCAGGATCTCGCCGTCGGTCACCGGCGTGGCCAGCAGCGGCTCCAGGCTCCGCTCGATCTTCTCCCCGACCAGGCTGTAGGAGGCGATGGCGGCGGGCAGGACCGCGGCGGGGACGACGAAGAAGAACGCGAACGCGTCGAGCAGCCTCGGCAGCAGCGCGGTCGGGATGCCGGTGTGTCCAGGGCCCGCGTAGCGCACCGCCATCGGCAGGCCGATGGCCACGACGAGAGGGAAGATCACGATCGACAGCCTGACGCTGCGCTTGGCGGCCAGGATCCGCAGGTCCTTCGCGGCGATCGTGGCCACGTTGCGCGGGCTCATGCGCCCCCCGCTCAGCGTGGTCGCGGCCGGATGCGGCGGCTTCGCCAGTCGCGTGCTCGCCCGTACCTCGCTCCGCGCGCGACTCGCTCCAGCCGCCGCGCCGCTCCTCCGCTCGCTCATCGCCTGCCTCCCACGAGCTTGAGGTACGCCTCTTCCAGGCTGGGCGCGGCCTCGGTGACGGACCGCACCCGCCCGCCCGCCTCGACGATCGCCCGTACCAGCTCGGGGTTGTCGCGGTCGGGGTCGCCGACCGCCACCGTGATGGTGTCGCCGGTCACCTCCACGGTGGCGTTGCCGGGGCCGAGCCTGCGGACGGCCTCGACGACCGGCGCGGTGACCGCTTCCAGCCGTACGACCGCGGCGCGACCGCGCTGTGACGCGCGCAACTCGGCCGGCGAACCCACGGCGACCAGCCGGCCCGCCAGGACGCCCACCCGGTCGCAGACCCGTTCGGCTTCGTCCAGAAGATGGGTGCTCAGCACGATCGTCCGGTTGTCGTGGCGCAGCCGCAGCAGGAAGTCGCGGACGGTCTTGGCCCCTTCCGGGTCGAGGCCCGCCGTCGGCTCGTCCAGGAACAGAACCGGTGGGTCGTGGACCAGCGCGCGGGCGATGGCCAGGCGCTGGCGCATCCCCTTGGAGAAGGTACGGGCTGGGGCGTCCCGCCGCTCCCACAGCCCCAGCATCGTCAACAGCCATTCGGTCCGTTCGGCTCGCAGCGCGCCGGGGACCCGATACAGGCGCCCGAAGAAGTCGAGGGTCCTGGCGGCGCTCAGGTCCGGATAGAGCCCGGGCTCCTCGGGGAGCAGCCCGATCAACGTCCGGATCCTGGCGGCGTGGCGCGGCTCGCCGATGCTGAGACCGGCGACCCGGGCCGCGCCGGCGGTGCGGGAGATCAGGCAGGCGAGCATCCGCACGGTGGTGGTCTTGCCGGCGCCGTTGGGGCCGAGGAGCCCGAAGACCTCGCCCTCGCCGATGGCGAGCGTCAGCCCGTCCACCGCCGTGACCTCACCGAACCTGCGCGTCAGACCGTCGAGCTCGATCATGGGCTGGCTCATCGCTGTGCCTCCGCGGGGGCGGCGTCATGCCGGAAGTCCTCTGCCGTGCAGATAAAGTGATATCACAATGATATGCTAATTCCCAGTCGGCGGCAGCGGGAGGAGACGACAGGTGTCCAGCAGCGGTTCAGGTGAGCGACCGGTGTCCACACGGATGGTCGACCTCACCGAGACGGCCGCCCGCCGGATGTCCGGCTGGGCGATGGCAGGGGTGACGGTTGTGCTCGGCGCGGTCGGGATCGGTCTGGTCGCCGCGGGCGCCGCCACGGCCTCTCCGGCGGTGATCGCGGGCGCCGTCCTGATGATGGCGGCGGTCGTCACCGCCCGCGGGCTCACCCCGGTGGCGCCCGGCCAGGCCCGCGTCGTGCAGTTGCTCGGCCGCTACGTCGGCACGATCAGAAAGGACGGTCTGCACTGGGTCAACCCGCTCACCAGCCGGCGTACCGTCTCCACCAGGATCCGCAACCACGAGACCGCGGTCGCCAAGGTCAACGACGCCGACGGCAACCCCATCGAGATCGCCGCAGTCGTCGTCTGGCAGGTGGAGGACACCGCCAGGGCCTCGTTCGGCGTCGACGATCTGGCGAGTTTCATCGCGATACAGACCGAGACCGCGGTGCGGCACATCGCCAACAGCTATCCGTACGACGCCCATCGCGAAAGCCAGATGTCCCTGCGCGACAACGCGCAGGAGATCACCGCCGAGCTCTCCGGCGAGATCGCCGCCCGCGTGACGCCGGCCGGGGTGAAGATCATCGAGTCTCGCATCACCCGGCTCTCCTACGCTCCGGAGATCGCCCAGGCCATGCTGCGGCGCCAGCAGGCGAGCGCCGTGATCGCGGCCCGGCAACGGATCGTGGACGGGGCGGTCGGCATGGTCGAGTCGGCGTTGTCCCGGCTGGCCGCCGACGAGATCGTCGACCTCGACGAGGAGCGCAAGGCCACCATGGTCAGCAACCTGCTCGTCGTCCTGTGCAGCGAGCATCCGACACAACCGGTCGTCAACACCGGCACGCTGTACCAGTAACCACCTGGCTTCCCGTGGCAAGCGAACGGAAGAACGTCCTCCTCCGCCTGGACCCCGCCGTGTACGAGGCGCTCGCCCGTTGGGCCGGCGACGACCTGCGCAGTACGAACGCCCAGATCGAGTTCCTGCTGCGCCGCGCCCTCGCCGACGCCGGCCGGCTGCCCGGCCACGTCAGACCGCAGCGCCGGCCGGGGCGACCGCCCAAACCGACCCGTGCCTCCTCCGGCGAGCCGGAGGAACCGCCTGCCTGAGGTCCGGGGGGTCGGATGGAAGGAGGCGGCCCGGGTCGGGGAAGAGTAGGTGACGGAGCTTCCGAGCACTTGGTGAGGGCGCCTCATGACGGACCCCCTGGTTACCGCGCGGCCAGAGGCGGGGGACTTCGGTGAGATCTTCGATGCGTACTTCGTGGAGATCCACCGGTATGTGGCCCGCAGGCTCGACCGGGACATCGCCGACGACGTGGCGGCGGAGACGTTCTCGATCGCGTTTCGCCGCCGGGACGTCCACGACCCGCGCCGCGGGCCCGTCCGGCCCTGGTTGTACGGGATCGCGACCAATCTGATCGCCAAGCACCGGCGGGCCGAAGCCCGCAGGCTGAAGGCGGTCCAATTACTCGACCCCGGGCCGAAGGCCGAGACGGGCGAGGAGGGGACGCTCGACCGGCTGGCCGCCGAAGCCGTCCGGCCGCGGCTGGCGCGCGCCCTCGCCGGGCTGCCGCCGCGGCAGCGGGACGTGCTGCTGCTCGTGGCGCTCGGCGGGCTGACCTATGAGGAGGTCGCCCAGGCGCTCGACATCCCGTACGGCACCGTCTGTTCCCGCTTCAGCCGCGCCCGCGCGCAGATCCGCGAAGCGCTCGGCGGCACCAATCCCACGAGCGCGCAGGAGGACTTCGATGGATGAGCTGACCCAGGTCCGTGCCTTCTACGGCGAGCCCGCACCGCCCTCGGCTGAGGTCATGGCCGCGGCGCGCCAACGGTGGCGGCTGCCGGAAAGCCGCAGGCGGCGGGCCTGGCACCGGGTGGTGCTGCCGGTGGGCACGGTGGCCGCCGGCACCGCGGGGGTCCTGGCCCTCACCACCTTCACCGGGCCGCCCTCGGCGAGGGCACAGGCGCTCGCGGCCGTGCACCGGATCGGCGCGCAGAGCTTCCGGGTGCACATCGACGTCCAGACCGACGGTCAGCGGCACTCGTACTCGGCCGGCGAGTTCGACGCGGTCCGCGGCATCGGGGTGGTGCGCGACAGCGACGGCGGCGGGGAGCAGCGGTTCTTCGGCGACGTGATGTACAGCGCGCTGCCGCGGCGCTACCAGGGCCCCGATGGCCGGACCGATGAGTTTCCCGCGCGGTACCGCTGGTCGAAAGGGGTCATCCGGCCACCTAAGGAACTCGACGGCCTGCTGTACGGCTTGTCCAAGAACCCGCAGCGGGCGCTGCGGCAGCTCGACCGGGCCAAGGAGATCACCGCCGCCGGACCGGCCGGCGGCTCCGGCTGGCACGGCACGCGCTACGCCTTCACCACGCGCAAGGCCGAGGGCATCCAGGCGGCCGGCACGTTGGACGTGGACGGCGCGGCAGGGGTACGACGAGTCGACATCACGTGGTCGTACGCGGCCAAGAACGACCCGACGAAGATCGCACACACCGTCCACGGCCTGGTGACCTTCGACGACTTCGGGGTCGGCGTCGCCGTGACCGAACCGCCGCCGGCCCAGGTCATCCCGGTCGATCTGCAGTACTACCTGCTCACCGGCCACCACCTGCCGCCGGGATCCCGGCCGGCGGGTTGGATCCCCGCTCCCTGACCGGCGGCTGAGCCGCGGCCCCGGCCGGCGAGCCGGGTTCAGCCGGCCGGGCGGCCGGGGTCGCGGGCGCTGACCAGGCCGGACTGGTAGGCGAAGACCACCAGCTGGGCGCGGTCGCGGGCGCCGAGCTTGGTCATCGCCCGGCTGATGTGGGTCTTGGCGGTGGTGGGGCTGAGCACCATCGACGCGGCGATCTCGTCGTTGCTCAGGCCGTGCGCCGCCAGCGCCACCACCTCGCGCTCCCGGTTGGTGAGGCTTTCCAGGCCCGCCGTACCGAGGGCGTCCGGCGGGCGGGCCACGAACTCGGTGATCAGCTGGCGGGTGACCGCGGGGGACAGCAGCGCGTCGCCGCGCATCACCACGCGCAGCGCATGCAGCAGATCGGCCGGCTCGGTGTCCTTGAGCAGGAACCCACTGGCCCCGGCCCGCAGCGCGCGGAACACGTACTCGTCAAGACCGTAGTTGGTGAGGATGACGACGCGGACGGCGGCCAGGTGGTCATCGCCCGCGATCTGTCTGGTCGCCTCGATCCCGTCCAGCACGGGCATCTGGATGTCCACCAGGGCGATGTCCGGCCGGTGCTCCCTCGCCAGCGTGACCGCCTGCTGCCCGTCGGCCGCCTCGCCGACCACCTCGATGCCGTCCTCGGACTCCAGCAGCGCCCGGATGCCGCTGCGGATGAGCGACTGGTCGTCGGCGAGCAGGACCCGGATCACGCCGACGCCCGCGCCGGAAGCTCGGCCCGTACCCGGAAGCCGCCCTGCTCGCGCGGCCCGGCGTCGAGCCGGCCGCCGAGGGCGGCGACCCGTTCACGCATGCCGATCAGCCCCAGTCCCCTGACCGGCGCCGCGGTGCCGTCTTCCGCGCCGGCGGGTGCGCCAGCGGGTGCGGCGGGGGGTGCGGCGGCGGCCCAGCCATCCACCGGGTCCGTGCCGGCCGGCAGGCCCGGGACACCGGCAGCGCCCGCCGCGCCGTCGGCGGCGGCGTCGTTGTCGATCTGGACGGTCAGGGTGTCCGGTCCGTACCGGAGCCGTACCGACGCGCACGCCTGGCCGGCGTGGCGGGAGACGTTGGTGAGCGCCTCCTGCACGATCCGGTAGGCGGCCTGGTCAACGTCGGGTGGGAGCCGCCGTTCGGTCCCGGTCACCGTCACGGTCACCGTCAGCCCGGCCGCCTGCGTCCGTGCGATCAGGCCGGACAGCTTGTCGAGGCCGGCTCCGCCGTCGAGGTCGCCGTTGCGGAGCACGCTGAGGGTGGCACGAAGCTCCCGGGCGGCGTCGGCGCTCGCCTCCGCGATGGCCGCCAGCGCGGGCGAGACCTCCTCGCCACGCTTTTTGGCCAGGTGGGCGGCCACGCCGGCCTGTACCCGGATCACGGAGATGCTGTGCGTCAGCGAGTCGTGCAGCTCACGGGCGATGCGCAGCCGCTCCTCGACCGCACGCCGCCTGGCGACCTCGTCCCTGGTCCGCTCCGCCTCCTCCGCGCGTTGCTCGACCTCGCGCAGATGCAGGTGCCACATGCGGAACGCCACCAGCGAGACGCCCGCCGAAATAAGCCAGCCCGCGCCGTAGAGCCGGCGCCGGGCATGATCCGTGCGCATCCCCCGAGCCTACGTGCCAGGCCTCCCGCCACCATCCTCCCTGCGGAGGCATTAACGCCTGCTCCCGCCGTAGTACCGCCGCATCTCCCAGGGCGGTACCGGCGCGGCCCGTCCGCTCCCCGCCGACCAGGCAGGAAAGACACCCAGCGCACGACGACGGACGCCGCTCGCGCCCGGCAGCATCGCCGGCATGACACAGACATCACATTCCGAACATCCCCGAGCCGTCCAAAGCGGGCTGGGCGGTGCCGCCGGCGGGCTGCCCGGCGAGGTGCTGGCGCCCGGCGTCGACGGCTATGCCGAAGCCGCGGCCACCGTGTTCGCCGCCGGCACGCCCGACCTGGTGGTCCGGCCGCGCGACGCGGCCGGGGTGGCCGCCGCCGTGCGCCACGCGACCGCCGCCCGCCTGGCCGTCACGGTGCGGTCCGGCGGCCACAGCATGGCCGGGCTCAGCACCCACGACGAGGGCATGGTCATCGACCTGCGGAACCTGTCCGGAGTCGAGGTGCTGGACCAGGCGAGCCGCCGGGTCCGCATCGGAGCGGGCGCGACCTGGGGGACGGTGGCCGCCGCGCTCGCGCCGTACGGGCTCGGCCTGACCGCCGGCGACACCCGGGAGGTCGGCGTGGGCGGGCTCACCCTCGGTGGCGGGATCGGCTGGATGGTGCGCCGCTACGGGCTGGCCATCGACAACCTGGTCGCCGCGGACCTCGTCACCGCTGACGGGGAGCTGGTCCGCGCCGCCGCAGAACAGGCCGACGCAGAACAGCACGGGGACCTGTTCTGGGCGCTGCGCGGCGGCGGCGGAAACTTCGGTGTGGTCACGTCGTTCGAGTTCACCGCCCAACCGGTCACCACGGTGCACTTCGGGATGATCGGCTACCGGCCCGCCGACCTGACGGAGCTCATCGCGGGGTGGCGGGACCTCACCCGGTCGGGCGACGACAACCTGACCACCGCCCTCAACCTGGTGCCGCCGATGCCCGGCCAGCCCGCGGGGTCGCCGGCGGCCATGCTGCAGGTCTGCTACGCAGATCCCGACGGGGACGCCGCCGCGGCCGCGCTGCGTCCCTTCCGCGCGCTCGCTCCGGTGACGGCCGACACCGTCCGCGCGATGCCGTACGCCGACGTTCTCGAAACCTCCCCCGTCCTGCCGCCCGGAACCCGGATGGAAGTCCGCAACGCCCTCGTCCCGGCCGTGGACGACGCGCTGGCCGGCGCGATCGCTGACCTGCACGCGGACGGCGCGATGGTCGGCCTGCGCGGGCTGGGCGGCGCGGTCGCCCGCGTCGCACCGGACGCCACCGCCTACGCCCACCGGGATGCCGAGGCGCTGGTCGTGGCGGGCGCGATGCTGCCGCCCGGCGGGCCGGCACAGCTCGCCGCCGGGCCGCTCGGCCGGTGGTCCGCGGTCGAGACCAGAGGGCGCGGCGCCTACGTCAACTTCCTCGCGAGCGCGACCAGCGCCGACGTCGCGCGCGTGTACCCGCCGGCCACCCACAGGCGGCTGGCCGGCGTCAAGCGGCGCTACGACCCGGGCAACGTGTTCCGCCGCACCCACAACATCCGCCCGGCGCGCGGCTGATCCCCGCCCGGACCCAGTAAGGAAGAGGGGACCCTCATGTCCGAAGCTCTCCCGGCGGCCGTACCGTCAGTCCCGTCACTGCCGTCAGTGCCGTCAGTCCCGGCCGCGCGCGGCGCCGCGCCGGCCGCCCGCCGCCCCAGGCAGGGCCTGTCGCTGCTGGTCATCGCCACCGCCCAGCTGATGGTGGTGCTCGACGCGACCGTCACGAACGTCGCCCTGCCCCGCATCCAGGACGCGCTGCATTTCTCGGGGGCAAATCTGTCATGGGTGGTCAACGCCTACGCTCTGGCGTTCGGCGGGCTGCTGCTGCTCGGCGGCCGGGCCGGTGACCTGCTGGGCCGCCGCCGCATGTTCGTCGCCGGCCTGCTGGTGTTCTCCGCCGCGTCGCTGGCCGGGGGCTTCGCCACCTCCCAGGCCTGGCTGCTGGCGGCCCGCGCCGTGCAGGGTGCCGGTGGCGCGATCGTCGCGCCGGCCGCGCTGTCGCTGATCGTCACCACCTTCCCCGAAGGCAGGCCGCGGGCGCGGGCCATGGGCGTGTACTCGGCGATGAGCGTGGCGGGCGGCGCGATCGGCCTTGTGGCCGGCGGGCTCCTGGTCAGCTACGCCTCCTGGCGGTGGGTACTGTTCGTCAACGTCCCCTTCGGCGCCGCCGCCGCCCTGGCCGCTCCCCTGGTGCTGGCCAGGACGCCGCGGCTGGCCGGCCGGCTCGACATCCCTGGGGCGCTGACCGGGACGGCCGGGGTCGGCGCGCTCGTCTACGGGCTGTCCGGCGCGGCGACCGGCCCGGACGGCGTGTCCCACTGGGGCGACGCCACGGTGGTCGGCTCGCTGGCGGCCGGCGTGGTGCTGCTCGCCGTGTTCGGCCTGGTCGAGGCGCGCAGCCGGCACGCGCTGCTGCCCGGCAGGCTGCTGCGCGACCGCGGCCGGCTCGGGGCGAACCTCATCATGCTCGGCGTCGGCACCGTGCTGTTCGGCGTGTTCTTCTTCCTGACCCTTTTCGTCCAGGAAGTGTGGGGGTATTCCGCGATCAGGGCCGGGGTGGCCTTCCTGCCGTTGACCGCCGCGGTGCTGGCCGGATCCGCCGCCGCCTCCGCGCTGATGCCGCGCGTCGGCGCCCGCCCGCTGCTGGTGGCCGGCGCCGCCGGCTGCGCCGGCGGCCTGTACTGGCTGTCGCTGGTGACCGAGAACGCCGGGTACGCGGGCGGGCTGCTCGGCCCCATCCTGGTCACCAGCGCCGGGCTCGGCCTGATGTTCGTCCCGCTGCCCCTGGCCGCGCTGGCCGGCGTCGCCGACTCCGATTCCGGGGTGGCCGCCAGCGTGCTCAACGCCGCGCGGCAGATCGGCGGTGCCGTCGGGCTCGCCGTGCTGAGCACCGTGGCCTGGACGGTGACCGCCGGTTCCGTTCGAGCCCACGACACGTACCGGCACGCGCTGGTCACCGGCTTCGACCGCGCCTTCACCGTGGGAGCAGGGATCGCGGTGCTCACCCTGCTCATGACGATCTCCATGATCCGGATCCGCCGCGAAAGGGCGGTCGCCGGCGCCGGAACTCCGGGAGGTGGTGTCGGATAGGAGTGGGCGCGTTCATGGGAGGGGTGAGGGCCGCCCACGAGGGGCGCCACCCGGCAGAGGAGCCGCGATCATGAAACTGACGACCACCGCGCTGGGCGGGCGCGACCGTCCTGGCCGGTGACCTCGCGGCGGCGGTCGGCGAACTGAAGGCCACGTCGGCGGGCGAGTTCCAGGCGCCAAGTCCTTGAAAAACATCAGGGCGGCGGTGTCGGATCGGGGCCGAGGCGTTCGTTGCTGGGGTGAGCGGCCCGCCCACCAGGGGCGTCGCCGAAGCACAGGAGATGAGCCGAGATGCAGTACCTGGTATCAGTGATCCACGACAGAAGCGACCTCGCCACCCCTGACGAGCAGGCTGCGATCGACGTGTTCAACGACCGGCTCCAGGCCGACGGTCATTGGGTCTTCGCCGGCGGGCTCGCCGCGCCCGGCTCGGCCACCGTCATCGACAACCGAGGTGATGAGGCGATCTTCACCGACGGGCCCTTTCTGGAGTCGAAGGAGTATCTCGCCGGATTCTGGATCATCGAGGCACCGGACCTCGATGTGGCGCTCAAGCTCGCCGCCGAGGGGTCGAAGGCCTGCAACCGGAAGATCGAGGTGCGGCCGTTCCGGTGAGCGAGGTCGACGTCCGGGAGGCGGTCATCCGCGCCCACCACGAGGAATGGGCCCGGGTGGTCGCCTCCCTGACCAGGCGTTTCGGTGACCTCGACATCGCCGAGGAGGCGGCGGCCGAGGCGTTCGCGACCGCCGTCCAGCGGTGGCCGGCCGACGGCGTGCCCCCCAACCCCGGCGCCTGGCTGACCACCACCGCGGGCCGCAAGGCCATCGACCGGATCCGGCGCGAGAACAAACGCGACGACAAGCAGAAGGAGGCTCAGCTGCTGTACGACAACGACCCGTTCGAGCCTCCCGGCGCCATCGACGACGAGCGGCTCCGGCTCATCTTCACCTGCTGTCACCCGGCGCTCGCGATGGAGACCCGCGTGGCGCTGACGCTGCGCATGGTCGCCGGCCTGACCGTGCCCGAGATCGCCCGCGCCTTCCTGGTGCGGGAGACCGCCATGGGACAGCGGATCACCCGCGCGAAGGCCAAGATCAAGGCGGCGCGCATCCCCTATCGCGTGCCGTCCGCGGCTGATCTCCCGGGCCGCGTCTCCGCCGTACTCGCCGTCCTCTTCCTCGTCTTCAACGAGGGCTATCTGGCGACCGGCCCCGACACCGATCCCGTACGTCACGACCTGACCGCCGAGGCGATCCGGCTCACCCGCCTGATCCGTGCCCTCATGCCCGACGACGGCGAGGTGGCCGGGCTGCTGGCACTGATGCTCCTCACCGAGGCCCGCCGCACCGCCCGGGTCTCGCCGGCCGGCGAACTCATCACGCTCGCCGAGCAGGACCGCGGGACCTGGGACGCGGAGCTGATCGCCGAGGGGCACCGGCTGGTCCGCGAGCGCCTCGCCGCCCGCGTGGCTCCCGGTCGCTACCAGATCCTCGCGGCGATCAACGCCGTGCACACCTCCGCCCGCGACGTACGCGACACCGACTGGTCACAGGTCGTCGCCCTCTACGACCAGCTCGTCCGCCTCGACCCCTCGCCGATCATCGCCCTCAACCGCGCCATCGCGGTCGCCGAGCTCGACGGCCCCGAGGTGGCACTGGCCGCCGTCGACCGTCTTGAGAACGCGCTGGCCGGCTATCACGCCTACCACGCGACCCGCGCCGACCTGCTGCGCCGGCTGGGCCGCGGCCAACAGGCGCGCGCGGCCTACGGCAAAGCCATCGAGCTGGCCGGCAACACCGCCGAGACCGCCTACCTGACGCGTCGCCGCGACCAGCTGCGGTAGCGCCGCGCACTCCCACCGGAACGCGGAAACAGGCCGTCCGCCCTGCGACGTCAGAAGCGAAGGCGGGTCAGAAGCGAAAGCGGGTCAGGCCGCCCGGCTCCGCGGCCATGACCACCGTCGCCGAACGCGGCTCGATGCGATACACGTTCCACGGCGGTGGACCCTGCGACGGCGCGTTGAACGGGGCCGTGATGCCCGACCCGCTCTCGTCGGGCTCAGCCGGCCACCCTTGGTCCGCCCACGCCTTCGCGACGCGCGCCAGCGCGCCTGGCTCGGTCACCCGCACCGCGTCACCCTCGACAACGACGTCCGCGTCCCGGACGGACACCGCGACCGAACACCGCGGATCGCGTGCGACGTTGCGCCCCTTGCGCGTACCCGTGCCCGTCTGGAACCAGAAGGTCCCATCCATCCACAGGGCACCGACCGCGGTCACATGCGGGCTGCCGTCGGCGTTGACCGTGGACAGCCATGTCGTGCGGGAGTTCGGCGCGTCCGGCCGCGGGGTCGACCCGGCGGTGAGCTTCTCGGTCACGAGTGCCCAGTCCACCGGCGGCAGGCCGTCCGCCTCACCCAGGTTGATGATCTCCATATCCAGAACCTACCTGCCCGTTTCTCGCCGGCCGGCCGGAACCGTCGATCGGTTCCCCGCCGGTGGTGCCGCCGAGCCGGAGGGCGTGCCGGTCACGCCGCCGCCAGGCCGCCCGGCGTCCACCGGGTGAGCGCCGCCCGGTGACCGATCTGTACGCCGCTCTCCGGGTCGATCCTGAAGGCGCCGAAGAGGGTCGTCGTCTCCAGCTCGGCGGCGGCCGCCCAGAGAAGATCACGTTCCGCACCACCCGCGAGCCGGACGCAGTGGGCCGCGACGGCCGCGGCCGCCGCCGCCTGCGCGGCCGGGTAGTCGGGGAGGAAGCCGGCACGGCGTGCGAACGCCGCCATGAAGTCGGGCTCGGGCGGGCCGACCGCGACCGGCTGCGCGCCGCCGCCGGGGAACCACTGCCCGACTCCGTAGATGCCTTCCGGGTGCTCGACGGCGTCGCCGAACGCGCGGACGCCCGCCGCCACGGCACAGATCGTCCGGGGCGGCCGCGGCGCTGCGCGCGCCCGCCGCACCATCCGCAGGTCTTCTTCGTACGACCCGGCGGTGAACAGATGCCACCCGTCCGGCGGTCCGGCCGCCGCGGGCTCGTCGCCCGGGCCGATCCGTACGGTCTCGATGCCGGCGGCGCCGGCGGTCGCCGCGGCGCCGGCCACGACCTGGCGGCCGAACCCGCCCCTGCCGTGCGCCAGCCACAGCCGGCCAGGCTCACCAGGCTCCCGCTCGCGCGCGAGGCGCCGGACGAACGGTTCCGCGTAACGGCTCGCCGGCGCCGGCACCGACACGACGTAACCGGGGTGGGCCGCCTGGACGTCGTCGCCCGACCCGCCGTGGTTCCAGATCAGCCGGTCGAGGCCGGCGGCGATGTCCCCCGCCGTACGCATGAGAGAGGTGGAGTACGGCCCGAGGAGGACGTCGCAGGCCGGCGCCAGACGGACGAGGGCAGCGCGCAGCTCGGCCCGGTCGCCGCGGTCGTCTTCGACCAGCAGGTCGGCGGCCCCGTCCCAGGAACGCCACACGTCGAGGGCCGCGGCCGCCTGCCGCCCGAAACGGGCATACCTGCCGGACAGCGACAGGCAACACCCGACTCGCACCCGGCGGGTGCGCGTGCCGCGTTCGTGGGGCGCCGTCATCTCCGCCGTCCCGGCGCGACCGTCAGAGCCGCTTGATCCAGGCGTCGACGGTGGTCACCTCTCCCCTGCCGGGAAAGAACTTCTCGGTGAGCACGCCGTGCACCTCCCGGTCACGGTCGAGGCAGCCGTCGGACAGGACGGTGAGCCGGAAGTCCAGGTCGTACGCCTGGCACAGGGTGGCCAGGACCACTCCGCTGGTGGCGATGCCGGTCAGCACCAGCTCCTCCGCATCGGCCGCCCGCAGCACCACGTCCAGATCGCTGCCGGTGAACGCGCTGACCCGCCGCTTGGTGACGACGACGTCGCCGGGCCGGGGCGCGATGTCGGGGTGGATCTCCAGTTCGGCGTCGGTGAACCCGCCGTGCTCCTTGATCGCGCTGAAGCCTTTGTTGCGCGGGCTGACCTCCGGGTATCCCTCGCGGAAGCCGACCCGTACGTAGATCACCGGGATGTGCGCGGCCCGGGCGGCGTCGATCGCGCGGCGCAGCCGGGGCAGGTAGCCGGCATCCTCGACGAACCGCCGCACGATCGCGGTCTGCACGTCCATCACCAGCAGCGCGGTCTTGGCCATG
>DASUWU010000164.1:0-20025 GCA_036378315.1 Streptosporangiaceae bacterium | reverse complement strand
ACGAAACGCAGCCCGCCTTCGAAATCCAGGTAGTTGTCCGGCCCGAGATCCGGATCCTGCCATGCGGTGCGCCATTTGAGAAAGAAGCCTGGCAGCTCGCGCTCATCCCATCTCGGTTTCTCGGTGCTCATGGCACCTCCCGAGGCAAGGCTGCGTGAGCGCGTTTCGGTGGACGCACGAACACGTGCCCCGTCCTGGACTTGTATCGCGGCGCGCGGGGCCGCGCGGCCCGCAGGCCCGCGAGGTGAGACCCGGGCCTGCGGGGCGAGGCGGGCTTGCGCGGTCCGTCCCCCACGTGACGCGGAAACCCACCCGGCATCACGGGGGAGCCCCGGAGAAGGTTCACGCGGGCGCCGCGGGTGGCGAAGTGACGTGCGTCACATCGCGCCGGTCGCCGGTGACGGCGGGCGCGGCGGCGCGGACGGGGATCGCCCCGGACGTCAGTTTCGGCAGCAGCGCGTCCCGCAGCTCGGCGAGCGCGCCGGACTCGGCGTCGAGCGCCTTCACGTGCGCGAACGCGGCCGATGCCGCCGCGCCGAACGCCGCCAGGCGGCCGGCGTCCGGGCGGGCCAGAGGGAAGCCGGCCAGCGCCGCCGCGGCGACCCGCTGGCGTCCGGACGAGCCGGCCATGCTGCGCACCGCGTGGCCGCGGAAGCGCGGGCTGCGCGCGAGGAAGTAGGACAGCTGGGGCGGGTACGGCGGGCGGGCCCGCATGACGATGAACTCGGTCGAGCCGGCGCCGACCTCGTCGGCGTCGAGGAAGTCGATGTAGGCGGTCTTCCCGTTCTCGAGGCAGGGCGTGATCCGCGCCATGACGGTGTCGCCGTTCGTGAAGCGGGTGCCAGGCTTCGGCGGTCTCCTCGTCCAGGCGGTGACGCGGGCGGTCGCGGTGGGCAGGTCGGCCATGCCGACGTACGCGGCGTCGGGCGTACGGGGGAGGCGCCGGCGGGGGTTGAAGTCGACCAGGGCGGACGCCGGGACCGCGGCGCCCGGTGCCGGCGGCACGTCGATCCCGAGCGCCGCGAACTCCAGCCGCAGCATCCGCTCGTACGTGGCGGCGATGCGTTCGTTGACCGCGATCTTGCCGTCGAGCGTCCCCAGGACCTCGGCGATCGCCCGCTGGACCGGGAGCGGCGGCAGCGGCACCCGCAGGTCGCGCAGCGTGGCCAGCGAGTTGGGCAGGCTCGGTACGCCGACGGCGCCGGCGTTCGCGAGCAGTCGCTGCCGCCCGACCGGCGAGCGGAACCAGTAGTAGTAGAACTCCGGGCAGGCCCGGGTCTCGTCGAGCCGGGCCTTCATCTGGCTGCCGGAGATCACGTACCGCACGAAGCGCGGCGCCCGCGGGATCATGGAGACCTGGCCGATCGTCCCCTTCCTGGTGAAGACGAGGTCGCCCGCGGTCACGGCGGCGAACCCGATCTCGCGCGCCTTGCCCTCGTCGATGTAGACGAAGTCGTCGTCGAGGAAGGGACCGCGCGCCAGGTTGACGCCGCGGACGAACGGAACGCCGGACTCGCGGTAGTCGCCGGTGGTGACCCGCGACCCGAAAGGCCCGATCGCGAACGCCCACCGGTCGCCGGCCGCGAGCTCCTCGAATCTCACCTCGGGCCACATGCTCGTCCACCCGGCATGAGGGTGCCTCCAGGTCCGTGTCGCGTCGGTCGCCTCCAGACCCTAAGCCCGCATGCAGTCGTTCAAGACGTGGAGTTGTCGAAGGGTCGGCGTGCCGCGGCGCGCGGGATCGGGGAGGATCGGCGCATGCTCGATGCGCTGCGGGGGTCGTGTCTGCGGGTTGGCCTGGCGGTTGGGGTGACCATGGCTCCCGCCGCCGGCCCAGCGTCGGCGTCGGTGGCGTCGTCGGCGTCGGCGGCGTCGATCACATCGGCCGATCCGCGGGCGCGGATCACGTGTACCGTCACCGATCCGCGGATCACCGAGGCGAGCGGCCTCGCGGTGAGCCGGCGGCACCGGGGGATCGTCTACGTGCACAACGACTCGGGCGACACGGCACGGGTGTTCGCGGTCGGGCCGGACGGCAGGACCAGAGCGGTCTTCACGATCGCCGGGGCGCGCAACCGCGACTGGGAGGCCATGGCGTTGGGCCGTGACGGAGCGGGGCGCCCGGCGCTCTTCCTCGCCGACATCGGCGACAACCTCGGCGACGCGTGGCCGTACGTCACCGTCTACCGGGTGCCCGAGCCCGCCACGCTCCGGAGCCAGACGTTGCGCGCCACCGCGTTCCGGCTCAAGTACGCCGACGGGCCCCGCAACGCCGAGTCCGTGCTGGTGAACCCGCGCACCAACCGGCTCTACATCGCCAGCAAGAAGTTCGACGGGGCGCTGTACGCGGCCCCGGCCAAGCTGCGGACCAGCGGTTTCAACGTGCTCCACAAGGTGGGCTCGGCGCCGCCGATCGCGACCGACGGGGCCTTCGCCCCGGACGGCCGGACGTTCGTCATCCGTACCTATACGGACGCGCATGTCTACGCGATAGCGGCGAAGGGCCGTCCCGGCAGGGAGTTGGCCATCGTGCAGCTGCCCGACCAGGATCAGGGGGAGTCGATCGCCTACACCCTGGACGGCAGGTCGCTGCTCGCCGGATCCGAGGGGAGGGACCAGCCGCTATGGCGGGTTCCGTTGCCGGCCGCCGCCCGTCCCGCCCGCCCCGAACGGACGACCACCGCCACCGCCGGGCGGCCGTCCGCCGGGTCGAGGGACGGCCGCGAACCGCCGTCCGGCGGGCTCCGCGGCCCGATCCCGCTGGCCCTGGGCGTCGCCGCGGTCGCGTCGGTGACGGCGGTGGCCGTGCTCGCCGCCGCGGCCAGGCGCCGGTCCTGAGCAGGCCCGATAAGAGCCAGCACAGTACGCCCGAAACATGCCAGGATCAGCCTTTATGGAAGATGAACTCGTCGGACTCCGTTCGGGGACCGGCCCGATGCGACCGATCGCCGGCGGCGCCTTCGCCCTGGCGACCTTCGTCGTCGCGCTTTTTCCGGTCCGCCCGATATGGCTATGGCTGGTGTTCATCTTGGTCGTGGCCGCCGTTCCGTGGTGCCTCGGCCTGATCGTCGGCCCGCGTCCCGCCCCGTACTGGCGGCTCACCGCGACCGGCCTCGACCGGCTGGACGGCCGGCACGACGTGATCACCCGGTACGACCACCGGCGGATCGAAGAGCTCGCGGTGACCGCCGAGGATGGCGTGCTCACCGTCTTCCACAAGTTCGGCAGGGTGGCCGTCGGCGAGCTGGCCGAGCTCGGCTTCGAGCCGCTTCCGCTGTTCGTCACCGCCCGCCGCTTCGGGATCCCGATCCACGTGCTCGACGCCGACGTGTCGACCTTCGCCGACGACGACGAGCCGGCGCCCGGCCGGGTGAGCGAGCAGCGCCTCCTCGACCAGGAGGCGAAGCTGCTCGCCGCGGCGCACGATCCCCTCATCGAACCCCTCACGAGACCCCTCCCGAGGTCCATCGCAGGGCCGCGCACCCATCCGATCACCCAGCCGGTCACCGAGCCGGTCACCGAGCCGGTCACCAGGCCCGTCCACGCGCCGGCCACCGGGTCGCGCACCGCGCCGCCCCCCGTACGGCTGGAGTCGGGCGGCGGGGCGGCCAGGGGGCGGCTCGCCGCGCTCGGCGCGCTGACCGCGCTCCTCGCCACCATCATGATCTTCCGGATCGCCGTGGCCGGGACGGAGGGGTCAGGGCTCGACTTCTCCGCCCGGCTGGCGGCGGCCGGCTGGGCGCTGCTCGGCTCGGTCACGCTGATCACCATGCGGCGCCGGCTGCTGCGCGGCACGCCGGTCCGCTGGGAGATCTCGGCGGACGCGATCCGGGTGGGCACCGAGCAGGTGGCCGCGACCGACATCGCCGCCGTCGTGCTCAGCCCCGGCCTGACCGTCGACCGCTGGACGGGCGAGCCGCGGCCGGCCCCGCTGGCGGCGCTGGTCTTCGGCTACCGGCAGCAGCTCCTGGCCAGGTTCCCGGCCGGCAAACTCGACGAGTTCCAGCTCGCGCACGCGCTCGACGAGCACGGCTACCGCGTCATCACGGCCGGGACCAGGGCGCTCAAGCCGTCTGAGTACGGGCTCGACGGGCTGCCCGACGTGTTCGCGCAGGTGCCTGGGGGCCGCCTGGTCGTGCACGAAAGCGGGCTCGGCTGGGCCGACGCCGCCGGTGACATCGTGTTGCGGATGCCGGGCGACAGGATCGGCGGCATCGAGCTGCTCACCATCGGCGGGCACGCCTGGCTGCGCGTCTACGACGCCGAGGGCGAGGAGTTCTTCGCCGCGCCGCTGTCCGTGCTGCGCATCGCCCGCACCGAGCTGCGCGAGTCGGCCCGCCAGGCCGGCCTGTCCGTCACCGACGCCGAGTACGACGCCTACCTCAACGCCGCCTTCCACGGCGCGGTCTCCGCGTTCGCGACGGCCATCGAGCCGGTCGCCGGCGACGCCGCCGCCGGCGACCCCGGTGCCGGCGACGACGCGGCCGCCCGCGAGCCGCTTCCCGGCGAGCCGGCCCGCGCCGTGCCCGCCCACGAGGTGATGACCGTTCCGGCGGCCGAGCCGGGAGTGCTCCTCGACGCGACCTGGCGGTCCAGGCTGTGGGCGAGCGCGGCGACGGTCGTCCTCCCCGAGATCGTCTCGGTGCTCGGCGCGCTGCTGCTGAGCCGTGACGTGGGCGGCTTCGCCGTCGCGCTGGCCTGGGCGGCGCCCGGCGGGCTGCTGGTGGGGCTGGGCGGCGCGTGGCTGTACGACAGGAACCGCTCGCAGCTGCGCGTCTCCGCCGCCGGGATCGCGTCCATCACCAGGCGCGGCAAGGCGGAGTGGACCGTACAGCACGAGACCGTGGGCGGGGTCGGGATCGACGACTCCGAGCAGGGGATGCCGAGGCTCGTGATCTGGAGCCCGGCCGGGCGGATCCTGCGCCGCGTGTCGTTCCTCACCGATCTCGGCGCGCTGCGCCGGGCGTGCGAACGCTACGGGCTGCCGTGGGGGCCGCCGGCCGCCGACCTGCCCAAGCCTCCGCCGCCCGAGCTGTGACCCGAGCCGGCGGTCAGCCCAGCGCCTCGACGACGTAGTCGACGCAGGCGGTCAGGGCCTCGACGTCGGCCGGCTCGACGGCGGGGTACATGCCGATGCGCAGCTGGTTGCGGCCCAGCTTGCGGTACGGCTCGGTGTCGACGATGCCGTTGGCCCGCAGCGTCGCGGCGACCGCGGCCGCGTCCACCCTGTCGGCGAAGTCGATCGTGCCGACGACCTGCGACCGCCGCGCCGGGTCGGCCACGAACGGGGTCGCGAACGACGACTTCTCGGCCCACGTGTAGAGCCGCTGCGCGGAGTCCGCGGTGCGGGCGGTCGTCCAGGCCAGCCCGCCCTGCTCGAGCATCCACTCGATCTGCTCGGCGAACAGCAGCAGCGTGGCGACCGCTGGAGTGTTGTTCGTCTGGTCCTTGCGCGAGTTGTCGACGACCGTGGTCAGCTTCAGGAACTCGGGCACGTACCGGCCGGTGGCGGCGATCTCGTCGATGCGGGCCAGCGCGGCGGGGGAGACCAGCGCCACCCACAGGCCGCCGTCGGAGGCGAAGCACTTCTGCGGCGCGAAGTAGTAGACGTCGGCCTCGCGCACGTCCACCGGCAAGCCCCCGGCACCGGACGTGGCGTCGACCAGCACGAGGGAGTCGTCGCCGGCCACCCGCCTGACCGGCATGGCCACCCCCGTCGAGGTCTCGTTGTGCGTCAGCGCGTACGCGTCGACACCGTCCTCGGCGACCGGCTCGGGGTGCGTGCCGGGGTCGCTCGCGATGACCGAAGGATCGGCGAGCCACGGCGCGCCCTTGACGACCTTGGCGAACTTGCTGGAGAACTCGCCGAACGTCACGTGTTGTGACTTCTCGCGGATCAGGCCGAAGGCGGCGACGTCCCAGAACGCGTTCGTGCCCCCGTTGCTCAGCAGCACCTCGTACCCCTCGGGCAGCGAGAACAGCTGGGCCAGCCCTGACCGGATCCGGCCGACCAACGACTTGACCGGGCGCTGCCGATGCGAGGTGCCCATGTACGTGGCGCCGGACTCGGCGAGCGCGGCGAGCTGCGCGGGACGGATCTTGGACGGGCCGCTGCCGAAGCGACCGTCGGCCGGCTTGATTTCCTGCGGAATCACGATGTCGGTCACGCCGCCGAGGGTACTTGACGCCCCCCGTGTCCAGCCCGCCAGCCACCCGATGATGCGTTCCGTCCATGTTGGGCGATTTCGCTCGGGACGGCGTCCAAGTAAAAAGTGACCGGCGACGCAGTGAGCTGATGAGAATCCGACGAAACTCCGATGTGCGACCATGACGGAACTCCTAGGAGGCGCCGGGTGACCCAACCCACCACCGGTGACCCCAGGGCGCTGTCGGGGATGCAGGCCCTGCTGCGGGTCTTCGAGCAGATGCGGGAGCGCCCGCGCCGGCGCAGGGACGAGCGGCTGCGCCCGCTGCTGCTGATCACCGGCCCGGCGGACGCGACCCGGCTGGTCACGCAGGTGCTCGCCCGGCGCTGCGGGGCGCGCGACGCCGACTACGGCGGCGCCCGGGCCGGACGGGGTCGCGTTGACCCCTACGCCAGGCTCGACGCGGACATTCCGCAGATCAAGGAGGTCGGCGCGCTGCTGCGCCGGATCAGCCAGGAGCTGTCGGAGCACCGCCCCCGCTGGGAGCCGGCGTTGCGGTTCCCGCTGCTCAGCATGGCGCTGTGGCTGCAGGAGCTGCGCGAAGAGCCCGCGCACGAAGACCTGCGCCGCGATCTGAACGCCGCTGGCGCGGACCGGCGCCGGGTGATGCGCCGGATGATCCGCCAGCGCGGCCCCGTCCTCGTCCCCGGCGACCGGCCTGGCGACAAGCGTGCCGAGCGCAAGGACAAGGTCGCCACGCTGTTCACCTACCTCGACCAGATCGCCCCGATCGGGGTCGTCGTGGTCGCGCTGCTCAGCGCCACCGCGGCCAGTGCCCTCGACCTCGCGGCCGCGCTGCTGGCCGCCGCCTTCGGCCTGGTCTTTCTCGTCCTCCAGGCCGTCGCGCGCACCCGCGACCTGACCGGTCGGCGCCGGTACGAGTGGTTCACCGAGCAGCCCTACCTCGAGGGCCGCAAGTCCGACGACTTCCTCGGCTTCGCGATCAAAGCCGTCACCCAGCACCACGAGCGTGAGCAGGTCGAAGGGTTGCTGGTGGCCGCGCTGCTGGCCGATCTGCGGAGGTCGTACCGGCGCCGGTGGTGGCGGCGGGCGACCTGGGCTCGGGTGCGCTACCCGGTGCTGCTGCTCGACGGAGTCGCCGAGGGCACCGAGGGATACGAGATGATCCGCCACATCGAGGAGATCCGCCTCGACACCAACCTCATGGATCCCCTGGTCGTGGTGGCCGCGCTCGAGCCGGCCGCGCTGACCGGCGACCTCGACCGGCTGCTGCGCGTACCGGCACCGGCCGACGGCGCCGTGGACCCGCGCGGCACCGAGGCGGCGTGGCGGCAGCACCAGGCCGGGCAGCGCAGGTTCGCCGCGCTCGGCCCCAGCCGTGCGCTGAGGGTGACCATCGACGCCGACGACGCCGAGATGAGCGGCTCGGCCGACCGGTTCGTCGACCCGCCCAGGTCGCGGCCGCTGCTGACCCATCCGGCGATTCCGTGGCTGGCGATGGCCGCGGTGCTGGCCGGCTCGCTGACGGTGATCGGCGTCCAGGTCGTCCGCTACTGCGATCCGCGCTCGGTCTGGCACGCCGGCGACGGCGAATGCGTCGGCATCACGGACGGCTCCTATGTGTTCAACCAGCGGCTGGCAACTGTGGAGAAGCTCATCCACGACCAGAACGACGCCGTCCGGCGCGCCAACAAGCCGTACGTGACGATGGTCTATCTCGGGGCGATGAGCGTGGACCCGGCCACCAAGGGCGGGCAACCGGATCTGCTGGCGGGCATCCACGGCGAGCTCGTCGGCATGGCCATCGCGCAGGAGGAGCACAACAGTGCCAACGGCGAGCCGTTGCTACGCATCCTGCTGGCCAACACCGGGTCCAAGTTCAAGTACGCCGACCTCGTCGCCGCGAAGATCCGCACCAGAGCGGCGCAGGACCGTACGCTGGTCGCCGCCGTGGGCTTCGGGCAGAGCAAGGAGAAGACCCGGCAGGCCATCGACGAGCTCGGCCAGGTGGCGTTGCCGATGATCGGCACGACGATCACGTACGACGATGCGGGCCGGCGGACCGACGGCTCCTACTGGCCGTACTTCTTCCGCCTCGCCCCGCCCGATGCGCGGGAGGCCGCGCATGCCGCGTACTGGGCGAAGAACGGCTTCCTGGGTGGGCTCCGTGCCAAGACCGCCACGGTGTTCTATGACAACAGTCCCGAGGACCTCTACAGCCGGAACCTCGCGGACGATTTCGCGCAGTCGTTCGGCCGCCGGCAAGCGCCCAAACTGCCCTACGTCAACGCCTCGGACGTGCCCGGGCTGGTTTCGCGTGCCTGCGAGCACCCGGCCGATCTGTTCTACTTCGCGGGCCGCTCGGACGAGTTCAAGGCGTTCATCCACAAGCTGTCCACCACATCGTGTGGCGGCCGGCGGACGGTGCTGGCCAGTGACGACGTCACGATCTACGTTAATGACAACGTCGTCCCGCTGAGCGAGACGAGCACGCTGCGGCTCTACTACACGCCGTTGGCCGCAAGGGAAGCCTGGAGCCCGAAGTGGGCGGGGGACCGGCCGTTGCCCACGTTCTACCGCGACTACGACAAGACCGTGCGGGAGCTGAAGGGCAACAGCACGGTGCATCCGTCCCGCACCCACGCCGCCGTCGGGTACGACGCCGCGCTCACCGTCAGCAGCGTCGCGCAGCAGGTCTATGCCTCCCAGGGCCGGTCGCTGCCGACGGCGGGCGGAATGCTCGCGGAGCTGACCGAACCCGACATCACGGCGCCGCCGCTGCAGGGAGCGAGCGGACTCCTCAGGTTCGGCCCGCGGCTGGGCGGCCATGCGATCGCTGACAAACCCGTCGTGCTCGTCCGCGTGCGCCCGGCGGTCAACGAGCAGACGGCAGGCCAACTCGAGGTCGTCGCCGTGTGCGGCCGGCTGACCACCGCCGAGCTCGCCCGGACGCCTCCGTGCCCGAAAAGCTGATTCACCGCGGCGCGGCCGCGTGGCCGGCCTTGGTCGAGGTGCTCAGCCTTGGTCGAGGTGCTCAGCCTTGGTCGAGCACCTCGGCCGCGCCTGGGACATCGGCGGCCGCCCTGGCCGGCGGGCCTGTGTAGCGGGCGCTGGGCCGGACCAGGCGGCCAGTCCGCTTCTGCTCGAGGATGTGCGCGGACCATCCGGCGGTGCGGGCGCAGGTGAACATCGCCGGCATCATGTGCGTCGGCACCTCGGCGAAGTCGAGCACGACGGCCGCCCAGAACTCCACGTTGGTCTCAATCGCCCGGTCGGGGCGGCGCTCGCGCAGCTCGGCGAGGGCGGCGTCCTCGAGCGCCTTGGCGGCGTCGTACCTGGCGGCGCCGAGCTCCTTGGCGGTACGGCGCAGCACGCGGGCCCGCGGGTCTTCGGCCCGGTAGACGCGGTGGCCGAAGCCCATCAGCCGTTCGCCGCCGTCGAGGATGCCGGCGACCACCTTGCGCGCGTCGCCGAGCTGCTCGACCCGCTCGATCATCGGCAGCACCCGGGCCGGGGCGCCGCCGTGCAGCGGGCCCGACATCGCGCCGATCGCGCCGGACATCGCCGCGGCCACGTCGGCGCCGGTCGAGGCGATGACGCGGGCGGTGAAGGTGGAGGCGTTCAGGCCGTGCTCGGCGGCCGACACCCAGTAGGCGTCGATCGCCTTGACGTGCCGCGGGTCGGGCTCTCCGCGCCAGCGGATCATGAAGCGCTCGGTGATCGTCTTGCCCTCGTTGATGCGCTCCTGCGGCACCATCGGCTGGCCGAGGCCGCGGGCCGACTGGGCCACGAACGACAGGGCGGTGACCGAGGCGCGGGCGAGGTCGGCGCGGGCCTGCTCGTCGGAGATGTCGAGCAGCGGGTGCATGCCGTAGGCCGGCGCGATGATCGGCAGCGCGCTCTGCACGTCGACGCGGACGTCGCCGGAGTGCACCGGCAGGACGTGCGGCTCGGCCGGGGCGAGACCTGGTGTGAAGCTGTCGTCGACCAGGAGCCCCCAGGCATCGCCGAAGGAGACGCGACCGACGAGGTCCTCGATGTCGACACCCCGGTAGCGGAGAGCGCCGCCCTCCTTGTCAGGTTCGGCGATCTCGGTCTCGAAGGCCACGACGCCCTCGAGGCCGGGTTTGAAATCGGACATGTCGTCTGCCTTTCGTCCCCCGGATGGATGACAAAACGTTGACCTGTAATTGAACCTTGTCCCTGTTACTCATTAGTACCCAGGGTGGTGTCGTCCTTGCGAACCGCTGGTGAGAGGGTATGTGCCTGTGGAGACCCCCAATCCGGCCGAGATACGGCAGGCGTACGCGAACCACGCATTGGAGGCCGCCGCGCTCGCTCCCGACCCGATCGAACAGTTCGGCCGGTGGTTCGCCGACGCCGTGGCCGCCGGGCTGCCCGAGCCGAACGCGATGGTGCTCGCGACCGCCTCGGCCGCGGCGACGCCCAGCGCGCGCACCGTGCTGCTCAAGGGCTACGGCCATGACGGTTTCCGGTTCTTCACCAACCACACCTCGCGCAAGGGGCGGGAGCTGCGCGAGAACCCGCGCGCCTGCCTCGTCTTCCCCTGGCACGCGCTGCGCCGCCAGATCGTCGTGACCGGCACGGTCTCCCGGCTGCCGGCCGCGGAGACGGCCGAGTACTTCCGCTCCAGGCCGCGCGGGTCGCAGCTCGGCGCCTGGACCAGCCACCAGTCGTCGGTGGTCACCTCGCGCGCGGAGCTGGACGAGCGTTACGCCGCGCTCGCGGCGCGCTGGCCGGCACCCACCGAGGTGCCGGTGCCCGACTTCTGGGGCGGCTACCTGGTCCGCCACGAGACGGTGGAGTTCTGGCAGGGCCGGGCCAACCGGCTGCACGACCGCCTGCGCTACGTACGCGCGCCGGGCGGCCCCGACGGAACCGAGTGGACCCTCGAGCGGCTTTCCCCTTGAGCCTCCTGCTTGATATCAGGCCGCTGAGCAATCCTGCGTTCCGGCGGCTGTGCCTCGGCCAGGGCGTGTCCCTCATCGGCTTCCAGCTCACCTCGGTCGCGGTGCCGGTCCAGGTGTACGACCTGACCCGCTCGTCGTTCTGGGTGGGCGCGCTCGGCATCGTCAGCCTCGTACCGTTGATCGTTTTCGGCCTGTGGGGCGGCGCGGTCGCCGACCACATGGACCGGCGGCGGCTGCTTCTGATCTCCTCGTGCGTCGGCTGGGTGTCCACGCTGGCGCTGGCCGCCCAGGCGCTGCTCCACCTCGACCAGGTGTGGTTGATCATGGTGTTCGTCGGGGTGCAGTCGACGGGCTTCGCCGTGACGTCGCCCACCCGCGGCGCGATCATCCCGCGGCTGCTGCCGCGCGAGCTGGTCCAGCCGGCCAACACGCTGAACTTCACGCTCACGCAGGTCGCCACCCTGCTGGGCCCGCTGCTGGCCGGGGCGATCCTGGTGCGCTGGTCGTTCGCGGTCGCCTACGGGGTGGACGCGGTGCTGTTCACCGCCGGCCTCTACGCCGCGCTGCGGCTGCCCGCGCTGCCGCCACTCGGCGAGATACAGGGGCGTCCGGGTCTTGGCTCGGTGATCGAGGGGCTGAAGTACCTGGCGGGCCGGCCGGTGCTGTCGATGTCGTTCGTCGTCGACATCATCGCGATGGGCATCGGGATGCCGCGCGCCCTGTTCCCCGAGATCGCCGCGACCCGCTTCGGCGACGGCGGCGCGGTCGGCTGGCTGTACGCGTCGATCGGACTCGGCGGCCTGGTGGGCGGGCTGGTTTCCGGCTGGATGGTCCGGGTGCGGCGGCAGGGCGTCGCCCTCGTCTTCGCCATCGCGGCGTGGGGGCTCGCGGTGGCCGCCGCCGGCCTCGTCCAGCAGCTCTGGCTGGCCGTGGCGCTGCTCGCCGGCGGCGGCGCGGCCGATTTGGTGTCCGGCGTGTTCCGGCAGACGATCCTCCAGACCTACGTCAAGGACGAGATGCGCGGCCGGCTGCAGGGAGTGTTCATCGTGGTCGTGGCCGGCGGGCCGCGTCTTGGCGACCTGCGGGCGGGCGCCGCGGCCGCGCTCGCCGGCGCGACCGCGTCGTGGGTCGGCGGCGGCATCGCGTGCGCCATCCTCGTCGTGGTCGTCTCGCTGTTCGTGCCGTCCTTCCTGGGCTACGAGTTCGACCCCCGCCGCCCGCCGACCGGCTCCGAGGCCGCAGCCTGATCTTGGTGGGCTTGACCGGTCACAACAGGCCGACCGCATGATGCGAGCCCGAAGGTGGCCAGGTGCTATTGCGGCAAGAGCGTAAGCGCGGGGACATGGCGGGGACGCACCACTGTGAAGTGTCGCCGGTCCAGTGTGGCGATTTCGGTCACACCAAGGCGTTCGGCCGTCGCGATCACCACGGCGTCGACTACGCCGAGCGGAAGATCGGCGTAGTGATCCATGAATTCGGCCGCTCGCGCAAGGTCCGTCGGACTGGCCTCGACGAGGGAGAAGTCACCCGCGGCCAGGGATCGTACGAATTCGGCCTCAACCTTGGGGCCGGCCTCTCGAGCGATGAGGTAGCACGCCTCGGTGACGACCAAGGACGGAATGGCTAGTTGCTCACCCGTCAGATGCACAGAGGTGAACAACTCCACGCAGGATTTCGTCCACCCGTTCGGAGATGTCGGGCTCGCGCGCCTGAGCGGCACCGAACCAGCGAGGCGGCCACGTTCCGCCGGAGCGCCTGGCCCGAGCACGCAGCAAGGCCAGCGCTGTTGGCACCTCGTCGTCGGACAATTCGTCAACGAGGTGCTGAAGCTCCTCTCGCTGCGCGCTCATGTCAGCCAGTGTAGATGGCATCACGATGCGCGTGCCGTCCTTCCTGGGCTACGAGTTCGACCCCCGCCGCCCGCCGACCGGCTCCGAGGCCGCAGCCTGAACGCGCCGGCCCCGCGAGGACGGTGAGCATGCTAGGAGTGGTACTCTATTTGGTACCAGTCTGGAAGGGGTACGGCATGGCCATCACCGCGAGCGAAGCCCGCAGGAGCCTCTTTCCGCTGATCAAGAAGGTCAACGAGGACCACGATGCGATCGAGATCATCTCCAAGCACGGCAACGCCGTCCTCGTCTCGGCGGAGGACTTCTCCGCACTGAGAGAAGGTGCTTACCTGCTGCGTTCACCCGCGAACGCTCGCCGCCTGCTCACGGCGTACGAGAACGCGCTGAACGGCAGCAACTTGACCGAGCACCAGCTCATCAACCCCGACGCGGAACGACAGGACGGTAACGCGTGAGGTTGGCATTCGAGGACCGGGGGTGGGAGGACTACACGTCCTGGCTAAAGATCGACCGCAAGATGCTCGCCAGGATCAACAAACTCATCGAGGACACCTGCCGGGATCCCTTCACCGGCATTGGCAAGCCCGAACCTCTCAAGTACCACCTTCCCGGGGCATGGTCGCGACGAATCGATGATGAGCATCGACTCGTCTACCTCGTCACGGATACGGAGATCGTCGTCTTGGCGGCCCGATACCACTATTGATCGTCCTGCCGATCGACCCCGACCAGGGCGAGGGTCTCGGCGGCGACCTTGAGGTCGGCGAGGAAGCCGGCGTACATGGCGTCCCTGTCGTCGGCGCGGATCACCGCCGATGGGTGGATGGTGGCGACGAGGAAGCGGTCGTCCCGCGGCGGGAGGTCCCCGATCGCCGGGCGGGGCATGCGGACGCCGCGCTCCTTGGTCACCCGGAACGACGGGCCGAGCAGCGACTTCCCGGCGACCGCGCCGAGGGACACGATGACGACGGGGTCGAGCAGCGCGAACTCGGCGGCCAGCCAGGGCCGGCAGGCGGCGATCTCGCCGGCGTCCGGGGTCTGGTGGATGCGGCGCTTGCCGGGCGCGGCCTGCTTGAACTTGAAGTGCTTCACCGCGTTCGTGACGTAGGAGTCGCCGCGGTCGATGCCGGCCTCGACCAGTGCCTTGTCGAGCAGCCTGCCCGCCGGGCCGACGAACGGGGCGCCCTGCCGGTCCTCCTGGTCGCCCGGCACCTCCCCGACGAGCACCACCCGAGCGGTCGGGTCCCCGGCGCCGAAGACCGTCTGCGTGGCGTCCTTGTAGAGCGAGCAGCCCTGACAGCCGGCGGCGGCGGCGCGCAGTCCGGCGAGATCGGCGTCCGCCGGGACGTACGCCGCGGCTCCCTGTTCCCGTGATTGTCGGTCGCGTGATCCGCGCGGCTCTCCGCGTTGTGAAACGTCCATGAAAGAACGTCCTACCCACGCTGCCGCGATCTCTTCGCAGGAGCCACACAAGGGCCGAAGAAGTAGCATCGGGAGTGAACCTGGAGGAAAACCTTGACCGCAACCGGCCTGATCGACACTACGGAGATGTACCTCCGTACGATCTTCGAGCTCGAAGAGGAGGGCATCGTCCCGCTTCGCGCACGCATCGCCGAGCGGCTCTCCCAGAGCGGCCCCACAGTGAGCCAGACGGTCGCCCGCATGGAGCGCGACGGGCTGTTGCACGTCGAGGGCGACCGGCACATCGAGCTCACCGATTCCGGGCGGTCGCTCGCCACCCGCGTGATGCGCAAGCACAGGCTCGCCGAATGCCTGCTCGTCAACGTGATCGGCATGCCCTGGGAAGAGGTCCACATCGAGGCCTGCCGGTGGGAGCACGTGATGTCGGAGGAAGTCGAGCGCCGCCTCGTCACGTTGCTGGAGAACCCCACCACGTGCCCGCACGGCAACCCGATCCCCGGGCTGGACGAGCTCGGCGTGCGACTGATGGGCGCCACCCCGTCGGCCGCGCCGCTGTTGAGCATGATGGACGTTGCCACGCCCACGGGCGTCCCGGTTATCGTGAGCAGGATCAGCGAGCATGTGCAAAGCGACAGCACGCTGATGCTTAAACTCAAGCAAATCGGGATACAACCGGGACACGAGGTGACGCTGGCCACTGGCGACGATGGCGTGCGGGTGACGGGTGACGACAGAGCCGGGACTTCTGGGGACCTTCCCCGCGACATCGCAGCACACGTCTTTGTGGTCAGACGCTGACCACCCGGCTTCGGTGATCTGTACCGAAGATCTCCTTACCGCTGCGCCGTTTTCACGTGCCCAGGCAGCCGTTCGTCGTTCAATACGAGGTGGACGGGAGGTGCGATGAAACGTAGGGGGGAATCGCCCTTCGCCGCCATGCTCCCGGACGCCACAGTGCTCGGTCAGATGGAGATGGCGGTCATCGTCACCGACCGGTTCAGCAACATCATCTACGGCAACGAGTTCGCCCGGCGGATGTTCGGCTTCGGCGAGGAGCACGTCGGGCACTCCATCATGTCCCTCGGCATCGCGGAGGAAGACCACGACCAGGCCAGGGAGCTGGCCAGGCACGTGCTGCGCGGCGGTGTGTGGGAGGGCACTTTCAGCAACCTGCGGGCCGACGGCGGCACGGTCTACTCCAGGGCGCACGCCGTCCCGCTGCGGCACCCGTCCGGCGACGTCGACGGCATCGTGATCTTCGCCCGCGAGGCGCTGCGCAGCAACCAGCGCGAGCAGGACAGGTACGGCCTGCTCGAGCGGGTCGGGGAGCGGCTGGCCGGCTCGCTGGAGCTCGAGACGACTCTGCGTTCGGTGGCGGACATGCTGGTGCCGCAGTTCGCCGACCACGTCTTCATCGACCTGTTCAGCGGCGACAAGCTGGTCCGCCAGGTGTCGCGGCACGCCGCCGGCTGGGCCCCGCCGCCCGGCACCTGGGCCGAGGTGGGGGAGCCGATCTCCTACCCGCCGCACCACTTCTGCGCCCGGGCGCTGCGGCGCCGCGACGCGGTGCTCGTGGAGAACATCGCCGAGCACCGGTTCGCCGCGCCCAGCGAGTCGGGGATGCGGCTCAGCGACGAGATGGGCATCATCTCGGTGATCTCCGCGCCGCTGCTCGCCCGCGGCGAGCTGCTCGGCGTCATGAGCGTGGCGCTGTCCAACCTCACCAGGCGACCCGACCCGCACTACGACGGGTTCGACCGCGACCTGGTCGGCGCCATCGCCAGCCGGTTGGCGATCTCCATCGACAACGCGGTCCTGTTCGAACAGGAGCGCGAGACCGCGCTGGCGTTCCAGAAGAACCTGCTGCCCGGCGACCGGCCGCCGTACCTCGACGGGCTGCGCATCGCGTGGCGGTACGAGCCGGCGCGGCCGTTGGAGTCGCACGGGCACGGCATCCAGACCCAGGTCGGCGGCGACTGGTACGACGTCATCCCGCTGTCCGCCGGCCGGGTCGGCCTCGTCATCGGCGACGTCGAGGGCCGCGGCGCGCGGGCCGCCGCGATCATGGGTCAGCTGCGCGCCGCGCTGCGCGCGTTCGCCCAGGACGACAAGCCGGCCGCCGACATCCTGCGCAAGCTCGACGAGTGGGTGCGCACGATGGGTGCGCCCGAGCGGTTCGGATACGACGATGACGGCGCGCCGCGGGCGCCGCTGGTCTCGTGCACCTACTTCGTGTACGACGCGTGGTCGCGCGAGCTGTCGTTCGCCAATGCCGGGCACGACCCGCCGCTGCTCGTGGTGAACGGCGAGGTGACCGAGCTGCAGTTCCACAACAGGGGAGCGATGCTGGGCGTCCGCGGGCCCGGCGTGGGCGGCGACATCCTCTACGACGAGGAGACCTGCCCGCTCCCGCCCGGGTCCACCCTCGTGCTGTACACCGACGGCCTGATCGACCGCAGGCCGCGGGTGGACGGCGAGTACTACACCCGCGAGCAGGCGCGGCAGATGCTGCGCGACGCCGTGGCCCGCGAGGCGCACGGCGGCGTGGAGGACATCGCCAACGCGGTCTACCAGGCGGTGCCCGGCGACATCGACGACGACGCGGCGATCGTCGTGGTCCGCAGCGCGGCGGAAGACCTGCTGATGGAGGACCGGATCTTCCCGGCCGAGCCGATCATGGTCTCGGAGGCGCGGCGGCTGGCCGCCGAGACGTTCGCCTCCTGGGGCATGAGCGCGGCGCAGGCCGACCTGGCCTGCCTGCTGGTGTCCGAGGTGGTCACGAACGTCGTCCTGCACACGTCGCCGGCGCCCGCGCCGCGCCGCGAGCTCGTACCGTTCGCCGGGCCGCTCGCCGCGCCCACCCCCGAGCTGATCGACGCCGACCTCGAACTCCTCGACGTCGGCCCCGAGCTGCGCCGGCCGCGCCGCACCAAGGAGTTCCGGCTCCGGCTGCGCCGCGGCGCCGAGTCCATCTGGGTCGAGGTGTTCGACGCCGACCTGCGGCTGCCGAGGATCCGCAGCGCCGGCGAGACCGACGAGGGCGGCCGCGGCCTCTACCTCGTCGACCAGCTCGCCACGCGCTGGGGGTCCCGGCCGACCGCCGACGGCAAGGCCGTCTGGTTCGAGCTGCCGCTCGGCCCGTGATCAGCCGGCGGCGCCCGGCGGGACGAGGACGGCGGCGCCGTTGACCCGGTCGGCGGCCAGGTCGGCGAGGGCCTGGTCGGCGGCGCCCAGATCGTAGGGCGTGGTGGTGACCGCGATCCCGAGCCGCCCGGCGAGCCGCAGGAACTCCTCGCCGTCGGCTCTCGTGTTCGCCGTCACCGAGCGGATCTCGCGCTCCTGGAACAGGTGCCGTTCGTAGTTCAGCGCTGGGACGTCCGACAGGTAGATGCCGGCGATCGCGAGCACGCCGCCGCGGTCGAGCTGGGCGAGCGCGGCGGGCACCAGCTCGCCGGCCGGCGCGAAGACGATGGCCGAGTCGAGCGGCTCCGGCGCCGGGTCGAACGAGTCGGCGGCCGACGCCGCGCCCAGCGCCAGCGCCAGCTCGCGGGCCGCCGGCGACCGGGTGAACACGTGCACCGCGGCGCCTTCGGCGAGCGCGATCTGCGCGGCCAGGTGGGCCGACCCGCCGAACCCCCAGATGCCGAGCCGGCCGCCGGGCGGCAGCGCGGCCCGGCGCAGCGCGCGGTAGCCGATGATCCCGGCGCACAGCAGCGGCGCGAGCTCGACGTCGGTGCGGCCGGCCGGCAGGTCGTAGACGTACGGGTCGGGCGCGATGGTGTACTCCGCGTAGCCGCCGTGCGCGTCCCACCCGGTGTAGCGGGAGTACGGGCAGAGGTTCTCCGTCCCGCGCCGGCAGTAGCGGCACGCCCCGCAGGTGGCCCGCAGCCAGGCCACCCCGACCCGGTCGCCAGGGGCGTGCCGGCAGAGCGGCCCGGCCGCCACGACCATGCCGACGACCTCGTGGCCGGGAGTCACGTCGGGCAGGTGCACCGGCAGGTCGCCCTCGGCGACGTGCAGGTCGGTGCGGCAGACCCCGCAGGCGAGCACGCGAACCAGCAGCTCCCGCGGCCCGGGTTCGGGGACCGGCCGCTCGACGAGGCGGAGCGGCCGGGTCGCCATCGGCCCCGGCGTGTGCACCTCCCATGCCCGCATCCCCCTACCGTACGGACTCATGCGCGCCGCACGGCGTGATCCACGCCGATCGTTCATCGCGGCACCGATGAGTTTTCGCGCGACCCGTCGTTTCACCTCTCGTAGTGCACACGGCAAGCTGATCGGTACGGAGGAGATCGAATCATGGAATACAGGCTGGAGCTCGTGATCGTGCCCGTCTCGGATGTCGACCGGGCCAAGGAGTTCTACGTCGACAAGGTCGGCTTCAACCTCGACGTGGACACCATGCCGGGCGAGAACTTCCGCGTCGTGCAGATGACGCCGCCCGGCTCGGCGTGCTCGGTCACCATCGGGCAGGGCCTCAACACGAAGATGGCGCCAGGGTCCGTCGAGGGGCTGCACCTGGTCGTGGCCGACATCGTCGCGGCGCGCGCCGAGCTGGCGGGCCGCGGAGTGGAGATCAACGAGGTCTTCCACTTCGAGTCGGGCAAGCAGGTGCCGGGCCCGGCTCCGGACCGGGGCGACTACAACTCCTTCGCCGACTTCCGCGACCCGGACGGTAACGTGTGGTTGCTGCAAGAGGTCGGTCACAAGGCCGGGGCATGACCGACCGCGCCGACGAGACCGCGAGCGCCGGCGCCGAGCCGGCGTTCGCGGCGCTCGCCGAACGGCACCGCCGCGAGCTGCACGTCCACTGCTACCGCATGCTCGCCTCGTTCGACGAGGCCGAGGACGCGGTCCAGGAGACCCTGCTGCGCGCGTGGCGCGGCCGCGACACCTTCGACGGCGGGCCGCTACTTCGCGCCTGGCTGTACCGCATCGCCACGAACGTGTGCATCGACATGCGGAGGCGCACCTCGCGCCGGCTGCCGGCGATGCGCTCGTTCGCCGAGGTGCCGTGGCTGCAGCCGTACCCGGACCGGCTGCTCGACGAGATCGCGCCGAGCGACGAGCAGCCGGACGCGGTCGCCGTCGACCGCGAGACGATCGAGCTCACCTTCCTCGCCGCCCTCCAGTTGCTGCCGCCGCGGCAGCGCGCCGCGCTGATCGTCCGGGACGTGCTCGGCTGGCCGGCCGGCGAGACGGCGTCCCTGCTCGACACCAGCGTCGCCGCGGCCAACAGCGCGCTCCAGCGGGCCCGCGCCACCCTGCGGGAGCACCTGCCGGCGCGCCGCGCGGACTGGCCGGCCCGGCAGCCGAGCGCCGCGGAGCGGGATCTCCTCGACCGCTTCATCGACGCGCACGAGCGGTGCGACGCCAAGGCCGCGGCCGCGATCGCGGCCCAGGACATCAGGGTCACGATGCCGCCCCACCCGTTCTGCTACGACGGCCTCGCCGCGCTGGCGCCGCTGCTCGAGCGCGCTTTCGGGGAGGACAGGGAAGGCGACTGGCGCCTGCTGCCGACGTCGGCCAACCGCCTGCCGGCGGCCGCGAGCTACCTGCGCCGGCCGGGCGACTCGCAGTTCAGGGGCTTCAAGTTGGACGTCCTGCGCGTCGAGCGCGGTGCCATCGCCGAGATCACCACCTTCGGCCCCAGCC
>DASUWU010000163.1:0-66528 GCA_036378315.1 Streptosporangiaceae bacterium | reverse complement strand
CGCGGGTCTGGGAGCGGGCGATGTCCACGCAACCGGGGTAGTCGCCGGCGAGCAGTGCCTCGCGGAAGGCCTTGGACCCGTTGGCGTTGGTCCGCTCCCCGATCGCGAGGAACGCGGTGTCCTGGCGGAAGGGCACGTGGTTGTACAACGACGCGACGCCGGGCTCCGGCCGCGGCGACCGCGGCTTCACGGCAAGTCCGCCCGGCCGCGCCGCGGTGACCCCGAAGCGCTCGACGAGCGCGGCGACGTGCTCGGGGGTGGTGCCGCAGCAGCCGCCGACGAGGCAGAGCCCGAAGTCGCGGGTGAAGTGGTCGTGGGCGTCGGCCAGCGCCTCGGGGGTCAGCGGGTAGAACGCGCCGTCGGCGGTGAGCTCGGGCAGCCCGGCGTTCGGCATGCACGACAGCCCGAGCGTGGCGTGCCGGGACAGGTAGCGCAGGTGCTCGCTCATCTCGGCGGGCCCGGTCGCGCAGTTGAGCCCGATGAGGTCGAGCTCGAGCGGCTCGAGCGCGGTGAGGGCGGCGCCGATCTCCGAGCCGAGCAGCATGGCGCCGTTCTGCTCGATCGTGACCTGCGCGATGAGCACGGCGTCGGTGCCGGCGGCGGCGATGGCGCGCTTCGCGCCGTTGATCGCGGCCTTGGCCTGCAGCAGGTCCTGGCAGGTCTCCACCAGGATGGCGTGCACTCCCCCGGCGAGCAGGCCGGTCGCTGTGCGCTGGTAGGCGTCGCGCAGCGCGGCGTACGGGACGTGCCCGAGCGTCGGCAGCTTCGTCCCTGGGCCCACAGAGCCGATCACCCAGCGCGGCCGGTCGGGGGTGGTGGCAGCGGCGGCGGCCTCGCTCGCGATGCGGGCGCCGGCCTCGGCGAGCTCCTCGATGCGCTCGGGGATGTCGTACTCGCCGAGGTTGCCGAGATTGGCGCCGAAGGTGTTGGTCTCGATGCAGTCCACCCCGGCGGCGAGGTACGCCTCGTGCACCGCACGGACGATGTCGGGCCGGGTGATGTTGAGGATCTCGTTGCAGCCCTCGTGTCCGTCGAAGTCGTCGAGGGTGGGCCCGGCGGCCTGGAGCATCGTCCCCATCGCCCCGTCGGCGACGACGACGCGTTCCGTCAGGGCTTGGCGCAGGGACTGCGGGCTGGCGCTCATGAAAGACAACTGTATCGGCGGCGGCCGGGGCGTTTCCTCTCGGAGTGTGCCCACAAACCGGTCGCCGGGAATGGGGAGAATGCCGAGAAAAAGGCAGTTTGCGAGGGATATCACCCGGGTAACGCGGCGCACGCCGGGACGGATGGGGACACAGAACGCTAGCGTTCGTTCTGCAACTACTCATCGGTAAGTCGGTAAGGAGCGACCGTGAGCACGTATCGGACGATTCTCGTGGGCACCGACGGCTCGTCCTCCTCGTTCCGCGCGGTCGACGCGGCGGCCGGGCTGGCCAAGGCCACCGGCGCGACGCTGGTGCTGGCCTGCGCCTACCATCCGATGCCGGCCAAGGAACGGCTCAGCGCGGCCGATCGGCTCGGCGACCTGGCGTACAAGGTCGAGGGCTCGACGCCGGCCGACGACGCGCTGCGCGCCGCCAGGGAGCGGGCGGTGGCCGCCGGCGCCGGCGACATCGACCAGGTGGCGGTCGAGGGCGACGCGGTGGACGTGCTGGCGACGCTGGCCCGCCGGCGGCCGGCCGACCTCGTCGTGGTCGGCAATCGCGGCCTCAACAGCCTGGCCGGACGGATCTTGGGATCCGTCCCGGCCAACCTCTCCCACCGCGCGCCGTGCGACGTCCTGATCGTCCATACAACGGACGGTAAGTGACGGAAGTGAGGCACCTTTCAACTGCCGGAGTGACGGCACGGCGTCCCGCCCGATACGTCTGTAGGGCACGGCGGTGGAGAGCGGCTGTCCAGGACGTAGGCTGGCAGAGCGGGCATGGGCCATCGACGGGCCGCCGGGCGGCCAGGGACGGGAGGTGTGCGTGATCGAACTTGAGATCGTGCCCGAACTCGTTGATCCGGTCCTGGTCGCCGCGTTCGAGGGATGGAACGACGCGGGCGAAGCCGCCAGCGGCGTCATCGACCATCTGGAGTCGGCGTGGAACGGCACCCAGATCGCCGAGCTGGATCCCGAAGACTACTACGACTTCCAGGTCACCAGGCCCATGGTCGAGCTGCGCGACGGCGAGACCCGGCAGATCGTCTGGCCCACCACGCGGGTGTCGGTGGCCCGGCTGCCCGATGGGGGGCGCGACGTCGTGCTGGTGCGCGGCATCGAGCCCAACATGCGCTGGCGATCGTTCTGCCGCGAGCTCGTCGGCCTCATGCTCGAGCTCGACGTGCGCACCGTGGTGCTGCTCGGCGCCCTGCTCGCGGACGCGCCGCACACGCGACCGGTACCGGTCACCGGGGCCTCGTCCGATCACGGGCTGACCCGGGCGCTGCATCTCGAGCCGGCCAGGTACGAAGGGCCGACCGGCATCCTCGGCGTGCTGCAGGACTCCTGCGGCAAGGCGGGCCTGCCGACCATCTCGTTGTGGGCGTCGATCCCGCACTACGTGGCCCAGCCGCCCTCCCCCAAGGCGACCCTCGCGCTGCTCCGCCGCGTCGAGGACGTCCTCGACGTGACCGTGCCGCTCGGCGAGCTGCCCGAGCAGGCGCGGGCATGGGAGAACGGCGTGAACGAGCTGGCCGAGCAGGACACCGAGGTCGCCGACTACGTGCGGGCGCTCGAGGAGCAGAAGGACGCCGCCGAGCTGCCGGAGGCCAGCGGCGACGCCATCGCGCGCGAGTTCGAACGGTACCTGCGCAGGCGGGACGGCAACGGCCCGGCCGGCACATAGCGGCGTGTCTCAGCCTCGGCGGTCGCCGTCGGCCGACGTCTTGACCCAGATAAAGATCAGACCGGCGAGCAGGACGCCGGGCAGCATCAAGACGAGCAGCTCGACTCCGATATCCATGTGCGGCCCCCTACCCCGCAGACTGCACCTCATCCCTTCCCGCCGCCGCCGGCCGCCACCATCGCCATAGGTCCCATCCCCGCGGCGTAGGTCCCGCCGGGCGCGCCCCCGGGCGCCGCGATCGGCGGGTCGCGGTCAGAGGGCGACGCCGAGCAGGGCGTCGATGATGGCGCGCACCTGGCCGGGTGCCCGCCCGTCCGCCGCGCCGCCGGCCTGGGCGTGCTCGGCCCACCTGTCGACCGCGACCAGCGCGGCGGGCGCGTTCAGGTCGTCGGCCAGGTGCCGCCTGACCTCGTCGAGCAGCGGCCCGGCCGGCGGCCCGGCCGGCAGCCGTACGGCGCGCCGCCAGCGGCCGAGGCGGGCGACGGCGTGGGCCAGGTCGGCGCCGGTCCACTCCCAGTCGGATCGGTAGTGGTGGGCGAGCAGCGCGAGCCGGATGGCCATCGGGTCGGCGCCCTGCTCCCGCAGCCGGGACACGAACACCAGGTTCCCGCGCGACTTCGACATCTTCTCGCCGTCCAGGCCGACCATGCCCGCGTGCACGTACGCCTTGGCGTGCGGCTGCCGGCCGGTGGCGACCTGGGCGTGCGAGGCGCCCATCTCGTGGTGCGGGAAGGCGAGGTCGGAGCCGCCGCCCTCCACGTCGAAGGCCATGCCGAGGTGGCGCAGCGAGATGGCCGCGCACTCCACGTGCCAGCCGGGCCGGCCTGGACCGAACGGCGAGTCCCACGCCGGCTCGCCCGGCCGCGCGGCCAGCCACAGCAGCGGGTCCAGCGGGTCCTTCTTGCCCGGCCGGGCCGGATCGCCGCCCCGCTCGGCGAACAGCGGCAGCATCTCCGCGCGGGTCAGCCCGCTGACCTGCCCGAACCTGGGGTCGGAGCTGATCGGGAAGTAGACGTCGCCGTCGACGTCGTAGGCGGCGCCGGCGGCGCGCAGCACCTCGATCATGTCGATGATCAGGGGGATGGCCTCGGTCGCGCCGACGAACTCGTCGGGCGGCAGCACCCGCAGCTCGGTCATGTCCTCGCGGAACAGCGCGATCTCGCGCTCGGCCAGGCGTTCCCAGTCCTCCCCCGTCTTCGCGGCCCGCTCGAGCAGGGGATCGTCGACGTCGGTGACGTTCTGGACGTACTTCACCCGGTGCCCGGCGTCCCGCCAGGCCCGGTTGGCCAGGTCGAAGGCGAGGTAGGTGGCTGCGTGGCCGAGATGCGTCGCGTCGTAGGGCGTGATGCCGCAGACGTACATCGTGGCGGTCGGCCCCGGCCTGGTGGGCCGCAGTGCCCGTGCCGGCGTGTCGTGGACGTGCAGGAGGGGGGCCGCGGCCGGCAGTCCACTGTCGGACAACCTGGGTACCGCGGGAGCGGGCCACGATCGCATACGAGCAGCCTATCTGTGTAGAGAACACGCTTTTCGCCGCGCGCGTCGCGGACCTTGGCGACCGCGGGCGGCAATGGTCATCCCGGCTGGAAGGGCTCGGTCATGGCCGGTCGGGGCGGATCGCGGTGGATCGTGATGACCTCGGACCACGCCGCCGGATCCCCCGGCAACGGGGAGAAGTCGAACCGCGCGCCGTCCCCGGTGAGGGCCACGAGGCTGACGGACGTCGTTCCCCAGATCCGCCCGTCGCCGAGGTCGCGGCGCAGGATCAGCGCGCGCGGGTCCGCCCGGTCCAGGCCGTCCCCGTCGGCCAGCCGCAGCCACTCCCCCCACGCGCGAGCCGGCGCCCCGGCCCACGGCTCAGGGCGCGGCACGGCGGCGAACCGGCCCCGGAAGTGCGCGGCCCGCGCCGTCATCTCCGCGCCGCCGGGCCCGCCATCGTTCCCGGTCGCGTCTTGCTGCGTGCTGCCGGGCGGGCCACTCAGCCCGCTGTTGACGACCAGGTGCAGGCCGGGGGCGAGCGGACGTTCGGTCAGCGCGTCGCCGTCCCAGCTCCACAGCCGTACGGCGTCGGGCTCGGCGACGACCAGATGGAACGGGTCGAACGTGGTCAGGTCGGGCGCGGCGAGGTCGAGCTTCGCGATCCCGTCCGCCGCGGCGCGCAGCGGCAGCTCGCCGCGGGTGGAGCGGCCCTGCTCGGGGGCCGGCCGGCCGCGTCCGTTCAAGACCGTGGCCGCCCGCGGCGCCCCGGGATCGACGGCCAGCCACGTGCCGCCGGCCTGGACGTCCCGGCCGCCGATCAGGGCCGGCCGGTCCGGCCAATGGCGGCCGGGCGGCTGCCAGGGCCGGGCGAGGAACTCATCCCGTACGCCGATGAGGAGCACGGGGAACGGGGAGCCGGGGGCGAAGCTGATGACCGCCGTGCACATGCCGACATTTCAGCATTACTTAACGCGCGTGCGCGCGGCGGGGGTCCCTTTTGGCGGCGCGGGACCACCCTGACGGCAAGGGCCGTCCCGGCGGGCGGCCGGCTCAGAGCGGGGGCCAGGGGATGGCCGGCCACTCGTCGGACGGGTACGGGTGGACGCGGTGCTTGAGCATGAGGTCGATCCGCCGCCGGGTCGCGTCGACCTCGTCGGCGGTCAGCAGGCTGCCCAGGTAGGAGCCCAGGGCGTCGCCGTCGAGCGCGGCCCGCAGCCGGCGCAGCGCCTCGACCGCGTCGTCCAGCAACCGCTCGCCGCGCCACTGCCACAGCACGGTGCGCAGCTTGTAGTCGGTGGAGAAGCACACCCCGTGGTCGCATCCGTACACGTGCCCGTCGCCGGTGGGCAGCAGGTGGCCGATCTTGCGGTCGGCGTTGTTCACCACGGCGTCGAAGACCGCCATCCGGCGCACGGCCGGGTCATCGGCCCTGGAGAGCGCGACGATGTCGACCTCAGGGTCGGTCTCGATCCACAGCTGGACCATCCCCGGGCCGTAAGGGCCGTCACGGTGCACGGTCGGCGGGACGATCCGCCAGCCCATCGCCTCGGACACCGCGTACGCGCCGACTTCCCGGTCGGCGAGCGTGCCGTCGGGGAAGTCCCACAGCGGCCGCTCACCGGAGACCGGCTTGTACACGCAGTTGGCGCGGATGCCGTCGAGCTCCACCCCGCAGTACAGGGTGGCGTTGGAGGCGGCGACCAGCCGTCCCTCGACGGTGAGCCGGCCGTGCCTGAGCAGGTGCAGGGCCGTACCGACGTCGGCCGGATCGACCCCGTCACCGGTGTGGTCGAACCCGTAGGCGTCCGCGGGGGTTCGGCTCATGGCACCAGTGTCCAGCGACCCGCCGGTCTCATCCAGCCCGAACGGCACATGTCAGGCGAGATGTCCGTTCTGCCGCGGGCAGACGTGCCCCGCGGCGTCCAGCGGCAGGCCGCACAGCGGGCACGGCGGGCGGCCGGCGGCGACGACGCGCAGCGCGCGCTCGGCGAAAGCCCTGGCCTGGCCGGCGGTGATGCGCACCCGCAGCACGGAGATGACCGGCTCGTCGGCGCCGATCTCGGGCTCCTGCTCGTCTTCGGTGACCTCCTGCGCCTCGATGATCACGCGTTCCTCGTCGGGGTCCCAGGCCAGCGCCATGGTGCCCACCCGGAACTCCTCCTCGACCGGCTGGTCGAGCGGCTCCTCGTCGGTCAGGTCGGTGGGGGCCACGGCGGGCACGCCCGCGTCGCCGCCGCTGCGCCGCAGGACCTCGTCGAGGAGCTCGCCGAGCCGTTCGGCGAGCAACGTCACCTGGAACTTCTCCAGCCCGACGCTCGTCACCCGGCGGCCGTCGCGGGCCTGCAGGTAGAAGGCTCGCTCGCCGGGCTGCCCGACGGCGCCTGCGACGAACCTGTCAGGCAGGTCGTAGGAGATGACCGGCATACGAAGACCTTACGCGCCGCCGCCGACCGGTGCGTCACCGTCTCCCCCAGCGCGGGCGCCCGTGGCGCCGGCCCGGTCCGCTTCGCCTCCCGCCGCGGCGCTGCCGGCCGCGTCGCCCGGCCCGGTGCCGGTTCGCGCGGCGCCCGCCTCAGGCTCCGGGGGCGGCGGCAGCAGGCCGTCGACCGCTCCGCCGATGTCGTTCAGCCGGACCAGGAACGGGCGGAGCCCGGTGTAGCGGATGGCGCTGAGCGAGGCGGGGGCCGCCTGGATCCGCTGGAACCCGTCCAGGTGGAGCCCGAGCGCGTCGGCCACGATCGCCTTGATGATGTCGCCGTGGCTGCACACGAGGTAGACGGCGTCGTCGCCCAGCCTGGCGTTCCAGTCGCGGATCGCGCTGATCGCCCGGTGCTGCGCACCGGCCATGCTCTCGCCGTCCGCGCCGGGGAACCTGACCGCGCTCGGATGGGCCTGCACGACCGGCCACAGCGGGTCCTTCGCCAGCGTCTCGAGCTTCTCCCCCGTCCAGTCGCCGTAGCGGACCTCGCCGAACCGGTCGTCGACGTGGCTGGGCGTGGAGCCGTCCCGTTCGGCCAGGATGAGGTCGGCCGTCTCGCGGCAGCGTTCGAGCGGGCTGGTGACGACGGCGGCGAGCGGCAGGTCGCGCAGCCGGGCGGCGAGGGCGGCGACCTGGGCGCGGCCGCGGTCGTCCAGGTGCACGCCGGGCGTCCAGCCGGCCAGCACCGGGCCGGTCAGGGCGGTCAATCCGTGGCGAACCAGCAGAACCGTTGTCACCCACCGCACTCTATGCCGCGACCGGCGCGGTCGCCGCCCGGCGGGTCGCCGTTGGACGCTACGCTGCCTGCGGTGCTCCGTCCGCCATCCGCCACACGACATCCGCCAGACGCCAGCGAGGAGGCCGCGTTCCGTGAACTTCGCGCAAGCGACCGTGCTCGGGATCGTGCAGGGCCTCACCGAGTTCCTGCCCATCTCGAGCTCCGCCCACCTGCTCATCGTGCCGCGGCTGCTGGGCTGGGCCGATCCGGGCGCGGCCTTCACCGCGGTGATCCAGCTCGGCACGATGGCGGCGGTGCTGATCTACTTCAGGCAGGACATCGTCCGGGTCACCTGGACCTGGCTGCGCAGCCTGGGCGACAAGGGCCTGCGCGCCGACCTCGACGCCCGGATGGGCTGGTACATCATCTGGGGCACGGTGCCGGTGAGCGTGTTCGGGCTGGCGTTCGACCATCAGATCGAGGGCCCGGCCAGGAACCTGTGGATCAACGCCACCATGCTCGTCGTGATGGGCCTGCTGCTGATGGTCGCCGAGTGGTACGGCCGGCAGCGACGCGAGATCGTCGACCTGAACCTGCGGGACGGGCTCATCATCGGCGGCTTCCAGGCGCTGGCGCTGGTCCCCGGCTCGTCGCGCTCGGGCTCGACCATCACCGGCGGCCTGTTCCTCGGCTACACCCGCGAGGCGGCGGCCCGCTACTCGTTCCTGCTGTCCGTCCCGGCGGTCGTGCTGTCCGGGCTCTTCGAGCTGCGGAAGATCGGCGACCCGGGCGGCGGCGGGCTGCCGGTCGCGGGCACCGCGGTGGCCACGATCGTGTCGTTCGTCGTCGGGTACGCCTCGATCGCCTGGCTGCTGCGCTTCCTCGTTCGGCACTCGACGCTGCTGTTCGTGTACTACCGCGTGGCGCTCGGCGGCATCCTCCTCGGGCTGCTCGCCGCCGGCGCCCTCGCCGCCACCTAGACATCCCGGGGGCGTCAGCCGCCCATGGCGTGGGCGCCGCCGTCGACGTGGACGATCTCGCCCGTGGTGGCGGGGAACCAGTCGGACAGCAGCGCGACGCAGGCCCGCGCCGCCGGCTCGGGGTCGTCGACGTTCCAGCCGAGTGGCGCCAGCTGCGGCCACCGCGTGGTGAACTCCTCGAAGCCGGGGATGCTCTTGGCCGCCATCGTCTTCAGCGGGCCGGCGGCGACGAGGTTGACCCGTACGCCGTCCGCGCCGAGGTAGCGCGCCAGGTAGCGCGAGCACGACTCGAGGCCGGCCTTGGCCACGCCCATCCAGTCGTAGACCGGCCACGCCTTGGAGGCGTCGAAGTCGAGGCCGACCACCGAGCCGCCGTCCTTCAGCAGCGGCCGGCAGGCCATGGTGAGCGACTTGAGCGAGTAGGCGGACACGTGCACGGCGGTCGCCACGTCGTCCCAGCTGGTGTCGAGGAAGTTGCCGCCGAGCGCGGTCTGCGGCGCGAAGCCGATCGCGTGGACGACGCCGTCGAGGCGGTCGACATGCTCGCCGACCCGGTCGGCCAGCGACGCGAGGTGGTCGGTGTCCGTCACGTCCAGCTCGATCACCGGGGGCGGCGCCCCGTCCGGACCCGGCGGCAGCCGCTTGGCGATCCGCTCGACCAGGCTCATCCGGCCGAATCCGGTGAGCACGAGGGAGGCGCCCTCGTGCTGGGCGATCTTCGCCACGTGGAAGCCGATCGAGGCGTCGGTGAGCACGCCGGTCACGAGAACGCGTTTGCCGTCGAGGATTCCCATCTCAGTGCCCCATTCCCAGCCCGCCGTCGACCGGGATGACGGCGCCGGTGATGTACGCGGCGTCGTCGCCGGCCACGAACCGGACGACCTTGGCGATTTCCGCCGCGGTCGCGATGCGGCCCAGCGGTATCTGTTTCTTGATCTCCGCCTGCCGCTCGTCGCCCAGCGCCGCGGTCATGTCGGTGTCGACGAAGCCGGGCGCGATGACGTTGGCCGTGATGCCGCGCGAGCCGAGCTCGCGGGCGACCGACCTGGCCAGGCCGACGAGGCCGGCCTTCGACGCGGCGTAGTTCGCCTGGCCGCCGGAACCGAGCAGGCCGACCACCGAGGAGATGAAGATGATGCGGCCCCTGCGCATGCGCATCATGCCCTTCACCGCGCGCTTGGCGACCCGGAACGCGCCCGTCAGGTTGGTGTCGAGCACCGCGGCGAAGTCGTCCTCGCTCATCAGCGCGAGCAGCGTGTCCTTGGTCACGCCGGCGTTCGCGACGAGCACCTCCACCGGGCCCTGCTCGGCCTCGACCTTGGAGAAGGCGGCGTCGACGTCCGTCCAGCTGGTGACGTCGCAGCGGACCCCGAACATGCCGTCGGGGGGCTCGCCCGAGCGATAGGTGACGGCCACGGCGTCGCCGCCGGCGGCGAGCTCGCGGGCGACGGCCAGGCCGATGCCCCGGTTGCCCCCGGTAACGAGGACGGAGCGGCTCATGGGTCCAACCTCCTGTCCATGCTCTCACCTCCACCGACCTTGGCCGATGTCCCGCCGGTGTCCCGAAGATCTTCGAGGTTCCCGGTCGCTCGCCACGGTATCCGGCTACCCGTCGGTACCACGATCGCGTCACCGCCAATCGGGTGCCGGCCCGGTTTGTAGGACGCGGTAGGTTGCCAGCGTGCGAGAGATCGATTCGGCCTTCGTCGCCCTGCCGCTGCGCGCGCTCGCCGACGCCGCGCTGACCCGCGCCCGCGAGCTGGGCGCCGAGCACGCCGACTTCCGGCTGGAACGGATCCGAAGTCAGACGCTGCGGCTGCACGACGCGTCGCTGGAGACGGCGCTGGACGCCGACGACGTCGGCCTGGCGGTCCGCGTGGTCAAGGACGGTACGTGGGGGTTCGCCGCCGGCATCGACCTGACTCCGGAGGCCGCGACGCGGGTGGCCGAGCAGGCCGTCGAGGTGGCCAGGGTGGCCTCCGCCGTCAACCGGGAGCGGATCGAGCTGGCCGCCGAGCCCGTGCACGGCGAGCGCACCTGGGTCTCCTCCTACGACATCGACCCCTTCGACATGTCGACGGGCGACAAGGTGGGCCTGCTGGCCGAGTGGAGCCGGCGGCTGCTGGCCGCCGGCGCGGTGGATCACGTCGACGCCTCGCTGCTGCAGGTGAAGGAGAACAAGTTCTACGCCGACGCGGCCGGCACGGTGACCACCCAGCAGCGGGTCAGGCTCCATCCGGCGCTCACCGCGGTCGGCATCGCCGACGGCGCGTTCGACACCATGCGGACGTTGGCCCCGCCGGTCGGCCGCGGCCATGAGTACCTGACAGGCACCGGCTGGGACTGGGACGCCGAGCTGGCCGAGATCCCTGAGCTGCTCGCCGAGAAGCTCGCCGCGCCGTCCGTGGAGCCGGGCTCGTACGACCTGGTGATCGGGCCGTCGAACCTGTGGCTGACCATCCACGAGTCCATCGGGCACGCCACCGAGCTGGACAGGGCGCTCGGCTACGAGGCGGCGTACGCGGGGACGTCGTTCGCCACCCCGGACAAGCTCGGCACGCTGCGGTACGGGTCGCCGGTCATGAACGTCACCGGCGACAGGACCGCCGAGCACGGTCTGGCCACGATCGGCTACGACGACGAGGGCGTCGCGGCCCAGTCGTGGGACATCGTCTCCGGCGGGGTCTTCGTCGGCTACCAGCTCGACCGGCGCATCGCCAGGCTGACCGGCCTGGCGCCGGGCGGCGACGGCCGGTCCGGCGCGCGGCCCGACGCCCGGTCGAACGGCTGCGCGTTCGCCGACTCCCCGTCCTCCATGCCGCTGCAGCGGATGGCGAACGTGTCGCTGCGCCCCGCCGCCGGCGGCCCGTCGACCGAGGAGCTCATCGCGGGGGTCGACCGCGGCATCTACGTCCTCGGCGACAAGAGCTGGTCGATCGACATGCAGCGGTACAACTTCCAGTTCACGGGGCAGCGGTTCTACCGGATCGAGGGCGGCCGGCTGGCCGGGCAGCTGCGCGACGTCGCCTACCAGGCCACCACCACGGACTTCTGGAACTCGATGGAGGCCGTGGGCGGGCCGCAGACCTACGTGCTCGGCGGCGCGTTCAACTGCGGCAAGGGCCAACCGGGGCAGGTCGCGCCGGTGAGCCACGGCTGCCCGGCCGCGCTGTTCCGCGGCGTCAACGTCCTCAACGCGCTCAAGGAGGCGGGAAAGTGACCGGGCAGGCGACGGGCGGGCAGGCGACGGGCGGGCGGGCGACGCGGCCGACCCCGCAGGAGACGGTGGAACGCGCGCTGGCGCTTTCGCGCGCCGACGACTGCATCGCCATCGCCACCGAGTCCAGCGACGCGAACCTGCGGTGGGCGGGCAACACGCTCACCACCAACGGCGTGACGAGGTCGCGCCGGCTCACCGTGATCGCGCTGCGCGGCACCGGCGACGGCGTGGCCTCCGGCGTGGTGTCGCGGGCCGGGGTCGGACCTGACGGGATCGAGGAGGTCGTCAGGGCCGCCGAGCGGGTCGCGGCCGAGGGCGGGCCCGCCGACGACGCGATGCCTCTCGTCGCCGACGCGGTGGCCGGCGACTGGGACGAGCCGCCGGCCGAGACCGAGATCGGCGTCTTCGCCGGCTTCGCGCCGGCGCTGGGCGAGGCGTTCGCCGCGGCCGCCGCGGCGGGGCGGAAGCTGTACGGCTTCGCCCACCACGAGATGAGCTCGACGTTCGTGGGGTCGTCGGCCGGGCTGCGGCTGCGTCACGACCAGCCGACCGGCAAGGTGGAGATCAACGCCAAGTCCGGCGACCTGTCGAGCTCGGCGTGGGTCGGGCGCGGCACCAGCGACTTCCGCGACGTGGACGTGTCCGCGCTGGCCGGCGAGCTGAGCCGCCGCCTGGAGTGGGGCAAGCGGCGGGTCGACCTGCCCGCCGGCCGCTACGAGACGCTGCTGCCGCCGTCCGCGGTGGCCGACCTGATGACGTACATGTACTGGACGGCCGGGGCGCGCGACGCGCACGACGGCCACACCGTCTTCAGCGCTCCGGGCGGCGGCACGAGGATCGGCGAGCGGCTGGCCGAGGTGCCCATCAGGCTCTACAGCGACCCGGCGGCCGCGGGCCTGGAGTGCGCCCCGTTCGTGATCGCGCACGCCTCCGGCCGGACGTCGTCGGTGTTCGACAACGGGCTCGGGCTCGCCGAGACCGACTGGATCAGCGACGGGCGGCTGGCCGCGCTGCTGCAGACCCGCCAGTCCGCTGGGCTCACCGGCCTGCCGGTCACCCCGCCCATCGACAACCTGCTCATGGCCGGCCCGGACGGCGGCGGCTCGCTGGAGGACATGGTCGCGCGCACGCGGCGCGGGCTGCTGCTGACCTGCCTGTGGTACATCCGCGAGGTCGACCCGCAGTCGCTGCTGCTGACCGGGCTCACCAGGGACGGCGTCTATCTCGTCGAGGACGGCGAGGTGGTCGGCGAAGTGAACAACTTCAGGTTCAACGAGAGCCCGGTCGGCATGCTGTCCCGGTTGGCCGAAGTCGGCCGCACCGAGCGGGTGCTTTGCCGCGAATGGTCGGATTACTTCACCCGGACGGCGATGCCCCCGCTGCGTGTGCCCGATTTCAATATGTCGACGGTCAGCCAGGCGTCGTAAAGTCTACGGATTCAGTGGCATTTAGGCGTCTTCAAGCCGGAATCCGACCTTCAGCCCTACCTGGAAGTGACCGACCTCACCATCGACGATCTGCCCGCGTACCTCCGTGATCTCGAACCAGTCCAGGTGCCGGAGCGTCTGCCCCGCCCGCCTGATCCCGTTGCGCACCGCGGCCTCGATGCTCTCGGGCGAGGTTCCCACGATCTCGGTGACGCGGTAGGTCCGATCCGTCATGGCTGCTCCTCCAGATAGCGAGAAATCAGCGTAACGTGGCTGGTGTGAGGCGCATTGTGCGAGGTCAGCGCAAGTCCCCCGTCTACAGGGTGACGGACGCGCTCCGCCCCATGTCAGAGGACATCAGCCACCGCCAGCGCCGGTACCTGATCTCCATGGGCATCCGCACCGTCTGCTTCGTGGGGGCGGTCCTGCTGGCCGGACGTGGCCCCGTCTGGCTCGTCGGCATCATGATCGCGGCCGCCCTGGTGCTTCCGTACATCAGCGTCGTCTTCGCCAACGGCGGCCGCGAGCCGGACAACCCGCCACGGCTCCAATCCCCCGGTGAACCACCAGAAAGAAGCGTTCCACCCGCCCCACCCATCGACGACGACGCCCAAAGGACGACCCGCAAGCGGATTTCCGGACGGCCTCCGCAGATCGGCTCGTGACTTTCTCTTGACTAACCTACGGGGGTTTCGGTGTACGATTTATACCGGCGCTCTGGTCCCCCGTCGGAGCGCCCGTGCCGGTGTTCCGGGCCCCCGTCGGAACACCGATGATGCGGCGCCGGGTGGATTGCCCCCGTATCCACCCGGCGTCGCCTTCTCTTTGGAAGATCCTTCCTCAGGCTGAGGAGCCGCCGTCCGCGGCCGCCGCCACCCGCCGGTAGAGGTCGTCGGCCACCTCGTCGTTCCACTGGGTCCGCCCGAGCGAGATGGCCAAGTGGATCAGCATCGTGTCGGTCGCCGCGCCGTGCCAGTGCTCCTCCCCCGGCGGGACGTAGACCACGTCGCCCGCGGTGAGGGCCGCCTCCGAGCCCTCACGGGTGCGCACGAGGCCGCGGCCGTGCGTCACGACGAGGATCTGCCCGTCGGCGTGGCTGTGCCAGTACGTCCGCGCGCCCGGTGTGAAGCAGACGGTGTTGACGCTGACGGCCGGCTGCCGCTCGGCCAGCACCGGGTCGGCCCAGACGGTGCCGGTGAACGTGTCGGTGCGGTGCTGCGAAGGCGCGCCGGGCAGCCGGCCGCGGTGGATTTTCATGGCGGGTTCCGCTTCCTTCCCGAGGTTTCGTTCGATGCCTTGCGTTCGGTGCCGGTTCCGCCGGCGGACCGGGCGGCGCACCATGGCCGTACCTACACATCTTCGTCACGGCCGGCAGGGAGCGAACGCGTATGGAACCCACGCTGGGGTTCGTCGGTCTTGGGAACATGGGTCTGCCGATGGTGCGCCGGCTGGTCGCCGCCGGGCACGACGTGGTCGTCACGGACGTACGGGGCGAGGCCAGGGCGCGCGCCGAGGAGGCGGGCGCCGTCGCCGTGACCGCCGCGGCCGAGGTGGCCGACCGCGCCGAGGTCGCCTTCACCAGCCTGCCGGCGCCCGAGGCCGTCGGCGAGGTGGTCCTGGGTCCGGCCGGGCTCGTGGCCGGGGCGCGGCTGCGCACCTGGGTCGAGCTGTCGACGACCGGGGCGGCGACCGTCGAGGAGATCGCCGCCGCGCTGGCGGCGCGCGGCGTCGCGACGGTCGACTCGCCGGTCAGCGGCGGCGTGCGCGGGGCGGCGGCGGGCACCCTGGCGGTCATGGCCGCCGGCGTCCGGGAGGCCTTCGAGGAGGTCGAGCCGGCCCTGCGCGTGCTGGGCGAGGTGTTCCACGTGGGTGCCAGGCCCGGGCTCGGCCAGACGATGAAGCTGGCGAACAACTACCTGTCCGCGACCGCCCTGGCGGCGACCTCGGAGGCGGTCGTCTTCGGGGTCAAGGCGGGGCTCGACGCCCAGGTGATGATCGACGTGTTCAACGCGGGGACGGCGCGCAACAGCGCCACGGTCGACAAGTTCCCCAGGTCGGTGCTCCCTCGGACGTTCGCGCACGGGTTCACCACCGGGATGATGAACAAGGACCTGCGGCTGCTGTCGGAGCAGGCGGCCATGCTCGAGCTGCCGATGTGGGTCGCCGAGTCGGTCCGCCAGCTGTGGCTGTACGCGCTGGCCCGCGGCGGCCAGGACGCCGACTTCACCGCCCTCGTCACCCACCTGGAGGAGTGGGCGGGCGTACGGGCCGAAGGGCCTGGCACTCCCGGCCGGTGAGGCCGGTCAGCAGCCGAACCGGCTCGAAGAGACGACGAGGTCGTCGAACCACAGCGTGTCCGTGCCGCCCGCGTAGCTCTCCCAGCCGAGCCGCAGGTCGACGGGACGGGGTCGCCAGTTCGCCCGGCCCAGCCACTGCGAGTCGATGTCGTGGGTGGGCGTCTGGTCGAGGTGCAGGCCAGGTACCTCGGTCCCGTTCAGCCAGGTGCTCATGGTGCCCTGCGACTGGTCGATCATGAACTCCAGGCAGGACCACTGGTTCACCGGCAGCGGGGCGCTGAGCGCCACGCCTGCCGGGCTCTGCTCTGGCAGCGTGGCGTCGTCGGACTCCCTGTTCCACTGCAGCGCCCGGTTCTGCCCGCCCAGCCGCAGGTGCCGGTTGCCGTCGGCGGCGTCGGTCAGGGTCGCGAACGCCACGTGCCCGTCCGGCAGCGCGGTCGTGTGCCGTACGTACACCCGCACGAACAGGGGCGAGCCGACGGCCGGCACCATGGTCGTGTTGAGCGCGAACGCGTGGTTGCAGTAGCCGGAGCCGCCGTCCACCCGCAGCGAGGTGCTGCCCGAGTGCGCGACGGTGTGGTCGACGGCGACCGCGCCCGTGCCCTGGCAGTCGGGGAACGACGGCTGCCAGGACCCGGTGGGCGTCGCCCCGGCCTGCCCCTCGAAGGAGTCGCACAGGGCCACGCTGCAGATCGTGTCGGTCGGCTGGAACGTCGGGGTGACCGTCGGGCTGGCGGTCGGGGTCACCGTCGGCGTCACCGTCGGGGACGCCGTGGGCGACGCCGTCGGGGTGCCGGTCGGCGACTGCGTCGGGACGTCGCCGCAGGGGGTGCCGTTGAGGGCGAAGTCCCCCGGGGTCGCGTTCTGCCCCGAGTAGGTGGCCTGGAAGCCGAAGCTCGTGCTGGCGCCGGTGCCGAGCGCGCCGTTGAAGCCGGCGTCACGCGCGGTGACCGCGGCGGCGTTCTGGGCGACCTGCGCGTTCCACGCCGAAGTGATCCGCTGGTCGCCGGGGAAGGTCCAGGTCAGCGTCCAGCCGGTCACCGGCGCCGCGTTGTTGGTGATCGTGACCTGCGCGGTGAAGCCGGTCGCCCACTGGTTCACGCCGTAGTCGACCCGGCAGGCGACCGCGGCCGGCGCCGAGCCCGGCAGCCACGCCACGACGGCGGCGGCCAGCAGGACGGCGGCCGTGAGCGTCATGGCCGCGGCCCCCAAGGGGCGGCGCAGGTGCGGGCCGCCGGGAAGGCGGAGGTGACGGCGCCGTGGCTGATGCTGGACCATGCGGCACGCTCCTGGTGGGTCGCGGTGGCGTACGCCGAGCATGGGAGCGCTCCCAGCCCGAACGCAAGCGATCACCGCCGCACGCCCCGCCCGCCGGCTATCGGCGCTGGTCGACGCCCTGTGCCGGATGGAACCCTTTCATCTCGCCGGCGGCCCGGCGGGCCGGCTCAGCTCGCCCGCATCGCCCGCAGCGACTCCTTCAGCGAGCCCAGCGTGGCGAACACGGCCGTCGGCTCGTAGCCGCAGTGGGCCATGCAGTTGGCGCAGCGCGGGTCGTTGCCGCGCCCGTAGCTGTCCCAGTCGGTCTCGTCGAGGAGCTCCTGGTAGGTCTTGGCGTACCCGTCCGACATCAGGTAGCAGGGCTTCTGCCAGCCGAACAGCGAGTACGAAGGGATCGCCCACGCCGTGCACGGGAAGTCGGCCTTGCCCTCGAGGAAGTCCAGGAACAGCGGCGAGTGGTTGAACCGCCAGCGCTCCCTGTTGCCGTTCGCGAACGCCTTGCGGAACAGCTCCCTGGTCTCCTGGACGCCGAGGAAGTGCTCCTGGTCGGGCGCCTTCTCGTACGCGTAGCCCGGCGAGATCATCATCTCGTCGATCTTCAGGTCGTCGTTGAGGTAGTTCATCACGTCGATGACGCTCTGCGGGCTGTCGGTGTTGAAGAAGGTGGTGTTGGTGGTGACCCGGAAGCCGCGCCGCTGGCACTCGCGGATGGCCGCGACCGCCTCGTCGAACACGCCCTCCTTGCACACCGACTCGTCGTGCCGTTCCTGCAGCCCGTCGAGGTGGACCACCCAGGCGAAGTACGGCGACGGCTCGAACTGGTCGATCTTGCGCGGGATGAGCAGCGCGTTCGTGCACAGGAAGACGAACCGCTTGCGGGCGATGAGCTGCTTGACCATCTCGGCGATCTGCGGGTGCATGAGCGGCTCGCCCCCGGCGATGGACACCATCGGCGCGCCGCACTCCTCGACCGCGGCGACGGCCTGCTCGACCGGCATCCGCTGCTTGAGGATGTTCGCCGGGTGCTGGATCTTCCCGCAGCCCGCGCACGCCAGGTTGCAGGCGAACAGCGGCTCCAGCTCCAGGAGCAGCGGAAACTTCTCGCGGCGGCGCAGCTTTTGACGCAGGATGTAGCCGCCGATACGCAGTTGCTGGCGTAGGGGCATCGTCATCGTTAACGCACTTCCTTCGTGTTATCCCTCGTGATCATTTCCCTCGCGGTCATTCCTCGCTGCTGATCGGGAGCGGTGCCCGTCACGACCGTGCGCCCAGGTAGCGGCCGAGCGCGCTGATCGGGAACACCAGCCGGTACAGGTGGTAGTTGATGTAGAAGTCGCCGGGAAACCCGGTGCCGGTGAACTGCGGCTCGTCCCAGGTGCCGTCCTGGCGCTGGTGCTCGACCAGCCAGGCGACGCCGCGCTCCACGGCCTTGGACGGCGCGTCGGCGGCGGCCTCGCCCGCCGCGATCAGCCCGATGAGCGCCCAGGCGGTCTGCGAGGCCGTGGACGCGCCCCGGCCGATCCACTCCGGGTCGTCGTAGGAGCGCAGGTCCTCGCCCCAGCCGCCGTCGTCGTTCTGCCGGCTCTCCAGCCAGGCCACGGCCCGCCTGACCGCCGGCTTGTGCGGCAGGACGCCCGCCGCGACGAGCGCGGGCAGCACGGCTCCGGTCCCGTAGACGTGGTTGGCGCCCCACCGCCCGAACCACGACCCGTCGGCCTCCTGGGCCTTGAGCAGCCAGACCACGGCCCGCCTGACGACGGCGGAGTCGGCCAGGCCCTCGTGCGCCAGCGCCTCGACGACGTGCGCGGTGACGTCGGCGGACGGCGGGTCGATCACCGCGCCGAAGTCGCAGAACGGCAGCCGGTTGACCAGGTCGCGGGTGTTGTCGGCGTCGAAGGCCCCGAAGCCGCCGTCCCGCGAGACCATGCCCGACATCCACCGGACGGCCCGCTCGATCGCCGCGTCCGAGCCGGGCCGCGGCACCCGGCGCAACGCCAGGATCGCCTCGGCCGTGTCGTCGGTGTCGGGATAGCCGTCGTTGTCGAACTCGAACGCCCAACCGCCGGGGGGCAGCCCCGGCCGGCGCACCGCCCAGTCGCCCGGGCCCTTGACCTCCTCGCCGAGCACCCAGTCGGCGGCCTTGACGAGCCCAGGATGGTCGGCGGGCAGCCCGGCGTCGGTGAGCGCCACCATCGCCAGGACCGTGTCCCACACCGGCGACTGGCAGGCCTCGAGCCGGCGGCCCCGCTCGTCGCGGATGGTGAACCGGTCGAGGCCATCGATGCCACGCCGCATGACCGGGTGGTCGACGTCGTACCCCATCAGGTTGAGCGCGATCAACGAGTAGACCCAGGGCGGCTGGATGCCGCCCCAGCAGCCGTCGCGTTCCTGCCGCGCGATGATCCAGTCGGTCGCCCTGGCCAGCGCCGCCCGCCGCACAGCGCGCGCCGGCCGCCGCTGGTAGACGTGCAGCAGCCTGTCCAGGCCGGAGAACATGCCCTCCCAGCTGAGCGGCCGGTACCCCGGCTGCGGGCGGCGGCCCGTGCGCAGCTCGGGCAGGTCGAACGGCAGCGGCCGGACGGGGCGCAGCGAGCCCACCACCGTCAGCGGGACGACCGTCTGCCGCGCCCAGCACCCCCAGTCGTAGACGTTCAGCGGGAACCACGACGGCAGGTAGATCATCTCCGGCGGCATGACCGGGAGGTCGTCCCAGGACCACTGGCCGAACAGCGCGAGCCAGATGCGGGTGAACACCCGGCTCGCCTCGATGCCGCCCCGGTCGCGGACGTACGCGGCGGCCCGCCGCATGTGCCCCGCGTCGACCGTGTCGCCGGCCAGCCGCAGCGCCACGTACGCCTCGATCGTGGTGGACAGGTCGGCAGGCCCGCCGTAGAAGTTCGCCCACGTGCCGTCGGCGCGTTGCTGCGACCGGATCCAGACCGCCGCGTCCGCGGTGTCCTGATCGTCCCGGATGCCGAGGAACTGCCGCAGCAGCAGGTCTTCGGCGTCCATGGTGACGTTCGTCTCGAGCTCGCCCTTCCACCAGCCCTCGGGGGACTGCAGCGACAGCAGGTGGGCGCGGGCGGCGGTGAGCGCCGTCTCGGCGGTGCGGAGGTCGAGCGTCGACATCACCGGCCGCCCTACCGGTCCCTGGCCGTCACGAAGCGGGTGAGGTCGAGGAACTCCTCCCGGACGGCGTCGGGCATCTCGGCGCCCTTGAGCCGGTCGGTCGCCTTGGTCAGCCGGCGCTCCGCCTCTTCTTCGGCCCACGCGCGGCCGCCGGAGTCCTCGACCAGCCGGGCCGCCAGCCGCAGGTCGTCCTCGCTGAGCGGTTCGGCGCCGGCGAGCAGCTCGGCCAGCCGGGTCGAGGCGTCGACGCCCGCGGTGAGCGCGGCCACGACCGGCAGCGACTTCTTGCGCGAGCGCAGGTCGGACAGCACCGGCTTGCCGGTGACCTCGGGGCTGCCCCAGATGCCGAGCAGGTCGTCGATGAGCTGGAAGGCCAGGCCGAGCTGGGCGCCGAAGTCGGTCAGCGCCGTCACCAGGTCGGCCGGCGCCTCGGCGAGCATCGCGCCGACCGAGCAGGAGCAGGCCAGCAGGGACGCCGTCTTGTCCCCCGACATCGACAGGCACTCGTCCAGCGTGACGTCGTCGCGCTGTTCGAACTCCAGGTCGAGCGACTGGCCGGCGATGAGGCGCTGCGCGGCCGCGGTCAGCCCGCGCGCCGCCCAGTACCCGCCCCGGGTGCCCTGTTCGAGCAGCACCTCGACGGCGAGGGTGAGCAGCGCGTCGCCGCCGAGGATCGCGGCCGAGGAGCCGAACAGGGTCCACGCGGCCGGGCGGTGCCTGCGGGTCCTGTCGCCGTCCATGATGTCGTCGTGCAGCAACGAGAAGGCGTGCACGAGCTCGACGGCGGCGGCGCCCGGCACTCCGGTCTCGGCCGGTGCGCCGGCGGCCCGCGCCGACAGCAGCGCGAGCGCCGGGCGCAGCGCCTTGCCGCCGTTCTCCGCCGGCGTGCCGTCGTACTCGATCCAGCCCATGTGGTAGGCGGCGACCCGTCGCATCTGAGGGTTCAGCCGGTCGACGGCCGCCCGCAGGGTCGGCTCGACCAGCGACCGGACGACGGACAGCGAGGATGGCGCGACCGCGGTCATCGGACCGGCCCTCCGCCTGCGTCGCCGCCGGCCGGGGTACGGGCCAGCGAGGAACGGGCCAGCCGGGCCGCGTTCAGTCCGCTTCGCACGGCTCCCTCCATGGTGTCGGGCCAGCCCGTGTCGGTCCACGCGCCGGCGAGGAAGAGCCCGGGCAGTCGCGTCGCCGCGGCTGGCCGCAGCGCACCGCTGCCCGGGGTCTGACGGAATGTGGCTCGCCGCTCCCTGGTCACGAAGAAGTCCGTGATCCGCGCCTGTCGCGCGGCGGGGAAGAGGCGCTCCAGGGCCGGCACGAACGCGGCCCTTATCTGCTCGGTCGGGGTGTCGATCCACCGGTCGGCGGCCGACACCGACGACGCGAGGTACTGCCCTCGATCCAGCCCGCCGACGCGGGTCCGGTCGAAGATCCATTGCACCGGGGAGTCCACGGCGGCCGCGAACGGCAGCTCCATGACCGTCCTGTCGTAGACCACGTGGACGTTGACGATCGGGCTGGCGCCCAGGCCGCGCCAGCGCTCCCGGCCGGGCACCGCCTGCTCCGGGACGAGCCCGGCCGCGACCTCGTGCGGCACCGCCACGATCACCACGTCGGCGGCGACCCGCGACCCGTCGACGACCACCACGAGCCCCTCGGGACCCGGTTCGATGGCCTCCACCTTGGACTTGAGGTGCACCGTGCCGATGAGCCGGGCGGCGGCCTCGCCGTGCAGCTCGCCGAGCGGCACGTCCGGCATGCCGATGTCCGCGGCGTCGTGCCGGCCGAGCAGCGCGGTCTGGCAGACCATCGCGGCCGACCCGAGCACCGCGTCGTCGACGCCGATGTTGAGCGCGGCGACGATGAACAGCTCCCACAGCGCGCGCCGGGCCCAGTCGCGCTGGCCGCGGCCGGCGAGCCAGTCGCCAAGCCGCTCCCCGTCGCGCCCGGTGTCGACCCGTTGCAGGGCGAGCGCCGCGCGCACCGCGCGCAGCCGGTCGGCGGGCGGGAGCAGCTCGTAGCGGGCGAGGGCGGGCAGCAGGTGCAGCGGCCCCGGCAGCGCGGCCCGCCGCAGGCGGCCGCGGCGCCCGTCCGGCGCCAGCACCGTCACGTCGAACCGCTGCTGGATCCGCACGTCGCCGGCGACGCCGAGCCGGTCGAGCAGCCCGCGGTAGGCGGTGCAGCAGCGCAGGAAGACGTGCTGGCCGTTGTCCACGATGAGATCGCCGCGCTGGAACGAGCAGGTGGCGCCCCCGAGTCTGGGCCTCGCCTCGAAGAGCGCGACGTCGGCCCCCGACTCCCGCAGCGCCAGGGCAGCGGTGATGCCGGCCAGGCCGCCGCCCACCACGACGGCGCGCATCCGGCCGCCCCCGCCGCCTTGTCTCATCGAGGTCCCCCGATCATCGCCCATCGCCTTCCCCGCTCGGTGCTCGGCATGCGCTCATCGGCCGGCTCCGGTGAGGGCGCGTACGGCGACCAGCGCCTTTTCCCACGGCGGCAGGGACACCCGGGTGGTCACCACGGCCGCGGGGTCGGCCGCGATGCGGTCGAGGAGCCTGCGGTAGATGCCCGACATCGCCCCCGTGCAGGCGGCGCTGCGCCGATCGAGCATGGGCAGCAGCCGCAGCCCGCGGTCGTACCAGTCACGGGCCCGGTCGGCTTCGAACCGCACGAGGGCGGTGAGCCGCTCGGGCGGGTCGGTTTCGAGGTCGAGGGCGCATTCGAAACGTTCCAAGTCCTCGGCGGGGAGGTAGACGCGCCCGTTCTGCCGGTCCTCGCGGATGTCCCGCAGGATGTTCGTGAGCTGCAGCCCGACGCCGAGAGCGTCGGCGAGCGGCGCGGCCGCGGCCATGTCGTCGGCGCCGAAGATGCCGAGGGAAAGCCGGCCGATGGAGCCGGCCACGTTGCGGCAGTAGCGGATGAGGTCGTCGGGGGTCTTGTAGGAGCTGCCGCGCACGTCGGCCTCGCAGCCGTCGATCAGCTCGCCGAAGGCCTCGATCGGGATCGGGTAGCGGCCGGCCGCGTCGCCGAGCGCCGCAAGGACCGGATCGTCCGCCGTGGCCGGCGATCCGAGCCCGGTGAGCTGGCCGCGGGCCTGCGTGAGCTGCTCCAGGCGGGTCTCGGCCGGGCCGTCGCCATCGCCGATGTCGTCGATGCGGCGGGCGAACGCGTACACCGCGCTCAGCGCCCGACGCTTGGGCGGCGGGAGCAGCCGGATGCCGTAGGAGAAGTTGCGCGCCCGGGTGCGGACGATGTACTCGCAGTGCTGGTACGCGGCGGCCGTCTCCAACCCCGGATCACCTCCCTTTCGTCACGATGCGGAGCCATTCGCGCAGGAGCCGGGGCCTGGCGGGACGCAGCCGGCGGCCGAGGACGTCGAAGCGGCCTCCCTCCAGCGCCGCCACGGTCGCTCGCCCTCCCGCGACGTATCCGGCGACGGCGATCCTGGGGAACCCGGACAGACCGGCGACGAGCGGTGCCCCGTCGGCGAGCAGGCGGGCCGCCCGCGCCGTCTCCAGCGCCACCACCCCCCGCAACCGGGTCGGCGCCGTCGCTTCCTTGATGTCCGCCTCATCGCAGCCGAAACGGCGCAGGTCATCGGCGGGTAGGTAGATCCGTCCTCGGGCGTGGTCCTCGCCGACGTCCTGGCAGTGCTCGAGGATCTGCAGCGCGCTGCAGATCTTGTCGGACAGGGGGAGGCGATCGGCCGTCGCCGCGCCGAAGATGTGCAGGACGATCCGCCCCACCGGGTTGGCCGAAAGCTCGCAGTAGGCCATCAGGTCGTCGAACGTGGCGTAGCGCGTCACCACCTGGTCCTGCCGGTTGGCCTCGACCAGCCGCCGGAACGGCTCAAGCGGGATCGCGCACGCGTCGATGGTCGACGCCAGCTCACGCAACACGGGCAGCCGGGGGGTGGTGCCGGCGCCGATGCGGTCCAGGTCCTCGGCGACCTCGTCCAGCCGGGCGGCGCGCTCGCCGGGCGGCGCCTCGTCGCCGATGTCGTCGACGAGGCGGGCATAGCAGTACACGGCGAGCAGATGCCGCCGGTACCGCGCGGGCAGCGCCCGGGCGGCGACGGGGAAGTTCTCGTGCTCGGCCTTCTCTGCTATGCCGTCCGACACATCCCCTCCTCCTGCATCGACTATTTCATCGTGCCGCGATATACACCAGCTGTCTTGACCGGAAAGGGTCGGTGAGAATGCTTGATGTCGCGCTACGATATTTGATATTGTTCGCCGGCTTTTCCAGCGGCTCGATCTTGGTCGTTCTCGGTCGATCCTGGTCGGATCGGTGCGGGCGATCCGTTTCGGCCGGGCCCCGGTCTCCGGTCTCGGCCCGCGGTCAGCTCTGCAGCGGCGGCGTCACGGCCCGCAGCTCGGAGAGGTACGGCATGACCAGCTCGCTGAGGCGGATCTCTGTCATATGCAGCATGGTAAGCGCCTTGAGTCGCCGCTCGCCCAGCCGGGTGAGGCGAATGCGCACGATGCGGCCGTCGCTCGGGTCGGGCCACCGCTCGACCAGGCCGGCGTTCGCGGCCCGGTCGATGAGCTCGACCGTGCTGTGGTGGCGCAGCACGAGGGTCTCGGCGATCTCGCCGATCGTCGGCGGCAGGTCCTTGGGGTGCCCCTTGATGGTCACCAGCAGCTGGTGCTGGACCGGGGTCAACCCGGCGGCCCTCGCCTCCTGTTCACGCCAGCGCAGGAAGCGGTGCAGGAGCGTACGGAACTCCAGAAGGTTCGTGAACTCCTGGCGCGTGAGCCCGCCGGTCGTTTCGCCCAATGGTCCAGTTCCTCCCACCCGTCTGTAGCCAGAATAGATGGCCAGGGCGCCCTGGAAAGGACCTTCGCGGCCCTTATTCGGCGTTCCCCGTCCTTCCCCTGGAATCCCGCGGCATTCCGCCGCGCCGGCCCGAGCCGGGATAAGACCGCCAGGGCCGGGCAGTCTCGCACTATGGCCGAGGTTGGGGCCGCGGGCGCCGAGGTGGACGCCGTGGTGGTCGGCGCCGGGCCGAACGGGCTGATGGCGGCGGTCACGCTGGCCGGCGCGGGGCTGCGCGTCCACGTGTACGAGGCCGCGCCGGGCGTGGGCGGCGGGGCCCGCACCGCCGAGCTGACCCTCCCCGGGTTCCGCCATGATGTGTGCTCGGCCGTCCACCCGCTCGGCATCGGCTCGCCCGCGCTGCGCGCGCTGCCCCTCGAGGAGCACGGTCTGACCTGGGTGCAGCCGCGGCTTCCGATGGCACATCCGCTCCTGGACGGGACGGCGGCGGTGCTGAGCCGCTCCGTCGAGGAGACCGCGGCCTCGCTCGGCCGGGACGCGGGGACCTACCGCCGGCTGGTTGGTCCGTTCGTGGGGCGCTGGGACGAGCTCGCCGCCGACGTGCTGCGCGCGCCGCTCGCCGCCTGGCCGCGCGACCCGTGGCTGCTGGCCAGGTTCGGGGTGCGGGCGGCCCCGCCGGCCGCGCTGCTCGCCCGCCTCTTTCGCGGCGAACCCGCACGCGGCCTGCTGGCCGGGCTCGCTGCGCACGCCATGGCGCCGCTGCGCACGCCGGCCACCGCGGGAATCGCGCTGCTGTTCGCGCTCGCCGCGCACGCGGTCGGCTGGCCGTTCCCGCGCGGCGGCGCGCAGGCGCTGAGCGACGCGCTGGCCGGCCATCTCCGCTCGCTCGGCGGCCTGATCGAGACAGGACGCCTCGTCGGCGGCCTGGACGAGCTGCCCGCCGCCCGCGCCTACCTCCTCGACGTCATGCCGGAGCGGCTGGCCGACATCGCCGGAGACCGGCTGCCGCCCGGGTTCGCCGGGCGGCTGCGGCGCTACCGCCACGGCCCGGCCGCGTTCAAGGTCGACTACGCGCTGTCCGGCCCCGTGCCGTGGGCCGCCGAGGCGTGCGCCCGCGCCGGGACCGTCCACCTGGGCCCGTCGTTCGCTGACATCGACGCCGCGCTGCGCGCGCCGCGGCACGGCCGGCCGCCGGACGCGCCGTTCCTCATCGTGGCCCAGCCGACCCTGGACGACCCGACGCGCGCCCCCGACGGCCGGCACGTGCTGTGGGCGTACGGGCACGTGCCCCATGGCTGGCGCGGCGATCTCACCGCGGCGATCGAGCGGCGGCTCGAGCTGTTCGCCCCGGGGTTCGGCGAGCGGGTCCTCGCCCGCCACGTCGCGGGGCCGGCCGAGATCGAGGCCGGAAACCCCAACAACGTCGGCGGCGACATCGCCGGCGGCGACTGCGGCCGGCTCCAGCTCGTGGTACGGCCCGTGGCGGCGCTGGTCCCGTACGCGACGCCGAACCGGTCGATCTATCTCTGCTCGTCGGCCACGCCGCCCGGGCCCGGCGTCCACGGCATGTGCGGATACCACGCGGCCCGGGTCGCGCTGCGCCGCGTCTTCGCCACCGCGGCGCATCCGGTGCCCGGCGAGAGGCGTGATCGTCCATGAGGTGGCTCGCGGCGCCGGACTACTGGCTCGCCAGGCTGGTCTTCCAGCGCGGGCTGGCCGCGATCTACCTGGTCGCCTTCCTCGGCGCGGCGAACCAGTTCCGCGCCCTGATCGGCGCGCACGGCCTGACACCGGTCCCCGACCATCTGCGCCGGGTCTCGTTTCGCCGCGCGCCGAGCCTGTTCCACCTGTACTACTCCGACCGCTTCTTCGCCGCCGTCGCGTGGACGGGCGCCGGGCTGTCGGCCGCGGTGCTGGCCGGGCTCGCCGACGCCGTCCCCCTCGGGGTCGCGATGGCGGTGTGGGGCGCCCTGTGGGCGCTGTACCTGTCGATCGTCAACGTGGGTCAGGTCTGGTACGGGTTCGGGTGGGAGTCGCTGCTGTGCGAGGCCGGCGTCCTGGCCGCCTTCCTCGGCAACGCCAGGATCGCTCCGCCCGTGCTGGTGCTGTGGCTGTCGCGCTGGCTGCTGTTCCGCCTGGAGTTCGGCGCCGGCCTGATCAAGTTGCGCGGGGACCGCTGCTGGCGGGACCTGACCTGCCTGTACTACCACCACGAGACGCAGCCGATGCCTGGGCCGCTGAGCTGGTACTTCCACCGGCTGCCCAAGCCGCTGCACCGGGTGGAGGTGGCGGCCAGCCACGTCACCCAGCTCGTCGTGCCGTTCGGCCTGTTCGCGCCGCAGCCGTACGCGACCGCCGCGGCCGCGATCATCATCGTCACCCAGCTGTGGTTGATCGTCTCGGGCAACTTCTCGTGGCTGAACTGGCTGGCCGTCGTGCTCGCCGCATCGGTGGTGACCTGGCCGGGGGCCCCGCGTCCCGGGCACCTCGCCGCGCCGCCGGCCTGGTACGGAGTGCTGGTGGTGGCGCTCACCGCGATGGTCGCGGTGCTCAGCTACCGGCCGGCCCGCAACCTGGTGTCGCGTACGCAGCGGATGAACGCCAGCTTCAACCCGTTCCACCTGGTCAACACCTATGGCGCCTTCGGCAGCATCACGAAGACCCGCTACGAGGTGGTCGTCGAGGGCACGGACGAACGGGAGATCGGTCCTGGGACGGTGTGGCGGGAGTACGGCTTCAAGGCCAAGCCGGGCGACGTGCGCCGGCGCCCGCCGCAGGTCGCGCCCTACCATCTGCGGCTCGACTGGCTGATGTGGTTCGCCGGGCTGTCGTCGCTGTACGCCCAGCCGTGGCTGGTCCCGTTCGCCCAAAAGCTGCTCGAAGGGGACAGGGCGACGCTGCGGCTGCTCAGGCACAACCCGTTCCCCGACGGCCCGCCGGCCTTCGTCCGCGCCCGGCTGTGCCGCTACCGCTTCACCACCCCGGCCGAACGCCGGGCCACCGGCGCGTGGTGGGAGCGCGAGCCGGCCGGCGACTTCCTCCCGCCGATCGGCCGCGACACGCTCGCCGGCGCCGGTCGCTAGGGTGCCGGCGCCCGGCGTCGCTACCACCGCTCGTGGTGCACGACCTCGGCGTACGGACGGCGGTCAGGGTTGTTGACGGGCCGCAGCGGGCGGTCGGCCGGATAGCCGAGCGCGATCAGCAGCGGGCAGAAGCGGTCGTCGGGGAACCCGAGGATCGCCCTGGCCCGATCCTGGTCGCCCACCCCCGCGTGTCCGCTGCCGACGCCCAGGTCGGCGGCGACCAGCATCATCGCCATCGTCGCCTGCCCCAGGTCGAACCGCAGCCTTGCGTGTTGCTGCTCGTCGCGCGGAGCCGGCGCCACCAGCGCGATCGTGGCCGCGGAGCCGGCGACGTGCCCGGCGCCCTGCCACACCTTCGACAGGTCGGCCAGCACCTGCCGGTCGGTGACGAGGATGAAGTCCCACGGCTGCCAGTTCCGCGCCGACGGGGCACGCCGCCCCGCCTCGAGAATCTGTTCGAGATGCTCCCCGGGCACCGGCCGGTCGGCGTACGAGCGGACGTTGCGGCGGGATCTGAGGGCGTCCCAAGTCTCCACGCCCGGCGCCTACCCGGGCCCGGCGGCACGGAAACGGTCCGGCTCGGGCGATCCGCCGCCAGGCGCCCGGGCATGCCCGGTGAACTGCAGGGTAAGGCCGCCGGTATGGATGGAATGCCGAACACGACGGCCGGCGGCGGGGGCACGGCGTTCGTGCCTCCGCCGCCGCAGACCGACATCACTTTGACGGTGAACGGAGACGTCGAGCACCTGACCGTCGACAACCGGGCCACGATCCTCGACGTCCTGCGCGAGCGCCTGGGCCGCACCGGCGCGAAGAAGGGCTGCGACCACGGCCAGTGCGGGGCCTGCACGATCCTGCTCGACGGCCGGCGGGTCAACTCGTGCCTGGCGCTGGCCGTCGCCCACGACGGCGCGGAGATCGTTACCGTGGAGGGCCTCGCGGACGGCGACCGGCTGCACCCGATCCAGGCGGCGTTCATCGACCGCGACGCCTTCCAGTGCGGTTACTGCACGTCCGGCCAGCTCTGCTCGGCCGTCGGCATGCTCGCCGAGGCGGCCGCCGGCCGGCCCAGCGCGGTGACCGCCGACCTGCGCGCGGCGGTCACCACGCTCGACGCGGCGGAGATCAGGGAGCGGATGAGCGGGAACCTGTGCCGCTGCGGCGCCTACCCGAACATCGTCGCGGCGATCGCCGACGTGGCCGGGGCCGGGTGAGCGCGATGCGGCCATTCAGCTACCAGCGGGCGGGCGACGCGGCCGGCGCGGTCGCCACCTTCGCCAGGGAGCAGCGGCGGGTCATGTACCTCGGCGGCGGCACGAACCTCGTCGATCTCATGCGGCTGGGCGTGGCCGAGCCGGAGCTGCTCATCGACGTCACCCGCCTGCCCTACGACGGGATCGAGGCGCGGCCGGACGGCGGCGTGCGCGTCGGCGCCGCGGTGCGCAACAGCGATCTCGCGGCCCATCCGGCGGTCAGGCGCGGCTTCCCCGTGCTGGCGGAGGCGCTGCTGGCCGGCGCTTCCGGCCAGCTGCGCAACCTGGCGACGGTGGGCGGCAACCTGTTGCAGCGCACCCGCTGCGGCTACTTCCAGGACATCTCCAAACCCTGCAACAAGCGCCGCCCTGGCAGCGGCTGCCCGGCACGCGAAGGCGACCACCGCAACCTGGCGATCATCGGCCACTCCCCCGCCTGCGTGGCCACCCACCCGTCGGACATGGCCGTGGCGCTGACCGCACTCGGCGCGAACGTCGAGGTGCAGGGGCTCGCCGGGCGGCGTACGGTGCCGATGCCGGGGCTGCACAGGCTGCCGGGCGACGAGCCCGACCGCGACACCGTGCTCGAGCCCGGTGACCTGATCACCGCCGTCGAGGTGCCGGCGTTGCCGTACGCGGTCAGGTCGCGCTACCGCAAGGTCAGGGAGCGGGCGTCCTTCGCCTTCGCCCTCGTGTCGGTCGCCGCCGCGCTCGACGTGGCCGACGGCCGGGTCCGCGACTGCCGGCTGGCGCTCGGCGGCGTCGCGCACGCGCCGTGGCGGGCCGAGCGCGCCGAGGCGGCGCTGCGCGGCGCGCCGGCCACCGAGGACAGCTTCCGCCGCGCCGCCGACGAGGAGTTGGCCGGGGCGCGGCCATTGCGCGACAACGGCTACAAGGTGCCGATGGCCCGTGACGTGCTCGTCCGGACGCTGGTCGAGTTGCTGCGACCGGAGGAGACATCATGACCACGACCGCGACCCGCGCCGTCGGCGCCGGGCTCGACCGCGTCGAGGGCCGCGACAAGGTCACCGGACGCGCCCGCTACGCCGCCGAGTATTACAGCGACCGGCCGGCGGACCGGGACCGGCTGGCCTACGCCGCGGCTGTGCAGGCGACCGTCGCGCGCGGCGAGATCCGCGCGGTCGACGCCGGCGCCGCGCTCGCCGTGCCCGGCGTGCTGGCCGTGCTGTCGTTCCAGAACGCGCCGCGGCTCGAGACCGACGACGGGGAGCTCGCGCTCTTCCAGTCCGGCCGGGTCGCCTATCGAGGGCAGATCGTCGCCGCAGTGGTGGCCGAGACGCTCGAAGTCGCGCACGAGGCGCAGCGCCTGGTCGCCGTCGAGTACGCGGCCGAGCCGCACGACGTCGCGCTGCGCGCCGACCATCCGGGGCGGTACCGGCCGGACACGGTGAACCCCGGTTTCCCGACCGACACCCAGGACGGCGACCCGGCGGCGGCGCTGGCCAGGGCAGCCGTCACCGTGGACGCGACGTACACGACGCCGGCCGAGCACAACAACCCGATGGAGCCGCACGCCGCGACCGCGCTGTGGGCGGACGGCGACCTCACGGTGTACGACTCCACCCAGGGGGCCACCAACGACCGGGACATCGTGGCGGCGGCGTTCGGGCTGCCGCCGGAGCGGGTCCGCGTGATCGCCCCGCACGTCGGGGGCGGCTTCGGGTCCAAGGGCACACCGCGGCCGCAGGTCATCCTCGCCGCGCTCGCCGCCAGGGCGGTGGACCGGCCGGTCAAGGCGACGTTCACCCGCCAGCAGATGTTCTCGCTCACGGGGTACCGCACCCCGACGATCCAGCGGGTCAGGCTCGGCGCCGACGCCGAGGGCCGGCTGGTCGCGATCGCGCACGACGTCGTGGAGCAGACTTCGACGATCCAGGAGTTCGCCGAGCAGACCGCGGTGCCCACCCGGATCATGTACGCGGCGCCGCATCGCCGCACCACGCACCGGCTGGTCAGGCTCGACGTGCCGACGCCGTCGTGGATGCGCGCGCCGGGCGAGTGCCCGGGGATGTACGCGCTCGAGTCCGCCATGGACGAGCTCGCCGCCGCCAGCGGGCTCGACCCGGTCGAGCTGCGGATCCGCAACGACCCCGACATCGACCCGGAAAGCGGCCTGCCGTTCAGCTCCAGGAACCTGGTCGCCTGCCTGCGCGCGGGCGCCGACTGGTTCGGCTGGGCCGGCCGCGACCCGATGCCGGGTGCCAGGCGCGCCGGGCGGTGGCTGGTCGGGACCGGCGTGGCCGCCTCCACCTATCCGGCCAGGCGGCTGCCGTCCCGGGCGGTGGCGCGGGCCGAGCCGGACGGGCGGTTCACCGTGCGGATCGCGGCCGCCGACATCGGGACCGGAGCCCGCACCGTGCTGACCCAGATCGCCGCGGACGCGCTCGGCACCACTCCCGACATGGTCGACGTGCGGATCGGCGACAGCGCGCTGCCGGCGGCCTGGCTGGCCGGCGGGTCGATGGGGACCGCCTCGTGGGGCTCGGCGGTCGCGCCGGCGTGCGCCGAGCTGGCCGGCCTGCTTGCCGACCGCGGCGGCACGGTGCCGGCCGAAGGCCTGGAGGCGTCCCACGACACCGCCGCGGACATCGAGGCGGACGCGGCGCTGTCCCGGCACGCCTTCGGCGCGCAGTTCGCCGAGGTGCGGGTGGACGCCGACACCGGCGAGGTACGGGTGCCGAGGCTGTACGGCGTGTTCGCCGCCGGCCGCATCATCAACGCCAAGACCGCGCGGTCGCAGTTCATCGGGGGCATGACCATGGGCATGTCCATGGCGTTGCTGGAGGAAGGCGTCCTCGACCGGGAGTTCGGCGACTACCTCAACCACGACCTCGCCCAGTACCACGTGCCGGCCTGCGCCGACGTCGCCGACATCGACGCCCGCTGGATCGACGAGGACGACCCGTCCCTCAACCCGATGGGGGCCAAGGGCATCGGCGAGATCGGCATCGTCGGCACCGCCGCGGCCATCGCCAACGCGGTCCACCACGCCACCGGCATCCGGGTGCGCGACCTGCCGATCCGGCCGGACAAGCTGGTCGACCGGCGGTTCAGGCGGTGAGCCGCCGCGCCAGGTCGAGCAGGTCGGTCGCGACGACGTCCGCGGGCGGCGCCGGCCGCGGCGGGCGACCGGGACCCCACTCCGCGGGCCGGGACACGTACGCCGTGCGCAGCCCGGCTCGCGCCGCACCGGCGAGGTCGTTGTCGTGGCAGGCGACGAGCATCACCTGCTCGGGCGGCAGCCGCAGCAGCCGCGGCGCGAGGAGGTAGACGCTCGGGTCGGGCTTGTATGTGCCGGCCTGCTCGGCTGAGAAGATCAGGTCGAAGCGCAGGTCGCCGTGTCGCGCCAGATCCACCAGCATGCGGACGTGCCCGTTGGACATCGTGCCGAGGATGAAGCCGGTGCGCAGTTCGGCGAGGCCGGCGGCGGCGTCCGGCCACGGGTCGAGCCGGTGCCATTCGGCGACCAGCCGCTCCCTGGCCGGCTCGTCCAGGTCGAGGCCGAGTTCGGCCAGCACGTCGGCGAGGGTGCCGCGGTGCAGTTCGTCGAAGTCGCACCAGGGGCGGGCGCCGGACACCACGGTGTCCATCGCCGGCCGGTACTTGGCCCGCCAGGACGCGGCCAGCCGGCCGCCGTCGATCGGCACCCCGGTCTCGGCGCCGATGCGCTCGGCCAGCCGTCGGATCGTCGTGTACCAGTCGACGAGCGTGCCGAAGACGTCGAACACCAGTGCCCGCGGGGTTGAGTCCATGGTGCACTGTATCGATCGGCGACCGGCGGCAGGGCGCGCGGGAATGGGCACGCCGGCCCTGGGGTAGGCCGCCGGGTGACGATGACAGCGAGGAGGGGGACGGAAGGAGAGCGCTTCATGCCGCGCAAGGCACGCGAGGTCATGACGCCGGCGCCGGTCGCCCTGCGGGCCGACACTTCACTGGTCGACGCGGCCAGGAGGATGCGCGACCAGGGCATCGGGACCGTGCTGATCCATGACGGCCATCGGCTGTGCGGCCTGGTCACCGACCGCGACATCGTGGTCCGCGCCATCGCGGAGGGCAGGAGCCCGGCCGCGACGACGCTGGCCGACATCTGCACCGAAGAACTGGTCACCGTGCACCCGGACGAGGCGGCCGGCGCCGCCGTCCGGCTGATGCGCGCCAACGCCGTCCGCCGGATCCCGGTCGTCGAGGACGGGCGGGCGGTCGGCGTGATCTCGCTCGGCGACATGGCGATCGAGCGCGACGAACCCTTGGTGCTCGCCGACGTCAGCGAAGCCCCGCCGAACGTGTGAGGCCCGCGGGCGGCGGCGCGTCCCCCGGCGTACGGCACCGCCCGACACCGCGCGGGACCGTGGGTTTCCTTTCCCGCGTTCGGGTAGGCCGCACGGGTGGTTTCGACGCGTGTTGAACCGGTGACCGTGGTCTTCACCTGGGACGTCGTCAAGGGCAGGGAAGCCGAGTTCGAGGAGTGGGCGCACGGCATCACCGCCGAGGCGTCCCGCTTCTCCGGACACCTCGGCGCCACCTGGCTGCGCCCGGAGGGCAGGGACCGCCGCTACCACACGGTGCTGCGGTTCTCCGACGGCGCGCGGCTCGGCGCCTGGCTCGAGTCGCCGGAACGGCGGAAGTGGATGGACCGGCTCGACGGCCTCGCCGACGAGGACCGGACGCACACCACCGGCATGGAGACGTGGTTCAGCCTGCCCGACCGGTCGGTGTCGGCGCCGCCGCGCTGGAAGATGGTCCTCGTCACGTTCGGGGCTGTCTACCCGCTGAGCCTGCTGCTCCAGGCGACGGTGGTGCCGGCGGCGCAGGGGCTGCCGCTGCCGCTGCGGGGCGCCGTGTTCCCGCTGCTCCTGGTTCCGCTGCTCACGTACGTGATCATGCCGGGGCTGAGCCGGCTGCTGCGGCGCTGGCTGTACCCGACGCGGTGAGCGGCGCGTGACGGCGCGGATCCTCACCCGCCCATCGGTTCGAGGACGACCTTGGTCCATCCGGGCTCCCTGCGGTCGAAGGCCTCGTACGCCTCGATCGCGGACGGCAGCGTCTCCTGCTGGGTGAGGACCGTGGTCGGGTCGACGTCGCCGGTGGCGATCCGGCTCAGCAGGCCGGGCACGTAACGGCGGTGGTTGCAGTTGCCGGCCTTGACGGTCAGGTTGCGGTTCATCGCCGTGCCCAGCGGGAAGCTCGTGTACCGCGGCGGGTACACGCCGACGATGCCGATGGTGCCGGCCTTGGCGACCATCTCGACCGCCCAGCGGACGGCCTGGCTGGGCGCGTCGCCCGGCATCCACTGCGTCCCGTGGACATTGGTCCGCGGCGCCACCTGCTCGCGTTCGTGCTCGAACTCCTCGGCGGTGTCGTCGCCGATCGCCTGGGCGGCCGGGCCGCCGACGGGACGCTGCGCGTCCACGCCGACCGCGTCGATCACCCGGTCCGCGCCGATGCCGCCGGTGAGCTCGTGCACCACCTTCACCGGATCCTCGGCGTTGAAGTCGATGGTCTCGGCGTTCTGCAGGCGGGCGGTCTCGAGCCGGTCGGCGTCGCCGTCGACGATCAGTACCCGTCCAGCGCCCTGGATGCGGGCGGACAGCGCGGCCAGCTGGCCGACCGGGCCGGCGCCGAGCACCAGCACCACGTCACCGTCGCCGACCTCGGCCAGCCGCGCGCCGAACCACCCGGTGGGGAAGATGTCGCTGACCATCAGGGCCTGCTCGTCGGTCACGCCGGGTGGGATCGGCACGAGGTTGGTGTGCGCGAACGGCACCCGCGCGAACTCCGCCTGGAGCCCGTCGAACGGGCCTGTCTGCTCCGGGCCGCCGTAGAAGGCGGTGCCGGCGTCGCGCCCGTTGGGGTTGGCCATGTCGCACTGGGCGTAGTAGCCGGCGCGGCAGTACGCGCACCTGCCGCAGGCGATCGTGGACGGGATGACGACCCGGTCACCGACGGAGAAGTTCCGCACCTCGGGTCCCAGCGCCTCGACCGTGCCGACCGCCTCGTGCCCCAGGATCGTGCCCGGCCGCATGCCGGGCATGCTGCCCCGCACGAAGTGCAGGTCGGTGCCGCAGATCGCGCTGGCGGTGATCCGCACGATCGCGTCGGTCGGCTCGCCCAGTGTCGGATCCGCAACGTTGTCGACGCTGATCCGCCCCACGTCGTGCCAGACGACGGCCTTCATCGCTCCGCTCCCTCCGCACAGGTCAGACCGCTACGGGCCTCGAACGCTCCCCGTTCCCGTCAGCGGGCGTTCGACACCTGCGGCGTCCCGCCCCGCGTGACCTGGCCCGAACGTGACCAGGGGTTTTGAAGCGTTTTGCACGGGCACAGCGTGCGTCGGGATGCAGAACGGAGGAAGTCATGTCTCCCGGAATCATCGCTTTGATCGTCGTCGTGATCGTCGCGCTCGTGGCGGTCGCGGGACTGACCTTTGCCCGGCCGCTGCTCGAGCGGCAACGTCTGCGGATGCGGTTCGGGCCGGAATACGACCACGCCGTACGGGCGCGCGGGGACCGCGACGAGGCGGAACGCGAGCTGCGCGCCCGGGTGGAGCGCCACCGACAACTGAAGATCCGCCCGCTGGAGCCGGGCGCGCGCGAGCGTTACCGCACGGAGTGGACGGCCATCCAGGAGCGCTTCGTCGACGACCCGGCGGCGGCCGCGGGTGCGGCAGAAGAGCTCATCGCCCAGATCATGCGGGATCAGGGCTACCCCGACGAGGGGCACGAGCAGCGGCTCGCCGACCTGTCGGTCGCGCACACGCGATCCACCGACCACTACCGCCAGGCCCACGCGGTCGCCGCCGGGACGACCGGCGGCAGCGCGTCGACGGAGGACCTGCGGCAGGCGTTGATGCACTATCGGGCCCTCTTCGAGGACCTGCTGGGTGAGGACGGGCGCCGCGGCGCGTCCGATGACGGCGGGCGCGGGCGCCCCCAAGCGGACGACCCGGCCACCGACGGCCCGGCCACCGACGCCTCCACCGACGCCCCCACCGAGGACGACACCTCCACCGAGGACGACACCTCCACCGAGGACGATGCAGCCTCCGGCGTGTCGCCCGGGCGGAAGCGCTGAGCGCCGGCGAAGAAGTCGAACCGACCACGCAACGAAGGAGAGCGTCATGGCACAACCCGCTGGGGACAGCGGTCAGTGGCCCGGTCCGTCGGCGCCGGCGGAACGGAGGGCCGACGAGGTGAAGGAGGCATACGCCGATACCGGGACGCGGGAGACCCCCGAGGCACCGGAGCAGGAGAGCGCCGAGGCGCCGGAGCAGGAGAGCGCCGCGCGGATCGACGGCGGTGCCCCGAACACCGTGCCGGCCGACCTTCCCGAGACGTTGCTCGACCCGGCGCGCACGGAGGATCTGCGCCGGCGCTGGGACGCCATCAAGGCGTCGTTCGTCGACGATCCGCACGAGGCCGTCCGCCGGGCCGAGACGCTCGCGGAGGAGGTCGTGCGCGAGCTCACCGACGCGGTGGAGGCGCGCCGCCGCGACCTGGCCGATCGCCGGGCGGGCATGGACGGGCAGGACGACAAGGCGCGTACGGAGCGGTTGCGCGTCGTGCTCCATGGCTACCAGACCGTGCTCGATCCGGTGCTGAGGACCTGAAGGAACGAAGCCGAACAGCGGGGGCACATCTGTTAGATCGGCGCTCTGCGGGCACGCGGAAAGCGGTTGGCAGAGCCCGACCAATCGAGAAAGGAAACTCCGCGATGGTGCTTCTCATCGCCGTCCTGTTGCTGGCCCTGATCCTCGGCGGTCTCGGATTCCTCGTGAAGGCGCTGTGGATCGTCGCCCTGATCGTGCTGGTCGTCTGGCTGCTGGGCTTCCTCTTCCGTGCCGGCGGACCCGCTGGTGGTCCCCGCCGCAGGTGGTATCGGTGGTAGCCCGCACCCGATAGAAAACGCCGCTGACCGCACGCGACGCTCGCCGTCGCGTGCGGTCAGTCATGCATGCCCCCTGCGCGAATGCCCCAATTTTGGGTGGGTAGGGCGACGTTGTCGAAGAACCCGCTGATAAGGAGCGATCTCGATGGCCCAGAAGGTCCGAGACATCATGACCGGCTCGCCGACGTCCGTCTCTCCCGACCTCGATCTCGCCACCGTGGCGCGCACGATGCGCGACGAGGACATCGGCAACGTGCTCGTCATCGACGGTGACGATCTGCGGGGCCTCGTGACCGACCGCGACCTCGTCGTCCGGGCCATGGCGAGCGGTCTGGATCCCAGCACGACCAAGGTCGGCGGCATCTGCAGCGACGTGACAGCGACGGTCCGCCCCGACGACAACCTGGACGCGGCGATCACGCTGATGCGGGAGCGGGCCGTACGCCGGCTGCCGGTCCTCGACGGCGGCCGCCCCGTCGGCATCATCTCCCTCGGCGACCTCGCGCTCGAGCGGGATCCGCGCTCCGCGCTTGCCGATATCAGCGCGGCATCGCCCAACCAGTGACATCGCCGCCGGTTACCGCTCAGCGAAGGAGTTGAACGCCATGTCGAGCCGACCCGGTCGTTCCCGGCGGGACCAGCCAGACGACACAGGCGAGACCGCCCGCCGGCAGGACGAGGCGGCCACCGAACTGTCCGACCGGGCCGCGGAGTCGGTCGGACGGCGCTACGACGCCACCAAGGAAATCCACCACGGCACCCGCGAGGGCCCGCACGGCGGCGGGCGGCCGGGCGAAGATCCCGGCGACGGCGAGTAATCAGCCGGACCGGCAGCGGCATAATCCGCGATTTGCCGGATAGGTGGCGAGTAATGCCCGAGAGCGGCACACGAACGAGAGTGCCGGCGAGCCGGCGGCTGAAGGCGGCGCCGGGCCCGCGGGCGCTCGATCGGGGAGAGATGATCACATGAAGCTTCCAGGACGGGGCGGCGCGCCGTCGGCACCGACCGAGAAGGATCGGCAACTCGAGCGCGACCGTGTCGGGCCCGAGGACGCCCACCTCACCACCGACCAGGGCGTCCGGGTCGACGACACCGACAACTCGCTGAGCATCGGCGAGCGCGGCCCCACGATCATGGACGACTTCCACTTCCGGGAGAAGATCACCCACTTCGACCACGAACGGATCCCGGAGCGGGTCGTCCACGCGCGCGGCGCCGGGGCGTACGGGCGTTTCCAGATGTACGAGTCGTTGGCCGACTACACCATGGCGGAGTTTCTGTGCGACACGTCGCTCGAGACGCCGGTGTTCGTCCGGTTCTCCACCGTGGCCGGCTCCCGCGGCTCTGCCGACACGGTCCGCGACGTCCGCGGGTTCGCCACCAAGTTCTACACCCGGCAGGGCAACTTCGACCTCGTCGGCAACAACATGCCGGTCTTCTTCATCCAGGACGGCATCAAGTTCCCCGACTTCGTCCACGCGGTCAAGCCGGAGCCGCCGAACGAGATCCCGCAGGCCTCCTCGGCCCACGACACGCTGTGGGACTTCGTGCAGCTGCAGCCGGAGACCATGCACATGATGATGTGGCTGATGTCGGATCGGGCGCTGCCGCGCAGCTACCGCATGATGCAGGGCTTCGGGGTGCACACCTTCCGGCTGGTCGACGCCGAGGGCCGGGGCACCTTCGTGAAGTTCCACTGGAAGCCCAGGCTGGGCACCCACTCGCTGGCCTGGGACGAGACGCAGAAGATCGCCGGCAAGGACCCCGACTTCAACCGCCGGGACCTGTGGGAGGCCATCGAGGCCGGCCAGTACCCCGAGTGGGACCTGTGCGTGCAGCTCGTGCCGGAGGCGGACGAGCACAGGTTCGACTTCGACCTGCTGGACCCGACCAAGATCATTCCTGAGGAAGAGGTGCCGGCGCGGCCGGTCGGCCGGCTGGTGCTCGACCGCAACCCGGACAACTTCTTCGCCGAGACCGAGCAGGTCGCCTTCCACCTCGGCAACGTCGTGCCCGGCATCGACTTCACCAACGATCCGCTGCTCCAGGCCAGGTTGTTCTCCTACCTGGACACCCAGCTCATCAGGCTGGGCGGGCCGAACTTCTCCCAGCTGCCGATCAACCGGCCGATCGCCCAGGTGCGCAACCACCATCGCGACGGCTACCACCAGACGACCATCCAGCGCGGCCAGGCCAGCTACCACAAGAATTCGCTGTCCGGCGGCTGCCCGGTCGTGGGGGACGGCGGCGCCTACGTCCACTACCAGGAGCGGGTCGACGGCAACAAGATCCGTAAGCGGTCCGACAGCTTCGCCGACCACTACTCGCAGGCCACACTGTTCTGGAACAGCATGGCGGACTGGGAGAAGGCCCATATCGTGGCGGCGTTCCAGTTCGAGCTCGGCAAGGTCGAACAGACGCACATCCGCGAGGGCGTCGTCGAACACCTCAACCACGTCGACCATGACCTCGCCGTCGCCGTCGCGGAAGGCATCGGGGTCGCGGCGCCGGAGAAGCCGGCGGGCGACAACCACGGCCGCAGTTCGCCGGCGCTCAGCCAGGCGAACGCGCCGGCCGACACGATCGCCAGCCGCAAGGTCGCGATCCTCGCCGCGGACGGCGTCGACTCCAGCGACGTCGCCGCCGTCGGCGACGCGCTGGCCGACGCCGGCGCGATCTGTGAGGTGCTCGCCGCCCGTGACGGCACGCTGCAGGCGGCGAACGGCGGCCGGATCGAGGTGACCCGCGCGCTCCCCACCGTCGGGTCCGTGCTGTACGACGCCGTCGTGATACCCGGCGGGCTGCGGGCGGCCGAGACGCTGGCCGGCGACGGAGACGCCGTGCATTTCATCGCGGAGGCGTTCAAACACGGCAAGGCCGTCGGCGCGCTCGGCACCGGCGCGAGCCTGCTGGACGCCGCCAGGCTGGCCGGTGTGCACCCGAACGGCGACGGCGTGAGCGCCGAGAACGGCGTGGTGGTGGCGGGGCCGGCTGGTGATCATGCCGACTTCACCCGCCGTCTCGTCGACGCGATCGCCGGGCACCGGCACTGGTACCGGGCGATCGAGACGGTGCCCGCCTAGGGCTTGCCTTGGGCTTACGGTAACGACGCCGAGGGGGCCGCCCGCCGCATGTGGCGCGGGCGGCCCCGCCGTCTCCCGTGGGATGGGTTCAGCCGCCGTGCCTGCCGGCGGTCTGGCGGATCCTGTCCCTGGTCCGGTCGATCATCGCCGCCAAGGGTCCGGCGAGCAGGTTGGCTGTCGGCGATTCCACCCCCGGATGCGGATGCGTCGGGGCCACCGCCTCGGCCGCCCTGACCGCCGCTGCCATGCCCCGCAGCTGCTGGGGCGTGCTGTTCGCACGGATGCGCGGGAACTCCTCGTCCTCCTCGCGCTGGGAGTGCGCCAGGACAGCGGCGCGCAGCTCGGCGAGGGCGGCGGCGAACTCCGGCAACGCCGGGTCCAGGCGTTCCAGCCGCTGCAGCGTCTGCTTGGCGTGCTTCTCCTCGGCCAGCCTGGCCTCCACCACCTCGGCGCCGTCCGCGGCGGCGTACCGCGCGAACGGGTGGACGATCTCCTCCTCGGCCGTCTCGTGGACGGCGAGGCAGCGGCGGAGCCGGTCGAACGCCTCGACGCGCCGGACCCCCGTGGCGCCCTCCACCTCGCCGAAGAGTCGATGGATCTCGCGGTGCTGCTGGAGCAGCAACTCGATGACGTCGTTGTCCGGCGATGGCCCCCTTGGTTCAGGACCCGGACCGACCGTCCCAGGAGCGGTCCCGATCGTCTCCGGCCTGGTTTCCGGCCTGGTTTCCGGACCTGTCGGCGGCGGCCTGGTCTCCGACCAGGCCTGTGGCCTCGTCTCCGGACGCGGATGCTCGGTCATGAATATCTCCTCCGCACTGGTGCGACGCGGGCAAAATGGCGTTCCTGCCCATACGGAGGCGATCAAACATCGTGATCGGGTTCAGCCCTCGGGTTCGTCGTCGGCGGCCAACAGCCTGGTGCGCAGCCGTTCGAGGCTGCGGCTGAGCAGGCGGGACACGTGCATCTGGGAGATTCCGATCTCTTCACCGATCTGCGACTGGGTCTTGTTGCCGAAGAACCGCAGCAGCAGGATCCGGCGCTCCCGCTCGGGCAGTTCGTCGATGAGGGGCCGCAGCGCCTGACCATCCACCAGCAGGTCGAGCTCGGGGTCCGCGCCGCCCACGCTGTCGCCGAGGGACTGCGCGTCCGGATCGTCGGAGGCAGGCGCGTCGAGCGAGACCGGCCGGTAGGAGTCCCAGGCGGCGATGACTTCGACGGTCTCTTCGATGGACAGCCCGAGCTGCGCGGCGATCTGGGCCGTGGTCGGACTGCGCCCGTGCTTGCGCACGAACTCCTGGACCGCGGGGGTCAGCGCCAGGCTGAGCTCCTGCAGCCGGCGCGGCATGTGCACGCCCCACGTGCGGTCCCGGAAATGCCGCTTGACCTCTCCGGTCATCATCGGCGCCGCGTAGGCGAGGAAGTTCTCGCCCAGCTCGGGATCCCAGCGGTTGATCGCCTTGACCAGTCCGACGAACGCGGCCTGCTCGATGTCCTCGAGCGGCTCGCCGCGGTGGGCGTAGCGGCGGGCGATGCTGCGCGCCATCGGCGCGTGCTCGTCGACGATGCGCGCCCTGATCCGCTCTCGGCGCGGGTCGTCGTCCGGCAGCCGGGTCATCTCGGCGAGCAGCGCCTCGACCCGGCCGGCGCGGCGGTCGGGTCGCCGCCGAGCCGGGCGGTCGATCGCGGACGTGGATTCCTCGGGCATGGAAGGGGGTTCCTCAGCGCAGAGTGTGGGGTGCGGCGTCATCGAACGCCCCGGTCCTGATCCTCCCGCCGCTCGCGGCGCTCCGGCTCCTCCCGGTCCTCCTGATCCTCCACGTCCTCGAGCCGGTCGCAGACCCTCAGGTGCCGGTCGAGGCCGGTGACGCCGAGGACCTTGACGACGCCCGGGTGCGGCGCGACCAGCAGGAGGCGGCCCCCGGCGGCCCGGGCCTTCTCGTGGTACTCCACCAGGACGGACAGGCCCGTGGAGTCGATGAACGACAGCTCGCTCATCTCCAGGGCCACGCGGCCACGCGCCTCGGCGCACGCCGCCCGCAGCCGGGACCGCAGGTCGGCGGCGCCGGCGAGATCGAGCTCGCCGCGCAGCCCGACCACCGCATGCCGCCCGGCCCGGCGGGTCGAGATCTCAAGAATTTGCACCGGCACGTCCTCCCGCACGAAGCGAAGCAGGGCAGGGGTTCCCGTCGCTTCCTCAGCTGTCCACTCTCCTCGATAGGCAGGCCTAAACCCCGGCCCCACGCGCGTGCGGCGAGAGCTCGCGTTCGATCTCCTCCAGGCTGCGGCCCCGCGTCTCGGGCACCCGCGCGGCGAAGAACAGGATCGAGACCACGGCGAGCGCGGCGTACAGCCAGAACGTCCAGGTCCGGCCGATCGCGCCGATGAGCTGGAGGAAGTAGTACGACACGAGGAAGTTCGCCGCCCAGTTCGCCAGGCTGCACACCGCCATCGCCCGGCCGCGCACCGCGAGCGGGAAGATCTCCGAGATCATCAGCCAGAACACCGGTCCGAGACCGATGGCGAACGAGGCGATGAAGACGATGAGCGACACCAGCGCCACCCACGGCGCGGCGTGCTGCCAGTCGAGCGCGAAGAACGCGCCGAGCACGAACAGCGAGACGGCCAGCCCGGTCGTACCGACGAACAGCAGGGCGCGCCGGCCCACGCGGTCGAGCAGCAGGACGGCCACGATCGTGAACACCACGTTGGTGATCCCGACGGTGAGCGCCTGGGCGATCGCGTCGTTGGCCTTCAGCCCCGTGTACGTGAGGATCGTCGGGGAGAAGTACACCACCGTGTTCACCCCGACCGCCTGCTGCGCCACGGCCATCCCCACGCCGACCACCAGCATCGGCCGCAGCCGCGGCCGGAACAGGTCGGCCAGCCGCGACCGCCGTTCCCTCGCCACCACGGTCTCGATCTCCGCGAGCTCGGCGTCCACGTCGTTCCCCCGCCGGCTGGACGCCAACACCCGCCGGGCGTCATCGCGCCGGCCCTGCTGCATCAGCCAACGCGGCGTGTACGGCACGAACAGCATGCTGACCACCAAGATCACGCCGGGCACGGCGCCGATGCCGAGCATCCACCGCCAGCCCGAGTCGACGTTCCGCAGCGCGAAGTCGACGAGATAGGCGACGAGGATGCCGAGAGTGATCATCAACTGGTTGTAGGAGACCGTGCCGCCGCGGATGCGCGGCGGCGTGTGCTCGGCGATGTACATCGGCACCACGGCCGATGCGGCGCCGACGGCCAGCCCTATCACCCCGCGCGCGGCGATGAGCTGGCCGGAGTTCTGCGCGAACGCGGCGCCCACGGCGCCCACGACATAGACGAGGCCGGCGGCGAGCATCGTCCAGCGCCGGCTGATCCGGTCGGCCAGCCAGCCGCCGCCGAGCGCGCCGAGCATCGCGCCGATGAGCAGCCCGGCGACGATCCACGACTGCACCACGGGCCCGGCGTCCAGGTCCTTCCTGATGTACAGCAGCGCGCCGGAGATGACCCCGGTGTCGTACCCGAACAGCAACCCGCCCAGCGCCGCCAGCAGCGAAATCCGCAGCACAAAGGGGTTCTTCTTGACCTCGTCGACGTAGCTTGACACGTTTCCTCCTCAGAGCCGGAGTCGGGGAGCCGGTGGCCGGCGCGATCGGGCCGGGCCGATCCGGAGGCCCTAGCCCGGCTCGCGCACCCGCGGCAGCACCTCGTCGCGGTAGAAGTCGAAGAAGGCCTGCTGGTCGGGGCCGATCTGGTTGACGTACACCTCGTCGAAGCCGGCGTCGATGTACGACCTGACCGCCCGCGCGTGCGTCTCCGGGTCGGGGCCGCACGGGATGGACTCGGCGACCATCTCCTCGGTGACCAGCTCGGCGAGCTGCGCGAAGTGCCTGGGCAGCGGCAGCAGCTGCGCCGCCTCCCCCGGGATCAGCGCGTTCGGCCAGAGCCGGTGGACGGTCTTGATCGCCTGCTGCCGGTCGGGCCCGTAGCAGACCTTGACCGCGCCCTGGGTGGGCCGGCCCTCGCCGCCGGAGGTCTTGAACGTACGGACCAGGTCGGCGTCGGGCATGGTGCAGATGAAGCCGTCGGCGAGCCGGCCGGCCAGCCGCGCCGCCGCCCCGCCGAAGGCCGACATGTAGACCGGCGGCGGCTGGTCGGGCAGCGAGTAGATGCGGGCGGTGTCCACGTCGTAGTGGTCGCCGCGGTGGCTGACGAGCTCGCCGCTCCACAGCCGCCGCATCAGCCCGACGGCCTCCTCGAGCATCTCGAGCCGCTCCGCGGCGGGCGGCCACCGCGACTCCACGATGTGCTCGTTGAGCGGCTCACCCGTACCGACCCCGAGCCGGAACCGCCCGTCCAGCATGATCTGGGCGGTGGCCGCGGCCTGCGCGATGATCGCGGGGTGGATGCGCACCAGCGGGCAGGTCACCGCGGTCGTGACCGGCAGCGACGTGGCCTGCGACAGCGCGCCGATCACCGTCCAGACGAACGGGCTTTCGCCCTGCTCGTCGAGCCAGGGATGGTAGTGGTCGGAGATCCACAGGGCCTCGAAACCCGCCTGCTCGGCCAGCCGCGCCTGACGGACCAGTTCGGTGGGCGAGTGCTCCTCGCTGGCGAGAAAGTAACCGAAGGTCGTCACCGACGCGCCTCCCTTTCGAGTCTTTTGCTAGGGGCTACCCGGCCGGGATCCGCCAAACATGGCGGCTGCCGCGCGGCGGGTTTCTCGCTGGTGGCGCGAGCACCGTTGCCCGCGGCTTCGCCCCGCAGGTCAGGCGCCCTGGTTCCGGCCGGCCGGGCGTTCCGTGCGCCGAAGCGCGTTTAGCCGCCGCCGCTGGGGCACTGTCATGGGGAGCCAAACCCGCTCGGGCCGGAAAGTCCGGCCTGGCAGGAGGTGTCGATAGATGCTCACGACAGTTCTGTGGTACATCCTCATCGGTGCCGTCATCGGAGCCGTGGCGCGGCTGATCGTGCCCGGCCGCAACCCGATCGGCATCATTCTCACGATCCTCGTCGGGATCGCCGGCGCCATCGTCGGCGGTGTCATCGCCTCGGCGCTCGGTGCCGGCACGATCGTCGCCATCATTTTCGCGATCGTCATCGCGGCCGTCGGCGTCGTGCTGCTCACCAACATCCGCGGCGGCGGCGGTTGGCGGGGCGGCTGGCGCGGCCGGCGCCGGGTGATGTAACCACCCGAGCGCGATCGCTCCCGACCGCACAGGAGCAAAGCACGGGAAGAGGGAAGGGCCCGCGGCGCCGAGCGCCGCGGGCCCTTCCCTGCCGCCTTTCGATCTGTCCGCCTCCCCTCCCCCGCCGGTCCCGGCCCGGCGTGCCGATCAGCCCGGCTGGAAGACGGCGAGCGCGGCTGGATGCTTGGTGATGGTGACCGGGGAGGAGACCGGCTTGGTCTCGCCGTCGGTGGCGAGCCACAGCGGAGTCGCTGACTCCAGGCGCAGCGCGGACGTCCGCCAGGCGCGATAGCCCCGCACGATCCGCAGATGGCCGACCAGCAGTCCGGCCAGCCCGCGTACCTTGCCGCCGCGCTGGCCGGCCAGGACGAGGCGGACGTCAAGACGCCCGTCGGCGAGCCGGGACCGCCATGTGGGCAGTGCGCCCCACGAGGCGTACCTGCAGTTGCCGACGAAGCCGACCCACACCCGGCGCCGCCGCCCGTCGACGACGACCTCGGCGGGAACGGCGTGCCGCAGCGTGCGGAAGCCGGCGACGGCGAGCGCCGGCCACGTACCGATGTGCCGGCGCAGCCGGTCGCGGCGCTCGGCGAGCAGGGTGTAGGCGCCGAACGTCGCGGTGTTGAGGAAGATGCGGTCCGGCTCGCCGCGTTCGACGATGCGGCCCACGTCGACGTGAACCACTCTCCCCGACCGGTACGCCGCGATGGCGTCCGCCGCCGACTCGATGCCGAGCGCGCGGGCGAAATGGTCGAGCGTGCCGGCCGGGATGGTGAGGAGCGGCAGGCCGTGCCGGAGCGCGACCCGGGCGCCGGTGTTGACCGTCCCGTCACCGCCCGCGACGGCGAGCACGCTCGCGTCGCGGGCCGCCGCTTCGAGCGCGGCGGCGAGGTCGGCCCCTTCGTCGACCTCGACGATCTTGGCCTCGGGCAGCTCGGCGCGCAGCATGTCGCCGATCGGCTCCGCGCCCCCTGCGCCGCTGTTGACGACGGCCACCACGCCGGCGCCCGAGCCGTGCGGGTCGCCCGGGCGGGTCACCGGCACCGCGCCGGCCGGGTGATAGCGAGTCGGCCACACCAGCCGGGTCAGCAGGCCGGCGGTGGCGCCGAAGGCGGCCCCGGCCAGCACGTCACCCGGATAGTGCGCCCCCGTGTACACCCGGGAGGCCGCCACAGCGGCGGCCAGCCCGGCGACCGGCAGCGCCACGTAGCGGGGCGCCTCGAGCGCCACGCCGGTGGCGAACGCGGCCGCCGACGCCGAGTGCCCGGAAGGGAACGCCGGCGAGGTGGGCAGCCGCCAGCGGATGCGCATGGGCGGCACCAGGTCGACGCGCGGCCTGGCGCGGCGGAACAGCTGCTTGCCGACCGCGTTGGTGAGCGGGCTCGCGATCGCGATGGCGACCGCGCCGCGCAGCGCGCCGCGGCGCAGCCGCATCCCGCCGCCGAACGCCATCCCGCCCGCGAGCGACCACCAGAGAACGGAATGGTCCGCGACTCTGGACAGGCCCGGCAGGACGCGCTCGAGGCCGGGCAGCCGCGCCGCGGCCACCGCGTCGAAGAGCATCTGGTCGAACACGCCGACCCGGCGCCACCACCGTGGGCCGCGCCGGGCCGCCTCGTCAGTCAAGCCGGTCATCGAGGTGGCGGCCAGGAATGGTGCGCCGCTCGTCGATCTCCCTCCGCGTCTGGATATGCGGAGCCGGCTCGTCGGGGTACGTGGTGTACACCGGCTCTTCCTCGACCACCTCGGCCACCCGGGCGCGGCGGCGCGGCCTGATGTAGGCGAACGTGATGATCATCCCGATGATGCCTACGCCCATCAGGATCCAGCCGATCATCTGGACGTCAATCCCGGAAATCGTGAAGCGCGTCGCGAACGCAAGGATCGCGCCGATCGCGATGAACGCGAGACTGGCACCGAAACCCATTGCCATGACCTCCCATGTCTCAAACGGTGGTGCCAACGGTCCACGCCCTACCCGGCGTACCCCTGAACATGCCGAACCCGGCGATGGACAGGCGTTTCTCTTGGGGTCCACGGGTAGAGGAGAGCGGGTGAACCGCTCGACACATCGCACCGTGGTGGTGGCCGGCCTCGCCAACATCGCGATCGCCATCACCAAGTTCGCCGCCGGGATCGCCGTCGGCTCCGCTGCGATGCTCGCGGAGGCGGCGCACTCGGTGGCCGACACCCTGAACCAGGGGTTCCTGCTCACCTCGCTGCACCGCAGCACCCGTCCTGCCGACCCCATGCACCCCTTCGGGTACGGCAAGGAACGCTACTTCTGGTCGTTGCTGGCGGCCGTGGGGATCTTCGTCGCCGGTGCGGGGTTCTCCATCTTCGAGGGCGTGCTCTCCATCCGGGAGGGTTCGCGGCTCGAAAGTCCGCTGATCGCCTACGTCGTGCTCGGGGTGGCCTTCGTCGGGGAGGGCTCGGCGCTGGCCAGGGCGCTCTACCAGGTCAGGCGCGAGGCCTCCCGGAGCGGCCGCTCGCTGCGCGAACAGGCGCTGGGCAGCCCGGACACCACGATACGCACCGCGCTGTTCGAGGACACCAGCGCGTTGATCGGGCTGGTGTTCGCCGCCGCGGGTCTGACGCTGCACCTGGTCACCGGCTCGCCGGTCTGGGACGGCGGGGCGTCGATCCTCATCGGCCTGTTGCTCGTCGCCGTCGCCTACAGTCTCGGCCGCACCAGCATGCACATGCTCATCGGCCAGGCGGCGGCACCCGAGGAGCAGCGCGTCATCGCCGAGGAGATCGAGGCCACGTCCGGCATCGACCGGGTGCTCGACCTCCTGACGATGCGGCTCGGTCCAGAAGACCTCATCGTGGGGGCGAAGGTGGCCTTCACCGACGACATCAGCGCCGACCGCGCCGAGGACCTGGCCGACGACGTCGACCGCAGGCTGCGGGAACGGCTGCCCATCGTCCGGCACGTGTTCCTCGACCCTACCCAGGACGGCGGGCCCGCCAGGGAGACGGCGCCCGGCCGGCCACGATCCCCCGCGCCGTCGGAGACCGGGCCCTGAGCCCTGACCGGCTCGCCGGGCGCCGGCGTTTGTTTGGGGTGCCGCGTGGCGGGGACGCGAGCCCGTATGGGTACCGACATGGACAACAGGACGCTGGCCGAGCTCGGCCAGCAGCTGCGGGTGGACGCGGTGCGCGCGGCGGACTCCGCGGGGTCGGGTCACCCCACCTCGTCGATGTCCGCGGCCGACCTGATGGCCGTGCTGATCGCGCGGCATCTGCGCTACGACTTCGCCCACCCAGACGATCCGCGAAACGATCATCTGATCTTCTCCAAGGGGCACGCGTCGCCGCTGCTGTACGCCGTCTACAAGGCGGCCGGCGCGATCGACGACGATGAGCTGTCGACGTTCCGCGCCGAGGGCAGCCGGCTCGAAGGCCACCCGACGCCGCGGCTGCCGTGGGTGGACGTGGCGACCGGCTCGCTCGGCCAGGGGCTGCCGATCGGCGCCGGGGTGGCGACGGCCGGCCGGCGGTTCGACCGCCTGCCCTACCGGGTGTGGGTGCTGTGCGGCGACAGCGAGCTGGCCGAAGGGTCGATGTGGGAGGCGTTCGAGTACGCCGGCTTCGAGCGGCTCGGCAACCTCACCGCCATCATCGACGTGAACCGGCTCGGCCAGCGCGGGCCGACCAGGCACGGGTGGGACCTGGGCGCGTACGCCCGCCGGATCGCCGCGTTCGGCTGGGACGTCGTCGAGACCGACGGGCACGACGTCGCGGCTATCGACGAGGCGTACGCCCGCGCGACCGCCGACGCCGACCGGCCCGTCGCGATCCTCGCCCGCACGCGCAAGGGCCGCGGCGTGAAGTCAGTCGAGGACGCGGAGGGCAAGCACGGCAAGCCGCTGCCGGACGCCGACGAGGCGATCGCCGAGCTCGGCGGCCCCCGCGACATCCGGGTCCAGGTGCGCGAGCCGGACGGTGAGCCGGCCGCGCCGCACCGTTTCCCGACCGACGACCGGCTGCGCCTCCCGACGTACGAGCCGAGGTCGTCGATCGCCACGAGGACGGCCTTCGGGCAGGCGCTGACCGCGCTCGGCGCTGCCCGCCCCGACGTGATCGCGCTGGACGGCGAGGTGGGCGACTCCACCCGGCTGGGCCTGTTCGCCGAGCAGTACCCCGACCGGTTCGTCGAGTGCTACATCGCCGAGCAGCAGATGATCGCGGCCGCCGTCGGTCTGTCCGTACGGGGCTGGACGCCCTACGCCGCCACGTTCGCGGCCTTCCTCAGCAGGGCCTACGACTTCATCAGGATGGCGTCCATCAGCGGGGTCCACCTCAACCTGGTCGGCTCGCACGCGGGCGTGTCGATCGGCGCGGACGGTCCGTCCCAGATGGGTCTGGAGGACATCGCCGCGCTGCGCGCCGTCCACGGCAGCACGGTGCTGTATCCCTGCGACGGCACCAGCGCCGCCGCGCTCACCGCCGCCATGGCCGACCGGCCCGGCGTCTGCTATCTGCGCACGACCCGCGACGACACCGAGGTGCTGTACGGGCCCGACGAGACGTTCGAGATCGGCGGCAGCAAGACGCTGGCCGGCTCGGCCGACGACCGGGTCACGATCGTCGCGGCGGGGATCACCGTGCACGAGGCGCTGCTGGCGGCCGGCAAGCTGGCCGGCGACGGCATCCCGACGAGGGTGATCGACGCCTACTCGGTCAAGCCGATCGACGCAGACGCGCTGCGCGAGGCCGCCGCGACCACCGGCCGCATCGTCACCGTCGAGGATCACCGGCCCGAAGGCGGCCTCGGCGAGGCCGTGCAGTCGGTCATCTGCGCCGCCGACCCGCCCGTCCGGCTGATCAAGCTGGCCGTCGGGTCCATGCCGGGTTCGGCGACCCGCGACCAGCAGCTCCGGGGCGCCGGCATCGACGCCGAGGCCATCGAAGCGTCGGCGCGCCGGCTGGTCAACGGTTGATTCAGGCGCGCTGAGGAGGAGGTCACCATGGCGGACGCACTCGTCCCCACCCTGCTGCGCGAGGCCGGCACGACCTACGCCGAGGAGGCGGGCATCAGGCTCAAGGACCAGCCGGCGCCGCTGTTCAGGCTGCTCGTCCTCGCCAACCTGCTGAGCGCCCGCATCAACAGCTCCATCGCGGTGGCCGCGGCCCGCGAGCTGTTCGCCGCCGGCGGCGGCACGGCCGCCGGGATGGCGAAGCTGAGCTGGCAGGACCGGGTGGACGCGCTGGGCCGCGGCGGGTACGTCCGCTACGACGAGAGCACCTCGACCCGGCTCGGCCGGATGGCCCAGCAGGTCATCGATGACTACGGCGGCGACCTGCGCAAGCTGGCCAAGGAGGCGGACGGCGACGCGGGCCGGCTGCGCGAGGCGCTGCGGCGCTTCCCCGGCATCGGCCCGACCGGCGCGGACATCTTCTGCCGCGAGGCCCAGGCGGTGTGGCCGTGGCTGGGGCCCTACCTCGACAAGGTGACGATCGACGGCGCCCGCCGCGTCGGGCTGCCCACCACGACGGGGCGGCTCGCCCGCACCGTCGACCGCGGTGATCTGGACCGGCTGGCGGCGGCGCTGACCCGCGTCGCCCGCGACAAGAAGCTCGCCGACAAGGTCACCGCTGCCGCCAAATGACGAGCGCGCCGAGGACCGGCGCGGGAAACACCGAACGAGCGCGCCGCAGGCGCGCGACGCGCACTGGACCGACGAGCGCGCGGAGCGAGGAACGAGCGAGCACGCGAGGAAGGAAGCGCGCGGCAAGAGCGCGCCGAGGACCGGCGCGGGAAACGGAGGACAGTAGTGACAGGCAGCGATCAGGCCGATGTCGAGCTCGTGTGGGACGAGTTCCACCAGGCCGTCAACATGACCTCGGAGGAGCTGCGCACCTGGCTGCTCACCGACGCGTCCGGCGAGACGGCACTGCCCGCCGATCCCGGGCTCGAGCTGCCCGAGCTCGGCGGCAAGGTGGTGCAGCTGCTGCGCAAGCGCAAGGTCGACCTGACCCCCGACGACGTCTCCGTCATGGCGCGGGTGGCCGACTACGTGGCAGAGCGTACGGCCGACCCGCCCGCGGCGGGCGTGCGGGACGACGAGTGGCGGCGCTCCCTCATGACCGTCGGCCACGACCCGCTCAAGCCGGGCCGGGCCGCGGAAAGCTGACCGGCGGCGGAGCCGCCGGTCGCGGAAGGCCGGCGGCGCGGGAGCGACCCGCATAATCGCATATTGGGGAGCGGCCCGGCGGCCGCCGCGGTCATCGCGGCGGCCGCCAGGTGGCGCTCCTGGCCCGGGCGCCCTCGCGCAGCCGGTCAGGGTCGACCTCCCGGCCCGGGTTGCGGGCGAGGTACTCGGCCTCCAGCTGCGACATGCGCCGGGTGTGCTCGTCGAGCGCCTGATCGGCGGCGTGCCGCAGGGCGTCCATGCGGGTCTCGTACAGGTGCCCGAGCTCGCGCATCAGATCATCGTCCGTGAGCTCGGCCGGATCGACTCCCCGTGGGGCTTCCAGGCTCATCGTCACGCCCTTCCTCTCGGCCTTCGCCGGCTCCGCGGCGGCGGGCGGCGCCGCGGCGGAGCCGGCTCAGCGGAACAGTTCCTGGGCCTTGGTCCGCAGGCCCTTCTTCACGACGCCCACACGGTCGGGGTCGCCCTTGACCATCGCTTCGGCGGCGTCCTTGAGCTGCTCGAACTCGGCGTGCGGCGGGATCGGGGGGATGTCGGGGTCGCAGCGGACGTCGAGCAGCACCGGGCGGTCGGCGGCCAGCGCCTGGTCCCAGGCCGGGCCGATGTTCTCCGGCGCGTCGACGGTGATTCCCTCGAGCCCGATCGAGCGGGCGAACCCGGCGTAGGACACCTCGGGCAGGTTCTGCGACTCCTCGAACTTCGGCGCGCCGCCCATCGCCCGTAGCTCCCAGGTCACCTGGTTGAGGTCGTTGTTGTGCAGCACGGCGACGATGAGCCGCGGGTCGGCCCAGTCAGGGAAATAGCGCCTGATGGTGATCAGCTCGGCCAGCCCGTTCATCTGCATAGCGCCGTCGCCGACGAACGCCAGCGCCGGGCGGTCGGGGTGGGCGAACTTCGCGCCGATCGCGTACGGGACGCCGCATCCCATGGTGGCCAGGGTCCCCGACAGCGAGCCGCGCATCCCGGCCCGGAACTTCAGGTCCCGTGCGTACCAGTTGGCGGCGGAGCCGGAGTCGGCCGCGACGATGGCGTTGTCCGGCAGCCGCGACGACAGCTCCCAGAACAGCAGCATCGGGTTGACCGGGTTGGCCTCCACCTTGGCCTGCCGCTCGACGGTCTCCCACCAGCGCGCGACGTTGTGCTCGATCGTCTCCCGCCAGGACCTGTCGTCCTTGCGACGCAGCCGCGGGATCATGGAGCGCAGCGTCTCGGCGGCGTCGCCGACGAGGTTGACCTCGGTCGGGTAGCGCAGCCCGACGAACCGTCCGTCGATGTCGATCTGCACGGCCCTGGCCGAGCCGAACTCCGGCAGGAACTGGGTGTAAGGGAAGTTCGACCCGACGATCAGCAGGGTGTCGCAGTCGCGCATGAGCTCGTACGACGGGCGGGTGCCGAGCAGCCCGATCGCGCCGGTCACGTACGGCAGGTCGTCCGGCAACACGTCCTTGCCGAGCAGCGCCTTGGCCACGCCCGCGCCGGTCAGCTCGGCCACCTCCATGACCTCGGCGGCCGCTCCCCTGGCGCCCTGGCCGACGAGGATCGCGAGCCTCGACCCGGCGTTCAGCACGTCGGCGGCCCGCCCGATCTCGGTGTCGGGCGCCCACGTCACCGGCCAGGTGAAGCCCGGCGCCGACGACGGCACGTTCTTGAACGCGTGGGACGGCTCGACGTACTCCTCCTCCTGGAGGTCGGACGGGATGATCACGCAGGTCGGCGCCTGCTGGGCGAGCGCGATCCGCAGCGCCCGGTCGATCAGGTTGGGCAGCTGAGCCGGCACCGTCGCCATCTGCACGTAGTCGCTGGCCACGTCCTTGTACAGGGACAGCAGGTCGACCTCCTGCTGGTAGCTGCCGCCCATCGCGGTGCGGGCCGTCTGGCCGACGATCGCCACGACGGGCACGTGGTCGAGCTTGGCGTCATACAGGCCGTTGAGGAGGTGGATGGCACCCGGGCCGCTGGTCGCCATGCAGACGCCTGGCTTGCCGCTGAACTTGGCGTAGCCCACGGCCTCGAAGGCCGACATCTCCTCGTGCCGGCTCTGGATGAAGCGGGGTTTGTCGTCGGCCCGGCCCAGCGCGGCGAGGATGCCGTTGATCCCATCCCCCGGGTAACCGAACACCTGTTCAACTCCCCACTCGCGCAGCCGTTCGAGCAGGTAGTCGCCGACGGTGCGGGACATGGTCACTCCTTCGTTCGTCATGAGGCCAACTCGGGACGGCCTGCGGAAGGCCGAAAAGCCCCTGAGGTTGGACTTCCCCCGGGGGTTGGTTGAAACGTGCCGAGCGGGTAGGCGACGGCATATGACTCAGGTCAAGCCGCAGGCGGAGACCGCCGCCATGCCACGTCCGCCGGCGGGGCTGTCGGCGGCGCTCGCCGCCGAGATCGATGGTGAGGTACGGTTCGACGCCGGCTCGCGGGCCGCGTACGCGCACGACGCGTCCAACTACCGGCAGCCGCCGATCGGGGTGGTGGTGCCGCGGAGCGTCGAGGACGCCGTCCGCGCGGTCGAGGTCTGCCGGGCGCACGACGTGCCGGTGCTGTCGCGCGGCGGCGGCACCAGCCTGGCCGGGCAGTGCTGCAACGCGGCGGTCGTCATCGACTGGTCGAAGTACTGCGACCGGATCGTGTCCGTCGATCCTGACCGCCGGCGCGCGGTCATCGAACCCGGCGCCGTGCTGGACGACGTCAACGCGGCGCTCGCCGCGCACGACCTGATGGTCGGGCCGCGGCCGTCGACCCACAACGCGTGCACCATCGGCGGGATGATCGGCAACAACTCGTGCGGCGCGTCCGCCCAGGCGTACGGCAAGATGGCCGACTCGGTGGTCCGCCTGGAGGTGCTCACCTACGACGGGGAGCGCTGGTGGGCGGGCGAGACGCCCGACGCGGAGTACGAGGAGATCGTCGCCGCCGGGGGCCGGCGGGCCGGGATCTACCGGGCGCTGCGCGACCTGCGCGACGAGAACCTCGGCCTCATCCGCACCCGGTATCCGGACATCCCGCGCCGGGTCTCCGGCTACAACCTCGACGCGCTGCTGCCGGAAAACGGCTTCCATGTCGCCCGCGCGCTCGTCGGTTCCGAAGGCACCCTGGTCACCGTGCTGCGGGCGGAGATCTCGCTGGTGGCGCGTCCCGCGCATGAGTCACTCGTCGTGCTCGGGTACGACGGGATCGCCGCGGCCGGTGACGCCGTATCGGCGGTGGCCGAGCACCGGCCGCTCGCCCTTGAAGGCGTCGACGGCACCCTCGTCGACCTGGCGAGGGTCGAGCATCTCGCCGGCGAGCGGGCGCTGCGCGAGCTGCCCGATGGGCACGGCTGGCTGATGGTCCGCTTCGGTGGCGACACCAGGGAGGAGGCGGACGGGCGGGCGCACGACCTGCTGCGCGCGCTGCACCGCTCCGACCACGAGCCCGGCGTGTCCTATCTCGACGACCCGGCGGAGGAGGACCGGCTGTGGAAGCTGCGCGAGGCCGGCCTCGGCGCGACGGCCTACCCGCCCGGCCGCCGCGACACGCACGAGGGCTGGGAGGACGCCGCCGTCCCGCCGGACCGGCTGGGCGACTACCTGCGCGACTTCGCCGGCCTGATCGGGCGGTTCGGGTACGACCCGGTCTCGCTGTACGGGCATTTCGGGCACGGCTGCGTGCACACCAGGATCCCGTTCGACCTCGCGTCCCCTGACGGGGTGGCGACGTACCGCCGCTTCGTCGAGTCGGCCGCCGAGCTGGTCGCGTCGTACGGCGGGTCGCTGTCGGGCGAGCACGGCGACGGCCAGTCCCGCGGCGAGCTGCTGCCCGTGATGTTCGGCACGGAGGTCGTCGGCCTGTTCGGCCGGCTCAAGCACGTCTTCGACCCGGGCAACAAGATGAACCCCGGCAAGGTCGCCTCGCCGCGGGCGTGGGAGCCGGGCGCGCCGGGGCCCGGCGTGCACCCGCTCGACAGCCATCTGACCCTGCTCGACTACCACCCGCGCGAGCCGAAGACGCACTTCGGCTACCCCGACGACGACGGGCTGTTCCGGCACGCGGCCGGCCGCTGCGTCGGCATCGGCAAATGCCGTGCCTCATCGGGCGGCGTCATGTGTCCCAGCTACCGGGTCACCCGGGAGGAACGGCACGCCACCCGGGGCCGGGCGCGCATTCTCATGGAGATGATGCGCGGCGAGGTCATCCGCGACGGATGGCGGTCGGATGAGGTACGCGACGCGCTCGACCTGTGCCTGGCCTGCAAGGGCTGCCGCGGCGACTGCCCGGTCCACGTGGACATGGCCACCTACAAGGCGGAGTTCCTCGCGCACCACTACCGGCACCGGCCGCGGCCGCCGTCGCACTACTCCATGGGCTGGCTCCCGCTGTGGGCACGCGTCGCGTCGGTCGCGCCGAGCGCGGTGAACGCGGTCGTCCACGCCCCGCTCCTCGACCGCGCCGTCAAGCGCGCCGGAGGCATCGACCCGCGGCGGGAGCTTCCCCGTTTCGCGAAGCAGCGCTTCACCGACTGGTTCCGCGCCAGGGACACCGGCGGCGCGGGGCCGCCGGTGGTGCTCTGGCCCGACACGTTCACCGACAACTTCCACCCGGCCGCCGGGCGGGCCGCCGTACGGGTGCTCGAGGCCGCCGGGTTCACCGTCACGGTGCCGCGACGCCGGCTGTGCTGCGGGCTGACGTGGATCTCCACCGGCCAGCTCGGCGTGGCCGAGCGGGTGCTGCGCCGCACCGCGCGGACGCTGGCGCCGCAGCTGCGGGCCGGCACCCCGGTGATCGGCCTGGAGCCGAGCTGCACTGCGGTGCTGCGCGCGGACGCGCCGGAGCTGCTGGCCGGCGACGAGGACGTACGGCGGCTCGCCGAGCAGACGTTCTCGCTGGCGGAGTTCCTGCTCGACCGCGCGCCGGGCGCGTTCGCCGCGCCGCCGCCTGGCACCGGGCGGAAGGCGATAGCGCAGCCGCACTGCCACCAGCACGCGATCTGGGGGTTCGACGCGGATCGGGAGCTGCTGGGCAGGGCCGGGGTCGAGGTGGATGTGCTGGACGCCGGGTGCTGCGGTCTCGCCGGCAACTTCGGCTTCGAACGCGGGCACTATGACGTGTCGGTCGCCTGCGCGGAGCTCGGCCTGTGGCCCGCGGTGCGGGGCGCCGGCCCGGAGACCGCGATCCTCGCCGACGGCTTCTCCTGCCGTACGCAGATCGCGGCCGGCACCCGGACGCGCGCCGTCCACCTCGCCGAACTGCTGGCCGACCTCCTGTAGCGGAGCTGGATCCGAGCTAGATCAGGAGCTGGAAGCTCGGCAGGTCGGGCAGGGTGCGTTTGGTCAGCTCGCACTGGAGCCCGAGCTCGTGCAGCGTGTCGGCGTCGCAGTGTTCGGTGACCAGCGGGAAGAGGTTCGTCTCCTCGTCCTCGAAGTGGGCGGTCACCTCGCCGAACAGCCGGCTGAACCACCGGTCGAACAGCATGTCGCCCGGGTCGAGGCCCCCGAGCTCCTCGATGATCCGGTGGGCGGCGTCGTGGCCGGCGAGCAGCTCGTCGGCCATCCTGTCGCCGCGCGGCAGGCGCGCCCGCACCGCCGGGTACAGGTGCTGCTCCTCCGCGATCGCGTGGCGCACCAGCGCCGTGATGATCTTGCCAAGAAGATAGCGACGTTGCCACTCGTCCCGGGCGGACAGCCCGATGACATGGACGAACATCGCCTGCAGGTCGCGATGATCTTGAATGAGTACGTCGATGATGTTCCAGCGTCTGGCGTGCTGCCCCGCGTCGGCCGGCATCGTCCCCTCCCCGCTCGGCCGCCAAGGGGCTCCCCCGTTTCTTTCCCCCACGAAATAGGACGATAAGTCCTGGAAGGTAATGGCAAACACCGCATCCGAGCTGGATGAGGTAAAGGTCGCCGCTGACGGACCGCGCGAGACGAATGGGTCCCCTTCTCGTGGGCACGTGTCCCAAGAGCTGAACGACCGCTGAATCTCGATGGAGAAGGAGTTGCGGGATGACCGTCGTCAAGAGTCCGCTGCCCGATGACGCAATGAAGATCACTGGAGAGTGCCTGCAGAACGCGCTCGTCGACCTCATCGACCTGACGCTCGCCGCCAAGCAGGTGCACTGGAACCTGGTGGGCAGCCACTTCCGTTCCGTCCATCTCCAGCTGGACGAGGTCGTGGTGATGGCGCGCGACTACACGGACATCGTGGCCGAGCGAGCGGCCGCCATCGGGGTCAGCCCCGACGGGCGCGCCAAGACCGTCGCCGACGAGTCCAACGTGCCCGACATCAGGAGCGGCTGGATCAAGGACACCGACGGCATCCGCAGCATGACCACGCTGCTGCGCGCGGTCGTCTCCCGGATGCGCCACCGCATCGACGAGACGGCTGAGGCCGATCCGGTGACCCAGGACATCTTCATCGACGTGGCGCGGGACCTGGAGAAGCAGGCCTGGATGTTCGAGGTCCAGCTGACCGAGTCTCCAGGGGCCGGCGCCTGACGACCACCACGGGAGGTGCGTCCCAGTGACCGGCGCCAACTATTGGCTCACGCTCGGCCCGATCGTCTTCGCGCTCGCCATCGCGACCTGGATCCTGCTCGTGTTGCGGGCAGCGCGGCGGCGGCGTAAGTACCCGCACGTCAGCGAGCAACCCGACCGCGGCGACGTCACCGGCGGGCGGATCCATAGCGACATGCCGCAGGTGACCACCACGCGCGACGAGGCACCGCGCCGCGGCTGACCTGCCGGCCCGCCGGCCCCCGGCGCCCGGCCGACCACCGGTCCGGCGGGCCCGCCGGCCGCCGACAACCACATAGCGACAACCCCATACCCGCCTCGGCAGCGGTATCGCGATGACCGAGTCGCAGGTCGGTGCCGCGACCTTCTACGTGGTCGGCGCCTGCCTGGTGCGGCGACGCTCGGCTACCTCACCGACCGCTGGGGCCGCAGGCGACTGTTCCTGATCACGCTCGCCGTCTACCTCGTCGCGACCGTTCTTCAAGGTCCCGGCGGGCCGGGTCGGCTGGTACCTCATCCCCATCGGCATGGGCAACTTCCTCGGCCCGTTCCTGCTGGGCAGACTGTTCGATTCGATCGGCCGGCGGGCCATGATCTCCGCGAGCTATCTCGGCTCCGGCGCGCTGCTCGTGGTGACCGCGCTGCTGTTCCAGGGCGGCGCGCTGACCGCGACGACGCTGACGATCTGCTGGGTCATCGTCTTCTTCCTCGCCTCGGCGGGCGCCAGCGCCGCCTACTTGACGGTCTCGGAGATCTTCCCGCTGGAGATCCGGGCGATGGCGATCGCGGTCTTCTACGCGGTCGGCACCGGGCTCGGGGGCGCCATCGGGCCGCTCCTGTTCGGCCGGCTCATCCAGAGCGGCTCGGCGACCCACGTCATGTACGGCTACCTGCTCGGGGCCACGCTGATGATGGCGGCCGGCGTGGTCGAGCTGCTCATCGGCGTCGAGGCGGCCCGCCGTTCGCTGGAGGACGTCGCCCGCCCGCTGTCCGCCGTCAAGGCGCCGGTGGCGGCCCAGTAGGCGGCCCAGCCGGAGATCACGAAGTTCCTGGTCCTGGGACGGTGCCAGCGGCGTGCAGGGAAGTCGGATCGTGACGAGGAGACCCCCGGCCGGGCGGGGCGTGAGATCGAGGGTCCCGTCGTGCGCTCGGACGATGCTGTGCACGATGGCCAGGCCGAGGCCGACCCCGGCATGCTCGTCGGCGCGGAAGCGTTCCGTTCCGCGCCGGAAGGGCTCGGTGAGGGTCGGGACGAGTTCCGGCGGCAGCGGGTGGCCCGTGTTCTCGACCCGCAGCACGCTCGCGTCGTGCTGCGATCCGGTGTGGATCGTTACGGCGCCGCCGGCGGCGAGGTTGTGGACGATGGCGTTCTGAACGAGGTTCGTCACCATCCGCAGTATGAGCGCGGCCGAGCCGACGGTCTTTGCCGTCTCGCCGGTGACGTGGAGCGTGATCTGGCGCTGTTCGGCGAGGTGAAGCAGCGTTTCGACGGCTTCTTCCGCGACGAGGGACAGGTCGACGAGCTCGCGGGTGAAGCTCCCGCGGTCGGCGCGGCTGAGCAGCAGCAGGGCCTCGGTGAGGTCAATCGCCCGCCTGTTGACGGTGTGCAGGCGTTCGATGAGTTCACCCTGGTCCCGCGCGGGGTCGTCGCGGGCGGCCTCCAGGAGGGCCTGCGAGATCGCCAGCGGGGTGCGCAGCTCGTGGGAGGCGTTCGCGGCGAACCGTTGCTGTTCGGCGACATGGGACTCCAGTCGCTCCAGCATGGCGTCGAACACGTCGGCCAGCTCGCGGAACTCGTCCCTGCGGCCCGGTAGCCGGATCCGGTAGGACAGCGATCCGTTCGCTGTCATCCGGGCAGCGTCCGCGATCCTTGTGAGCGGTGCGAGCATCCGGCCGGCGAGGAGCCATCCCCCCAGGAGCCCGAACACCAGCAGGAAGGCCAGTGTCGCGGCCGCGGCGGGGGCGAAGCCGCGCAGCAGCTCGGAGCGGTTGCGCCCGGTGATGATCACGGCCCCGAACTTCCTGTGAATGGGTCCGGGATCGATATCGGGTAGCCAGCGCAGCACGAAAATCCATACCACGGCCAGCAGGAGAGACCCGGCGAGGAGGAGGAATCCGGCGTAGCTGAGGGTGAGTTTCAGCCGGGCGCTGAGCCCCGGGCGTCTAGTCACGACTGCCGCCAGAGTGCGCGGTGTCCTTGCCCATGTCCATGCCGGTGTCCATGCCGGTGTCCATGCCGTTGTCCATGCCGTTGTCCATGCCAGGGTGAGTGCCGGTGTCGATGCGGTAGCCGACGCCGGGCACCGTGGCGATGAGCCATGGTTCGCCGAGTCGTTTGCGCAGCGCGGAGACGGTGATGCGGACGGCGTTGGTGAAGGGGTCGGCGTTCTCGTCCCACGCCCGCTCCAGTAGCTCTTCGGCGCTGACGACACCGCCTTCGGCGGCGACGAGGACTTCGAGCACGGCGAACTGCTTGCGGGTGAGCGCGACGTAGCGGCCGTCGCGGAAGACCTCCCTGCGGAAGGGGTCCAGCCGCAGGCCCGCGATCTCGCTGATCGGCGGCCGGGCGTGCGCGCGCCTGCGGTAGAGCGCCCGCAACCGCATGACGAGCTCTCGAAGGTCGAACGGTTTGGTGAGGTAGTCGTCGGCGCCGAGCCCGAACCCCGAAGCCTTGTCGTCGATCCGGTCGGCGGCGGTGAGCATGAGGATCGGGATGCCGCTGCCGGAGGCGACGATCCGTCGGGCGATCTCGTCGCCGGAGGGGCCGGGGATGTCGCGGTCGAGGACCGCGAGGTCGTAGGGGTTGATCGCGAGCAGCTCGAGGGCCGAGTCGCCGTCGCCGGCGATGTCGGCGGCGATCGCTTCCCGCCGGAGACCGTCACGGACGGCTTCGGCCAGGTAGGGCTCGTCCTCCACGATCAGCACGCGCATACCTGAAAGACTAGGCAGCACCGCATATCGCCCGCATATGCGAGTCCGGACACCCCCCGGGCCGGTCCTGCGGCGGTCGGGCCGCGGCTTCACGCGCCGGGATGCCGCGCGGTTTCCGGCACGGTGGCGGCGTCGACCAGGCGCTCGACCAGCCGCTCGTAGGGCAGGCCCGCGGCGGCGAACATCCTCGGTACCTGCGACTCGGCCGTCATCCCCGGCATGGTGTTGACTTCGTTGAGGACGGGTCCGTGGTCGGTGAGGAAGAAGTCGATCCTGGCGACACCGGCGCAGCCGAGCGCGTCGAACATCCGCAGCGCCGCCCCGGTCAGGGCCGCCAGGTCCGCGCCGCCGATGTCGGCGGGCACGCTGAACCGGGCCGAACCGTCGTACTTCGAGCGGGTGTCGAACGGGCCGCTGGTGTGGATCTCCAGCGGCGGCGACGCCCATCGACGGCCGTCGGCCTCACGCAGGACGGCCACATCGACCTCCCGGCCCCGGACGACGTCCTCGATCAGGATCCGGTCGTCGAATCGCGCCGCACGGCGCAGCGCGTCCCGTAGCTGGGAGGCGTCGCGTGCCAGGGCGACGCCGAAACTCGACCCGGCGGAGACCGGCTTCACCACCACATCCGCCTCGAACTCGACCTCGGCGATCTCCGCCGCCGCCGCAAGCCGGCCGGGAGCGGTGCGGATCCCGACGGCCTCCGCCACGAGCTTGGTCGCCCACTTGTCCATGCCGAGCGCTCCGGCGCGCAGGCCCGACCCGACCATCGGCGTGTGCGTGAGGGCGCACAACGCCGCGAGGGTCCCGTCCTCGCCGGCCGGGCCGTGGACCGCGGGGAAGACGACGTCGGCGCGTTCGATGACGCCGAGCGCCGCCGCCAGGGAGCTGATGGCCCGCGACCCGAGCGGATCCGCTCCTCCCCTCCAGATCCCGTCGCGGTCGATGGTCAGCTCACAGACGTCGAACCCGCAGGAAAGCAGCGCCTTCGCGACCGCCGAGGCGGTGGCCAGGGAGACGTCGTGCTCGGCGTTCTGCCCGCCGCCGATCACCGCGACCCGCCGTGTCATGCGATGCTCCTCCTCACGCGCGGCCCGATGCCGGTGACGATGGTGTGCGGAATGGTCCCGGCCCAGCGGGCCCAGTCCTGGATGGTCGGGGTGGCGCCCCCGGCCGGCCCGAACACGGTCGCGGACGTGCCGGCAGGGAAGGACTCGGCACCGGTGTCGATCACGATCTGGTCCATCGAGACCCGTCCGGCGATCGGGAAACGGCGCCCGCGGATCTCGACGCCGGCCTGGGGCGAGAGCTCCCGCGGGATCCCGTCGGCGTACCCGACGGGCAGGACGCTGAGATGGGTGGCGCGATCGGTGACGTACGTGCCGGCGTAACCAACCGGCGTGCCGGCCGGGGCCGCGGTCGTGTGCACGATGGGCGCGGTCAGCCGGGACGCGCCGTGCAGGTCCACGGTGCCTGAGGGATCGATGCCGACCAGTCCCGCCCCGACCCTGACCATGCCGAGGTGTGTCGCCGGGTCGGCCACCGTTCCCGACGTGGCGGCGAGATGGGCGAGCGGCGAACCGAGCCCCGCCGCCAGGACCGCCCGCCGCGCCTCCCGCATACCGGCGACCGCGGGCGCGTTCGCCGCGGGGTCGGCCAGGTCGGCCAGCGGAAGATGCCCCATGACGCCCACGACGCCGACCCTGCCGGCCCGCTGGCCACGCTGGGCGAGATCGATCAGTTCGGCCCACTGCCCGCGTGGGCAGCCGCCACGGGACATTCCGGTGTCCAGATGGAGATGAACGCGCACCGTGGACGGGGCTCGGGCGACGAGCGCGCCGAGCTCGTCCACCGACCCGACCGCGACATCGACCCTGGCGGCCGCGGCCGCCTCGGCGTCGATCCCCGAGGGGTGCAGCCAGGTGAGGATCGGCACCGCCAACCCCGCGGCCCGCAGCGCGGCCGCCTCAGCGACGCTCGTCGTTCCGAGCCACCCGGCACCGGCGGCGACGGCGGCTCCGGCGACCGCGACGGCGCCGTGGCCGTAGCCGTCGGCTTTGACCACGGCCATGATCGTGCTCCGCGTCCGCGCGCGGATCTCGACCATGTTCGCTGTCACCGCCGCGGGCAGCGTGTGCAAGGTCGGCGGCCGAAACGTATCCGGTCGGCTCGGAAGGCGGACCGGCATCCGGTTCACGGCCGCGTCCTCGGGTCGCCGGTTTCGTGCCGCGGCTCGTCGCCATGGATCTGGCACGACCCGCAGGCGGCACCGTGCTCGGCCGGCCGGACCGCCGCGTCCGGATGGGGCAGCCGGACCGGCGGGGTCGTGCGGTACTCGAAGTGCCACCACTCGTTGTCGTAGACGCGGTAGAGCCCGTACCGCCCGCCGTGCCGCTCGAGCCACCGCGCGCCCTCGGTCGGCCGGACGTCGAGCGCGAGCCCCCGCACGTGCCTGGACTCCTCGGGCGGCAGTACCCGGCGCCGCGCCGCGGACACCGAGCCGGTGCGGCGCACCTCCTCGGTGAAGATGCGGTGCTGTTCCGCCGCGTCGCGATAGCCGGAGGTGAGGCCGATCAGCTGCCCGTCGCGCCAGAACGCCTCGGCCCGCGCGTGCGTGAACGCCGCCAGCGTTTCCGGTGCCAGCCCGCGAAGGTCCTCGGCGGGGAAGCGCAGGCCCAGCGCCCACTGGCAGGCCAGGAAGCGGGCCAGGCCCGGTGCGCGGCAGAAGGCGATCGGCACCAGCAGCACAGCGACGAGCCGGGTGACGGTCGCGAGGACGCGCGCTTTGATCACCAGGGGTGCGGTCGCCACGGCCCGCCGCCGGAGGGTCAGGCCGTACACAGGGCGGCCGGCGTGAGCCGGGCGGCGCTAGGAGTTGCCGCTGATGGTGATGTGCTGTGGTTCATGCCTCCACTGAAGAGTGGAGGCCGTTGCGGTGACGTATGCGGTTTTCGATACGGCCGCGATACACCGGGTCCCCGGAGGCATCAGGAACGGGCGCACGGCCGGCCGCCCGGTGATCAGGCGGTGGCCGTCCCACCTCCAGCATCGATCCGCGCCCTCACGAGTTCGGTCGTGCGTGCTCGTCCGTCGGGCGCTCGCGCTCGATGCGCTCGTTCTCGATGCGCTCGCGCTGCGGCTGGACGGTGTACTTGGGGTCATCGGCTGAGGCGAGACCGGCATAGAAGATCCCGAACCTGCTTGCCGCCGATCCGACCAGCAGCGTCAGGCCGGACAGCGCCGACAGCATCCTGTCGCCGCGGCTGAGGAAGGCGCAGCCCACGCCCGTGGCGCTCAGGATCTCCGCCGCCCGCAGCAGCGCGCCGGCCCGTCCCCGCTCGTACGGCTCGCCGACGACACCGAGCCGCCGCTTGATCAGCCGCACGGCGCTTAGCTCGGCCGCCGCTCCGGCCGCGGCGAACACCGTGGCCGGCCCGTTGTCCCCGGTGGACGCGGTGAGCAGCCCGAGGCCGCCCGCCGCGGTGGCGGCCGACCCGACGAACACGAACGGCATCTCCCGGTGCGCCTCGTGCCAGGCGGGGACGGCGGTGTCGGTGATCAGCGCCGCCGTGTAGCCGGCCACCAGGGGCCCGAGGCCGGCGGCGCCGAGCCCGGCCAGCCGGCCGAGCCGCGGAAGCCGCCCGGTGACGCTCGACGCGGCCGCGCCGGCCGCCAGCGGACCGTACCCGGCGAGCAGCCACGACCCCACGCTCATCGGGGAGCTGGCCTTGGCCACCCGCAGCATGTTGAAGAACCGCGCGGGCCGCCCGAGGTCGTGCACGAGCGCCACGGCCGCCAGGGAGATGGCGCCGGCCGCGCCCACCTTCGCGCCGCGGGCGAGCGTCGGCCGCCCGGTCAGATCGGCTCCGGCGCCCAGCACGGACGACGCGCCGGCGAGGCCGCCGAGGAAGAAGTAGCCGGCGATGTCGCGCGCGCTCCACACCGGGCGCTTGAGCACCGGCCGGCCGTAGTACGACCTGAACTCCGCGCGCGGCACCATCGGCCGCTCACCGCCGCGGCGGCGGTGCCCGTCCGCCCGAGGGGCCGGCCGGTCCCGCCCGGTCGCGACACCCGTCATCGCCTCCCGGTCCGGCGGGTGGCCGCCTTGGACGTCATCCTGGCTCATCGCGTGATCATCCTTTTCGCTCGCCCGGCGGGTCCGGTCGCCGCTCATCGCGACCGTCCCCTCAGGCCGCTCGCGCCCCGGCCCGCACGTCCGGTCAGGAAGGCCATCGCGGCCGCGCCGAGCAGTCCGGCCGCGGCCACCCCGACGCTCCGCCACATCGCCGGCAGGTCGCGGGTCGTCACCACCGGGTCGGGCGGGAAGCCGTAGGCCTCGGGCTCGTCGAGCAACAGGAAGAACGCGCCGGTGCCGCCCACGCCGTCATCGGGGTCCGCGCCGTACAGCCTGGCATCGTCCACCCTGGCGTCGTGCAGCCGCCGCACCCGCTCCGCGGCGCGCTCGCGCAGCTCGTCGAGCGGGCCGAACTGGATCGAGTCGGTGGGGCAGGCCTGCGCGCACGCCGGTTCGAGGCCGTCGCCGATCCGGTCGTAGCACAGGGTGCACTTCCAGACCCGGCCGTCGTCCTCACGCTGGTCGATCACCCCGTACGGGCAGGCGGGGACGCAGTAGCCGCAGCCGTTGCAGATGTCCTCCTGGACGACCACCGTGCCGAACTCCGTCCGGAACAGCGAACCGGTCGGGCACACGTCCAGGCAGGCGGCGTGGGTGCAGTGCTTGCACACGTCGCTGGACATCAGCCACCGCAGCTCGTCCGGGCGGCCCGGCTCGGTCGGGGTCATGCCGGCCTGCTCGGGCGGGGTGCTCGCGCCCTGGGCGGCCAGCTCGAGCACGTCCACGTCGGCGTGCGACACGCCTGGCTGCTGGCGGGCGAGGGGACGGCGCTGCTCGATGAACGCCACGTGCCGCCAGGTGGACGCGCCGAGGCCGGCGGTGTTGTCGTACGACATGCCGGTGAAGTTCAGGCCGTCCTCGGGGATCGCGTTCCACTCCTTGCACGCGACCTCGCACGCCTTGCAGCCGATGCAGACGGATGTGTCGGTGAAGAACCCCATACGCGGTGGGTGTTCGGTGTATCCGGAGCGGGCGGCCGGGTCGACGCCGGCGGCGGCGCCGGTCGCGCCGGCCGGGGCCGCCGTCGCGCGGCTTTCGGTCGTCACAACTCGCTCCCCTTGCTGGTCAGCGGGCCGCGAATCCAACGACCGCGGCACACCTGGGCTGACTACCCCCCTGCCGCTGGTCCATGCACGATCACCCGCCGATCGGCGTCGATCCTCCGGGTGATCCCGCGCGCGTCGAGGTGCTCGAGCAGCGGGACGGCGACGCGCCGCGTGGTGTCGAGGGCGGTTCTGGCCTCGCGCACCGTGAACGGCTGGGGCAGCCCCGCCAGCACGGCGCCGGCCGCGTCGTCGGCGCCGGGGGCCAGCACGACCTGATCGGCGATGCGCAGCAGCAGCCCGGCGCGGGCGGCGGCCGCCAGCGCGGCGTCGGTGAGCCCGAGCTCCTTGAGCCGCCCCGCGTCGGGCGCGTGGTAGGGCGCGGCCGCCAGGTCGGCGCGGATCCGGTCGACCGCCGTGCGCACGTGCTTGGGCAGCGCCGCCCCGGGCGCGGCGATGCGTCCCTCGGCCAGCCGCAGCGGCGGCCGCACCAGCGCCTCGACGAGGTCGCGGGCCGGCAGGCCGAGCGCGGTGCGGGCGGCGTCGACCGGCATGCCGGGGTGCAGCGGGTTGCGGCGGGCGTGCTCGGCGACCAGCACGCCCAGCCGGTCACCCAGCGCCGCCCAGTGCGCCGGGTCGGCCACCCAGTCGCCGGCCACC
>DASUWU010000162.1:0-25018 GCA_036378315.1 Streptosporangiaceae bacterium | reverse complement strand
GGAGTGACCCGGCGGCGGGCGCGGCCCCCGGCCGGGGCGCCGCGCTCGCCGAACCCGGGCAGCGACTGGTCGCGCGGCTCATCGACACCCTCATCGTGGGCCCGCCGGTCGCCGTCATCGCCCGCGCGTTCCTCCCGCAGTCGGCCTATGGTGTCCGTCCGGCCGAGACGGCCACCGCGGTCGGGGTCGCCGTCGTCTACCTGCTGTACGACACGATCCAGCACGCGCTGTGGGGCAGGACGATCGGCAAGCGGCTCACCGGCATCCGGGTCGTCTCCGCCGGCCGCCCGGGTGACTCGCGCGACCTGAGCGACCCGGGCGGCGGGCGGGGACGGGTGGAGCTGCCGCGGGCGGCGCTGCGGGCCGCGGTGTTCGCGCTGCCCATCGCCGCCCGTCCTGTGCCGGTGCTTGGCCTGATCGCCGGCATCTTCTGGGTGGCCAACGCGGCCTGGGTGCTGGAGTCCACGCGGCGGCAGGCGCTCCACGACCGGCTCGCCGCCACCAGGGTCGTCCGCGCCGCCGTCGCCGCCCGCAGGTAGGGCACAGGGGCGGTCACAGACCCCAGTCGTGGGGGCCGAGGACGAAGCCGGAGCCGTGCTCGCGAACGTGCCCGGCGCCGACGAGGCGGTCCAGCGCCGAGCGGACCGTGTCCTCCGGGTATCCGGTGGCGTGGGCCAGGTCCCCCATGCTGGCGGTGTGGCCCTCCTTGTCGATGATGGCCACGGCTTCGTAGACGCGCAGCTCGACATCGCCAAGCGCCTGGACGTCTCCCTGTTTCTCGGGTCGTTTGGGACTTGCTGGCATACCGGATGCCTGCCCGCTGCGGGACTCGGGTAACGGAGCACGTCCCAGACAATGATCGCTAGAGCAGCTTGAGCTGGCGATCACGGGGCCGGGCGCGCGGCGGCTCGGCCGGGCCCTGGCCGCCACCGGCGTCCACGCGCTCGGTCAGGGACGGCTCGAGCGCGCGCAGGAACGGTGAGGCCCCGGTGTCCCGCTCGGCGCCGAACCGCGCCCGGCGCCGCGCATAGGAGAGGTAAAGCCGGTCGCGCGCCCGCGTCATGCCGACGAAGAACAGTCGCCGCTCCTCGGCCTCGTCGTGATCGGCGACGCCGGGCAGCCAGAGGGGCAGCAGGCCGTCCTCGCAGCCGGCAAGGAACACGATGGAAAACTCGAGCCCCTTCGCCGCGTGCAGGGTGAGCAGCGCGACGGAGTCGGCTCGCGGGTCGTACGCGTCCACCTCCGCGCCGAGCGCGAGCTGGCCGAGGAACGACTCCAGGTCGTCACCGCAGCGCGCGGCGAGCGGGGTCAACAGCTCCACCGCCGAGCGCAGCTCGACCGCACGGTCGAACCGCGTCGTGGCCATGGCCTTCCGCAACAGTTCCGGTAGCGGTCCCGGGCCGTGGTGGCGGAGCTCACCGGCGATCTCCCGTACGCCGGGACGGGCGAGCAGCCGGTCGTGCGATTGTTTCTGGTACGGGACGCCGGCCCGGGTCAGCGCCTCCATGATGGGCCCGGCCTGCGCGTCGGTGCGGTACAGGACCGCGATGTCGGAGAAGTCGATGTCGTGATGGTGGTGGCCGTCCGCCCGGCCGGAGTCGAGGGAGTGGAACGACGTCCCGCCGAGCAGCCGGTCGATGGTCCGGGCGATGAACCCGGCCTCGGCCTGCGGGTCGGCCGCCTCGAAGATGCCGATGCGCCCGGCCGGCCGCGTGCTGTGCGCGGTCAGCGCCCGTCCCGGCACCAGGCTGGCCGGCGCGATCGCCTGGAGCGCCCCCCGGACGATCTGCCGGCTGGACCGGTAGTTGCGGGTGAGCTGGACGGTGGTCGCGGCGGGGAAGTCGGCGGCGAAGCGGAGGAAGAAGCCGACATCCGCGCCCCGGAAGGAGTAGATGGCCTGATCCGGGTCGCCGATGGCCGTCAGGTCGCCGTCCTCGGCGCTCAGTAGCCGCAGCAGCGCGTACTGCGTCTCGTCCACGTCTTGGTATTCGTCGACGCTGATCCACCGCCAGCGGTCCCGATAGGCGGCGGCGAGATCGGGTTCCTTGGCGAGGATCTGCACGGGCAGCTCGAGCAGCTCTTGGAAACCGACCGTGTCGTGGATCGCGCCCGGGCCCGGCGCTTCGCCGGCTTCTTCGCCGGTTTCCTCGGTCTCGTCGACGATGCGGAAGTTCGGCGACAGGCCGGCCCGCTCGTACTGCTCGCGCAGGATCAGCGCGCCGAGGCCGTGAAACGTGGCGACCGTGATCCTCGCCGCCTCACCGGGCAGCAGCGCGCGCAGCCGCTCGCGCATCTCCTCCGCGGCCCGGCGGGTGAACGTGATCGCCAGGCAGGTTTCCGGCGCCACGCCGCGGTCGCGCACCAGATGGGCGATCCGGTGGGTGAGCGTACGGGTCTTGCCCGTGCCTGGGCCGGCCACGATGAGCAGCGGCCCGGCCGGATGGGCCGCCGCGGCTCGCTGCTCGGGGTCCAGCCCGCCGAGTACGTCGAGCCCGTCGTGCAAGTCGAGCACGCCGGAGGCCGGGCCGGCGGGCGGCCCGGCGGGTGCCGCGGTGGTCCGCTCCGCCGCGGCGTCCTGTGCGGCGTACGCGCCTGCGGGAGGTGCCGTGGGGGCGTGGGCGGCTGCGGCCGGTGCCGGCTCGGCGACGTCGAAGAGCGCGTCGGGGCCGGCGAACCTCGCGGCGTCCGCCAGCTCGCCGGGCCGGAACAGCCTGATGACCCCGTACTCGCCGTCGTAACCCGCTTCGCGGATGACGTCCCCGCGGCGCAGCCGACCGATCGCCTCGGCGAGCCGATCGCCGCCCGAACGGCGTATGTCGTCGAGCGGAACGTCGGACAGGATCGACAATTCCGGGCCCAGTGCGGCGACGAGTGCGGCGATCTCACCGATCACGGTCTTGGTACGCGGCCCGACCCCGCGGATCTCCGCGACGATTTCCGGTAGCTGTACGAGGTTTTGGTAGTCCGCCGCCGACGGCGGACGGCGTCCGGATGGATACGATGCCAGTTCTTCGATCCGATTGAGCACACCTACGGTCAGTGGCCGGCCGCACTCCGGGCAACGTCCATCGAGCCTTCGGGTTTCGCTCGGATCCAGCCGTACGGAGCATTTTCGGTGGCCGTCGAGGTGATACTTGCCTTCCTCGGGAAAGAACTCGACCGTGCCGCGATAGCCGGCGCCCGTCTCCAGCGCCGCGCGGATCGCGTAATAGTCGACGGGAGTATCGAACGCGGAGGCTTCCCGACCCAGTGCGGGCGGGGAGTGGGCGTCGGAGTTACTCACCAGCCGATAGCGGTCCAGCGACGCCACTCGCCAGTTCATCTCCGGATCTGAAGACAGCCCGGTCTCGATGGCGAAGACGTGCTCGGCAAGGTCTCCGTAACAATCAGCAACGGCGTCGAAACCTGACTTGGAGCCCAGAACGGAGAACCAGGGTGTCCAGGCGTGGGCGGGTATGAGGTACGATCCCGGATCGCTCTCTAGGGTGATCTCGAGAAGATGGCGTGAGTCGAGCCCGAGGATCGGGCGGCCGTCCGAGGCGAGATTCCCGATCTTCGAGAGAGCGTTCGTGATGCGCTCCGCGGCGGCGAAGTCCGGCGCATATAGCAGATGGTGTACCTTGCGCGTCTTATCGTCCTTCTTGTAGATCGTAGAGATCTCGACGGAGAGCAGAAAGCGCACCGGCCGCCGGCACGGGGTGGGCAGGGTGCGCATGACCCGGTCCTCGAGCTCGGGGCGCAGCCGGAACAGTCCCGGCTCGGCCGGCACCAGCGTCTCGCGCAACTCCGCAGCCCAGACGGGGTGGGTGAAGTCCCCGGTGCCCAGCACGGTGATGCCCTTTCGACCCGCCCACCACGCGAGATGCTCCAGATCGCAGTCGCGGCTGCAGGCCCTGGAGTACTTGGAGTGGATGTGCAGATCCGCATAGAACATCGAAGGTCGCGTCCGTTCCGTCGGGGCGTGGCGATCCGGATCCTGCCATGGCGGGCGGAAGGCCCGCGGCACGTTCGACCCTTCTCGCCGGCCGTAGGGGTGCGCGGAAGGCGCTTATGCGGCGCGCACACAGTGCTACAACCTGCCCAATAGCAGGGCGCGCCCGGCGCTCCGAAGCGGCGAATACCGGCCCGATACGGGGGTGTTGCGGCGGCCGCGACGGGCTTATAGGCCGGCCGCCGCCCCGTGCCGATGGCGCGAGCGACAGAGCCACGACGGATTTCGTCGCGGTATACCGTCGCGCGGCACGGGGCGTAGCCAGGACATCCCGGTCTCGCCGACACTTCGGCAGGCGCCGGGGTGGCGTCCGGGACCGCGTATTCCGTACGAGATGTTGGGAAAGTGCGTTAGTTGGGGCTTAATCCGTCATCGGAGGAACGTCGGATGCTGATCGGCAATCCACCCACCCCATTGCCCGGCTCGTTGGATTGGGCCGCCAGCAAGATCAACTAGGCTTGGTCGGTCGCAGAGGGGTCCGCTCACATCGGGCGGGAGGGGTCGGAAGACTAAGTGGCCGGGCCGATTCGTACTCAGTGATTACCGTGCGTTACACTCGAGAAAAGTTGTACGCATCCGGGTGTTGAATTGTCAGCCAACCGGACAGCAGTATATCTTTGGCAACCAGAAAGTAGTTTGCTACGACGAAAGGTCTGTCCCCATGGCACAGAAGGTTCAGGTGCTTCTCGTCGACGACCTCGACGGTGGCGAGGCGGACGAGACCGTGTCGTTCTCGCTCGATGGCGTCAGCTATGAGATCGACCTCAGCGGCGACAACGCAAAGAAGCTGCGCGATTCGCTGCAGTCCTATGTCGAGCACGCGAGGAAGGCGGGCACCGCGCGGCGCCGCCGTTCGCGCGGCGCCTCCAGCCGTGAACGCAGTGCTGAGATCAGGGCCTGGGCGAAGTCCCGCGGTAAGAAGGTCAACGAGCGCGGGCGTATCCCGCAGTCGATCGTTGACGAGTTCGAAGCCGCAATGGGTCGTTGATCGGCATCTGGTAGCACGCGGCCCGCCGTCCCTTCGGGATGGCGGGCCGTTCCGTTTGGTCGGGTTCCATCCCTAGTTCGACCGGAGCGGAGCCCACGAAGCAGATCATCCATCGCCGCCTCGCGCCGTACAGGCGTTCGCTTGTGGCGAAGCGCACCGGGTAGGAGCCGGTCTCCTATTGGTTTTGGCCGCTCCGGCGGGGAGAGTGCAGGGAAAGCGTCGTTCGCTTGCGGCGTAGCCGGAACATGACGCCCCTGACCGGTAGTTGGATGAGGATGAACAGCCCAAGGCCGGGGAAGGTCTCTCGGTGGGAGTGCACCGGGCGACATCCTCGGGGCGGGCTAGCATGCGGAAGGACAGAGCCGGACATACCGGGCTCGGTTCGACCGCTCTGTGAGGAGCGACGAGATGTTCGAAAGGTTCACCGACCGCGCACGGCGGGTTGTCGTTCTGGCGCAAGAAGAGGCCAGGATGCTCAACCACAACTACATAGGCACCGAGCACATCCTTCTTGGTCTCATCCACGAGGGCGAGGGCGTCGCTGCCAAGGCGCTGGAGAGCCTGGGGATCAGCCTTGAGGCGGTACGCCAGCAGGTCGAGGAGATCATCGGCCAGGGGCAGCAGGCGCCGTCCGGCCACATCCCGTTCACTCCTCGGGCGAAGAAGGTGCTCGAGCTCTCGCTGCGCGAGGCCCTACAGCTTGGTCACAACTACATCGGTACTGAGCACATTTTGCTGGGTTTGATCCGCGAGGGTGAGGGCGTCGCCGCCCAGGTGCTGGTGAAGCTGGGCGCCGACCTCAACCGCGTGCGCCAGCAGGTGATCCAGTTGCTGCACGGCTACCAGGGCAAGGAGCCCGCCGCGTCCGGCGGCCCTTCGGAGTCGGCCCCTTCGACCTCGCTCGTCCTCGACCAGTTCGGCCGCAACCTCACCCAGGCCGCGCGCGAGGGCAAGCTCGACCCGGTCATCGGCCGCGAGAAGGAGATCGAGCGGGTGATGCAGGTGCTCTCCCGCCGCACCAAGAACAACCCGGTGCTGGTGGGCGAGCCCGGCGTCGGTAAAACCGCCGTCGTCGAGGGTTTGGCACAGAAGATCGTCAAGGGCGACGTGCCGGAGACGCTCAAGGACAAGCAGCTCTACACCCTCGACCTGGGTGCGCTGGTCGCCGGCTCCCGCTACCGCGGTGACTTCGAAGAGCGCCTGAAGAAGGTGCTCAAGGAGATCCGCACCCGCGGCGACATCATCCTTTTCATCGACGAGCTGCACACGCTCGTCGGCGCCGGCGCCGCCGAGGGCGCGATCGACGCGGCCAGCATCCTCAAGCCCATGCTGGCCCGCGGCGAGCTGCAGACGATCGGCGCCACGACGCTCGACGAGTACCGCAAGCACCTGGAGAAGGACGCCGCGCTCGAGCGGCGGTTCCAGCCGATCCAGGTGGCCGAGCCGTCGCTGTCGCACACCATCGAGATCCTCAAGGGGCTGCGTGACAGGTACGAGGCGCACCACCGCGTCTCGATCACCGACGCCGCGCTGGTGGCCGCAGCGCAGCTGGCCGACCGCTACATCAGCGACCGGTTCCTGCCGGACAAGGCGATCGACCTCATCGACGAGGCCGGCTCGCGGATGCGCATCCGCCGCATGACCGCGCCGCCGGACCTGCGCGAGTACGACGAGAAGATCGCGGAGGTGCGGCGCGAGAAGGAGTCCGCGATAGACGAGCAGGACTTCGAGAAGGCCGCCGCGCTGCGCGACAAGGAAAAGCAGCTGCTCGCGCAGAAGACGCACCGCGAGAAGGAGTGGAAGGCCGGCGACATGGACGTCGTCGCCGAGGTCACCGAGGAGCTGATCGCCGAGGTGCTCGCCACCGCGACCGGCATCCCGGTGTTCAAGCTCACCGAAGAGGAGAGCGCCCGGCTGCTCCGCATGGAGGACGAGCTGCACCGCAGGGTCATCGGCCAGGACGACGCGATCAAGGCGCTGTCCCAGTCGATCCGGCGTACCCGCGCCGGCCTGAAGGACCCGAAGCGCCCGGGCGGTTCGTTCATCTTCGCCGGCCCGTCCGGCGTCGGTAAGACGGAGCTGTCCAAGACGCTGGCCGAGTTCCTGTTCGGCGACGAGGACGCGCTGATCCAGCTCGACATGTCCGAGTACATGGAGAAGCACACCGTCTCGCGGCTGTTCGGCTCGCCGCCCGGCTACGTCGGGTACGAGGAGGGCGGCCAGCTGACGGAGAAGGTCCGGCGCAAGCCGTTCTCCGTGGTCCTCTTCGACGAGATCGAAAAGGCGCACCAGGACATCTTCAACTCGCTGCTGCAGATTCTTGAGGACGGCCGGCTGACCGACGCCCAGGGCCGGGTGGTCGACTTCAAGAACACCGTCATCATCATGACGACCAACCTCGGCACCAGGGACATCTCCAAGGGCCTGTCCACCGGGTTCACCAGGGCCAACGACGAAGAGGGCGACTACGGCCGGATGAAGGCCAAGGTGAGCGAGGAGCTCAAGCAGCACTTCCGCCCCGAGTTCCTCAACCGCGTGGACGACACCATCGTCTTCCACCAGCTCACCCCGAAGGAGATCGTCCAGATCGTCGACCTGATGATCGCCAAGGTGGACGAGCGGTTGAAGGACAGGGACATGGGTCTCGAGCTCCGGCCGCCGGCCAAGGATCTGCTCGCCAAGCGCGGGTATGACCCCGTGCTCGGCGCCCGCCCGCTGCGCCGCACCATCCAGCGCGAGATCGAGGACACGCTGTCGGAGAAGATCCTGTACGGCGAGCTCAAGGCCGGACAGATCGTCATCGTCGACGTCGACGGCACCGACGAGGAGACGGCCAAGTTCACCTTCAAGGGCGAGCCCAAGCCGTCCACCGTTCCCGACACCCCGATCGCGATGGAAGGCGCCCCGGTCAACCACTCCGACTGACGGAGCAACCGACCACACAGAAGGCCCCGTCCCGGCCACCCGCCGGGGCGGGGCCTTCCGCTCTGCCGGGCCTTCCGCTCTGCCGGGCCTTCCGCTCTGCCGGGCCTTCCGTTCTGCCGCGCCCCCGCCGAGACCCCGCCTCCGGCCGGTCAGGGCAGCAGCAGGCCCCAGGAGAACGCCCACGCCACGAAGACGGCTCCGGCGGCGAGCAGCAGACCCAGGCGGACCCGCTCGCCCGCCCGGACGGCGCGCCGGGCCCGCCACCACGCGGCGGCGGTCGCGGCCGCGGCGGCCGCCGCGGCCGCCGCGAGTCCCTGCAGCGCCAGCCACGGCACCGGCCTGCCGCCGATGACCGGGCCGGGGTCCGGCGACCTTCCCGCGGCCACCAGATAGAAGAGGTAGACGAACGTGCCGAGCGGCGCGAGGAGTCCGGCGCCGGCGAGCAGCCGGGCCCAGCGGCTCACCGCCGCCGTCCGCCGACCGCGGACGCGCCGTACGAGGGCCACCAGCGGATACGCGGCGAACGCCACGACGAACAGGGCCATGGCGGTGAGCTGGGCCCACGGCGACTCCCACCATGCCGACGGGGGCACCTCGACGCTTGGGTAGTCCTGTTTCGGCGGCGCCGGCGCGTCCGCGACGGGCGGCCGGCCGCTCGTCACCGCGCCGACCCACGAGGTCATCAGGTCGGCGTATCCGGGGGCGAGCGAGGCCCCACGGGTGAGGCCGCCGTCGGGCGTCTGGTGCGCGGCGTGGTCGGCGGCGGCGAAGAAGCGGAAGGTGTAGTGGATGTTGCCGCCGCGGCGCAGCGCCCGCGCGAAGAGCGGCGGGTTGTCCTCGGGTGGGGTCTGCAGGTCACGGCCGCCCCAGATGCCGAGCAGCGGCTGGTGTACGCGTTCCAGCACGGCCTGCGCGTCATACCGGGCCTCGGCGAACAGCCCCGCGTCCGCCGCCAGCCGGGCGAGACCGGGCTTGGCCCGGTCGACCAGGGACCCGGACACCCCCCGGCGCCGCAGCGCAGAGGTCTCGTTCCAGGTCTGCTGCCGGATCGGGGTCATCGCGTTGCCGCCGACCACGATCACGAACGCCACGTCGGGGGACCGGGACGCCGCGAGCGGCGCCACCCAGCCGCCCTCGCTGAGCCCCCAGACGCCCACCTTGGCCGGATCGACGCCTGGCTGGGTACGCAGGACGCGGACGGCTCCGAGGGCGTCGTCTGCGAGTTCGGAGTACGAACGGCGAAACCGCGTGTAACCCGCTGCCCGCTTGTCGTAGACAAGGACCGCGAGGCCCCGGCGGGCGAACTCCGTGGCCTCGGTGAGCAGGTGCTCGCGCGGCACTCCCGAGCCGGAGCCGGTGATGAGCACGACGCCCGCCCGCCCGGCCCCGGTCCCGTTGGCTGCCTTGGGCGCCTTGGGCGCAAGGACCGTTCCGTGCAGGGTGAGGCCGCCGCTTCCCCGGAAGCTCACCTCGGTGGCGGCCAGTCCCGGCGGCGCCGGGAGCGAGGCGGCCGTGGCCGGCGACCCTGTCCAACCGCCGAGCGTGCCCGCGACGAGGGCCCCCAAGGCCAGCGTGACTGCGATTGCTGTCTTCATGCCGTCACCGTAGTTTGCAGAGAAAATTCTGCAAAGGAATTTCTGCAGAAATACCTCTGTAGTACTAGACTCATCGGCGTGAAGGACGATGCCGAGCCCGTCATTCTGGACGACCCGGGCCGACTCAGGGCCCTGAGCCATCCGCTGCGCCGCAGGATCCTCCGCCAGCTGAGCGCGCACGGCCCGGCTACGTCGACCACCATCGGCGAAGTGCTCGGCGTCAACACGGGGACCAGCAGCTATCACCTGCGCCAGCTGGAGAAACACGGCTTCATCGAGGAGATCCCCGAGCGGTCGGCGGGCCGGGAACGCTGGTGGCGCCGCACCGAGAGCCCGCGCGACCTCCGTATGCCCGCCAGAGAGACCCTCGCCCCCGAGGATCGCCCGGCGCTCGACGAGATGCTCCGACTCGGCCATGCCGAAGACATGGATCTGCTCAGCAGGCTGCTCGAGTCCTACGAGCGAGATCGGGCGTGGGCCCTGCTGTCGCGCGGCTTCGCCTTCATGACCAAAGAGGGGCTGGCCGAGTTCTTCGAGGCGTACATCCGCCTGCTCCAGCACCACTCGCTTCGCCGAGAGGACGCGCCGCCCGACGCCCGCCCGGTCTACATCCGCCTCTTCACCCTCCCCGCCGACGAGGACTGACGCGCCGGCCACCCGTCAGGCGAGGCCTTCCGGCTTTGCCATAGGCGAAGGCGACCGTGTGGCTATCCTGAGGACGGATGCAGTAGCTGCGAAGTAGTCGGTAAGTGGTTCGCCGGTCGACCATCCGTGACCGGGCAACAGGGGATCAGCCATGTCGCTATCGTTGAGCGAACATCACGGTCCGTGGACCGTCGATGACGTACGGAAGTTGCCGGAGGATGAGTTCCACCGGTACGAGATCGACGATGGTGTCCTGGTCGTGAGCCCCCACCCTTCGTCCCCCCACCAAGCCGCCTCATACAGAATCACGCGGTTGCTGGATGATGCCATCGACGTGGCCGGACTGGACCTGGCGGCCATCCAAGAGGTCGATACCGTCACCGGCCACAGGGGCGACTGGCTGAAGGTCCCGGACGTCTTGGTGGTGACGGGGGACGCCTTCGATGCGGGCCCGCAGGAGTACGACGCAGCCGACGTAGTGCTGGCCGTAGAAATCAGCGGCAGCAGGCAGAGCCGCAACCGGGACTTCGGGGAGAAACTGCAGGCCTATGCGGACGTAGGCATCGAAGACTATTGGGTTGTCGAGCTCAGCCCGGTGCCAAGGGTCACGGCGTTCGGGTTGAAGGGCGGACGCTACGAGGAACTGGCCGTCTTCGATCGTCTCCATCACCTGACCCGACCCTTCCCGGTCGACATCGACCCAGCGCGACTCCTGCTCCGCCGCACTCGTCCGTAACGCGGGCCCGGCGAATCCCCGCTCGGCCGTGAAGACGGCTCGTCCGCCAGAATCGGCACATGCTGCGAATCGGATCTGTGGTGATGGGCGTCTCGGACGTGCGGCGGGCGGCGGCCTTCTGGATGGAGGCGCTGGCGTACGAGCCGCGCGATGAGATCGAGGACGACTGGGTGGTCCTCGTCCCCAGGCAAGGGGCGGGGGTGCAGCTGTCGCTCGGCCTGAGCGAGACGCCGGTGCAGGACCATCCACGGGTGCACCTGGACCTCTACGCGGGGGACGCCGCCGACCAGGCCGCCGAGGTCGAGCGTCTGGTGTCGCTGGGCGCTCAGCGCGTCGAGTGGGACCTCTATCCGGACGACCCCGACTTCGTGGTGCTCGCCGACCCGGACGGCAACCGCTTCTGCGTTATCGACACCGCCCACGGAGGCTGAGATGTCGAGACGCGGGCTTCGGCTCCGACCTCACTAACGAGGGCGCCCACCCGGCGTCCGGCATCGCACCGACCATCCATCGAGAGGACGGGCCGACCATGGGACAGCCTGTGGTGCACTTCGAGATCATCGGGACGGATCCGGGCGGGCTGCGGGCCTACTACGGCGAGCTGTTCGGCTGGGAGTTCACGCTGGGCGACGCGACGACGGAGAAGGTCTCGCCAGCGGGTACGTACGGATTCGTGGCCGGGCGTACGACCGGCGAAGGGAACGGCATCAACGGCGGGGTGGGCGGCGGGCCGGGGTTCGCGCCGCAGGTCCTGTTCTACGTCGGCGTGCCCGACGTCGAGGCCGCGCTTCGCCGGGCCGAGCGGCTCGGCGGCAAGCGGCTGATGGGGCCGGAGCCGGAGGCCGGCGGCGGCTTCGCGGTCGGCCGGTTCGCCGACCCCGAAGGCAACGTGGTCGGCGTCGCCGGTCCCGTGCCGTCCGGTTGACCGGACGAAGCGCCACGTACCCGGAGCCGGAAGGGAATCGCGATGAGATACCTGCTCTTGATCTACAGCAATCCGGACAACTGGGAGCACCCGGTTTTCCTGCAGAACCCCGGGTTCCTGGCGCTGCCGGCCGCTGAGCGGGCGGCGCTGACCGAGCAGGCCGAGGCGCTGCGTCGCGAGATCACCGAGTCGGGCGAGCTGGTCGCGGGCGTCGCGCTGGCCGATTCGGCGACCGCGCGGACCATCCGGGTGCGCGACGGGGTCCCGATCGCGACGGACGGCCCGTACGTCGAGACCAAGGAGCACCTGGCCGGTTACGTCGTGCTGGACTGCGACACCCAGGAGCGGGCGGACGAGATCGCGGCGCGCATCCCCGACGCCCGCTTCGCCGCGATCGAGGTACGCCCGATCACGGAAACCGCGGGCCGGGACGGGTGACGTCCGGGTTCAGGCGACGATGGCCCAGACCTGCACGTCGCGGTGTTCGTCGGCGACGTGGAAGGCTTTGCGATGCGTGCCCTCGTGGATGAAACCGAGGCGGCGGGCGGTGGCGATGCTGGCCTCGTTGCGGGGATCGCACAGCCACTCCACGCGAACCATGCCACGCACATCGATCGCCCAGTCGATGAGCACGCGACTCGCGCGGGCGATCAGGCCCTTACCGCGCACCTCGGGAGCGAGCCAGACACCGATCTCGCAGACGCGCTGAGGGGCGTCGAAGGAGCGGAAGACGACGCCGCCCTGCAGGACGGCCGAGACGTACAGCCCGAAGATGCGCCCGGCGTCGGCGGCCTGGCGGTCGGCGAAGCTCTGCAGGAACGCCCGGGCGGACGCCTCGTCCACGACGGTGTAGGCCCACGGGATCCACGGCTTGAGCGCGTCGCGTACCCGGTCGGCGTACGCGGCGAACTCGGCCGCCTGCCATGGCTCCAGCGGACGCAGCTCCGCTTCGTCACCCAGCGACCGGCTGAACATCTCGCCTCCAATGCCTCATCGGTGTTCACGTCGGCAGCGCGTAGCGCCCGTCGGGGAGGGAGGTGACGAGGCCGTCGGCCATGAGGCCGTCCAGGGCGCGTTCGCGTTGGGCGGCGTCGGACCAGACGATGTCGAAGGCGGCCTTGTCGACCGGGTCGGTTGAGTCGCGGAGGATGGCGAGGAGGCGGCCGCGGCACTGGCGGTCGGTGCCGGCGTAGGTCTGGCCGCGGCGCGGCGGCCCGTCGTGCGGGGGGCGCCCGGCCAGCCGCCAGGCGCAGGCGGTGGCCACCGGGCAGTCGGCGCAGCGGGGCGTACGGGCCGTGCAGACGAGCGCGCCCAGCTCCATGATGGCGACCGACCAGCGGGCGGCCACGGGCGGATCGGCGGGCAGCAGCGACTCGGCCAGCCGGACTTCGGCGGCGGTCTGCGCCTTGTCCGGGTACTCCTTGCCGGAGACCAGCCGGGCCAGGACCCGGCGGACGTTGGTGTCCAAGACGGCGTGCCGCTGCCGGAAGGCGAAGCTCGCCACGGCGGCCGCGGTGTAGGAACCGATTCCCGGGAGGGCGCGCAGCGCGTCGTACGACGCGGGCACCTCGCCGGCGTGGCGGTCGACGATGGCGCGCGCGGTCTCGTGCAGGCGCAGCGCCCGGCGCGGGTAGCCGAGGCGGCCCCAGGCGCGTACGGCCTCACCCGAGGGCTCGGCGGCAAGGGCGCCGGGGGACGGCCAGCGCCCCATCCACGACCGCCAGACCGGGAGGACGCGGCTGACCGGGGTCTGCTGCAGCATGATCTCGCTGACCAGGATGCCCCACGGCGTGGCGTCCTCGCCGCGCCACGGCAGGTCACGGGCGCTGGAGGCGTACCAGTCGAGGACGGGCGTGAGGTGTCGGGACTCGCGCATGACGCTTTGAATCCTCGCACGGCGGGTCGGCGCCGCTCGCCGGGGGCGGGAAACCATACTGAGCGCATGGGGGTGGACACCGGAGGTAATCGAGGCGCCGACGCGGCCGAGGCGTACTGGCGGCGCCGGGCGATCGCGTTGGGCGGGGTGCTCGCGATGGTCGGTCTTGTCGCGTGGGCCTGCGCGGGCGGCGGCGACCGGTCGGCGGCCAGGCGGCCGGTGGACGCGGCGGCGCTCAGCACGCCGAGCGCGCACACGCTGCCGACCGTGCTGCCGACGGCGACCGTGACGGTGACCGCGCGGACGACCGTGCGGACGACCGTGCGGCCCGTCCCGCGGAAGAAGGCGGGTGACGGCTGCGAGCCGCGCGATCTGGTGGTCGGTCTCGTCACGACGAAGACCGTGTACGCGGGCAAGGAGCGGCCGACCTTCCGGCTGACCGCCGTCAACACCGGCCGGCGCCCGTGCACGTTCGGGGTGGGTCCGAAGGAGCTCGAGGTCCGGGTCAGCTCGGGGCCCGACCGGGTCTGGACGTCGGCGCGGTGCGCGCGCGGGTCCGGGTCGTCGATCCGGCTGCTGCGCCGCGGCCTGCCGTACATCGTGACGGTCGTGTGGGACCGCCGGCGGTCGGGCGACTGCGCCGGCCGGCGCGCGGCGGCGCGGCCCGGTACGTACGTCGTCACGGTCCGCGCCGGAAAGGTGCGGGTGCGCGGACAGGTCTTCGGGCTCCGCTGACCAGGAGGCGGGCTGTGGTGCTACACGTAGCGTTCGAGGATGGAGGATTCGGCGAGGCGGGACAGGCCCTCGCGGACGCTGCGGGCGCGGGCCTCGCCGACGCCGCCGACCGCCTGGAGATCGTCGATGCTGGCGGCGAGGAGCTTCTGCAGGCCGCCGAAGTGCTCGACGAGGCGTTCGACGACGAGGTTGGGCAGCCGCGGCACCTTGGCGAGCAGGCGGTAGCCCTTGGGACTGACCGGCAGGTCGAGGGCGTCGCTGCCGGCGAAGCCCATCACGTCGGCGACCGTCGGGAGGTCGAGCAGCTCGGTGGCGGACAGCGTGTCGAGGGCGGCGAGCACGTCGGCGACGCCGCGGCCGCGCAGGCTGCCCGGCCGGTAGTCGCGGGCGATCAGCTCGCGGTCGACATCGACGCCGGAGACGAGCTCGTCGAGCTGCAGCGAGAGCAGACGGCCGTCGGTGCCGAGCTCGACCACGTAGCCCTCGATCTCGTCGGCGATGCGGCGGACCATCTCGAGGCGCTGCACGACCGCGGTGACGTCGCGGACGGTGACCAGATCTTCGATCTCCAGCGCCGACAGCGTCCCGGCGACTTCGTCGAGCCTGAGCTTGTAGCGCTCGAGCGTGGCCAGCGCCTGGTTGGCCTTGGACAGGATGGCCGCGGAGTCTTCCAGGACGTAGCGGAGGCCGTCGAGGTAGAGGGCGATGATGCGCATCGACTGGCTGACCGAGATCACCGGGAAGCCGGTCTGCTTGGCGACCCGTTCCGCCGTGCGGTGCCGGGTGCCGGACTCCTCGGTCGGGATCGTCGGGTCGGGCACCAGGTGCACGGCGGCGCGCACGATGCGCGAGTGGCTGCCGTCGAGGACGATGGCGCCGTCCATCTTGGCCAGCTCGCGTAGCCGGGTGGCGGAGAACTCGACGTCGAGCTCGAAACCGCCGGTGCACAGGTCGGCGACCGTCTTGTCGTAGCCGAGCACGATCAACCCGCCGGTGTGCCCGCGCAGGATGCGTTCCAGCCCGTCCCTGAGGGCTGTGCCAGGGGCGACGGCGGCGAGCGTCACCCGGCGTCTCTCGTCTTGACTCTTTAGCTGTGTTGGCACGAGACCCCCGCAGGTCGCTCGACGGCGCTCAGTTTACCGAGGACATGCCCCGACCGGCTCCGTCCCGGGCGCTCATTCCGAACGGGCCGGCACCAGCCAAGCCGGCGTAACGTCATGTCGCCGTGAAGGCGACCCGCAGGGCCTGGCCCAGGCTGTCCACCTCAATCACCCTCATTCCCTCGAATCGGCGGTCCTGCGCGTTACCGGCCGTCACGTTGACGTCGCGTTCTGGGGAATCAGGCGCCGAACGTCCGTCGCGCTTGAGCGGGGCCAGGTCGCCGAGGTCGAGCGCGCCGCGCGGCACCACCGCGCGGGTGAAGCCGAGCCGGCCGGCCTCGGCGAGCCGTCGCCGCACGCCGGGCACGGCCCGCACCTCGCCGGCGAGGCCCACCTCGCCGAGCGCGATGACGTCGGGGGACAGTGCCTGCTCCACCTTGGAGCCGGCGACGGCCAGCGCCACGGCGAGGTCGACCGACGTCTCGGTCAGCCGCACGCCGCCGACCGTGGAGGCGTAGACGTCCTGCTGGTGCATGGCGATGTGGCAGCGCCGGCCGAGCACCGCGAGCACCATGGCCACCCGGGCCGCCTCGAGGCCGGACGTGGCCCGCCGCGGGCTGGGCAGGAAGGATTCGGCGACCAGCGCCTGCACCTCGGCCACCAGCGGCCGCCGGCCCTCGAGCGTCACGGTCACGCACGTGCCGGGCACCGGCTCGTCGCGGCGGGTGAGGAACAGCCCGCTCGGGTCGGGCACGCCGACGATGCCCATCTCGGACAGATCGAAGCAGCCGAGCTCGTCGGTCGGGCCGAACCGGTTCTTCACGGCGCGGATCATCCGCAGCCTGCTGTGCCGGTCACCCTCGAAGTACAGGACGACGTCGACCAGGTGCTCGAGCAGCCGCGGGCCGGCGATCGCGCCGTCCTTGGTGACGTGGCCGACCAGCACCACGGTGATGCCGCGCTCTTTGGCCACCCGGATCAGGTTGGCGGTGACCTCGCGGATCTGGGTGACGCCGCCGGGCGCGCCGTCGACCTCGGCCGCGCCGATGGTCTGGATGGAGTCGACGACGAGCATCCGCGGCGTCACGTCGTCGACGTGGCCGAGCACCGCGGCCAGCTCGGTCTCGGCGGCCAGGTAGAGCCGGTCGGCGACCGCGCCGATGCGGTCGGCGCGCAGCCGCACCTGCTCGGCCGACTCCTCGCCGGTGACGTACAGCACGGGACCAGGCCCGGCCGCGCCGCCGGCCGACGAGGCGAGCGCCGCGACCTCGAGCAGCAACGTCGACTTGCCGATGCCGGGCTCGCCGGCGAGCAGCACCACGGCGCCAGGGACCAGGCCGCCGCCGAGCACCCGGTCGAGCTCGTCGAGGCCGGTCGGTTGGGATCGCGCGGACCGCACGTCGACCGCGCCGATGGGCCGCGCCGGCGTGGTCACAGGACCGGCGGCGACCACCCGCGGCGGGCCGGGCGCGGCCCCGGCCTCGCCGACCGTGCCCCATGCCTGGCACTCGCCGCAGCGGCCCACCCACTTGGCGCTCTGCCACCCGCACTCCGCGCAGCGGAACGCCGGCCTGGCCCGTCCCGCGCCCGCCGTCTTCGCCATGCCAGTGACCGTACGGCCCCGGACCGACATTTGACGCGCGAGACGCACGGGACGCGACGAGTCCCCAGCGACACAGGAGGTTTTAGTGACAGGACGTGCTGGAGTGGCCGCGGCCGGTTGTGGACAGGCAAGTTGACGCCGCTTCTGACGCGCCGTCTGCTGAGCGAGAACACTGGAGGGTCAATGATCAAACCGCGCTTGGCGACGGCGCTGATGATGGCGCTGTCCGCGCTCCCCGTCCTCGCGGTTTCCACCGCGGCGGGCCCGGCCGAGGCGGCCACGTCCCGTTACGTCTCGCTCGGCGACTCCTTCACCGCCGGCCCGCTGATCCCCAACCAGCACGGCACGCCCATCGGCTGCCTGCGTTCCGACCACAACTACCCGTCGCTGCTCGCCGGGCGGCTGGACGCGGCGTCGTTCACCGACGCCAGCTGCAGCGGCGCCGACACCACCGACCTGACGGCGGCGCAGAGCGTCACGCTCGGCACCAACCCGCCGCAGTTCGACGCGCTCACCGCCGACACGACGCTGGTCAGCCTCGGCATCGGCGGCAACGACATCGGCTACACGGGGATCTTCGAGACCTGCGCCGAGCTCAGCTTCACCAACCCGTTCGGCGCGCCCTGCAAGAACCACTTCGGCGGGCAGCTCGACCAGCGCATCGCGGACACCGCGCCCAAGATCGCCGCGGCGCTGCGCGGCATCCACGAGCGCTCGCCGCAGGCGCGGGTGCTGGTCGTCGGCTACCTCCGCCTGCTTCCTTCCGGCCGCGGCTGCTGGCCGCTGGTGCCGCTCGCCTGGGGCGACGTCCCGTACCTGGACGGAGTCGAGCGCTCGCTCAACGCGATGCTGGCCGATCAGGCGAGCCGGAACGGCGCCATCTTCGTGGACGCCTACCAGGGCGGCGACGGACACGACATGTGCGCGGCGCCTGGCGGCAACTGGGTCGAGGGCCTGGTGCCCACGGACCTGGCCGCGCCCATCCATCCGAACGCGACCGGAATGAAGGTGGTCGCCGACCGTGCCGCCGCCGCTCTCGGCGCGGCCACGTCCGCCGCTCGCTGATCCCGCGGCCGACCGTTCGACGGGTACGGCCCGCCCCGACGAAAAGGGAGCGGGCCGTACGGGCGCTTGGTCGTCGACCGGGTCGTCAGCCGCTTCCCTGGATCCCGGCCTGGGCGGCCACCGGCAGCCAGATCAGGGCGAGCCCCAGGATCGTGGCGACGACGGTGACGAGCGTGCGCCTGAAGCGTCGGCTCATCACACCCCTCCTTCCCCTCGACGGGCCGCCGTCCGGCGCCGGCCCGGTGCCCGAAGCGTACGGCCGCCGACGCCTTCTGGGGAGGGCCCGACCACCCTTTCAGGGGAGGACCGCCCGCCCGCGTGCCGGTTACCCTGAGCCGCGGGAGGAGCGATGGCAAGCCTGCGCGTGCGGATGGCGACGTCGTACGTCCTCGTCACCGCCGCCGCCGTGGTCGTCGTCGAGGCGACGATGCTGGTACTGCTGCTGTCCCGTAGCGTCGGCACGTCCGCCGAAGACCTGGTCCAGCGGCAGGCGAACATGGACGCCAAGACGATGAGCGCGATCGCGACCAAGGCGTACTACCGCGAAGGCGGCGGCACTCCCGACCAAGCGCTCGCCACGGCGGCGGCCACGCGGCCACCTGGCGCCGGCCTCGTCAAGGTCAGGACCAACGTCAGGGCCAGGCCGGAACCGGCCGGGGTCGCCCCCGCCGGGGACGTCCCCGCCGGGTGGTTCGAGGCCGTGGTGCGGCCGGACGGCACCATCATCGCCAGCAGCGCGCGGGACATCTACCCGGCGGGGGCGCGGATCCCCGTCTCGCTGCCCCCGAACGTCACCGGCGCGAGCACCGTCAGCATCAAGGGCACGAACGTCGTCTGGGCGGTCGCTCCAGTGATCCTGCGGGACGTCCTCGATCCGGTGACCCCCGGCGACCTCAAGCCCACGAAGGTGCCGGGGCAGGCCAGGACCAGCGCGTCCCCGGACACCCTGCCGACCGGCGGAAACCTCGAAAAGAAGGTCTCCAGCGGCTCCATCAAGGTCATCGGCGCCGTATTCGTGCAGATCCCGCGGGGACGGGCGCGCGGCGACGCCCTCGACTCCTGGCGGCCCCTCCTCACGGGCGGCGGCGTGGTGTTGCTGCTCGTGCTCCCGGTCGGTGTGGTGTTCGGCCTGCTGAGCACGCGCCGGCTGATCCGGCGGGTGCACCGGCTTGCCGGTATGACCGCGAGCGTGGCCGGCGGCGACTTCCGTTCGCGCGTCGCCGTCGCCGGCGCCGACGAGATCGGCCGCCTCGAGGGCAGCGTCAACCGCATGGCCGAGCAACTCGACGCGGCACTTCGGACGGAACGCGGGATGGCCGAGGCAGGCGCCCGCCGGGCCGAGCGGGCCAGGATCGCGCGGGAGCTGCACGACTCGATCTCGCAGGACCTCTTCTCGCTGAGCCTGCTCGCCGGCGGGCTGCGCCGGGCCCTCCCGGACGGGCACGAGCTGCGCACGCAGGCCGCGGCGATGGAACGGACGGCCGGCCGCACGATGCGCGAGATGCAGGCGTTGCTGCTCGAGCTGCGCCCGGTGGCGCTCGAGGACGCCGGCCTCCTGCCCGCGATCGAGGAGCTGTGCCGGGCGTACGAGACGCGGCTCGGCATCCGGGTCAACGCCGCCCTCGAGGACGTCCACCTCGACCCGCCGGCCGAGCACGCCGTGCTGCGGGTCACCCAGGAGGCGCTCGGCAACGCGATCAAACACGGCGACCCGGCGACCATCGACGTCCGGCTGGCGGGCGGCACGAGCGGTCCCCAGGGAACGGTCACGCTCGAGGTGCGCGACGACGGGTGCGGCTTCGACCCGGCGCGGGTCAGGGATCGGCACGGCATGGGGCTCGGCCTCATGCGCGAACGCGTGGCCGAGCTCGGTGGCGGTCTCGAGGTGACCAGCGGCCAGGGACAGGGCACCACGGTACGGGTCAGGCTGCCCGCGGGAGCGGCGCCATGACCGGCCGCCGCACAGGTCCGCGCGCGGAGGGCGCGCCGGCGGCCATCAAAGTGCTGATCGTCGATGATCACCAGGTGGTGCGGCAGGGCCTGCGTTTCGTCCTCGAGCAGGAGGCCGGCATCGAGGTGGTGGGCGAGTGCGGGGACGGCCGGCGTGCCCTGTCGGCCATCAGGGCGCTGCGGCCGGACGTCGTGCTGCTCGACATGGTGATGCCTGGCCTGGACGGCATCGGCGTGCTCGAAGCCGTCCGCGGCCAGACCGGTGGCCCGCAGCCCGCCGTCGTCGTGCTGACCTCGTTCCACGAGGACGACCGCGTGGTCGAGGCCGTCCGCGCCGGCGCCCTGTCCTACCTGCCCAAGACCACGGCCGTCGACCGCGTGGTCGAGGCCGTGCGGGCGGCGGCCGCCGGCGGGAGCGTGCTCGAGCCGGGCATCGCAGCCCTCCTCGTCCGGCAGGTCCGCGAGGGCACCCGCCGCGACCCGCTGGGCGTCCTGTCCCCGCGCGAGCGCGAGGTCCTCGCCGAGCTGGCACGCGGGCGGTCCAACCGGCAGATCGCCCGCGCGCTCACGCTCAGCGAGGAGACCGTGAAGTCGCACGTGTCGAGCATCCTGGCCAAGCTCAACCTCTCCGACCGCACCCAGGCAGCCATCTTCGGCCTGCAGCAGGGCCTGGTCCCACTCGACTCCGCGCTCTCCGATGATTCCCCCGGTTGATATGTCCAGCCGGGTTCGCCGGTCAGGACGTACGGAGCGCGTCCGTCGGCGACTGGCGGGCGGCGCGCAGGGCCGGGTAGAGGCCGGCGACCGCGCCGACGGCCATGGCGACGGCGAAGCCGCCCCAGACGGCCACGCCGGGGATCAGCACCGACCAGCCGCGGGTCCGCGCCAGCCCGGCCGTGACGACCGTCCCGATGAGGATCCCGGCGCCGCCGCCGAGCACGGCGAGCACGAGCGACTCGGTGAGGAACTGCGCGGCCACGTGCCCGCGGGCCGCGCCCAGCGCCCGCCGCAGCCCGATCTCGGTACGCCGTTCGAGCACCGAGACGACCATGACGTTGGCGATGCCGATGCCGCCCACGAGCAGCGCGATCGCGCCAAGCCCCAAGAAGAGCGCCGCGCCCGACTGGGCGACGGCGACGCGCGCGGTCAGCGCGTCCGACGGCCGGTTGACGGTCACCTCGTCCGGGCGTTCCGGATTGGCCGAAGCGGCGAGCAGCCCGGCCACGTCGAGCACCCGCCGTTGATCGGCCCGCACGTAGATCCGGCTCGGGTGGTCGTCGTAGCCGAGCAGCCGCTTCGCGACGGGGAAGCCGACGAGCGCCGACCGGTCCACCTCGGGGGCGAGCTGGAACCGGTCGAGGATCCCGGCCACGGTGAACCAGTGCCCGCCGATCCAGATCCGGTCTCCCACGGCCGTCACGCCGAGGGTGTGCGCGGCCTCGTAGCCGAGCACGGTGACCGGGTAGCGCGCGGTCGCCGCGTCGAGGAACCGGCCCTGCCGCAGCGTCCCGTCCAGCGTGGTGACCAGCGAGACGTCGCAGGCCCGGACGGCGATCCCGCCTGACTGGCCGGACGGCACCACGTCCGTCCTGTAGACGCGCTGCGCGCTGAGCTGGGCGGTGGGCGCGACGTGCAGCGCCCCGTCGATCCGGCGGATCGCGGGGGTGGCGGTGGCCGGCAGCTCGGTCTCCTGGCCGTTCAGGTCCTGCCCGTTCACCACGGTGAGCAGGTTGGTGCCGAGCTGGTCGATCTGGGCGAGCAGCTGGGACTGGCTCGACCGCGTGATGCCGAGCACTCCGACGATCGAGGCGATGCCGATCGCGATGCCGAGGCCGGACAGCGCGGCCCGCACCCGCCTGGCGCGCAGCCCGAGCGTGCCGACCGGCAGCAGGTCGCGGGTCCGCAGGGTGCTCCGGTACTGGCCGACGCCCCGGTTCCCGTCCCGCCGCTCGGTCGTTTTGTCTCGCCGCCTCGCCGTCTTGTCCCGCCGCCCGCTCATGAGGTCACCACCCGGCCGTCGCGGAGCTCGATCGTGCGCGGGCAGGCGGCGGCGACCGCGGCCTCGTGCGTGACTATCACCAGAGTGGTCCCTTCGGCGTTCAGCGTGCGCAGCAGGTCGAGGATCTCCGCGCCGTTGGCCGAGTCGAGGTTGCCGGTCGGCTCGTCGGCGAACACGACGGCGGGGCGGCCCACCACGGCGCGGGCGATCGCCACCCGCTGCCGCTCGCCGCCGGACAGCTTGCCCGCCGGATGGCCGGTCCTGTGGGCGAGGCCGACCGTGGCCAGCGCATCGGCGGCACGGCGGCGCCGCTCGGCCGCCGGCAGGCCGCGGTACAGCAAGCCGTGCGCCACGTTGTCGAGGGCGCTCAGGTGCTCCAGGAGGAAGAACTGCTGGAACACCATGCCGACCCGGTGCGCCCGCAGCCCGGAAAGGCGCCGGTCGCCGACCTTCTCTATGGCATGCCCGGCGAGCCGGACGACGCCGCGGGTCGGCCGGTCGAGCGCGGCCATCAGGTGCAGCAGCGTCGACTTGCCCGATCCGGACGGGCCGCGCACCGCCACCATGTCGCCGGCGGTCACGGTGAGGTTCACCCCTCTGACGGACTCCACCGGCGGCTCTCCCGGATAGATCTTCCACACGTCGCGCAGCTCGAGGACCGGCTCGGCGCCGCACCGCGTTTCACGAACGGTCATCGGGCACCTCGACGCGCTGGCCGGCGGCGAGCCCCTGCCCGTCCACCTCGACGAGGCCCCCGGTCTCGTCGAAGAGGCCGGGCCGCACCGGCACTCGCTGCCGTACGCCGCCGGCGCCGACCACGACGACCTCGTACGCGCCGCCCGGGCGGGCGAGCAGCGCGAGGATCGGCACGGCCAGGACGTGCCTGTGCAGCTCCGACGTGATCGCGATCTGCACCTGGGCCTGGTCGAGGGCCCCGTCCAGGACCCTGGCGGCGCCGCCGCGGGGCCGGTCGAGCGAGATCGTGATCGGGATCAGCGCCTGCGTCGGGGCGCCCGGCTGGTCGCCCTGGGGTTGCTGGTTGACCGCGACCGCGCTGACCCGGGTGATCCTGCCGCGCAGCGGGCTGCCGTCCGGCATCGTCACCGTCACCCTGTCGCCCTTCTTGACGTTCGGCGCCAGCGAGGGGTCGAGCTGCGCCTCGACGGTGCGGATGCTGCTCGTGCCGTGCTCGATCGGCGCGCCGCCGTGCACCGGGCTGCCGATCTTGGCGTCGTGCGCGGCGACCCGCAGCGGCCCGGGCAGGAACACCACCTGGCCGAGCGGCACCGAGCCGGTCACCGGCAGCCCGGCCGCGTGCTGCCAGCGGCGCACCGCCCAGTACGTCGCGTTCGAGAAGTGCCGGTCCGGGGTCACGCCGGCGCCGTAGCCGAGCGCGATCAGGTTCCGCTCCAGCTCCCGTACGTCGGGCCCGTCGGTCATGCCGGCCGCGAAGGGACGCCATGGCGGGCGGGCGCCGTAGAACAGCGGGACCGGATCGCCGTTCACCTCGTACAGCGACGCGCCGCGGCCGATGACGGCACCCTCGGCCGGCAGTTTGGTGATCACGCCTTGGCCGCCCGGCGCGAGCACGTCGTAGGAGCCGGAGTGGCTCAGCGTCCCGTTCACCAGCTCCCGCTGGGCCACGTCGGTCCGCACGACCGCGGCCGTGGACGTCGCGATCCGCTCCGGCGCCTTGTCCGGCGCGGACCCTGAGGTGCCGCCGGCCGCCGCCCACGCGCCGCCCGCGACGGCCACGGCGCCGGCCACGACGGCGCCGGCGACAGCGGCCGTCCGCCGCCTAGCCATGGGGCTGCGCCCGCAGCCTGATGCGGCCGCCGCCGTAGCGCCGGCAGGTCTGGAGCTGCGGCCGCAGCGACCTCTTGAGGTTCCCGTTCGCAAGCCGCTGCGGCACCACGAAGGTGCCGTCCGGCTCGGGGTCGGGCCAGTCGGCCACGCCGTGCTGGCGCATGCACTGGGCCCACTGCCTGGCCTTGGCCATCTCGGCCGGGCTCAGTGGCGCGGCGCTCTCGTCGCCCCGCGTCTCCGGCAGCCGGTCGAGGAGCGCTTTGCAGGCGTTCATCACGTTAGGCGGCGGTTTGCGCGTGCCCGGCGGGAGGTCCCACCTGCCGGTCTGCGGGTTCTGCGTCGGATCGGGGAAGTTGGGCACGCCGTGCTGCCTGATGCATTGAGCCGCCTGGTGGTAGGCCGCCGGGCCCGGCGACGAACTATGTGCGGCAGGGGCGCCCGTGCCGGACGGCTTCGCGTCGACGCCGAGAGCGGAACAGCCGGTGGCGGCGATGGCCACGATGACGCCCGTGGCGGCGAGGATCCTGTTCATGGCGCCAGTGTTCGGCCGGCGCGCCGCCGGGACATCCTGCGCGGGCGCCGGACCGCCCGCCACGCTCGGGGGAGCCGGCATCCCCGGCTCGGGCCGGTGCCCGGTCGCTCAGTAGTGCCGCCACCACAGGTTGACCGCGTAGTCGACCTCTTGGCGTGGATGCTCGGCGAGGAAACCGGCGACCAGCTCGGCGGGGAACTCGATGCGCAGCACGGCCTCCCGGTCGGCCCGCCGGCCGAACGCCAGGCGGATGTCGAGCGGCTCGCGGGCGAAGCCCTGCCGGGTCCAGAACCGTTCGACCGCCGCCGGGTCGTATGAGGGGAGCCAGCGCCGGAACCAGCCGCCGAACGTGGACCTCGTCGCGTCGATGTCGATGATGAACGCCGCACCGCCGCGCCGCAGCACGCGGGCCAGCTCGGCAAGTCCCGGCTCGCAGCCCGGCCCGAAGAAGTAGGCCCAGCGGGCGTGCGCGACGTCGACGGACGCGTCCGGCACGGGAAGCGCCTGCGCGGTGCCGGTCCGTACCGTCACGGCGGCGCGCTCCGCC
>DASUWU010000161.1:0-22320 GCA_036378315.1 Streptosporangiaceae bacterium | reverse complement strand
GTGGCCGGCCTTTTCGCGCTGACCGGGCCGGCCGGCCGGTCGGGCAGCCAGGTACTGTCCGCGGTCGGCGTGGCCGCCGGGCTCGCCATGGGGTACGCCGGCTGGCAGGCGCGGGGCGCCACCCGCCGGCCGCTGGCCCCGCCACTGCCCACCACCCCCTGGCACGCCATGCCCGTCGGCGCCGTACTCGACGAGCTGGCCACCCGCCGTACCGGACTGAGCGAACAGGAGGCGCGGACGCGCCGCGGGGAGAGGGCCGAGGGGGGTCCATCGCGGTGGGGACTCATCAGGTCGACCGCCGACGAGCTGGCCAACCCGCTCACGCCGGTGCTGGCCGCCGGCGCCGTCGGGTCGGCCGCCGTCGGGTCGCTGGCCGACGCCGCCCTCGTCGCCGGCGTCATGGGGCTGTCCGCCCTGGTCGGCGGCGTACAGCGGCTGGCCACCGACAAGACCATCGCGCGCCTGTCGCCCAGGTCGACCACCTCGGCGCGGGTGCTGCGGGACGGCGACGAGCGCGAGGAGGACGGCGGCCGGCTCGTCCCCGGCGATGTCGTGCGGCTGGCCGCCGGTGAGGTGGTCCCCGCCGACTGCCGGATCGTCGAGGCCGCCGGCCTTGAGGCCGACGAGTCCTCGCTGACCGGCGAATCGTTGCCGGTGCCCAAGTCGAGCCGCCCGGCGTTCGCCCGGCACGTCGCCGAGCGTGGCTCGATGCTGTACGAGGGCACGACCGTCGCGGCCGGGGAGGCCACCGCGGTGGTCGTGGCCGTCGGCGACGCCACCGAGACCGGGCGGGCGATGGCCGTCACCGCCGGCAAGGCGCCGCCCAGCGGGGTCGAGGAGCGGCTCGCGAAGATCACCGACGCCACCCTGCCGTTCGCCCTCGGCTCGGCCTTCGGCGTGGCCGGCTCGGGGTTCTTCTACGGCAACGAGCTGCGCCAGGCGCTGTCCGAAGGGGTGAGCCTCGCCGTCGCGTCCGTGCCGGAAGGGCTCCCGCTGCTGGTCAGCGCGGCCCAGCTCGCCGCGACGCGGCGGCTGTCCACGCACGGGGTTTTCGTGCGCAATCCCAGGACGATCGAGGCGCTCGGCCGGGTCGACGTGCTGTGCTTCGACAAGACCGGCACCCTGACCGAGGGCGAGATCAGGCTGGCCCGGGTCAGCGACGCACGCCACGAAGCCGGCATCGACGGCCTCGACGACGCGCTGCGCGGCGTGATCCGCACCGCCAAGCGAGCCACCCCGCACGCCCAGAACGGCAACCACGCCCACGTCACCGACGCGGCCGTCGACGAGGGGGCGGTCGCGGCCGGGGTACGGCGGCGCGACGAGAACGGCTGGGCGGAGCTGGCCGGGCTGCCGTTCGAACCGTCCCGCGCCTACCACGCCACCCTTGGCCGGTCGGGGGACGAGCGGCTGGTGAGCGTCAAGGGCGCCCCTGAGGTCCTGCTGCCGCGCTGCGCCATGACCCGCGCCGGCCGGCTCGACGACGCCGGCCGCCGCGACATCGAGGCCAGGGTGGAGAAGCTCGCCCGCTCCGGGCACCGGGTGCTCGCCGTCGCCGAACGCACCGTGCCGAGGGCGCGGGACCGGCTCACCGACGACGACGTCGGCGACCTCACGTTCGTGGGCCTGCTCGGGCTCGCCGACGTGCTGCGCGAGACCGCCGTCCCCGCCGTCGCCGGGCTGCGCGACGCGGGTATCCAGATCGTCATGCTGACCGGCGACCACCCGAGCACGGCCGGCGCCATCGCGAGCAACGTGAGCGACGAGGAACACCAACACGTGATCACCGGGGACGAGATCGACGCCCTCGACGACGACGCCCTCGCCGCCGCGCTCGCCGACGTGGACGTCGTCGCCCGCTGCACGCCCACCCACAAGGTGCGGGTCGTCCAGGCCTTCCAGAACCTCGGCCGTACGGTCGCGATGACCGGCGACGGGGCCAACGACGCGGCCGGGATCCGCCTCGCCGACGTGGGCATCGCCCTCGGCGGCCGGGGGACCGCGGCGGCCAAGGCGGCCGCCGACATGATCGTGGCCGACGACAAGCTCGAGACGATCCTCTCCGCGCTGATCGAGGGGCGGGCGATGTGGGCGTCGGTCCGGCAGGCGCTGGCCATCCTCGTCGGCGGGAACCTCGGGGAGATCGGATTCACCCTCGCCGGCTCGGTCGCCGGCGGCAGCTCGCCGCTGTCGGCGCGCCAGCTGCTCCTGGTGAACATGCTCACCGACCTCGCCCCTGCGCTGGCCATCGCCGTCCGCGCGCCGCGGCCCGAAGCGGTGCTGTCGCTGCTGGGGGAGGGGCCGGAGTCGTCGCTCGGCGGCGCGCTCACCCGCGGCATCGCGCAGCGCGCGGCCGTCACCGCCCTAGGCGCCGGCACGGGCTGGACGGTCGCCAGGTTCACAGGTCCCGCCGTCAGGGCCCGTACGGTCGGGCTGGTCGCCCTCGTCGGCACCCAGCTCGCGCAGACCCTCACGGCGGGCGGCCGGGACCGCGTCGTGGTGCTCAGCGCCGTCGGCTCGGCGCTCCTGCTTGCCGCCATCATCCAGACGCCGGGCCTCAGCGCGTTCTTCGGCTGCGTGCCGCTGGATCCGCTCGGCTGGGCCATCGCGCTCGGCGCCGTCGCGGCCGCCGTCGCGGCCGGCCGGCTGGTCCCCGCGGCGGCGGGCGCGGACGGCGTCGGTGGACGACGGTAGAGGATTGACCAGACAGAGCATTGTGCGCCGCGGCATATCGGTCTAGGTAGGGGTATGGCCACTTCTCGGCGCAATGCCGTCCCTGAGCGTTCCACCAACCGGCTGACCCCGCTCGGCTTCGTGCTGGCCTTCGGCGTGGTCAGCATGCTCGGCGACTTCGTGTACGAGGGCGCGCGCAGCGTCGTCGGTCCTTTCCTGGCCACGTTCGGCGCGAGCGCGGCGGTGGTCGGCGTGGTGACCGGTGCCGGAGAGGCGGTCGCCCTGGTGTTCCGGCTGTTCAGCGGGCGGCTGTCGGACCGCACAGGGCGGCACTGGGCGCTGACCATCGCCGGGTACGTGATCACGGTGGTGGCGGTGCCGATTCTCGCCGCCGTCCAGGCGCTCTGGCAGGCCGTCGCGTGCGTGGTCGCCGAACGGTTCGGCAAGGCCGTGCGAAGTCCGGCGCGCGACACGATGCTCGCGGAGGCGGGCGGCGCGCTTGGTCGCGGCCGCGCCTTCGCCGTGCACGAGGCCATGGACCAGTCCGGCGCGCTGCTCGGGCCGCTGCTGGTGGCCGGCATGGTGGCGATCTCCGGTTACCGCCTCGGGTTCGCGGTGCTCGCGGTCCCGGCGGTGGCGCTCGTCGCCGTCCTGCTGTGGCTGCGGTTCGCCGTCCCGGTCCCGGCCGCGTACGACACCGCGCCCGCCGACCCGGCACCGCGGCGCGCCGAGAACCCCGGATGGAGCGGGTTCTCCGCGCGCTTCTGGATATACGCGGCGTTCACCGCGCTGACCATGGCCGGGTTCGCGACGTTCGGGGTGCTTGCCTATCACCTTCAGGTGCGGCACGTGCTGCCGGCCGGACTGATCCCGGTCACCTACGCGGCGGCGATGGGCGCCGCCGCGGTGGCCTCCCTTGTCTCCGGCGACGCCTACGACCGGTGGGGGCTGCGGGGGCTGGTCGTGCTGCCGCCGCTGGCGATCGTCGTGCCGTTCTGGTCGCTGTCGGACTCGGCGGCGCTCGTCTGGGCCGGCGCCGTCGTGTGGGGGGCGGCGATGGGAGTGCACGAGTCGACCATGCGGGCGGCCGTGGCCGACCTCATCCCGGCGGCCAGGCGCGGCTTCGGGTACGGCGTGTTCACCGCGGTGTACGGGCTCGCGTGGCTGGCCGGCGGCGCGCTCATCGGCCTGCTGTACGACCACTCGGTGCACGCGGTCATCGTGTACACCATCGTCACGCAGCTGCTCGCGCTCGCGGCCTTCGGCGCGCTCAGTGCCGCACGATCGGGCAGGTGAGGGTGTGCGTGATGCCCTCGATCCGCTGGATCCCCGCGACCACCAGGTTGCCGAGCTCGTCGGCGTCCTGAGCCTCGGCGCGGGCGATCACGTCGTACGGCCCGGTGACGCCCACGGTGGCGGTCACTCCGGGGACGGCCGCGACCTGGTCGGCGACCCGCGCCGCCTTGCCGACTTCGGCCTGGATGAGGATGTAGGCCCCCAGCATCACGTTTCTCCCGAGGTCATACCAGAGCGGTCGCTCCCTCTTGCCTCCTATGGTGCATGGAGCGGCGACGCCGAAGGAGGATCCTCATGATCGACCTGCCCTCCGCGCGATGACCGGCTGGCACATCAGGCCGGCGCGGCCGGCCGATGTCGGCGCCGTGCTGGCGCTGTGGGCCGAGTCGGACGCCACGCCGAGCAGCACCGACGACCCCGACTCCTTGGCTCGGCTGATCGGCGACTTCGACGGGCTGCTGCTCGCCGTGCGCGGGGAGGAGGTCGTCGGCACGCTCATCGCCACCTGGGACGGATGGCGGGGCAACATGTACCGGCTGGTCGTCGACCATCGGTACCGGCGGCAGGGGGTCGCGCTGGCCCTCGTGGCGGCGGGGGAGCGACGGCTGGCCGAGCGTGGCTGCCGCCGGGTGTGCGCGCTCGTCACCGAGGCGCACCCGCACGCGGTCGGGTTCTGGACGGCGGCTGGATACGGCGCCGATCCCACGATGCTCAGGCACGTCAAGATGCTGTGATCCGGGCGGGACCCAAGGTCGGCCACCGGCCGCCCGAGACGCTTGACACGGGTGCCCACCTGCTGTCAGGGTGCCGCCACGGGTACGGGGCGAACGGGGGTCGTATGTCCATGCCGAGCCGCGCCGCGGTCGCTCGAGGCGTCCGCGCGACCGGCGCGATCCGGGCGGTCGGCGCCTGCTTAGCCGCCGGCGTGGTGGCCGCCACCGGCTGCGGCGGGCCGGACGGGCGGACCGCGCCGGTCCCGACGATATCGACGACGCGGGCGACGCGGACGGCGCCGGCGACCTCAGGAGAGCCGCGACAGGCGCCGGGCGCCTTGACGGCCGCCGACCACGCGCGGGCCTGTGGCCGGCCGCAGCCGTTCCCCGCCGGGACGGCCGACGAGATCATGGCCGGCCGGCTCACCATCCCGCCGTTCCGTCCGGTGCGGATCGATCCGCGCCGCCGCGGCGATCCCGACTGGACGCTCGACCCGTACCACCATCCGACCTGGACGACCGCCTACCGGTCGGGCGGCTGGATCGAGGCGCTCGTCGCGGCCTACCTCGCCGAGCGTGACCGTCCGGGCGCCCACCGCACTCCACCCGAGGCCTACCGGGCCCGCGCGGCGGCGCTGCTGCGGAGCTGGCTGCGGCACGTGCCGACCAAGGAGCGCAAGCCGTTCACCCTCGTGTGCGCCGCCCGGATCTTCGCCGGCCAGCCCTGGATCGAACGGCAGATCGCTCCCCTGGTCGACTACGTCGCCGGGCACTGGCAGGGCCCGTGGAACCACGGGTTGCGGCAGGACCTGGATCTGCTGCAGATCGCCTGCGGCTACCCCCAAGACGCGTGGGGCGGCCGGCCCCACAGATGGCGGGCGGCGGCCAGGCGGCAACTGGTCGCGGCGTTCGATCCCGGCCGGCTCGGCCCGGCGATCGACCGGCAGGGCGCAGTCAACGAACAGTCGACCGGCTACACCAAGTACGACTACGGCTGGTGGACGACCGCCGACCGGCGGCTCGTGGCGTGCGGGGCCGCGCTGCCGGGGTGGATCAGGGGCCGGGTGGCGCGGCTGCCGACCTTCCTCGCGCACGCCACCCAGCCCGACGGCACGCTGGTCCAGATCGGCGACACCTATCAGGAGCCGTCCGGGACGGTGCCGGGGTCGCCGCCACCTCCTCCGGTGGCGGTGTACGACGCCGGCTATGTGTTCGGCCGGTCCGGCTGGGGCACGGCAGAGCGGGCCGGCACCGAGTCGTACTACTCGCTGCGCTTCGGGCGGGGCCGGCAGGTGCACGGACACAACGACCATATGTCCCTGACCTATTTCGCCCGGGGCCGCGACCTGATCGTCGACAGCGGCCATGTGGGCTACGAGAAGAGCCCGTACCGGACGTTCCTGCGTTCACCCGACGCGCACAACGTGCTCACCATGCCCGGCCTGCCGTTCTCGCCCAGGGCGCCGACCCGGCTCACCCGCCGGTCGATCGGCCGGGACGGCCAGTTCTTCGCCTTCAGCGACACCGCCTACGCCGGCCGCCGCCGCGACCGCGCCGTGTATGTCTCCCAGCGCCCCGACTTCGTCGCCGTCCTCGACCGGGCGGCGGGGGGCGGCCGGGTCCGGCAGCTGTGGCACCTCGACCCGGCGTTGCGCATCACCGCCGTACACCGTACGTACGCGGTCGCCGGCGCGCCGGGCACGCGGTTGCAGATCCGCCAGGTGCCGCTGCCCGGCCAGCGGATCCCGCGGGGGTCGACCGGCGTGGTCCGCGGGCGTACCCATCCGTACCAGGGCTGGGTCTCCCGGTCGATGCGGAGCCGCACCCCCGCGCCGGTGGTCACGATGACCAGGAAGGGGGCGAGCGCCGCCGCGATCCTCACGCTGATCACCCCGACCGCGCCGGGGACCGCCGTGTCGGCGACCGCCACCCGGCGGCCGGACGGCGGGTTCCGGCTCGACATCCGCATCGGCGGCGACACGACCTCGTTGCTCGTCAGCGCGGACGGCGCCATGACCCGGCCATGACGGAATGGCGCGTCCACCTTGTTTAGCCCCGTGGCAGGCGGAAACGGGGAAACGGAGGGCTAAGGGGTGAATGCGATGTCATCGTCCGCGGTTGACCGGCAGGCCGGCGACGGCGCCACGGCGCCCATCGCGACGCAGCTGGGCACGGGAGAGCTCGTCAGGCAGGCCTCGCAGCAGGCGTCCGAGCTGGTACGCGCGGAGCTGCGGCTGGCCATGGCCGAGATGAAGGGCAAGGCGCGGCAGACGGGCAAGGGGGCCGGGCTGCTCGGCGGCGCCGGCCTGCTGGGCCTGTACGGCGGGGCGGCGGGGCTGGCCGCGGTGATCGCGGCGCTGGCCCTGGTCCTCCCGGTCTGGGCGGCTGCCCTGATCGTCGCCGGGGTGCTGCTGATCGTGGCGGCGGTGCTCGGCGTGCTCGGTCGTGCGCGGGTGAGCCGCGGGGTGCCGCCGGTTCCGCAGCACGCGATCGACAGTGCCAAGCAGGACGTCACCGAAATCAAGGAAAGAGTTCGCCGATGAGCACCGACCAACAGCGGCTCGAAGAAGACGTCGAGCGCGCCCGCGCGCGACTCGGCGAGACGGTCGCCGCGCTGGCCGTCAAGGCCGACGTCAAGCAGCACGCCAGGGACGCCGCCGACCGGGTGCGCTCCGGAGTCCCCGCGCTCGCCAAGGGAGGCGCGGCGCGAGTGCGCTCGGGCGCGCCCGCGCTGGCCCGCGGCGGCGCGGTCGCCGGGGCCGCCGCGCTGGCCGTGTCCGTCGCGGTGGTGGCGTGGCGACGCAAGACCAGGCCCCACCACTGGTGGCAGAAGCCGGTGGCGACCAAGGCGATCGCCGCGAAAGCGATGGTCGCCTCGATCGTCGCGAAGAAGGCGGCCGCGCCGCGCCGGCTCAGCCGTCGTCGTTTTCGGAACCGCCGGGCGTAGTGATCGGCGCGGTCACCGCGGCCGCCGCCTCGGGCAGGGTCGGGTAGGTGGCGACGAGGCGGTCCACCCCGGTGATGCGGAAGAGGTTGGCCACGCGCTCGCTCAGGCCGAAGAAGGCGATGGCGCACCCGGCCGCGTCCGCGTGCCGCTTGACGTCGACCGCGACGTTCAGGCCTGTGGAGTCGCAGAACCGCACGCCGGTCATGTCGATCAGGAGCGGTACGTCTCCGGCGCGCAGCAGCCCGGTGATCTGTGCCAGCAGCCCGTCGCCCACGCTGAGGTCGATCTCGCCGACGAGCACCAGGATCCGATACTCAAGGCAGTCCACGACGTTCGCCTCGAGGAGCTTCCTCATGGCCACCTTCACGACGGGATCAGAACACGACCGATAACGTCACATCATGGTCTGATCACCCGAAGGTTGCCAACAGGGGTTGATGATGAGTCCTGCCGAGCCCGCCCGGTGAGTTTCCCTCATCGGCTGCGGTGGCGGGTCGGCACGCGTAAGTATTGGGTTCGTGACCGACAGTGATACCGGCCTGCCCGCGCCCATGGCCGAGGTGGAGGCGCGCCGCGCGTTCGACGCCTACCCCGACCTGGTGATCGCCGGAGTGGTGTTCACCTGCCTGGAGGAGATCGACGGGCGCTGGTACATCCACTCGACCGATCACGAGACGCCGCAGGACGCGCGCAACGGTCTTTCCCATATATTTCTGAAGATCGCGTCACGGTCCGCAGGCCCGGTGGCCGAGCGCTTCCGCGCGGCGGCCGACGTCCTGGACTGGGAGCGGCACGACGAGATGACGGTGGCCGGGCGCCGCTTCCGGGTGGGCAGGATCGAACGGTCGGCGCGGTCCGGCCCCGACGGTCCAGAGCCGCCGCGCCGCTCCGACCCGCGTTCGGCGCCGGGCGGGGCTCGGGTTGGGCAGGCCCGCACCATCGGTTTCATCGTCGACAACGCGCTGACCGGCACCGCCGCCGCGATGCTGCGCTACCAGTTGCACAACCGCGTACCTGACCCGGGCACCGGCGAGGGGCGCGGGGACGCCGAGCGCGCGCTGCGGACGCACCCGCGCATCGTGCTGCTGCCCGCCGAGTTCGTCGTCGCCGAGGAGATCGGCGGGCGCTGGCGGCCGCGCACCGGCATCACGTACGCGACCGTACGGGCCGCCGGCGACAGCCTCGTGGACTACTTCCGCGTCGTGGTGCCCGGCCCGGACAGCCCGGAGCCGCGGTACGCCAGGATCGCCGCCGAGCTCGGCTACGAGAGCCCGGGCCCGGCCGTGTGCGAGGAGTTCGCCCGCGCGGCCGCCCTGCTGGAGCGCGAGGACCTCGACGACATCAGGGTGGCGGGGCAGCACTACCGGATCGTCCGGGTCGAGCAGATCGTCCGTACCGGCGCCGACGGACCGGAGCCGCCACGGCCGTCGGACCACGATCCCTACCTGCCGCCGGCCGTGCTCATGCAAGACCACGAGCGGCCATGAGCGCGCGGTCGCGTCCGTGGGCGCGGGCCAGCCAGTGGACGTCGCGGCCGAACGACCACGCGAGCGCGGCCAGCGCCAGCCCGACCACGGCGGCGGCGGCCGGGCGCGGCAGCACCCCGGCGGCGGCGACCGTCAACGCGATGCCCTGCAGCGCGGCGATGGTCTTGCGGGCCATGCTCGGCGGCAGCGGAGCCGCCAGCCAGGCAAGCGGCCGGCTCGCCGCGGCGAAGCCGTAGCGCATCGCGCCGATCGCCAGCACCCACGCGCCGAGGGAGCCGGCCACGAAGACGCTCAACACCAAGATCAGGAACGCGTCGACCTCCATGTCGAACCGCGCGCCCAGCGGCGATGCCGTTCCCGTGCGGCGGGCGACGTGGCCGTCCACCGCGTCCAGGGCCAGCGCCACCGCCGCCACCGGCACGAGCAGGACCGTGGACGCGGCCGGCGTCCAGAAGGCGTTCGCGACGATCGCCGTCACGCATCCGGTGAGCGTCGCCCTGGCCAGCGTCACGTGATCCGCAGGGCCGAGCGCGCGCACCCCCCGGTGGCGCATCGCGACGGTCAGGGTCGCGCCGAGCCCAACGGCGTAGGCGAGCCCGGCGAGCAGGCCCGCCGGGCCGAGGCCGGTCGTCGCCGCCAGCAGGGCGAGCAGGGCCACCTGGACGATCGCCCCGGCGGCGGGCGCCGGCGGCCGCCGCCGGCGCTGGGAGGACGGGGGTAGCCGCCGCCGGGAGCCCGAAACGTGCGCATCGACTGGGACCGAAACGGGTACGGAAGGGCTGATCCGGACGGCTCGGCTGGGCGCGTAGAGCACGTCTGATCTGGTCATTCGCCCTCCTGAAGGGACTCGTTCCCGGTCGCCCGTAGTATTCCCGGGGAGTTTGTGATGCTGGTCTGGCCCTGATACGGGCGCGGAATCGGGGAGGTTCACCGATGGCGGTCGCCGCCCGCGCGTTCTGGTGCCGTCCGCCCGGCCACGGCGAGATCAGGCCGGCCGAGCTGCCACCGCTCGGCCCCGGCGATGTCCTCGTGCGGACGCTCTACTCCGGGATCAGCCGCGGCACCGAGACGCTCGTGTGGCGCGGCGGCGTGCCGGCCAGCCAGTACTCGGTGATGCGGGCGCCGTTCCAGGAGGGAGACTTCCCCGGTCCGGTCAAGTACGGATACCTCAACGTCGGCGTGGTCGAGGACGGGCCGGCCGAGCTGCGCGGCAGGACCGTCTTCTGCCTGTATCCGCACCAGACCAGGTTCGTCGTGCCGGCCGCCGCGGTGACGCCGGTGCCGGCGGCGGTGCCCGCCGGGCGGGCGGTGCTGGCCGGGACGGTCGAGACCGCCGTGAACGCCATGTGGGACGCCGCCCCGCTGCTCGGCGACCGGGTCGCCGTGGTCGGCGCCGGCATGGTCGGCTGCTGCGCGGCCAAGGTACTGGCCGGCTACCCCGCGGTCCGGGTGCAGCTCGTCGACGTCGACCCGGCGCGGGCTTCGGTCGCCGCGGCCCTCGGGGTCGACTTCGCCACGCCGGACGAGGCGGCGGGCGACTGCGACCTGGTCATCCATGCCAGCGCCACCGAGGCGGGATTGAACCGGTCGCTGGAACTCCTCGTACCTGAGGGCGTGGTGATCGAGCTGAGCTGGTACGGCGACCGGCGGGTGAGCCTGCCGCTGGGCGAGGCGTTCCATTCGCGCCGGCTGACCGTGCGCGGCAGCCAGGTCGGGACGGTGGCGCCGGCCAGGAGCGGGCGGCGCGGTTACGCCGACCGGCTGGCGCTGGCCTTGGAGTTGCTCGCCGATCCCGCCTACGACGCGCTGATCACCGGCGAGTGCCGGTTCGACGAGCTGCCCGCGGTGCTTCCCAGGCTGGCCGGTGGCGAGCTGCCGGCCCTCTGCCTGCGGGTCGCCTACGACCAGGCCCAGGGGTGACGGTGTTCGCGCTGACCGTCCGCGATCACGTGATGATCGCCCACAGCTTCCGCGGCGAGGTGTTCGGGCCGGCCCAGCGCCTGCATGGCGCGACGTACGTCGTGGACGCCACCTTCCGGCGGGCCGAGCTCGACGCCGACGGCATCGTCGTCGACATCGGGCTGGCGGCCGGCCGGCTGCGCGCGGTGCTCGACGAGCTGAACTACCGCAACCTCGACGACGAGCCGGCGTTCGCCGGCGTCAACACCTCGACGGAGTACCTGGCCAAGGTCATCGCCGACCGGCTGGCCGACCGGGTGGGCGCCGGAGAGCTCGGCGCCGGCGCGGGCGGGCTGGCGGCCATCCAGGTCACCCTGCGCGAGTCCCACGTCGCCTGGGCCAGTTACGAGCGGTCCCTGTGAACGCCGGCGTCGGGGCGGGGCGGCCAGGACACGCGGGCGGAGCGCTGGCGTTCGTCGTTCCCGGCGACATCGACGACGTGACCGTGCCGAGCGGGGGCAACACCTACGACCGGCGGCTGCGCGCGGCGTTCGCGGCGGCCGGCCGCGAGGTCAGGGAGATCGCCGTCCCCGGCGGCTGGCCGCGGCCGGACGCCGCCGCCCGCACCCGGTTGTGCGAAGCCCTGGCCGGCCTCCCCGACGCCGCGGCCGTGCTGATCGACGGCATCGTGGCCTGCGGCGTACCCGAGGTCATGGTCCCCGCGGCGCGCCGGCTGCGGGTGACCGTGCTGGTCCACCTGCCGCTGGCCGACGAGACCGGCCTTGAGCGCGCGACCGCGGCTGAGCTCGACGCCCGCGAGCGGGCGACCCTGCGCGCGGCGAGCGCGGTCGTGGCCACCAGCGAATGGACGGCCCACCGGCTCGTCGCGCACCACGGCCTCGCCGCGGACCGGGTCGCGGCTGTCCCGCCGGGCACCGATCCCGCCCCGCTCGCGCCCGGCACGGACGGCCGCTCCCGGCTGCTCTGCGTCGCGGCCGTCACCCCGCGCAAGGGGCAGGACCTGCTCGTCGAGGCGCTCGCCGGGGCCGGCCGCGAGCCCGGGTGGAGCTGCGGGTGCGTCGGCCCGGTGCGGCGCGACCCCGCGTTCGCCGCCCGGGTGCGCGATCTCGTCGAGCGGCACGGCCTCGGCGACCGGGTGACCATCGCCGGCCCGCTGACCGGCGCCGACCTGGCGGCCTGCTACGCCGCGGCCGACCTGCTCGTGTTGCCGTCGCGGGCCGAGCCGTACGGGATGGTCGTGACCGAGGCGCTGGCCCGCGGGATCCCGGTGCTGGCGACGGCGGTGGACGGCCTGCCGGAGGCCGTCGGGCACGCCACGGACGGGGCCGTGCCGGGGATCTTGGTGCCGCCCGAAGACGTGCCGGCGCTCACCGCGGCGCTGCGTCGCTGGTTCGCCGACCCGGCGCTGCGGGACCGGCTGCGCGCGGCGGCCAGGTCGCGCCGCGAGACGCTGGCCGGCTGGGACGCGGTGGCCGGGCGGTTCCCCGGGAGCGCGACGTGATCGGCGGGGTCGGGCAGGCCGGCGGGCTCGGGGAGGCCGGCTGCGCCGCCGCCGAGTACGCGCCCGAGTGGCTTGAGCTGCGCGAGCCGGCGGACGCCGCCGCCCGCGCCGCCGACCTGGTCGAGCTGCTGCTGCCGTCGCTGCCGCGCCCGCCCCTGGTCATCAGGGACCTCGGCTGCGGCACCGGCTCCATGGGGCGCTGGCTCGCCGGGCGGCTGCCTGGGCCGCAACGGTGGATCCTGCACGACCGCGACCCCAACCTGCTCATGCGGGCGGCCGTCGGGCTCCCCGGCACCGCCAGCGACGGCGCCGACGTCACCGTGGCGCTCCAGCGGGGCGACATCACCGCGCTGCGCGTCGGTGACCTCGTCGGGACATCGCTGGTGACCGCCTCCGCGTTGCTCGACGTGCTGACCGTCGAGGAGGCGGCCGGCCTCGCCGCGACCTGCGCCGGGGCGAGGTGCCCGGCGCTGCTGGCACTGACCGTGATCGGGCGGGTCGAGCTCATCCCGGCCGATCCGCTCGACGCCGAGCTGGCCGCCGCGTTCGACGACCACCAGCGCCGGCCGGCGGGCGGCGGGCGCCGGCTGCTCGGCCCGGACGCCGTGGCGGTCATGGCCGCCGCGTTCGACCGGTGCGGCGCGACCGTGCACCGCCGGTTCAGCCCGTGGCTGCTCGGCCCCGGCCAGTCGGCGCTGATCACCGCCTGGCTGCAGGGCTGGGTCGGGGCGGCCGTCGAGCAGCGGCCCGGCCTCGCCGCCGCCGCCGACGCCTACCTGTGCCGCCGGCTCGCCGAGTGTGCCGCCGGCCGGCTGCGCGTCGTGGTCGGCCATGAAGACCTGCTCGCCCTCGCGCCGTCCAGGGCGAGGAGACCGTGACCGTGAAACGGATGGACGTGTCGTGAACCGAATGGCGTTGGCGTGGCTGCGGGTGCTGACCGGCCTCGGCATCATCGGGGTGCTGGCCTGGCAGCTCGGCACCAGGGCGTTGCTCGACGGGCTGCGGGTGGTCGACCCCCGTACGGCCGCGGTCGCGCTGGCGATCGGTCTCGGCACGACGGTGTGCAGCGCCGCCCGCTGGCGCCTGGTCGCCAGGCGGCTCGGCCTGCGGCTGCCGCTGCGCGCCGGCGTCGCCGACTACTACCGTGCGCTCTTCCTCAACGCGGTCCTGCCGGCCGGGGTCCTCGGCGACGTGCACCGCGCGGTACGGCACGGCCGGCAGGAGGGCGACCTCGGACGCGGCGTCCGGGCGGTCATGCTGGAACGGTTCGCCGGCCAGGTGGTGGTCATGGCCGTCGCGGTACCGGTCCTGCTGGTCCGCCCGGCCGTCGTCCCCGCCAGGTTCCACGGCGCGCTCACGGTCTGCGCGGCGTCGGTCGGCGCGGTGGGGGCGGTGGCGGCGGTTCTCGTGACCGTCGCCGGGCGGCGCCGGCCGGTGGGCCGGGCGTCCGGCTCCTCGCGGTGGCGCCGCGCGTCCGCCGCCTCGCTCGGCGACCTGCGGCGCGGACTGCTCGCCCCGGACGCCTGGCCGGGCATCGCGCTGCTGTCGGTGCTGGCGTTCGCCGGGCACCTGGCGCTGTTCCTCGTGGCCGCCCGCGCGGCCGGCGTGGACGCGCCGGCGGCCAGGCTGCTGCCGCTGCTGGTGCTGAGCCTGCTGGCCATGGGGCTGCCGGTGAATGTCGGCGGCTTCGGGCCGCGCGAGGGCGTGGCCGCGCTCGCGTTCGGCGCGGCCGGGCTGAGCGCGGCCCAGGGGCTGACCACCTCCGTGGTGTACGGGGTGCTCGCCTTCGTCGCCAGCCTGCCGGGCGCCGTGGTGCTGCTGCGGGAGATCGCCGCCGGGCGCGCCGCCGGCAGGCCGGCCCCGGCCGGCTCCACGGCCTGATCGCTGAGGATGGCCGTCGTCAACCGCCGGACTTCGTGCGTTTTGCCGCGTAACGTGCTTCGGACAGCTGTATAGATGGGAAAAGTGCATGTCAGAACCTGACGTTGCCCTTGACGTCGCGCGGCGGTCGGGCATCGAACGCGTAGTGGACACCCGGCTGCCCACCGTGTACGGCGAGTTGCGTGCGGTCGGCTACCTGGACCGCTCCACCGGCCACGAGCAGGTGGCGCTGGTGCGCGGCGAGGTCGCCGGGCACGGCGTGCTCACCCGGGTGCATTCGGAGTGCCTGACCGGCGACGTCTTCGGGTCGTCGCACTGCGAGTGCGGGGACCAGCTGTCCTCGGCGCTGCGGGCGATCGTCGCCGACGGCGCCGGCGTCCTCGTCTACGTGCGCGGGCACGAGGGACGCGGCATCGGGTTGCTGGCCAAGCTGCAGGCGATGCGGCTGCAGGACGAGGGGCTCGACACCGTCGAGGCCAACCTGGCGCTCGGGCTGCCGTCCGACGCCCGCGACTACCGGGTGGCCGCCGAGATCCTGCACGACCTGGGCGTACGGTCGGTACGCCTGCTGTCGAACAACCTGCGCAAGCAGGAGGCGCTGCGCCGGTACCGCGTCGAGGTCGTCGAACGGGTCCCGCTGCTCATCCCGCCGAACGCCGAGAACCTGCGCTACCTGCGGACGAAGCGGGAACGGCTCGGTCACCACCTGCCGCACCTCGACGACAGCGCGGCGCAGGCGCCGGTACAGGCGCCGGTGCAGGCCACGGCTCAGCCCAGCGCCGCCAGCGTGTCGCCGAACGAGGCGACCAGGCTGGCGAGCACCGCCCGGCCCTTGTCCGCCGACGCCAGCGACGGGCGGCCGACCACGCCGGACTCCGTGTAGGCGGCCAGCCCCAGCGTGAGCAGGTGCGCCCGGTCGTCGGCGAGGTGGTCGGTGGCCGCGTAGTCGGGCCGGACCAGGTGCGGATGGGCGTGCAGCAGCAGGCTGACCTCCAGCTCGCCCGCGTGCATGTCGCTGTCGAGCGGCGTCACGAGGCCGGCGGCGGCGCGCGCGGCGGCCCAGGCCTCCAGGGTCGGGAACAGCGCCATCCGGCGGCCGTCGGGCCCGGCCTCCTGGACCACGTTGGACAGCACGTAGTTGCCGCCGTGCCCGTTGACCAGCACGAGCCGGTCGATCCCCGACCTGTGCAGCGACGTGGCCACGTCCCGCACGACGGCGGCCAGCGTGGTGGCGGAGATGCTCACCGTGCCCGCCCAGGCGGCGTGCTCGTGCGAGCACGAGATCGTGATCGGCGGCAGCCGCAGCACCGGGTAGGCCGCGTCGATCGCCGCGGCGATGGTGGCCGCGATCACGGTGTCGGTCACCAGCGGCAGGCTGGGGCCGTGCTGCTCGAAGCTGCCGACGGGCAGCACCGCCACCTCGGCCGCCCGGTCCCGTTCCTCGACCGTGGTCCGCAGCGGGAAAAGCGAGCCGGCCGGTCCCGTCACGGGCTCCGTCATGGGCTCCGTCATGGGCTCGGTCATGATCGGCCCCTTTCGAGGAGGTGGGCGTTGACCGCGGCCGCGGCCGCCGCCAGCTCGGGGAGCTGGACGACCGCGATCCCGGCCGCGGTGAGGACCTCGACGCCACTGGGGTCCGGCACGAAGACCGGCGGCTCGCGCCACGCGATGACCACCCGCCCGATACCGGCGGCGATGATCCGTTCCGTACAGGGGGGCTTGCCGGATGCGCGCCTCGAGCACGGTTCGAGGGAGCTGTACAGGGTCGCGCCCGCGGCGGGGGCGAGGAGCTTGCGCAGCGCCGCCTCCTCGGCGTGGCAGCGCGGCAGGTCGGGCAGCTCGCGCGAGAAGCCGCGGGCCAGCTCGGCGCCTCGCTCGTCGACGATGACAGCGCCAACCGAGAAGGCGGACGCGCTCGGCACGCACCGCTTCGACAGCTCGATGGCGAGCAGCAGCAGGCGGCGGTCCTCGGCGTCGGCCCCGCCGGACATCAGCCGGCCTTCGCGCCGGTGAGATAGCGCAGCACCGCCATGTCGCCGACCGCGCGGACCTCGGCGAGCGTCATGCGGCTCACCGGACCGTACGGGAAGGCGCCAGGGTTGACGAAGCGCGGCGCGGCCGGGTCGCCGACGAAGAACGGGGCGATGGCGAGGTGGATCTCGTCGGCGAGACCCGCGGTGAGGAACTGGGTGTGCGTCGCGCCGCCGCCCTCGACCATGAGCCGGCGGACGCCGCGCCGGTGGAGGTCGGCGAGGACGGCCGCCACGTCGAGGCCGGCGCCGAGCGACACGACCTCGGCGAGGTCGCCCAGGCGGCCGCGCAGCTTGGACACGACCGGGTCAGGACAGTAGACGAGCTTGTCCCCGCCGTGGTGCCAGAACCGCAGCCCAGGGTCGAGATCTCCGCCCGCGGTGAGCGTCACCTTCAGCGGGTACGGCGGCCGGCCGCCCGCCGCCCGCTCCGCCCGCCGGCGCTCGGCGTGCACGATGAGGCGCGGGTCGTCGCGGCGGAGCGTGGTGGCCCCGACGAGGATCGCGTCGCAGCCGGCCCTGACCTGGTCGACCCGGTCGAGGTCGGCCTCGTTGGACAGCACGAGACGCCGCGGGCCGGCGTCGTCGATGTAGCCGTCGACGGAGGCGGCGACGCTCAGCAGCACATAGGGGCGCACGCTCACCTTGCGCAGTCTGCCACCCGCGATCCTTGAACCGGCCGCCGCGGTCACCCGTAACCATGGACGCCGGCCACATCCGTATCTCTCCCGCCCGTCCGAACCGTACGAACCGTTCGAAAGGACAGCGACGTGTCGTCCCTTCATCCGTCAGCCACCGGCCAGGAGGCGACCGCCGAACGCTTGGAGCCGACAGGAACCACGGAGCGTTCCGGCGGCGACGGGCCGAGCCGCCGGCGGCGCGTCGCTGGTCGGGTGACCACGGCGCTGGCCTGCCTGCTCGTGCTGTTCGCGCTCGTCGCGCCCAATGACTTCACCCGGTTCACCCCCGCGATGTTCGTGCGGATCCCGCTGGAGGGGCTCCTCGTGGCCGCGCTCGCCATCGTGCTGCGGGGCCGGCCGCGGCCGCTGCGGGCGGTCGCGATCGTCGCCGGCGTGCTCCTCGGGCTGCTGGCCATGCTGAAGATCCTCGACATCGGCTTCTACGAGGCGCTCAACCGGCCGTTCCACCCGGTGTTCGACTGGCCGTTCCTCGGCGCCGGTGCGGAGTTCCTCGGCACCACCGCCGGTCGCGCCGCCGGCATCGCGGCGATCGTCGTGACGGTGCTCATCGCCGTCGGCGTGCTCGGCCTCATGACGCTGGCTGTGCTGCGGCTGCTGCGCATCGTCGGCCGGCACACCGCCGTCGCCGTGCCAGGCGTCGCCGTGCTCGGCGTGGCCTGGGTGGCCTGCGCCGCGCTCGGCGCGCAGCTCGTCCCCGGCACGCCGCTCGCCGCCGACGCCGCCGGCCGCCTGATGCAGGTGCCCGCGGACCTGCGCGACCACAGTACGTTCGCCGCCCAGCTCCGCGCCTACGACCGGTTCCAGCACACCCCGCCCGGGCAGCTCCTCGGCGGGCTGCGCGGCAAGGACGTCATCCTGTCGTTCGTCGAGAGCTACGGGCGGGTCGCCGTCAACGACCCCGGGGTGGCCGCGACGCTCGCCACCGGGGACAGCGGCCTGCGGGCGGCGGGGTTCGCCGCGCGCAGCGCCTTCCTCACCTCACCGACCTTCGGCGGCGGCAGCTGGCTGGCGCACGGCACGCTGCTGTCCGGGCTGTGGACGGACAACCAGCAGCGCTACGACAGCCTGGTCCACAGCGATCGGTTCACCCTCACCAAGGCCTTCCGCACGGCCGGCTGGCGTACGGTCGCCGTCATGCCGGGCAACACCAAGCCCTGGTCGGAGGCCGCGTTCTACGGCGACCAGCATGTCTACGACCACTGGAACATGGGCTACCGCGGCCCCGGCTTCAACTGGGGAACCCCGCCCGACCAGTACACCCTGTCCGCCTTCCAGCGCTTCGAGCGCGCGGCGCCGCACCACGCCCCGGTGATGGCGGAGATGCCCCTGGTGACCAGCCACTCGCCGTGGGCGCCGACGCCCAAGATGGTCGGCTGGAGCGAGGTCGGCGACGGCTCGATCTACGGCCCGATGGCCAAGGCCGGCGACCAGCCGGCCGACGTGTGGCGCAGCCCGGCCCGCGTGCGCGCCGCGTACATGCGGACCATCCAGTACTCGCTGACCACCCTTTTCACCTACATGGAGACCTACGGCGGCGACGACATGGTGCTGGTCTACCTCGGCGACCACCAGCCAGCGCCGATCGTGTCCGGCCCGCACGCCGGCCACGACGTCCCGGTCACGATCATCGCCCGCGATCCGGCCGTGCTGGCCAGGATCTCCGGCTGGGGCTGGCAGGACGGCGTGCGGCCTGGCCCGGCCGCCCCGGTCTGGCGCATGGACACCTTCCGCGACCGCTTCCTCACGGCGTTCGGCGGAAGATAGTGATGGAGTGGCCGACCTCGTCGATCGGCGTGCTGGTCCTGATCAGCGCGGCGAGCGCGGGGTCGGGCCGGTCGATCCTGCTGTCGGAGACCACGAGCAGGCCGCGGACCTGGTGCTGGGGGACCTTGAGCGGGTCGCGGGCGGCGATGCCGTAGGCGGACGGCAGGCCGGCGCCCTTGTAGACGAGCCACACCGGCTCACCCGCGTACCGCCGCCCGAGCCGGTCGGCCAGCCGCCCGAGGTCCTGCCCCCAGTCCACGTTCGAGTCGTGCAGCCGCAGGTAGGTCTTGGCCGGCCCGCCGAACGCCTCGTTGGAGTACGGCAGGTAGTACGGGTAGGTCCGCAGCGAGCTGACCGCGACGAACGCCACCAGCGCGACCGCCGCGACGGGCACCGGGCGCGGGCGGCGGACGGCGGCGACGCCGCCCGCGGCGACCGCGAGGAACATCGGGATGAAGATGACGTACCGGACGCCCAGGTTGCGGGTCTCCGTCAGCTCCACCGCCATGAGCGCGGCCGCGGGGACCAGCACGTACGGCGCCGCGGGCCGCAGCCTGGGCACCGCGAGCAGCGCCGCGATCCCGGCGACCCACAGTGCGAGCATGCCGAGTGGCGTCTTCACCAGCAGCGCGGCCGGCAGGTAGTACCACAGCGACCCGACGTACTGCCGGCCGAACAGGAACCCGCCCCACCGCGCGTCCTCGAAGCCGAACTGGACGCGCATCCCGTCCAGGTAGGGCCGGGGGAACGGCAGCCGGTCGATGGCGAGCCCGCGCCATCCGTGGACGGCGGGCAGGCCGGGCGGCGCCGCCCACCGCAGCCGCGGGTCGACGGTCAGGTAGGCGGCCCACACCACGCCGACGACCACGACGGCCACCCCGGCCGCCGCGCCCGCGGCGAGCGCCAGCCGCCGGCGCCGCTCGCGCCCGGACGCCGCCGCCCACACCGAAAGGCCGGCCAGCGCCATGAGCACCGGGATCGCCGGCAGCGCGCTCATCTTCGTGGCCACCGCCGCGCCGAGCGCGGCCCCGGCGAGCGGCAGATACCGCAGCGGCCGCCGCCGCGCCCGCCACAGCAACCAGACCGAGGTGAGCAGGAAGCCGGCCGCCGGCACGTCGAGGGTGGCGAGCGATCCGTGCGCGATGAGGTCGGGTGAGAACGCGTACAGCGCGAGCGCCAGGAGGCCTCCGGCCGGGCCCACCACGTCGCGGGCGAACGCGAACACCACGAGCCCGAACAGCAGCGTCAACGCGATCATCGGCAGCCGGGCCCACAGCATCAGGTGGCCGGGGTCGTTCCCCGACTCATACAGCAGCCGCCGCCCGACGTCGCCTTCGGAGCCGGCGAGCGGCGGGCTCGGGCGGGGCTTGGCCGCCGCCACGCCCGCCTCGATGATCAGCTTGCCGAGCGGTGGGTGCTCGGGGTTGTCCCACAGGGCGTGCTGCCGCAGGTAGACCGCTGCCGCCCCCACGTACACCGGCTCGTCGGTCGTCGGCGTCTGCCGTACCGCCGCGCTGCCCATCGCGGCCGCCATCTGGGCCAGCAGCGCCGCGACGGCGAGCGCCATGAGCCACCGCCGGGGCGAGCCCCTGCGGTGATCGGGGCGCGCGTCCCGTTGCGCAGTGGAGGTCTCAGGTCGCGCGGCGGACGACACCATGCGCTCATTTTCCGCCTTCCTTCTTACCCCGCGTTCCTCGTTTGGACTGTGCTCCCACACCTGGTCTCAGGTCATCTCACATGTTGTCCACGAGCGGTCACAATGAGCACCTCCTCGCAGTCTCATGCGTCCCACAGAGCAAGATGCGCGGTTAGGTGCACGACGATCGCGGAGGAGAGGTAGCGGTGAGCAACGGCAGGTACCGGACGGTTTTCCACACGGACTTGGCTCCGGCCGATGCCTTTCACGCGGCGTCTGATGAAGTACGGGCGTGGCTCAGGAGAAAAGAGCTGGACGTCGCGGCATTCGACGCCGGCTTCGCCCGAGTCGGGGCGGGAAAGGAGCTGCTCCATACGGCCGGCAACGGCTCCGACGGCACGCAGACGCAGCGGTGGCAGTTGAGAGAGCACCAGCAGAACGGCCATTGGCTGAGCTCGCTGGTCGTCCACGCGCCCCGCCGTACGAACGGCACAGCGCGCACGTGGTTTTGGCTCGATGTCGAGTTCATGCGCAAGGACTCCGATGTCGAGGACCCCGGCCAGCGCGCAGCCGTCCCTTACATCGTCCGGCAGCTTCTCGACGCAGTCGAGGCCTACGACTCGTCCATGGAGCTGCGCGCGGCGCCGCGGTTGGTCCGGCCGGTCGACGTGGACCGGCTCATCGACGTCCTCTGCGATCCCGACCGCAGGCTGCCGGCGATCGTCGCATCGGCGCACAGCCGGATTGAATTCGAGGAATGGCGGCAGACCATCGAACTCGTCACCAAGCACGTCGTGGGGTTGGCTGGCATCTACATCCTCGATCCGCTGGCCACGCGCGCCCTCAAGGCCGCGATCGGCGATACCCATGCCGTGTGGGGAGGTGCCGTACGGACATACTTGCCGGAAGTCGACCCCGCCGTCGCCGCCGACGCGCGGCGGCACCGGATCATGTCGGCGGCCAGGATCGAGGTCAACCCCGGCCGGGCATCCCGGGTGCTGGCCGGGCTACCGCGAGAGCTGGCTGCGGACGCGCGGCTGCCCGGCGCACTCGTCCGTTTGCCTAGATCGGGCTTCGGCCAACTGCTCCGGCAGGAGCGAGAGGGTGATGAGGCGCGGCCCGTCGCTGAGCTGGACCGGCTGCGGGGCGATCTGGAAGCCGCGGGCCAGCTCCTCGATGAGGCCGAACGCGTCGAGGCCCGCGACCGAGAACGGCTCGCAGAGCTGCAGGACGGCCTGCTCGACTCCACGGCGGAGCTCGAGCTCGCCATCGACCGGATCGCCGACCTCGAGGCGCACAACCGCTACCTCAGGACACGGCTCGAAGATGCCGGCCAGGCGAGTGCCGTCCCAGCCGCGAAGGCCCTCCATGTCGAACTGCCGAAATCGTTCTCCGATGTGATCGAGCGGCTCAGCGATCTCAAGCTGGTCGAGTTCACCGGCGACACTGACACAACGCTGGATCTCGAGAATAGAGCCCAGAACTCGGTCTGGGCCCAGCATGCCTGGCAGGCACTGCTGGCGTTGAACGCCTTCGCCGAGGCTAAGTGCGGGGGCGGCTTTTCCGGCGACTTCAGGGCGTGGTGCCTCCAGCCGCGCGGGGACGGCGCCGTCATCGCGGCCGCAAGGGTCGTCCCCGACGAGTCGGAGACGGTCAGGAACAACGCGCGGATGCGTCGTACCCGGACGCTTCCGGTCCCGCCGGAGATCGATCCAAGTGGGAAGATCTTCATGGGCTCGCATATCCGCATCGGGGGCGGAAACACGGTGGC
>DASUWU010000160.1:0-4126 GCA_036378315.1 Streptosporangiaceae bacterium | reverse complement strand
TGTCCCACGCCGGACCGGCGAGCATCGGCGGGCGGGTGAGTCGCGTCCGGCCGGCGGTGCTCGCCTGCCGGGCCTGCCGGTCCTCCCACGAACTGGACATCGTGGCCATCGAGGCTCAGCCGGGCGGCGCCGATCGGATCGCCGCCATCGGGGAGGTCAAGGCCACCGCCAAGCGGGTCGACGTCACCGCCGTCCGGCGGCTAGAGCATATCCGCGACCTGCTGCCGGCCGATCGGGTACAGGGGCCGCCCATGCTGCTGCTGTTCTCCAGATCGGGTTTCACCGCGGACCTCGCCAAGCTGGCCGGCGGCCGCCGCGACGTGGAGCTGGTCGACCTGCCGCGGCTCTATGCCGACGGGTGAGACCGGCACGGGGGCATCGTGTTTGGGACGATGGGGTAGAAGAGCACCAAACCGGCGTTGACCGGTCATCCGCGCGCGGCGGGCGCCGGCCGGGCGCGGGCCTTCATCGACAACGAAGTCGGCGATTGGGGAGCGCAGAACATGGATGCCGTCACCAACGTGCCCGTACCGGCGAACGAGCCGGTCAAGGCGTACGCCCCGGGCAGCCGCGAGCGGGCGGCGCTCGAGGCCAAGATCAAGGAGCTGGCCAGCGAGCGGCACGAGCTGACCATGACGATCGGCGGGGAGCAGCGGCTCGGCGGCGGCGCCACGATCGATGTCGTCCAGCCGCACAACCACCGGCACGTGCTCGGGCACATGGGCAACGCGACGGAGGCCGACGTACGGGGGGCGATCCAGGCGGCCGAGCAGGCCGCGCCGGGCTGGCGGGCCATGCCGTACGACGAGCGCGCCGCCATCCTGCTCCGGGCGGCCGAGCTGCTCTCCGGGCCGTGGCGGGCGGCGATCAACGCCGCGTCGATCCTCGGGCAGTCGAAGTCCGTGCAGCAGGCCGAGATCGACGCCGCCTGCGAGTTGATCGACTTCTGGCGGTTCAACGTGGACTACGGCCGGCAGCTGCTCACCCAGCAGCCGCAATCGTCCCCCGGCGTGTGGAACAGGATGGAGTACCGCCCGCTCGAAGGGTTCGTGCTGGCGATCACGCCGTTCAACTTCACCTCCATCGCCGCGAACCTGCCGACCTCGGCGGCGCTGATGGGCAACGTGGTGATCTGGAAGCCGTCCCCCACCCAGCAGCTCGCCGCGCACGTCACGATGCGGCTGCTCGAGGCGGCCGGGCTGCCGCCCGGCGTGATCAACATGGTGACCGGCGACGGCCAGGCGGTGTCGAACGCGGCGTTGCCGCATCCCGACCTGGCCGGGATCCACTTCACCGGGAGCACCGCGACCTTCCAGCACCTGTGGCGGACGGTCGGGGAGAACATCGCCGGCTACCGGACGTACCCGCGGCTCGTGGGCGAGACCGGCGGCAAGGACTTCGTCGTGGCGCACCCGAGCGCCGACCCCGAGGCGCTGCAGACCATCCTCGTCCGCGGCGCGTTCGAATACCAGGGGCAGAAGTGCTCGGCGGCGTCGCGCGCCTACCTGCCGCGGTCGCTGTGGGACCGGATGCGCGACGACCTGTGTGACACGGTCGAGTCGCTGACCATGGGGAACGTCGCCGAGGACCTGTCGCTGTTCATGGGCGCGGTCATCGACGACCGCGCGTTCGCCAAGCACACCGCGGCGCTCGATCGGGCCAGGTCGACCTCCGGCCTGCGCGTCCTCGTCGGCGGCGGCGCCGACGACTCCGAGGGCTACTTCGTCGAGCCGACCATCGTCGAGGCAGCCGACCCGGCGGACGAGATGTTCACCAAGGAGTACTTCGGCCCGATCCTCGGCGTGCACGTGTACGACGACGCCAACTACGACGCGATGCTGGCCCAGATGGAGCGAGCCGCCCCGTACGGCCTGACCGGCTCGATCGTGGCGAGGGACCGCGCCGCGATCGCCGCGGCGACCGAACGGCTGCGCTTCGCCGCCGGCAACTTCTACATCAATGACAAGCCCACCGGCGCGGTCGTCGGGCAGCAGCCCTTCGGCGGCTCGCGGGCGAGCGGCACCAACGACAAGGCCGGATCGATCTTCAACCTGACCCGCTGGGTGAGCGTACGGTCGATCAAGGAGACGTTCGTGCCGCCGACCGACCACCGCTACCCGCACATGGGCTCGTAGGCCGCTGCCGGCGCCGGCGCCGTCAGATGTGGTCGACGGCGTCGGCGAGGCGGCCCACCACGGGGACGCCGATCCGCTCGAGCGCGGCGCGGGCGGTCATGCCGCCCGCGTAGAGCACGGCACGCGCGCCGGCTTCCCGGGCGGCGGCCGCGTCGTCGGCGCTGTCCCCGACCAGGATCACGTCGTCCGGGTCGATGCCGAGCCCGGCGAGGTGACGAAGCAGCAGGCCGGCCTTGTGCCCGCCCGCCTGCTCGGTGAGCCGTAGCCCGTCCACCCGGCGGAACGCGGCGGCGATGCCGAGCCGGGTGACCGTCGGGACGAGTTGCTCGTGCCGCCACATGGACAGCAGCGACTGCGTATGGCCGGCGGCGGTGAGCGCGGCGATCGTCGGGCGGGCGTCGACCGCCAGGCCGCAGGTCACCATCAGCCGGTGATAGCTGTCGTGCCATGCGCCGTCGAGCCGCTCCCACTCGCCGTCCTTCAGCGGGCGCCCGAGCAGCCGCTCGTAGGCCACCCAGATCGGGCGGGTGTAGAAGGCCCGGAAGTCGTCCACCCCGAACGGGCCGAGACCGTACGGGGCGAAGATCTCGCTTGTCGCGGCCACCACGGCCTCGACGTCGTCGAAGAGAGTGCCGTTCCAATCCCAGACAACATGCGCCATAGCGCGGACCAGATTACTCGCCGGCCCGGACACTCGGTTCGGTCGTGGGCCGGCGCGGGCTCGTGAAAGACCTCTCGAAAGTTTCGGCAAGCGCAGCTCCAGAACTCCGCACGGCCAGCCGGGAGGCATCCATCAAGTCCGCAGCTAGTCGGCCATTAGCCCTTACTGGCCAGGGGAAACAGGCCCGACCGCCGACTTAGAAACATTTACGAAAGTCATTGACACTGATCGGGAGCTTGCCCATACTCAGGCCATCGACAGGCATTGACTCTGCCGATCCGGGCCACCCCGCCCGCGGCCGTCATCCGGTCGTCGACCACGACGTCCGGCCAACCCCGCCGCGTTGTACGGTGCCGTACGCGCAGTGGCCGTCACCCCGGCCACCGACTCCCTCCGCACGGGCGTATCACGCTGCCTGACCCCCCCGCCAGCGCTCACGAGGAGGAAGCGCCCTATGAATGACACCCCCGTTCGACCAAAGAGTTCCAGAGGCAGCCGGATCACGCTGCTGCTCGCCGCGCGTACGAAGTTGCTCATCGGTCTCGTCTGCGCAGTGGCGCTGGCGATCATGCCGGGCACGGCGAACGCCGACACGACGATCAGCTCCAACCAGACCGGCTCCGACAACGGCTTCTTCTACTCGTTCTGGACCGACAGCCCCGGCACCGTCTCGATGACGCTCTCCTCCGGCGGCGCGTACAGCACCTCCTGGCGCAACACCGGCGACTTCGTCGCCGGCAAGGGCTGGAACCCCGGCGCCCGGCGCACCGTGAGCTATTCGGGCAGCTTCAACCCTTCGGGCAACGCCTACCTGGCCCTGTACGGCTGGACCACCAGCCCCCTCGTCGAGTACTACATCGTCGACAACTGGGGGTCTTTCCGGCCCACGGGCACCTTCAAGGGCACCGTCACCAGTGACGGCGGCACCTACGACATCTACGAGACGACGCGCACCAACGCGCCGTCCATCATCGGCACCGCGACGTTCAACCAGTACTGGAGCGTCCGGCAGTCCAAGCGCACCGGCGGCACCATCACCGCCGGCAACCACTTCGACGCCTGGGCCAGCCACGGCATGAACCTCGGTAGCTTCAACTACCAGATCCTCGCGACCGAAGGCTTCCAGAGCAGCGGCAGCTCCAGCGTCAACGTCGGCGGCTCCTCGGGCGGCGGCGGTGGCGGCGGTGGCGGTGGCGGCGGCAGTGGCTGCACCGCGACCCTGTCGGCCGGCCAGAGCTGGAGCGACCGCTACAACCTCAACGTCTCAGTGACCGGCTCCAACACCTGGACCGTCACCATGAACGTCCCCGCCCCCGAAAAGATCAGCGCC
>DASUWU010000159.1:0-49037 GCA_036378315.1 Streptosporangiaceae bacterium | reverse complement strand
AGGCCCGCGGCGGCGCGGCCGCCTCCCCCGGTCCGGCCATGAGCAGCGACCCGAGCAGGTACGCCGCGGCCTGGCCGGCGGAGGGAAACGCGACCCGGTCCGCCTGCTCGCCGCCGGCCTCGCGGAACGCGGCCCAGCCGTCGCCCGCTCGCACAAGACACCACGCACCCTCGACCACGGTCTCGATCCCGTACACCCCGGGGTCGACCCCTGCTTCGGCCAGCCGGTCGCGCAACCGGTCGAGCGTCGCGGCGTCCCGGCCATCCGGCCGCCCGTCCGCCCGCCCGTCGGGTGCCGGAGGCGGCGCGTGCAGCTCCAGTGCCCGCGGGTCGAGCTTGGAGCCGAGCGGGTCGCCACGGGCAGGCGCCTCCCCGGCCGGGCCGGGCTCACCAGCGCGTTCGCGGCCGGCACCGCCGTCGGGGACGTCACCTTCTCCGTCCGCGGCCTCAGCGCCGTCCGGTTCCTCGGTGCCGTCCCGTTCCTCGGTGCCGTCCCGTTCCTCGGCGTCGTCCGGTTCCTCGACGTCGTCCGGTTCCTCGGTGCCGTCCGGTTCCTCGGTGCCGTCCGGTTCCTCGGCGTGGTCGGCACCGTCTGCGCGGTCCGCGTCCCCGGCAACGGGCCGCACCGCGGTTTCGGCGACAGGCTCGGGGACGGGAGGCTCGGCTTCGCCCTCGGGGGACTCCTCGCCGGCGGAGCCGTCGGCGGCGGTCGGACCACCCGGATCGGGCTCCACGACCAAGGCTTCGTGGTCGGGGACCGTTCCTTCGCCGCCTCCCTCGGCCGCCTCGCCTTCCGGCGGCTCCGTCGCGGCCCGCGGTGCGGGCGCGGCAGCCGCTTCCACCTGGGCGTCCGGGGCCGGGGACGGCGGCTCCAGATCGACGGCCCGCGTGTCCGACGCCGCGTCGGCCGCGTCTCGCGAGGCCGGAGTGGGGCCGGGCGGGGGTGGCTGGCCCATGATGGTGGCGACGGCGACGTCGCGGGTGTGGTCGTCGACGTCGGGCGGCCGGTAGCCCCTGCTGCGGATGTGCTCGACCAGCTCGGGCTCCGGCGGCACGCCGTGGGTCCTGAGGTAGTAGCCGACGCCTCCCGGCCAGATCCAGGTGCCGTCGGTCAGGTAGGTCAGCGGCACCTTCTCGGGCCGGTCCGGGTCGAGGAGGTCGTTGTCGAGGCTGCGGGCCGCCAGCACCAGCGGCGCCTTGGTCAGGTAGTCGGCGACCGCCTCCACCTCGTCGTCGGGCACCGGCGGCCGGTCGAACCGCGGCGTCTGGCCGGGGCCGAGCGAGTCGAAGACCCTGGCCATCTGGAACCGCCCGCCGGACGGGCGCAGCCAGTCGGGGGTGTGCTCGGCGTCGCGGGGGAAGCGGCGCAGCTCGTCGTCGTACGCCTCGGGAGGCGGCGGCGCCGACCAGTCCGGCCGTCCGGTGGTGTCGTACGCCACCTGGTAGTCGACGGGATGGGTCAGCCGGTAGCGGGCGGTGAACCAGGTGCCGACGCCGGTCCTGTACATGCCGGCGCGCAGCCGGGTGAACAGCTCGCCGAGGGCCGCCGGCCCCTCCACGTCGGCCGGCGGGCCGTTGAGCCGCTCGATCCGCACGGTGGTCTCCGCGTGCGAGCCGAGGGCGTTGTGCACGGCGAGGCACTTCTGCCAGCCGGCCGGCAGGTTGTGTGCCAGGACCAGGGCGATGTCCTGCAGCACCGAGTCCTGCTCGGCGGAGATCGGCTGCCCAAGGTTCGACTGCTCGCTGTCGGCCACGTCCGCCTACCTCGGATCCGGCCGGCCGGCCGCGCCGGATCCGGCCGCCGTCTCGACGAGCTTTTCCCGCAGCCAGTCCGGGATGTGCGCCTCGTCCCGCGGAAAGGCGGCGACGTCATCGGCGAACACGTCCGGCCGGATCGGCGGCCGCCACAGCGGGTCGAAGTCGAAGTTGTAGCTGACGTGGAAGTCGCCCGGCGGGTCGAGCGTGAAGCGCAGGCCGAACCAGGTGCCCTCGCCCGGGCGGTACATCCGGGCCCTCAGCTCGGCGCAGAGCCGCGCGATCGCGGCGGGCGGCTCGACGGTGGTCGTGGTCCCGTCGTTCATGATGATCGTCAGCGTGATGTCGTGGCCCGCCGTCACCATGAGGACCTTGAGGTCGATGCGCCGCCATCCCGCGGGCGCCGCCCGCAGCAGCACCCGGCCGATGTCCTGGATCATCCGGTCGTATCGGTCCTCGTCGAACGGCAGCGGCCCCTGGCCGGGCCGGGCCGCCGGCTGCGGGTCGGCCAGACGGTGCTCGGGCTGGGACATCGCGGGGTCACTTCCTTTCCTGGCTGGATCGCCGTCGCCACATGAAGCGGGCATCCGCCGCTCGGCGGTGCGTCATCGAGGTGCGCGCCCCGCCGCCGCCATGGCGACGTCGTCGCCGTCCCGCGCGTCGTCCACGACGGCGTCCGGGCCGGGAGGCGCGGGGACGCTGTCAGGATGCAGCGTGCGCCAGCCCCGGCCGGGCGGCCAGGTCGGGCCGTGCCAGGACGGGACGTCGCCCCGGCCGGCCGCCACGCCGTGGCCCGGCTCCGCGGCGCCGGCCGCCGCCGCGAAGAGGACACGGCCCCGGTTGTCGGTCCAGACGGGGAGAACAGGCGCGACGACCGGCACGCCGAGCTCGCGGGCGAGGGCGACGGCGATCGCGGCACCGTCGCCCGGCGTCGCGTTCCAGGTCAGCAGCACCACGTCGCGACCGGCCCAGGCGGGGTCGGCACGGATGATGCCGGCGACGTCGCGGGCGGAAAGATCGCGGTCGCCCAGGCGCATGCCGGTGCGCGTGCCGTGCCCGTCGACGACGTACCGGCCGGGGTCGGGCCGCACCCGGCGCGCCAGCTCGCGCATGCCAGCCTCGTCCGGCCCGTACAGCGACCGGCCCGCCGGGGTCGGCTCGCCCATGCCGTACGCCGGGCCCGGTCCCGGCGGGGGCCCGGGCCGCCGCGCCCCGACGCCGATGACCTCGGCAGGACCACGGACATCGAGCTGGTCGGCGTCGTGCGCCGCGTCGTCCGCCCGCCGGTCCGCCAGCTCCAGCCGCATCCCTGGTGCGGGGCGGGCGGCTCCCGCCCGGCCGCCGCCGCGCGACCTGCGGGCTGACCTGCGAGGACCGCCCATGGCTTGGGCGAAGAAGACGGCAGGCGGCGGGGACGCGTCGTCGCGCCGGTCCCCGTCATCACCTGGCCGACCGGCCGCATCCCCGCCGTCGTCAGCGCCGTCGCTGCCGTCCGCGCCGTCCGCGCCGTCCGCGTGGGCCAGCTCGGTGCCGGATCCGCCGCCCGGTGCCGCCGGCGGGTCCTGCGCCGGGAGCGGCGACGGCGCCGGAGCGCCGCCGGCGACCTGGATCGCCCGCAGCAGCACGTCGAACCCGGCGGTCTGCAGCAGGCTGACGACCGCGCCCCTGGTGACCGCCGTCAGCAGGTGCTGGAAGATGGCGTGCGAGGTGACCCTGGCCGCCGCCTCGATCGCGGGGATCCCCGCCGCGGCCGCGCCTGGCGCGCCGGCCGCCGACCTCGCGGTGAGCTCGGCGATGTCGGTCGCCGTGCCGATCAGCAGCGCGACGAAAAGGTACTTCGCGTACTCGACGTCGCGGGCGCCGCGGTCGAGCTGGCCGGCCAGCCGCTCGCACCGCTCGACCAGCCTGGGGAGGTGGCGCGGGTCGGCGGTGACGAAAGTCTTCCAATGCCGCTCGAACTCGTCGGCCGCCGCGCCCTGGACGGAACGCAGCACGCCCGCCGCGTCGCCCTGCAGGTCGGGGATCAGCTCGTTGACGCCGGCCGCGGCCGCGCGCCACGCCTCGGCACAGCGACGCATGGCCGTCTCGTCGCCCTCCGGCCAGTCCGGCTCGACGATCCACGACAGCCATCGAACCTCGGCGGGGATTTCCGGACCCACGGATTCAGCCCTTCACCCTCGAGCCGTCCGCACCGGCGCCGTCCGCCAGGGAAGGGTCCACGGTGGCGGCTGTCACCGCGGCGGCGTTCACCGTCGCGGCGTCCTCGGCCGCCTCGTACGTCCTGGCCATCGTCTCCAGCCCGGAACCGATGTCCTTGATCGCGCCGGGCAGCCGGGAGAAGGCCTCGTACGCGGCGTGGCGTGGCCTTTCGTACCCCTGCTCGAAGTGCCGGCCGACCGCGTCGCCGCCCCAGCACCTGCCCTCGGCGGCCAGCGCCGCGCCGAGCTCGGCGAAGACCTCCTGGAGCCGGTCGCCGCGCTCGCCCAGCGTCCTGGCATGCCGGCGCAGCGCGGCCGGCTCGACCCGCAGCTCGCCGCCCGGCGCACCGCGCCCGGGCGCGCTCATGCCCGATCCCCGCGCGGCCTCGCCGCGCCCCGGACGCCGACGGCGGTCACCGGGCATCACCGGGTGCCGGCCGCAGCCCGTACCTGTCACGAAAGGCGTCGAGGTCGTCCGGCCGCTCGGGCAGCAGCCGCGACGGGTCGAAGACATCGTCGTCGGCGCCGCCGGCCAGGGCGGCGCGCAGCTGCCCGTCCACCTGCGCCCTGGCCTCGCCCACCGCGGCCAGCACGGCAGCGGCCAGCTCGGACGGGCTCATCTTGCGATAGACGCGGGGGTTGAACTCCAGCCCTGTCAACCGTCCATGCGGACCCATCGACACCGTTACCATCTCGTCTTCCGTGGTCACGGTGGCACCCGCGTCGTCCATCGCGGTGCGCAGGTCGCGCAGCTGGTCACGCTTTTCGCGATATCGCTCGAGGAGCTCGTCGATGTGGGCCTGCCACTCTGGCAGCATGCCTTCGCCTCCGTCACAACGCGTCATCTCGCGTCTTCGGGCACGCCGGTCTCGCCGGACACATTATGACGCCGGGCCGGACACCGCAGCCGATGCGCCCCAACCCGTCAAAACGCGCTCGTCATGAAATCTCCGGATAATCCCCGGCAACCACTGGGCACCGGGCCGCGTGCCGACCCGCGCCCGGCGTCGCTCACCCCGTCTGGCCGCGGATCCAGGTGTAGAGGTCGAGCACGCCCAGGGCCAGCGGGATCAGGCTGACCACGACGATGATGTCGAGGATGTCGCCGGCCCTTCCCCAGAACGGGGACGGGCGGTTGCCCGGCAGCCACAGGCCGAGACCGACGGTCATGATGGTCGCCCCCACCAGCGGCAGCACCACGCCCGCCAGCGTCGTCACCGGTTCGTGCGGCTCGATCGCGCCCAGGGCGAGGACGCCGACGCCGGCCAGCCCCGCCAGGAACATCCACACCCGCTGCAGGCGGCCGCGGAACACCCGGGCCCGCAGGATCAGCGCCAGCGAGATCGCGAGGCCCATGGACACCGCCAGCCAGCCGCCCTCAGCGGACAGGAAGGCCTCGGTCCCGATGGCGACGAGCGCGGCGCCGGCGACCAGGCCGGTGGCGAACTTGTCCGCGACCGCCGTCCGCTCGAGCACGGCCTTGCCGTTGACCAGGCTGGTGTCGCCGCGCAGCTCCTCGGCGCTGGACGGCACCGCGGGCAGCGGCAGCCTGGCCAGCTTGAAGGCCAGCGACGGGATCAGCGCGGTGAGCGCGACCACGACGGCGACGCAGGCGGCGGCCGCCCCGGCGGGCGGCGTGCCGGGCAGCGCCACGACGACGCCGGCGCCGATGGTGCCGGTCAGCGCGGCCAGCGCGATGCCCAGGAAGTTGGGCAGCCCTTCGGCGATCACCGCCCCGCCGACGATCGCCGCGAGCGACGCGGCGCCGAACCCCGCGAGCATGTGCGGGGCGCCGACGCGAAAGACGCTCGGCACGGTCTCGCGCGCCGGGATGAGCAGCCCGGCGAGGAAGGCGTACGGGACGGCCACGTACCCCATCACCGCGCCAGCGCCCGCGTCTCCCATCGCCCGGGACATCATCGCCCCGGCGACCAGCAGCACCAGCGCGACGAGCCCGGCGGCCACCGCCGGCACCGCCCAGGGCGGCCCGGACAGCGCGAGCGCGACCCCGCCGGCACCGAGCAGCCCGGCGCCGCCCCACAGCCCGGCCGACCGGGTGCTGTGCGGGCGCCACCGGTCGGAGCGTTCCTTGATGCCGGTGGCGATGACGTCCGCGACGTCGTCGAACGACATCTCGGGGAGCTGGGCCATCCGCGGCCGGAAGTACAGCACCTCGCCGTCCATCACCTTCAGCGCCGCGAGGCTCTGCGCCGGGTCGAGCGGTGCGTCGTCGAGGCGCTGCAGCGCCCAGCCGGAGTGCGCGAGACCCGCGTCGGCGAGGTTCTCCCCAGCGGCCCGCAGCAGCGTGGGCAGCATGTGCGCGAGCGGCACGTCGGCGGGCAGTGACAGGTCGATGCGCCGCCGCGGCGCCACAATGGTCACCCGGCACAGATCCATTGCGGTGCTCACGTTTCCCCCAGTCTCTGGTCAGCCGTGACACTAACGTGTAAACACTCCTTAGGATGCTCCCAAATCAGTACCAGCGAGACCCATATCAGGCCAAGGCCGGCGATGGCCTCGGTGATGTGGCGGGCGGGGGAAAGTGAACGTCACGAGCGAGCATCGCGAGCACCGTGAACGCCCTGGACAGGGCCGGAACAGGACAGAGCACCCCGAACACCGTGCGCACGGTGATCGGGCCATGAGTGCGGTGAGTGAGCAGTGAGCACTATCGTCGCCAAGCGGCCGGAACGGCGCCGGCCGCCGCAGCTTCCGCGCGGGGAGATCCTGCTGGAGTCGCCGCCCGAGATCCCCGAGATCATCTCCGGCGGCTTCGGCCAGATGATCATGTACCTGCCCATGGTCGCCGGGGGCGCCGCCATGGGCCTGATGTTCATGGGCAATGGCGGCGGAAACCCCATCATGTACGTCGCGAGCGGCATGTTCGGGCTGTCCATGGTGGGCATGATGTTCAGCCAGCTCGGCCGCACATCGGGTGAGCGGAAACAGCGGCTGAACGGCCAGCGCCGCGATTACTACCGCTATCTCGCGCAGGTCAGGAAGAAAGTACGCCGCGCGGCCGAACAGCAGCGCGAGGCGCTGGAATGGAACAGCCCCGATCCTGGTTCGTTGTGGTCACTCGCGATGAGCGCCCGCCTGTGGGAACGCCGCATTCGCGACGACGACTTCGGCCACATCAGGGTCGGTACCGGCCCGCAGCGGCTGGCCGTCCAGCTGGTGCCGCCGGAGACCAAGCCGGTGGAAGACCTCGAGCCGATGTGCGCGGGCGCGCTGCGCCGGTTCGTGCGCGCCCACTCGACCGTGCCGCAGCTCCCGGTCGCGGTGTCGCTCCCCTCGTTCGCCAGGATCGTGCCCACCGGCGACCCGGAGCTGACCCGCGGGCTCGTCCGGGCCATGATCGCCCAGATGGTCGCGTTCCACTCCCCGGAGGACATCAAGATCGGCGTTTGCGCGTCGCCGGACCGGATGCCGTACTGGGAGTGGATGAAGTGGCTCCCCCACTGCATGCACCCGACCGAGACCGACGCGGCGGGTCCGGTCCGGCTCATGGCGGGCAACCTGGGCCAGATCGAGGCGATGTTCGGCGCCGCGGTCAAGGACCGCCCGCGCTTCACCCCCGGGCTGGCCGCCGAGGACCTCCCCTACCACCTGGTGATCGTGGACGGCGGTCTGGTCACGCCCGACTCCCAGATCGGCGCGGACGGCATCGAGGGCGTCTGCGTCATCGACCTCAGCGGCTCGGTCGCCCCCACCTCGGACGCGACCATGCTGCGGCTGCACGTGGACGCGACCGGCCTGCGGATGCTCAAGCGCGACCGCACCGGCAAGGACGTCGCCACCCGGCTCGGCGTCGCCGACAACTTCACCATCGTGCAGGCCGACGGGTTCGCCCGCCAGCTCGCCCCGCTGCGCGCCAGCGACGGCGGGGCCGAGGAGCTCGACAACCTGTCCGCCAGTATGACGCTGACCCAGCTGCTCGGCCTGCGCAGCCCGTACGGCCTGGACGTCGGGGCCAACTGGCGGCCGCGGGCACCGCGCAACCGGCTGCGGGTGCCGGTCGGCATCGACGTGAACGGCGCCCCTGTCGAGCTCGACATCAAAGAGGCGGCGCAGGGCGGATTCGGTCCGCACGGCCTGTGCATCGGCGCCACCGGGTCCGGCAAGTCCGAGTTCCTGCGCACGCTCGTGCTCGGCCTGGCGATGACGCACTCCTCAGAGGTGCTCAACTTCGTGCTCGTCGACTTCAAGGGCGGCGCGACCTTCCTCGGCATGGAGAAGCTCAACCACGTGGCCGCGGTCATCACCAACCTCGAGGAGGAGCTGCCGCTGGTCGACCGCATGTACGACGCGCTGCACGGCGAGATGGTGCGCCGCCAGGAGTTCCTGCGGGCGGCCGGCAACTACGCCTCGCTGCGCGACTACGAGCGGGCCCGCGAGCAGGGCGCCAACCTCACCCCGATGCCGACGCTGTTCATCGTGCTGGACGAGTTCTCCGAGCTCTTGTCGGCGAAGCCCGACTTCATCGAGCTGTTCGTCATGATCGGCCGGCTCGGCCGCTCGCTCGGCGTGCACCTGCTGCTGGCCTCCCAGCGGCTCGAGGAGGGCAAGCTGCGCGGCCTCGACACCCACCTGTCGTACCGGATCGGGCTGCGCACGTTCTCGGCGATGGAGTCGCGGGTCGTGCTCGGCGTCCCCGACGCCTACGAGCTGCCGCAGGCACCGGGCAACGGCTACCTCAAGGTCGGCACGGACACCATGATCCGGTTCAAGGCGGCGTACGTCTCCGGACCGGCCAGCGAGGACGAGCAGCAGGAGCTGCAGACCGGCCCCAAGGTGCAAAAGCAGATCGTGCCGTTCGGGCCGGCCTACATGCAGCCGGCGATCATCGAGCAGGCGGCCCAGGCCGCGCAGCCGAAGGCGGTGGCCGGCAAGGAGAGCCTCTTCGACGTCGTGGTCAAGCAGGTCGAGGGACACGGCCCGCCGCCGCACGAGATCTGGCTGCCGCCGCTCGACGAGCCGCCGACGCTCGACCAGTTGCTGCCCGGCCTGGCGCCCACGCCGCAGCACGGCTTCACCACCGCCGGCTGGGACGGGCGGGGCCGGCTGCACGCGGTGGCCGGCATCGTGGACCGGCCGTTCGACCAGCGGCGCGACCTGTTCTGGCTCGACCTGGCCGGCGCCGCCGGGCACGTGGCCGTGGTGGGGGCGCCGCAGGCCGGCAAGTCCACCCTGCTGCGCACGCTGATCACCTCGCTGGCGCTGATGCACACGCCGCAGGAGGTGCAGTTCTACTGCCTCGACTTCGGCGGCGGGACGCTCTCCCCGCTCAGCGGGCTGCCGCACGTGGGCGGGGTGGCGACCCGGCTGGACGCCGACCGGGTGCGCCGCACGATCGCCGAGGTCACCGGGCTGCTGGCGCAACGCGAACGCGAGTTCACCGAGCGGGGCATCGACTCGATGGTGACCTACCGGCGGCTGCGCGCCGAGGGCCGCCTTCCCGGCGACGGGTACGGCGACGTGTTCTTGGTCGTCGACAACTGGCTCACCGTGCGCCAGGAGTTCGACCAGATGGAGCCGGTCATCACCGACCTGGCCGCCCGCGGCCTCGGATTCGGCATCCACGTCGTCGCGTCCACGAACAAGTGGTCGGAGTACCGCACCAACATCCGCGACCTGTTCGGCACCCGGCTCGAACTGCGGCTCGGCGACCCGTACGAATCCGAGGTCAACCGCAAGCTCGCCGAGAACGTGCCCGAGGGGCGGCCAGGGCGTGGTCTGACCCGCGAGGGGCTGCACTTCCTGACCGCGCTGCCGCGCATCGACGGGCGGTCGGGCGCCGACGACCTGTCCGACGGCGTGGCCAAGCTGGTCGAACGGCTCAGCGGCGCATGGCAGGGTCCGGGCGCGCCGCGGGTGCGCATGCTTCCTGACGTCCTGCCCTTCGACGCGCTGCCGACGGCCGCGCAGACCGGGCGCCGGGTGCCGATCGGCATCGACGAGGAGACGCTGTCGCCGGTGCTGCTGGACTTCGAGTCCGATCCGCACTTCGTCGTGTTCGGCGACACCGAGTGCGGCAAGTCCAACCTGCTACGGATCGTCGCCGACGGCATCGTCGCCCGGCACGATCCGGGCGAGGCGCGGCTGATCTTCCTCGACTACCGGCGGTCGCTGCTCGACACCGCCAACACCGACCACCGCATCGGGTACGCCGCGTCCTCCACGGCCGCGGTCAGCCTGCTCAAGGACATCGTCGGGGCGTTGCAGGTACGGCTGCCCCCGCCCGACCTGACGCCCGACCAGCTGCGCTCGCGGTCGTGGTGGAGCGGCTCCGACCTCTACCTCGTCGTCGACGACTACGACCTGGTCGGGACCTCGCAGTCCAACCCGCTGCTCGGGCTGGTCGAGCTGCTCCCCCAGGCGCGCGACATCGGGCTGCACCTGATCCTGTCCCGGGCGATGGGCGGCGCCGGCCGGGCGCTCTACGACCCGGTCCTGCAGCGGCTCAAGGACATGGCCACCCCGGCGCTGATCATGTCGGGAACCAAGGAAGAGGGCGGCCTGTTCGGCGACGTGCGGCCCAAGCCGCTGCCCGTCGGCCGCGGCCAGCTGGTCGAGCGCCGGCGCGGCGTCCGGCTGATGCAGACCGCCTACCTCGGCGCCACCACCGCCGAGGGCGCGTAGCGGCGCGCGCTTGTACGCCGGCCCCCGTAACGCGGCCCCGTAACGCGGCCCCATAATGGCCGCGCGGTGCGGGCGGCGGCGGGTCAGTCGCGGGGGAGGTCGACGCGGCCAGGCTTCCAGCCGCGGCGCCGGCCCAACGGGATGACCGCGCCGGCCACCGCCACGCAGACGGCCGCGCCGAGGCAACCGAGGGCGACCGCGACCGCGATGCCGCGGGTGCGGGTGTCGGCCGGCGGCGGCGGGTCGATCCGTACCGGCCGCACGGCGATCTTGGGCTGTGCCACGACCGCCGGCGCGTTGTCGGGGATCTCGGCGGTGAGGGCCTCGTACGGGTTGATCATGCCGCGGCCGGAGCCGACGCCCGACGTGCCCTCGGCCGTGGCCAGGATCCGGTTGGCCACCTGCTGGTAGGTGAGCCCCGGCCGGTAGGACCGGATCAGCGCGGCGAGGCCGGCCACGAACGGGGCGGCGAAGCTCGTCCCGTTGTCCACCCCGTAACCGCCGCCTGGCCAGGTGCTGATGATGTCCTTGCCGGGGGCGGCCACGGCTATCTGGGTCTTCTGGTTGGAGAAGTCGCTGATCTGGCCGCCCTGGTCCACCGCGGCGACCCCGATGACGCCGTCGTAGCCGGCTGGATAGGCCGGCAGCTCCTTGCCCTTTTGCTCGTCGGTGACGTTGCCCGCCGCGGCCACGACCAGGATGTCGCGGCTCTGGGCGTACCGCACGGCCTCGCGCAGGTCGAGAGTGTCGGGCGCGGTCGACGAGACGTTGATGACCCGAACGCCCTTGGTGCGGGCGGCGGTCTTGATGGCCTTCGCCAGGTCGGGGTCGGCGCCGGCGACGTGCCCCTCGTTGGTGTACTTCACGGAGAGGATCTTGGCGGCCGGCGCGATCCCGACGAACGGGCGGTTGCGGTCGCGCTGGTCTTTCGCGCCGATGATGCCGGCCACCTCGGTGCCGTGGCCGAGGCAGTCACTCGCGGTCGTCTTCGTCACATCGACGCTGGTCACTTTGCCGGCGAGCTGCGGATGGGCGCCGTCAACGCCGGAGTCGACCACGGCGACCGTCACGCCGCCGCCCTTGGTGAGCTTCCACAGCTGGTCGTAGTCGAAGCGCTGCTGCGGCCAGGGCTCGGCGGTCAGCCTGGGAACCCCGGGTGGCAGCCGGCACGCCGGCGGCGCCAGCGGCGCGGTCCGTACGGCCGGCGCGGGGAGCACGGCGGGCGCGGCAAGCGCGGCCCCGGGCGCGGCGCCGACCGGTGCCAGCGCGAGACAGGTACCGACGATGAATCGTGCCGCCCGCATCGGTTCTGTCTCCCCCTGCCGTCGACCCTCGAGGGCGCAGGGCCTGCCCTCGGGATGACTCTAGACGATCCGCGCGGAGCGGCGCAGACCGTTACGATCGGGGCGATGAACCCGGGTACCCAGCAGCCGACGGCGCCGCCCGGCATGCCCGCCCCCACGGGGGGCGGGCCGCGGTCCCGGTCGCCGCTGGCCACGGCGATCGTCGTGGGAGCACTCGGGGTACTCACCGCCGTCGCCTGGGTCACCGGTGGGCTCCGCGCCCAGCCGACCGCCCCCGACCAGGTGCGCCCGGGCGCCGCCGTCGACCAGGGCAGGTTCTCCGTCCAGGTGATCGGCGCGTGGACCGGCGCGGCCAAGGTGCGGTACGAGACCAAGAACGTGCCCGTCCTCATCGTGCGGATGCGGGTGACCAACACCGGCAAGGACACCGTGGCGATGGCGGGATCGACGTTCGGGTTCGCCGCGGGCGTGCTGCTCGGGCCGGCGCCGTACCGGCCGCCCGACGACGTACGGAACGATCCGGCCAGGGGCGCCGCCGACTCCCTGCAGCCCCGCCTCACCCGCGCCGTCGACGTGATGTGGAAGCTGGCCGGCCCGCCGCCGCGACGTGCGGTGGTCGCGCTGCGGCAGTGGACGTACCGCCTGCAGTTCGACGGCGGCGCCTACTACTGGTCGACCGGCAAGGACGCGACGACCGTGGCCGAGGTGACCGTGCCGGTACGACAGGGCGCGGCGGGATGACCAGGGCGCGCGGCATCCTCGCCGCCTTCGTCGCGGCCGGGCTGTGCGCGGCCGCCATGTGGCTGTGGACGCTCGACCCGAAACTGCGGGCGGCCGTCCAGAACCCGCTCCAGACCCGCGGCCGGATCGGCGAAGTGGTCACGAACGACGTGTTCAGCGTCCGGGTCGACCGCTACGACGTCGCGGCGACGGTCACCAGGAAGTTCGGCAACGGTCCCGACATCGCGGACGGGATCTTCGTGGTGGTGCGCTTCCGGGCCAGGGCCGAGCGCGAGCCGTTCGCCATGGGCCATGTCCGGCTCGAGACCAGGGGCGGCCTCAGCTACGACGAAGGCGGCCGGGGCGGCTTCTTCGGGGACGCGGAGAAGACCTACCAGCCGATGCTGTGGACGCCCGGCACGCTGCTGTTCGAGATCCCGAAGGACCGGCTGGCCGGGTCCCGGGTGGTCTTCGGCCAGGCCGACCCGCTGAACCAGCTGTCCGCGGAGGCCGTCGTCGACCTCGGTATCGACAAGGCGACGGCGGCGCGGCTCGCGGCGCGGCCGCCGGCGGGCTACGAGCTCGGTGACTGACACGTGAACCGACCCCCGCCCCCCTCAGGTGATCCCCGGTCGTGGCCGCCGCCGCTGCCGGGAGCACAACCGCCGCCACCGCCGCCCGGCGCGCGGCCGTGGCCAGGGCCGCCGCCCCCCGCGTACGCCCCGCCGCTACCAGGACCCCAACCGCCGCCGCCGGGCTGGTCCCCGCCGCAGGGTCAGCCGCCGCCCCGGCGGCCGGCGGCGCCGCGCCGGCTCAGGCGACGGCTGATCGAGCTCGGCGCCGTGCTGATCCTGCTGCCGGGGCTGATCGGCCTCCAGTGGTACGACGACAGCAACAACGCGGTGACGCGCGATCCGCACAAGCGCGTCACCGTCGTGCCGAGGGGCGCCTGGGCCACGCTCGGGCACGACCGGTGGCGCATGCTCGGGCGCCAGGCGGGTCAACCGGTCCGGCCTGGCCAACCGGGCGGGGCCGGCTCGTCCGGCGGTACCGAGATCACGTTGCTGCTCGACGTCAAGGTCCTCGACGCGCGGGGCGTCAAGGAGCTCGACACCATCATCTACGAGCTGCGCGACAGGGACGGGCACGTCTGGTCGGCCGGCGGCAACGTCGACAACCCGAGCGTCGGCAGCGAGGCGCCGCCGCCCGGCAGCACGGCGCGCGTCACGGTGACGGGGACGGTGCCGGTGGAGAGGGCGGGCTCAGTGGTGCTGGACGTGCACGTGGACGCGTATGACCGCCCGGAGCGGAACGTGCTCGACGTGCTTCGTTTCGCGCACTGACCCGCGCCACGAGAAGGTCGAACGCGGCCGCCAGCAGGCAGATGCGCAGCACGTCGTGGACCAGGTCGACGCCGAGGTCGATGGGGGTCAGCCGGACCATCCAGAACGGGATCGGGTGCGGCCCGACCAGGTAGTACGCACCCCGGCGCAGGTAGTCGGCCATGACATCGAGGCCGACGAACAGCACGCAGAAGACCCCGAACGGCATCCACCCGGCGCGCCGCACCAGCCGGATGCCGTGCACCGCGGGGAACCACTTGTCCCGCAGTTCCCTCGACAGCACCTCGCGCGGGCTCTTGGGCCGATGGATGCCGCTGACCGCCGCCAGCCGCCGGCCGATCCGTCCCCGGCCGATGGCCGCCCGCTCGTCCGCGTCGACGCCGAGGATCACCCCGGCGATCACCAGCCAGATGAGGGCGCCGAGCACGGCGTTCTTGAAAGGGCCCCACAGCGACGCCGCCGGCCCCAAGACGTCGCCCAGCCACCCCCACGCCTGCCGCCCGGTGACCCAGCCGCCCACGTTCCCCCGGTAGTGGTCGACGGTGAAGACGCCGAAGAGCGTCCAGTGCAGCTCGAAGACCGCGAGCAGCAGCGGGCCGACGCGGGCCAGCCGCGGCACCAGCCACCAGTCCGTGCAGGTTTTCGCGATGAAGAAGATGGCCGTGGCCGCCATCGCGATGTACATGTGGTCGACCAGATTGACGAGGAGTCCCGCGCGCTTGATCTGCTCGAAGATCCCGCCCTCGGCGAAACCGCGCCCCTCGGCGGACGCGACGAGTTCTCTGGCGTCCTTGCCGAACCATCCCCAGGCGACATAGAAGATCAGGAACGGAAGCAGCGCCCGGCCGAGGGCATCGAAGATCGACTCTTCCTCCCCGGCCGCCCACGGCGCCATGTTCTCGTCCCTGGCGCCGCGCCGGATCGCGGCCAGCCCGTCCCGCACGCTGTGGAGCATCACGACGGTCACGGCCAGCTGGGCCAGCACGCCGAGGCTCAACGCGACGATCGGCACCCAGCTGGTGCCCATGAACCGGTAACCGGCGTAGAAGACGCCGTACCGCACCGCCCTGCCCACGGTGAACCACAGGACGAGCGGGATGGCGAACCGCATGGCGAGCCGCCCCGTATGCCACGGCAGGGCGAGCGGGGACAACCACGACGATCTGGGCATCGGGGGGACTCTAGCGGCTGCCGCCCCGAGCGGCACCCGGTCCGCCGGTTCCCACGAACGCGCGGCCCGCCGCCTCCTGCGAACGGGAAGCGGCGGGCCGCAAGGTCATGCGGACGGGTCGGTCAGATGCCGACCTCGATGGCGGCCACCTCGCCGAGCCGTGCCTCGACGCCGGCGTCGGTGCTCACCCCGCCGGGCGCCAGCACCCGGACGGTCCAGGAGCCCGGGGCGGCGAAGAACCGGAAGATCCCTTCGTCGCCGGTCACCACCTCGCCGGTGAACTCGCCGGTGGAATCCAGCAGCCGGGCGTACGCGCCGGCCACCGGCGCACCGTCGCGCACCACCGTGCCCTGGATGACCGCCTCGTTGGCCAGGTCGACCGTCGCCGGCAGGGTCGCCGTCTGCGGCGGCGCCGCGCAACCGTCAGTCATTGCTCCTCCATCTCCCCCGATGGACGGGTCGTTGGTTGGCCGGCGGGCGCTACTTGGCCTCGCCGAGCTCGATCGGGACGCCGACCAGCGAGCCGTACTCGGTCCACGAGCCGTCGTAGTTCTTCACGTCCGACAGGCCGAGCAGCTCGTGCAGCGCGAACCACGTGTGCGACGAGCGCTCGCCGATCCGGCAGTAGGCGATGACCGGCTTGCTCAGGTCGATCCCGGCGTCGGTGTAGAGCTGCCGCAGCTCGTCGTCGGACCTGAACGTGCCGTCGTCGTTGGCCGCCTTCGACCACGGGATGTTGCGCGCGGTCGGCACGTGCCCGGCCCGCTGCGCCTGCTCCTGCGGCAGGTGCGCCGGCGCGAGCAGCTTGCCGACGAACTCGTCGGGCGAGCGTACGTCGATGAGCCCCTTGGTGCCGATGGCCGAGACGACCTCGTCGCGGAACGCGCGGATGGCCGTGTCCTGCTCCCTGGCCTGGTAGGTGGTGGCCGGGCGCGCCGGCACGTCGGTGACCAGCTCGCGGGAGTCGAGCTCCCATTTCTTGCGGCCGCCGTCGAGGAGCTTGACCTGCTCGTGGCCGTACAGCTTGAAGTACCAGTACGCGTAGGCCGCGAACCAGTTGTTGTTCCCGCCGTACAGGATCACCAGGTCGTCATTGGCGATGCCCTTGCGGGACAGCAGCTGCTCGAAGCCGGTCTTGTCCACGAAGTCGCGACGGACCGGGTCCTGCAGCTCGGTCTTCCAGTCGATCTTCACGGCGCCACGGATGTGGCCCTTGTCGTAGGCGCTGGTGTCCTCGTCGACCTCGACGAGGACGAGGCCGGGGTCGTTCAGGTGCGCTTCCACCCAGCCGGCGTCGACCAGTACGTCGGAGCGGCTCATGGCGGACTCCTTTCTTTACTCCACCCGCGAGGCGGACGGGCCGCCGGCGAAGCGGATCTGCGGAGCGAATCTTTTGATCAGCAGGTACATCTCGCAGCCGAGGCAGAACCCGAACGCCGCGTTGAGGAACGCGGCGACCAGGGCCATGGCGGCGGCGATGAGGCCGAGCCACGTGACACCGAACCCGTAGCCCACCGTGCCGACGGCCGCGAAGAACAGCCCGACGCCCTGGGCGAACCGCGGCGGTCCGGCGTCCTCGAGCTCCTTCGGCGGGCCGAGGCGAGGCCGCACGAGCGCCCGGAACACGAGCGCGTACGGAGCGCGGCGCACGCCCAGGACCGCTCCGGCGGCGAACACCAGGGCTTGGACGCCGAGCAGCGCCCAACTCCCGGTGACCAGGGAACCGAGGAGGACAACCGTTGTCACGGCGGCGGCGAAACGCTGGCCACGCGGATCGACCTGCATCGCAGATGCTCCTGATGGCGAGAAATGGGTGCGTACGGGAGGTGAGTGGCGAAATGCGGGGACGCGGGCTACCTCAGGCCACGGGACAAAGCGCTGCGGCGACGCGGCAGAAGTCGACCGCGCGCCGTTTCGTCAGCAGCTGCACCGTCCGGTCACGCACGCCTACGATGCTAGGCGTCCGTTCGCCCGCTGTCACATTTATCTCGCGCGGCGACCGGATCGGCGGGGATCGCGTCGCCGAGCGCGGCGATGACGTCGGCCTTGCGCGGCCGCCCGGAGCCGCGCCGGACGATGTGCCCCGCGCCGTCCAGGATCAGCACTGTTGGGGTGCGCAGGACGCCGAGCCGGCGCACCAGGTCGAGCCGGCTCTCGGCGTCGATCTCGACGTGCCGGACGCCGGACACCATCGCGGCGACCTCGCCGAGGACGCCGCGGGTGGCGCGGCACGGCGCGCAGAACGCCGTGGAGAACTGCACCAGGGTGGCCCGGTCGCCGAGGTCGGCACCGAGGTCCGCGGCCGTCAGCCGGTCGCGTCCTTCCGCCGCCTGCCCCGATCCGGCGGGCTCGGCGGCCCGGGCGGCTTCGGCGGCTTCGGCGGCGGGCGCGCTGGCCGGGGCCGGCGCGCGCTGGGGGCGCAGCCGGCCGTCGCGCCGCCGCCAGAGGAGGCCGATGGCCGTGGCCGCCACCAGCGCCACGATCGCGATCACCGTTCCAGTCATCACGAGCAAAGGTACCCGCCGATCCCGATCACCCGGCCTCGTACGTGAGCGCGATCACAACATGGCCGAGCACAGGCCTAAGCCGGGATGACGACCAGGCGCCGGCCGTTGGTCATGACGATCTCGAACCGGGCCAGGTCGGCGCGGGAGATCATCGTCGAACCGTCGAACTGCTCGTACTCGCGGCCGCCGTACCGCCACGCGCCGGCCGGGTCGCGACGGCCGTCCTTGGCGACGGCGTACAGCCGGCAGCGCGCCCCGTGCGGCGCACCGTGGAGCCGCACGGTCAGCGCTGTGCCCCATTCCTGGGCGCGCATGCCGATCCAGGCCTCGACGTTCGTCACCGGGTCGCGGGCCGACCGCTGCTCCATCGGCGCGGGGGCCGGCGTCGACGGGACCGCCGTCGGGGTCCGGCCGGCGAGCGGCGGTCCTGACGGCCGGCCGAGCCCCGGCGCGACGAGACCGCCGATGAGCGCGCCGACGACCAGTACGACCACGGCGGCGGCGGCCAGCAACATCCACTGCCTGGGGCGGCGCTTCGGGCGCTCGGCGGCCGCCGTGGCGAGGAGCGACCCGAGCAGCGCCGGCGGCGGCTCGGCGACCTGCGCGAGCTGCTCCTCGCTCACCCGGCCGAGCAGGGCCGGCAGGCCGGCCAGCGCGGCGACCTCGTCGCGGCACAGCGCGCAGGAGGACAGATGGGCGTCCACCTCCGAGCGTTCCGCCGGGTCGATCGCGCCGAGGACGTACACCCCGAGGGAGGTCCGCACCCATGAACAAGTGCTCAACATGGCGCCCTCCTCAGCGGCGCGGCCGGCCGGGTGCGCGCCGGTCGCTCCCGTCGCTCCGGTCGCTCCGGCCACCTGGCGACATGCCGTTCCCGGGCGTTCATGGGGCCAACCCCCGCTCCTCCAATGCCAGTTTCAGCGCGCGCAGCGCGTAATAGGTGCGCGACTTCACCGTGCCGGGCGGAATTCCGAGCACGGCGGCCGTCTCCGCGACGGACAGCCCGCGGTAGTACGTCTGGACGAGCACGGCCCGGTGCTGCGGGCTGAGATCGGCGAGCGCCTCGGCGACCGTCCATGACTCCAGTGCGCGGTCCAGGTCGTCGGCGGCCGGCAGCACGGCCAGCGGGGCCTCGCCCGCCTCCGGCGGGCGGGCCTGCCGCGCCCGGTGCGCGTCGACGACCAGGTTGCGGGCCACCGTGAACAGCCACGGCCGGACAGGACGTCCGGTCAGCGCCTCCGGATGGCGCCATGCCCGCAGCAGCGTCTCCTGCACGACGTCCTCTGCCTGCTGCCGGTCACCGCCGGTAAGCCGGAGGATGTAGCCGAGCAGCGGGCCGCCGTGTTCGGCGTAGAGGGCGCGCAGCAGCCGGTCGTCCGCGGTGGGTCCCACACCTCAAACACGTACGCGGGTGCGCGCCGGTTCACAACCCGGGCCCGCTTCGCATGGTCATCGGGGCTGGTGTGGCCGGGATCGACCCTCCCGAACGCCCCTTTGGCGGCGGCCCGCCGGGGATCGGCGGTTCAGCCGCGCTGGACGTCTTTGAGCTTGACGTCGTTCGCGGTCGCGGCGATGCGCAGCCCCTCGGGGGTCACGTCGACCTCGCTGATCCGCGAGCCGAGCGGCAGGTCACGTACCGGCACGGTGAACGTGAACCGGTCCCGCAACAGCGACAGCGGCACCGCAGGCCCGCCGCCGGTGCGGACGCTCTGCGGAGCCACGGCGATGCCACGGCCCGTCGCCCGCACCGCGGCCACGATCGTGACGTCACGGGCGAAGCCGAGGATCGCCAGGTCGCCACGGACCTGCAGGTCGGAGCCGTTCGCCGAGATGCTCTTGACCGAGGCCGGCGCCCGCCGCCGGACCGCGTCGTACGGCACGATCGCCGACGCCGTCGCGGTGCCCGCGGCGACGTTGGACGCGTCGCCGTGCACCACGTCGCTGAGGGGTGCCTGGACGTGACTCAGCCGGACCTTGACGTCGTTGAGCGTGACGCCCTGCCGGGTGAGCTCGCCGATCCCGATGTCGATCTGCTTGTACTCGCCGCCGAGCGCCTGGGTGAGGAACGGGATGCCGTGGATCTTGACGTCCGGCTTGCGCGGCAGGTCGTTCTGCGCGGCGACCTGCTTGGCGATCTGGTCCTGCGCCACGGCCACCCCGACCCGGTCGGCCGCGATCACGCCGATGATCAGGACAAACAGCAGCACCAGTAGCACTTTGCGCATCTCACTCCTCAGCCGAACCAATCCGGCCAACACACCCTAGCGCCGAGCGCCGCGCCCGGCGCGGGTCACCCGCCGGCGAAGGGCGGCAGCACCTCGATGGTGCCCCCGTCGGGCAGGGGGATGTCGGCGTGCTCGCGGGTGCCGACCGGCTGGCCGTCGAGCAGGAAGGAACTGCGCCTGACGACCCGGGCGAACTCGGGATCGCGCCGGGCGGCGGCCGCCGCCAGCGCGTCGGCCAGCGTGCGCGCGTCGTACGGTTCCTCGCCCACGCCCGCCGCCTCCTTGGCCGCGGCCCAGTAGCGGATCGTCCCCTTCGCCATAACGCACCAGTATCACAGCGCGGGCGGGACCGCGGCTCCGGGTGGGGCGCCGCCGGGTGTCCTGACCTGGCCGATGGACGTGGCCGACCGACGTGGCCCATTGCCTCTTTCGGCTGGTTGGCTATGCTTTTATCGAGGGACTCGGGCGACGTTGCCCCCGGGTCCTCGACTTTTTTGGGGCGAGGAGGCGGTCGCTTGAGCAGTCTGCTTTTGCTGACCAACGCGCTTGAGCCGTCTGACGAGGTTCTCCCCGCGTTGGGGTTGTTGTTGCATTCTGTTCGCGTCGCGCCGGCCGAAGGCTCGGCGCTGATCGACGCGCCTCCCGCCGACGCGGTCCTCGTCGACGCGCGTCGCGACCTGGTCCAGGCCAAGAGCCTGAGCCGGCTGCTGCGCACCACGGGCCTCGACTGCCCCCTGATCGCGATCGTCACCGAGGGCGGCCTGGCCGCGCTCAGCCCCGAGTGGGGCGTCGACGACCTGCTCCTGCAGAGCGCCGGGCCCGCCGAGGTGGAGGCCCGGCTGCGCCTGGCCATCGGCCGGATCGCCGCCGGTGAGGCCGACGAGATCCCCGGCGAGATCCGCGCCGGCGACCTGACCATCGATGAGGCCACCTACACCGCGCGGCTGCGCGGCCGGGTGCTCGACCTCACCTTCAAGGAGTTCGAGCTGCTGAAGTACCTCGCCCAGCATCCAGGCCGCGTCTTCACGCGGGCCCAGCTGCTCCAGGAGGTCTGGGGCTACGACTACTTCGGCGGCACCAGGACCGTCGACGTGCACGTACGGCGGCTGCGGGCCAAGCTCGGCGCGGAGTACGAGTCGCTGATCGGCACCGTCCGCAACGTCGGCTACCGGTTCGTCCCCGACCACCGTCCTGGCGAGACGGAAGAGGTCGTCGGCCGCCGGTGAGGAGGCCGAGGATGCCGAGGATGCCGTGCGGCCGCCGGTCCGGCTACAGTGTCGATCATGAGCGAGCCGCGGGTGGTCGCGCGGGACCGGTTGTCCGGCGACGAGATCGCCCAGGCACTGGAGCTGGTCGAGGCGGCCGCCACGGTCGACGGCGTGCGGCCGCTGTCCGAGCAGAGCATGCTGGCGCTGCGCGACGGCCGTCCCGGGCTGCTCGCGCTGGCCGGCGACCGGCTCGCCGGCTACGCCTACCGTGACGACGGCTCGGCCGAGTTCGTCGTCCATCCCGATCTGCGCCGCCGGGGCGTCGGCCGGGCGCTCGCCCTGGCGCTGCGCGCCACCGGGGGCGCGTGGCCGCGGATATGGGCGCACGGCGACCTGCCGGCGGCCGGGGCGCTGGCCCGTTCGCTGGGCCTGCGACGGCTGCGCACCCTCTGGCAGCTGCGCCGCCCGCTCGCCGACCCGCTTCCTCCTGCCTCTCCGCCGCCCGGCGTTCGGATCCGTACGTTCGAGCCGGGGCGCGACGAGGCGGCGTGGACGGAGCTCAACCGGCGGGCCTTCGCCAGCCATCCCGAGCAGGGCCGGTGGACCGTCGACGACCTGCTCGCCCGCGAGCGCGAACCGTGGTTCGACCCGGCCGGCTTCTTCCTCGCCGAGGAGGACGTCCAGGATGGCCGCGGCGGCGCCAGGCTGATCGGCTTCCACTGGACCAAGGTGCACGACGCCGGTCTTGGCGAGGTCTACGTCGTCGGCGTCGACCCCGCGGCGCGCGGCCGCGGGCTGGGCGCCGTGCTGACCGTGATCGGCCTGCGTCATCTACGCTCGACGGGGGTCGCGACCGCCATGCTGTACGTCGACGACGAGAACCTGCCGGCGGTCGGTCTGTACGAGTCGCTGGGTTTCGCGCGCTGGAGCGCGGACGTGATGTACGGAGGGTGACATCACCCGCGCCTGTTCACCTGCCGGCAATCCCAAATCGCCGTATTCTTCGCAGCTTGGCCTAGGGTAGTTCACTTTACGTTCACCTGTATCGGTATTTGTCGTCATCTCTCCTCCCTAGCGTCGGTCCCCGACGGTGGCCCCCACCTGCGCCGACGCGCGCGCCCCCGCATGGGTTCGCCGCCCAAACCCCAGGAGGAGAATTCCGTGTCCAACGGCACTCGGTTCGCCGCGCTCGGCGGCGTCGTCGTCGCTGGTGCGCTCGCGCTGTCCGCGTGCGGGTCCGACAACAACGGCCCCGCGACCGGCAGCGGCGGCGGAGGCTCCGCCGCGTCGATCGGCGGTGCCGCCTGCGCGAAGGGAACCCTGACCGCGTCGGGCTCGACCGCGCAGGCCAACGCCATGTCGGCCTGGATCAAGAACTACCAGCAGGCCTGCGGCGGCGCGACCATCAACTACCAGGGCGTCGGTTCGGGCGCCGGGATCCAGCAGTTCACCGCCGGATCCACGGGGATGGCCGGTTCCGACTCGGCGCTCAAGCCGGAAGAGCACGGGCCGGCCGACCAGCGGTGCAAGTCCGGCAAGGCCATCGACCTGCCGATGGTGGGCGGCCCCATCGCCGTGGTCTACAACCTGCCGGGCGTGGACGGGCTGCGGATGTCGCCGAAGAACCTCGCCGGCATCTTCTCCGGCAAGATCACCAAATGGAACGACCCGGCGATCGCGAAGGACAACCCGGACGCCAAGCTCCCGTCATCGGCGATCCAGCCGTTCCACCGGTCGGAGGAGTCCGGCACGACCGACAACTTCACCAAGTTCCTCAAGGCGGCGGCCGGCGGCGCCTGGACGTTCGATCCGGGCAAGAAGTGGGTCGCCCCCGGCGGGCAGGGCGCGAAGGGCTCCGACGGGATCGCGCAGGCCGTCAAGCAGACGCAGGGCACGATCAGCTACGACGAGTACAGCTACGCGACCAACAGCCGGCTCCAGACGGCCAAGGTGGCCAACGGCTCCGGCGAGTTCGTCGAGCTGACCACCGACAGCGCGTCCAAGGGCATCGAGGCCGCGAAGATCGTGGGGCAGGGCAACGACCTCGCCCTGTCGATCGACTACGCCACCAAGGAGCAGGGCGCCTACCCGGTCGTGCTGGTGACGTACGAGATCACCTGCGAGAAGGGGCTGTCGTCCGACCAGCTCTCACTCGTCAGGTCCTTCCTCACCTACACCGTCAGCGACCAGGGGCAGGCCGGGCTGACCCAGCTCGGCTACGCGCCGCTGCCGAAGAGCCTCCAGCAGAAGGTCCAGGCGGCGCTCCAGGCGCTGTCCTGATCGGCTGATCGACTGATCGATGACGACAGATCTTCTCGAGACAGGCGGCGGGCTGGGCAGGTCCGCCGCCTGGCGTACTCGCTACGGAGACCGGGTCTTCCGGCTCATGTCCAGCGCGGCCGGCGTCCTGCTGCTCGTGATCATGGCGGCGATCGCCGCCTTCCTGGTCGCCAAGGCGATCCCGGCGCTGCAGAAGAACACCGCGAACTTCTTCACGGAGAAGACGTGGAACCCCAACAACACCCCGATCAAGTTCGGGATCGCCGCGCTCGCCTTCGGCACCCTGATCTCGTCGCTGCTCGCCCTGGTCATCGCCACCCCCATCGCGATCGGGGTGGCGCTGTTCATCACCTACTACGCGCCGCGCGGCATCGGGGGGCTGCTGGGTTATGTCATCGACCTGCTGGCCGCCGTGCCGAGCGTCGTGTACGGCCTGTGGGGCCTGGCGTTCCTGGTTCCGCACATCCAGGGGACGGAAAGCTGGCTGCAGGACCACCTCGGCTTCATCCCGCTGTTCGGCGGCGACTCGGTGAGCGGGCGCTCCATCCTCACCGGCTCGATCGTCCTGGCGATCATGATCCTCCCGATCATCGCGGCGATCTCGCGTGAGGTCTTCCGGCAGGCGCCGGACGCGCACGCGGAGGCGGCACTGGCCCTGGGCGCGACCCAGTGGGAGATGATCAAGCTGGCCGTGCTGCCGTTCGGCCGTCCCGGCGTGGTCAGCGCGGCGATGCTCGGCCTCGGCCGGGCGCTGGGCGAGACCATCGCGGTCGCCATGGTCTTTCCCGCGCTGTTCAACATCTCCATCCACATCCTGACCCCGAGCGGCAACAGCATCGCGGCCAACATCGCCAACGGGTTCGGCGAGTCGGGACCGATCGGGCGGGGCGCCCTCATCGCGTCCGGCCTCGTCCTGTTCGTCATCACCCTGGTGGTCAACACGGCCGCCCGGTTGGTCGTGGCCCGCCGCGCCGAGTACGCGAGGGCCGGCGCATGACGAACATCCCGTTCACCCGCAGGTTCACCAACCGGCTCGTGCTCGTGCTGGTCACCCTCTCGTTCGTCCTCGCCGTCCTGCCGCTCGTGTCGGTGCTGTGGCTGGTCGTGAAGAACGGCCTGAAGCGGTTCGACATGAACTTCTTCACTCACTCGATGCGCAACGTCGGTCCGCTGGACAACTTCGGCGGCGCCTACCACGCTCTCCTGGGCACCGTCGAGCAGGTCGGCATCGCCGCGATCATCGCCATCCCGGTCGGCCTGCTCACCGCGATCTACCTCGTGGAGTACGGCGGCGGCGGCCGGCTCGGCCGGAGCATCAGCTTCTTCGTCGACGTCATGACCGGCGTGCCGTCCATCGTCGCCGGTCTGTTCGTCCTGGCCTTCTGGGTGCTGGGCCTCGGCATGGGGTTCTCGGGATTCGCCGGGGCGCTGTCCCTGTCGATCCTCATGATGCCGGTCGTCGTCCGGTCCGCCGAGGAGATGATCAGGCTCGTCCCTGACGAGCTGCGCGAGGCCAGCCTCGCGCTGGGCGTGGCCAGGTGGCGTACGATCATTTCGGTCGTGCTGCCCACCGCGTTCACCGGCATCGTCACCGGCATCATGCTCGCGATCGCGCGCGTCATGGGCGAGACGGCGCCGCTGCTCCTCACCGTCTTCGGGCTCGATTCCATCAACTCCAGCGTCTTCGACGGGCCGCAGGAGGCGCTGCCGTTGTTCATCTTCCAGCAGGCGGGCAAGCCCAACCAGCCTGCCATCGACCGGGCCTGGACGGCGGCGTTGACGCTGATTTTGATCATCATGCTGCTCAACCTCGTGGCGCGCGTGCTCGCCTGGTGGCGGGCGCCCGCCAAGGCTCGATAGAAGGAGATATCCGAGCATGGCCAAGCGGATCGAAGTCTCCGGACTCCGTGCCTACTACGGGTCCACGCTCGCCATTGAGGACATCTCGATGTCGATGGAGCCGCGGTCGGTCACCGCGTTGATCGGGCCGTCCGGCTGCGGCAAGTCCACGCTGCTGCGCACGCTCAACCGGATGCACGAGGTGATCCCGGGGGCGCGGGTCGAAGGCAAGGTGCTCCTCGACGAGACCGACCTGTACGGGTCGGGCGTCGACCCGGTCGCGGTCCGCCGGCTGATCGGGATGGTCTTCCAGCGGCCCAACCCCTTCCCCACGATGTCCATCTACGACAACGTGGCGTCCGGGCTGAGGCTGAACGGCATCCGCGGCAAGAAGCGGCTCGACCAGGTCGTGGAGAACTCCCTGCGCGGCGCCAATCTCTGGAACGAGGTCAAGGACCGGCTCGGCAAGCCGGGCGCCGGGCTGTCGGGCGGGCAGCAGCAGCGGCTCTGCATCGCGCGCGCGATCGCGGTGGAGCCCCAGGTGGTGTTGATGGACGAGCCCTGCTCCGCGCTCGACCCGATCTCCACCCTGGCGATCGAGGACCTGATCGCGCAGCTCAAGGAGCGCTACACGATCGTCATCGTCACCCACAACATGCAGCAGGCGGCGCGGGTGAGCGACCGTACCGCCTTCTTCAACATCGCCGGGGCCGGCAAGCCCGGCCGCCTGATCGAGATCGACGACACCAACAAGATCTTCACCAATCCCTCGGAGAAGGCCACCGAGGACTACATCACCGGGCGCTTCGGCTGACCTGGCCGCCGGCGAGCGCGCCGCTCCCCCTGCGCAAGGTGGCGAGACAGTAGTCGCGTGGCAGGGTGCGGATCCGGCGCGGCAGCCGGGGGTAGACGGCGGCGAGCGCGGACATGAGCAGGCGGTACCGGCGCGCCCGCGCGGCGTCCCACGGCCAGCCGTACTGGGCCCGGATCGGTTCTGGCATCAGCCCGGCCGTGAGCAGCCGGAGCGCGGCCAGCGCCGGCTCGTTCAGCCGGCCGAGCGGCACCCGCGGGTGCAGGACCTGGTCGGCGATGGCCCTGGCCTGCGCGCTCACCCGCAGCTCGGCGAGCATCTCCGCGTAGTAGCCCCGAAAGTCCGCGTACGAGGCGGGCAGCAGGTCTTCGGGGCAGCCGAGGATCGTCGCGAAGATCTTGGATTGACGGTAGTAGGTCTCCAGCTCGCCGGCGGTGAGGGTCCGGCGGAAGACCGCCTGGTAGACGTCGACGGCGACGGCGAACAGCGTGGCCTGCACCCAGACCTGCAGCTCCGGGTCGGTGGCCCGGTAGCCGGGGCCGGTTACCTCGGCGTGGACGCGCGCGACGATCGCACTGACCCGCTCGGCCTCCGCGCGGCTGCCGAAGGTCACGGCGTATCCCCACTGCAGCGTGCGGCGCAGCCGACCCAGCGGGTCGGCGGCGATGTGGCTGTGGTCGTACACCCCCTGCGCGATCTTGGGATGCGCGGTTTGCAGCAGCGACGCGGTGCCGCCGCTGGCCACGAGGAGGCCCTCCTGCCCGATCACCCGGATCAGGTCGCCGTCCTCGAACAGCCCGTCCGTCACGAACGCCATTGTAAGTAAGCACTTGCCATGGCGGCCAAGCGGCGAGAGGCCCGGAGGACATGGTCCGCCCGCGGCGGGGATAATCACCGCATGCCTGGCGCCATCCCCGTCCGCGGCGCGGCCGTCATCCCAGACACGGAGCTGCGCTGGCGGTTCTCGCGCTCGTCCGGTCCTGGCGGGCAGCACGTGAACAAGACCGACACCGCCGTCGAGCTCTCCTTCGACCTGGCCCGCACCGCGTCGCTGCCCGCGCCGCTCAAGGACCGCGCGCTGCGGCGGCTGGCCGGCCGCCTGGTCGACGGCGTCCTCACGATCAGGGTCGAGCGGCACCGCTCCCAGTGGCGCAACCGGCAGGAGGCGGAGCGCCGGCTGGCCGCGCTGCTGCACGAGGCCACCGCGGCGCCGCCCAAGCGACGCCGCCCCACCAAGCCGGGCCGCGCGGTGACCGAACGCCGCCTGGCCGACAAGCGCCGGCAGGCCGAACGCAAGCGCCTCCGCCGGCCCCCGGACTGAGGGGCGGGTCAGGTCCAGGACCGGGTGGCGCGCAGCGCCCGCAGGGCGGCCCGGCGGGCGTCCCCTGACAGCGCGTCGACGTAGACCTTGCCGTCCAGGTGGCCGGCCTCGTGCTGCAGGCAGCGGGCGAACTCGCCGCTGCCCGAGACGCGCACCGGGCGGCCGTGGACGTCGACGCCTTCGACGGCGGCGTGCGCGTGCCGCGGGGTCGGGAAGTGCAGCCCGGGCAGCGACAGGCAGCCCTCATCGCCGACCACCGTGTCGCCGGCGACGGTGAGCGCGGGGTTGACCACGTGGCCGACGTGCCGCTCACCCTCGTCGTCGGCGCAGTCGTACACGAAGACCCGCTTGGCGACGCCGATCTGGTTGGCGGCGAGTCCCACGCCGGCGGCGGCGTACATCGAGGCGAACATGTCGTCGACGAGCCGCTCCAGGTCGGCGTCGAACTCGGTCACCGGATCGCAGGCCGTGCGCAGCACCGGATCGCCGAGATGCCGGATCGGGCGGACCGCCCCTTTCGCTGACCCCATGCCAGGACACACTACGGGCCGCGCCGCGTGTCGGCGGCGCGGCCCGGGGCGACGACCCGACCGGCCGCCGGCCGATCGGCCGTCCGGCGTGGTAGGGGTCGCAGGGGTCGTACGGCTTCTAGAGCGGACCAGGCTCGGTCGGCTTCGGCTGGTGGGGAGCGTGGAGCGGCGGCTGCGGGGCCTTCGGCGACGGGTCGGCGCCGAACGAGGACGGGGCGGCGTGCTTCGGCGCGCGCGGCGCGCCCGGAGCGCCGGACTCGTCATCGGCGTCGCCGGCCGCCTCGGCCTTGACCGCCGGCTCGGCTTCGGTCCGCTGCTCGATGTCGGGGTCGCCGGCCTTCACCGGGAAGCCGGAGGCGGGGGCCGGGAACTTCTGCGCCGGAGCAGGCGGCGCCGGGGGCGCGACCGGCCCGGGGGACGGAGCCGGCGCGGGACCGTGGCCGGAGGCCGGACCGTGGCCAGGTGCCGGTGCGTGCCCGGGCGTGGAACCGGGCGCCGGCGCCTTGTGCTGGGGCTGGGGCTGGGGCGCGAGCGGCTCGCGGGCGCCGCCGGCCAGCGGTGTGGGCGCGTGCGCCGCCGCCGGCGCCGAGACGGCGGACGCGGGCCCGGCGGCGCCGGCCTTGGCCGGCGCCTGGAGCGGTTGCTGCGACTGCTGGACCGGCTGCGACTGCTGCTTGGCGCCGGACTGGCCGGGCGCCGAACCCGGGCCGGAGCCGGGCGCCGGCTTGTGGACCTGCTGCTTGACGGCGTCGTCGACCATCTTCTCCAGCGGCCCCGCGGCGTCCTCGGCGCGCAGCAGCGAGTTGAGCGTGTCGCTGATCTCGGTCAGCCGCTGCAGCGCCTGCGTGTGGTTCTTGGTCAGCTGGGCCAGCCGGTCGGTGGCGCCTTCGTTGATCACGCTGGCGCGCCGCTCGGCCTGGGTGAGCGTCCGCTCGGCCTCGAGCCGCGCGGACGTCACGGTCTGCTCGGCCTCGTGCTTGGCGGTCGACAGGATGCTCTCGGACTCCTTCTTGGCCGCCCCCATCACCTGGCCGGCCTTCTCCTGGGCGCTGGCGAGGTCACGGTCGGCGCGCCCCCGCGCCCCGTCGATGATCCGTTTGGACTCCTCCTCGGCCTCCTTGCGGATCTGGGCGCCCCTGGCCTCGGCCTCGGCGAGCTTGTCCTTGGCCTCGTCTTCGGCGAGGTTGATGATCTGGCGGAGACGGTCACTGAGATCGTCGCCGGTCGGCTTGCGCGCCTCGCGCACCTCTGCCATCTCGCGGCGGGTGCGCTCGACGTCGTCGAGCGCCCGGGCAAGGCGGGCCTCGAGGTCGCGGATCTGGTTGCGGCTGCGGGCGATGTAGTCCTCGACCTGGCGGCGGTTGTAGCCGCGCATCACGATCTCGAACGACTCTTCGCGGAGCAGGTTGGGGAGGATCTCAGCTTCGTTGCTCATGGGCCTAAAGGGGGTTGGGAGTCTTGTGGGTCGACTCTCGACCGTTCGGACCTATTCGCGCAAGCGGAACGCCGTTTCCCGTTCCTGGATTGTGACGGGACCAACCCGTTGAATCGCCAGATTGCGGATGTATCGGTCAGACCGCCGCGCCGAGTCCATTGTCGCGGGCATGTTCGGCGACGTCCCGGCGCCGCCGACCATGCCCGGCGAAGCGCTCCCGCACGCACCGTGCGGAGCGTTTGAGGAGCGCGGCGACCTGCGCCTTTGCTGTCGTCCGACGTTTGCTCCCGCCGCCGGACGGGCACGCACTCCGTAGGCTCCGTCGCGCGCCCGCGGTCCCTTCCGCACCCTGTCCACCGGGGGGACATGCCTCCGCGCGACGGGGCCGGCGCGCGCGTTTGGCGGTCCTTTCAGCCAACTACGATGAGCCCGTGGCATGGGGACCAGGCTCTGTCGGCGCTCCCCCGCCGGCCCCCCATCAAGACCCTTTCACGGCGGCGGAGCGCGAGACGCGCGCGATGGTGTCGGCCGGCTGGTGGCCGGGCGCGCCGCAGCAGCAACGCCAGCACGCCATCGCCGGCCGGATGCTCGCGCTGCCCGACGGCACGTGGTGGCTGTTCGGCGCGTGGGCCCGCTGGTACCGGTGGCACCCGTCGGACGGCCAGTGGTACCTCTGCCCGCCGCCCAGGGCGGCTGTGACCAGGGCCGCCGCCCGACCCGCGCGGCTCGCCGCCCCGCTGCCCGCGCTGCCGCCGCATGTGCTCCCAGCCGGCCCGGACTTCCAGTACGCCGGGCCCGATCCGCTGCCGTTCGTCGACGAGGAACCCTCCTCCGACCTGACCTCCCGGATCCGGGCGACCGTGGAGTCCGCGGCCGCGCTGCCCGCTGAGGACTACCCGCACTGGTGGGCGCTGTTCCCCTCGACCGTCCCCAGCACCGTGGCGGCCACCTGGGGCGCCATGCTGTGGTGCGCGGCAGCGCCGGTGTTCGACTCGCGTCTCGACGACCTCGTGCTCGGGGTCTGGTCGCCCTACCGCGCCCGCCCGCTGCCGCCGCTCGACGGGCCGCGGTGGCTGACCCCGCCGCCGCTCGAGGCCCTGGTGGGGCTCTACGCCGAGCGGCTGCGGTCCGGCCGGGTCGACGCGGCCGTCGTCGTCTTGCGGACGCTGTGGGCGGTCGCGAACGCGTTGCGCGGCGACCCGCGCTTCCAGGCCAGGGCCGACGCCCTGCTGGCCATCCTCGGCTCGACGTTGAGCAACCCGACGATCGACTACGGGACGCTGCCGTACGGCGACCAGGCCCTCGTCCAGCAGTGGCTGACCCGCTGCCCGCCGCAGCTGGCGCCGGCCGTGCGCGTCGAGAGCTCACCCGGCGACAACGTCCGGCACGCCTTCTACGACCTGGCCGAGACCGTGACGGTGCTGTGCGGCGACACGGACGACCCGGCGTACATCGAGCCGCGCCTGGTCGCGGCCGCGCTGCTGGCCGCCGACCTGGCCGTGGTGCGGCAGGACGTCGTGGCCAAGGTCGTCCCCTGGCTCGACCCGGAGATCCGCTACACGGTCCAGGCGGTGCTGGGCCAAAGTGGGCACCCGCTGCGCGCGCTGTGGCCCGATGACGGCCGGCTGCCCGGACCGCTGCGCGCCCGGCTCGGGTCCGCCGGCGACGGGACAGGCGGCCGGCGGCGCGGCGTCTTCCTTGCCACCATGTACGCGGCCGACCTGGCCTGGTGCCGGCTGGGCGGGGGGATACCGGCCCGCCCGCGGGGCTTCCCCGTGCCGACGGCCGTCATCGCCGAGATCATCGGGACCGAACGCGCCGCCGCCGCGGCGGCCGCGCAGCCCATCACGCCGTCCCCCGTGCCGGCGCCGATGGGCGGGCCCTATCCGGCGGGCGCCGCCGTACCGCCGCCGTCCGGGGTGGGCTTCCCGCCGCCCGGCCGGCCACCGGCGAGCCATCCAGTGCCGGTGGCGGACGGACCGGTGATGGACGGACCGGTGATAGACGGACCAATGGCGGACGGGCCGGTGGCGGACGGGCCGGAGCAGCCGCCGGTGCCCGGGCCGCCGCCGGGCGGCGGGGCGGCATCCGGGCCCGAGGCCGCGGCCGGATATCGGCCGCGCACCCGGATCATGTCCGACACCATGGTCGGGGACATGTTGGACGGCGCGCCAGTGCCCCAGCGGCCGGTCGGCGAGATCGCACCGCCGGGAGACGTTTCCGTGCCCCCGGTCGTCGAGCGCTTCGGAACGTCCTTCGTCTGCGCCACGGAGGCCGCGGCGGCCCGTACCGCGAACGCGATGCCCGGCCGGACAATCGTCGAGCACGACGCGGGGCTGCTGGTCGACGGGCTCGCCCGGATGGCGGAGGCGGCCGGCGCCGACCCCGAGGCGACCGAAACCCTCCCGGACCCGGCCCCGGTGACGCTGCCGGACGCGGACCCGGAGGCCACCTCGGTGGATGCCGCGGACGCGACCGCCAGCACCCGACCCGCGGCCGCCGCCCTGCCCTGGGTGCTGCTGGTCGGTGCGCCGCACTGCGGCCAGCGCAGGCTGACGCGCATGATCGCCCGTGCGCTGGCCGAGGCCGGCGTCGGCTCCGGCGCCGTACACCCCGTCCCCGCCGACGAGGTCCGGACCGTTTCCGGCGCGGAGCTCACGACCGTCATGCTCGGCCCCGACCACGCGGTCGACCGCGACCATCCCACGCACCCCGACGACGCCACGCAGCCGGACGACGCCACGCAGCCGGACGCCGGCGGGGCGGCTGGGGACGGCGGGCGGCCGGTCCGCCCGGGCCCGGTCATCCTGCTCGAACGCCTGGACGCGGCCGTCATGGAGGCACTCGATCCGGCCGAGGTCGCCGCGGCCGTACTGAGGCTGCGGCACGAGGAGCCTGGCGCCCCCCTCCTGGTCGCCACCTGCGAGCCGCGGGCCTACCGCAGGCTGGCCACCGACCATCAGGAGCTGGTCGCGGCGTTCCGGGTCTTCCGGCTGCCCGACCTGACCGGGGCGGCGGCCAGGCTCACGCTGCTGCACGTGCTGGCCGACGAGCGCCGGGTGACCGTCGACGCGGCCGGGCTCGAGGCCGTCCGCACCGACCTCGAGCGGCTGCGCGGCCCGGGCGAGCTGGTCGGCGCGCGGCTCGTCGAGACCTACCTGGACCGGGCTTGCCGCCGGCACATCGGCCACGCCGGCGCATCGCGCGACCGGCTGATCCTCACGCCCGCGGATTTCGCCGGGGTGGCCGCCGAGATCGAGCCAGCGCTGCGGCGGCCGGGGGACGTCGACGGCTTCCTGCGCGAGCTGGACGTCCTGGTCGGCCTCGACGCCGTCAAGGCGCGCGTGGGCGGCCTCGTCGCCGCCGCCCGCGAGCGCGGCGAGGAGGGCGCGGCTGCCGCGCCGCACCTGATCTTCACCGGGCCGCCCGGTGTGGGCAAGGCCACGGTGGCCGGGCTCCTCGGCGGGGCCTACGCGGCGCTCGGCGTGCTCGGCTCGGGTCACCTGGTGGCCTGCCGCCCCGTCCATCTCGCCGGCAGCGACGCCGTCGACACCGAGAGCCGCGTGTCCGGCATGGTCGAGCAGGCGCTGGGCGGCGTACTGCTCATCGAGCAGGCCGAGCGCCTGGGCGCCGGCGCCGTCCCCGGCTCCGCCGCCGGTTCCGTGGTCGATGAGCTGTCCAAGCATCTGACGGAGCGGCACGGCCGGTTCATGGTCGTGTGCTCCACCACCGCGCCCGCCGAGATGGCCGACCTCCTGGCCGGCCACCCAGGCTTCCGGGCGGAGTTCGCCGCGCCGATCGAGTTCGCGCCGCTCACCGCCCGGCAGCTCGTCAGGCTCTTCCAGACGTTCGCCGAACGCGACCTTTACATGCTGGACGAGGAGCTGCGCGTGGAACTACTCGCGCGGTTCGACCGGCTGCGGCAGCGGGACGGGTTCGCCTACGCGATCACCGTGAGGGAGCTGTTCGACGAGGTCGTGGCGAGGCAGGCGAGCAGGCTGGCCGGCGCGGGACACGGCGCCGAGCCGGGAGCCGGCGGCGGAGCCGGTCGGGGCGGCGGCATCGGGCCGGCGGCGGCCGGGGTCACGCCGGTCACGGCCACGACCGTCGCCCGGCTCACCGCACGTGACCTGCCCGAATCAACGACGGAACGGTTCATGGGCCACCTGCGTGAAGATCCAGGTCCGGGGTGACCCGCGGGCCCATCTGGTACACGGGGATCATCCGCGAATGGCCCTCTTGGGTCATGTGCCGCGCGAGGGTCGGCGCGTAGCCTCGTGTGTGGTGGGTGTGGGGAAGGACGGAGGTGGACGCGGTGCGCCAGCAGAACCTTGATTTGCGCGTCCACGACCGGGTCGCTCTTGACGAGATCGAGCTCTACGCCGAGGTGCTCAGCGCCGTGGCGGCGGCCGAGGGGCCGCTGTCCACCGCGGAGATCGACTTGGCGCTCGGCGTCCGACAGTCGACCGGTCGCGAACCGCATTCATAAATCAGGTACCAAAGGATCACAAGATCACGCCAGCGCGGTGGTGAGCACCACCTCGATGGCGTGATCTTGTCGCGTCCGCACCCGTTGAGCCGCCCCTGAGGTCCGGGCGCGCGCCCCTGGACCGCCGGCTGAGCCGCGCGGCGGGCGTCGGTACTGGCCGATCCCGGTCCGCCTCCTCCCGGCGTACGAGCGGTTGGAGGGGATACGAATAGGCTGCGGGGGGTATCGCGTCAGTTGTCAAGAGCGACGAACATGGGTGCCAAATGAGTGGCTCAGTAACCTCATCGACGTCGAAAGTTCGCTTTTCCGTCGATTGGGCCTACCATCCATGCGGACCGTCCCCGCACTTCAGGAGTATCACGTGCGACTGCGTCTCACCCCACGTGAGGACAGCTTCTACGACATGTTCGCGGACTCGGCGAACAATCTGGTGACGGCGGCCAGGCTGCTCGTCGAGCTGATCAGTGACGGGGCGGACCGCGAGGTCATCGCGGAGAAGATGCGCGCCTGCGAGCACGCCGGCGACGAGGCGACCCACGCCATCTTGCGCAGGCTCAACGAGAGCTTCATCACGCCGTTCGACCGCGAGGACATCTACCGGCTCGCCTCACAGCTGGACGACGTCATGGACTACATGGAGGAGGCCTCCGACCTCGTGGTCCTCTACAAGATCGACCAGTTCCCCAAGGACGTCGTCCGGCAGGTCGAGGTGTTGGAACGGTCCGCCGAGCTGACCGCGGAGGCGATGCCGCGGCTGCGTTCGATGAAGGACCTCAACACGTACTGGATCGAGATCAACCGCCTGGAGAACCAGGGCGACCAGGTCTACCGCAAGCTGCTCGCGCACCTGTTCGGCGGCGAGTACGGAGCGCTGGACGTGCTGAAGCTCAAGGAGGTCATCACCAGCCTGGAGGAGGCCGCCGACGCCTTCGAGCACGTCGCCCACACGGTTGAGGCGATCGCGGTCAAGGAGTCCTGAGTGGAGCTGCTCGCTCTGCTCGGCGTCATCGCCGTGGCCCTCGTCTTCAACTACACCAACGGCTTCCATGACGCGGCGAACGCCATCGCGACGTCGGTGTCGACCCGGGCGCTTACCCCGCGCGCCGCGCTGGCGATGGCGGCGGTGATGAACCTGCTCGGCTCGCTGCTCGGCACCGGAGTGGCGACGACGATCGCCGACATCGTCCCCCACGTCCAGGGCACGCGGGGCCTCGGCGTCGCCTTCGCGGCCTTGATCGGCGCCATCGTCTGGAACCTGGTCACCTGGTACTACGGGCTTCCCTCGTCCTCCTCGCACGCGCTGATCGGCGGCCTCGTCGGAGCCGGGATCGCGGCGGCGACGTCGGTGGCCTGGTCCTCTGTGATCGGGAAGGTCGTCATCCCGATGGTGCTGTCTCCGCTGGTCGGCATCGTGCTCGGCTATCTCATGATGGTGGCCATCTTGTGGATCTTCCGGCACGCCCACCCGGGGCGGGTCGGCCGGCGGTTCCGCATCGCGCAGTCGCTGTCGGCGGCCGGGATGGCGCTCGGGCACGGGTTGCAGGACGCGCAGAAGACCATGGGCGTCATCGTCGTGGCGCTGGTGGCCACGGGACACCAGGACAACACCTCGCACGTGCCGCTGTGGGTCATCTTCAGCTCGGCCGCGGTGCTGTCGTTCGGCACGTACGCGGGCGGCTGGCGGATCATGCGCACGCTGGGGCGCCGGGTGATCGAGCTCGATCCTCCCAAAGGCTTCGCCGCCGAGTCGACGGCCTCGATCATCCTCTACACGACCGCGTTCCTGTGGCACGCGCCGATCTCGACGACGCACACGATCACGTCCGCGATCATGGGCGTGGGCGCGACCAAGCGGATGTCGGCGGTTCGCTGGGGCATCGCCGGCAACATCGCCGCCGCCTGGGTGCTGACCATCCCCGCGGCCGGGGTCACCGCGGCGGTGGTCTTCCTCATCATGCGCCTGTTCGGCGTCTGACCGCCGCGTCACGGGCGGCGCCCGGGCGGCGGCGTTACCCGGCGCCCGGGCGGCGGAGTCGCCCGGTGCCCGGGCAGGCGGAGCTACTCGCCGCGCCAGACGGGCTTGCGCTTCTCGGCGAAGGCCGCGGCCCCCTCGGCGGCGTCCTTGGAGACGAAGATCGGGTTGATGATCTCGCCCTGCCTGGCGAAGGCCTCCTCGCGCGGCCAGTCGGCGGACTCGACGATGACCCGCTTGGTCGCGGCCAGCGCCAGCGGCGCGTTCTCGGCGATCTTCAAGGCGAGTTGCCTGGCCGTGGCGAGCGCCTCGCCCGGCTCGGTCAGCCGGTTGACCAACCCGAGCTCGGCCATCCGCGCCGCCGGATAGTGATCGCCGCTGAGCGCGACCTCCATCGCGATGTGGTACGGGATGCGCCGCGGCAGCCGTAGCAGGCCGCCGGCGCCGGCGACGAGACCTCGCTTGACCTCGGGAACGCCGAACTTGGCTTCGGTCGAGGCCACGATCATGTCGCAGGAGAGCGCCACCTCGAAGCCGCCGGCGAGAGCGTACCCCTCGACGGCGGCGATGACCGGCTTGGCCGGCGGCTTCTCGGTGATCCCGGCGAAGCCGCGCCCCCCGGCCAGCGGGTTGTCGCCGGACAGGAAGCCCTTGAGGTCCATGCCTGCGCAGAACGTGCCGCCGGCTCCGGTGACGATGAGCACCGAGACGTCCTTGCGCTCGTCGAACTCGTCGAGCGCGGCGGCGATGCCCTGCGCCACCGCGCCGTTGACGGCGTTTCGAGCCTGGGGGCGGTTGATCGTGATGACGGCGACCGCGCCGTCGACGTCGACGAGTACTTCGTCCGACATGTCTGAGTGCCTCACTTCGGCTGGAACCGGATGCCGCCGTCGAACCGGATCGTCTCCGCGTTCATGTAGTCGTTCTCGACGAGCGCGCGGACAAGGTGCGCGAACTCTGCCGGCGTTCCCAGCCGCTTGGGGAACGCGACGGGCGCGACCAGCTTCTTCTTCCACTCGTCCGCGGCCTCGCCGGCACCGTAGATCGGCGTGTCGATGATCCCGGGGCAGATCGTGTTGACCCGTACCCCGATCACCGACAGGTCGCGCGCCGCGGGGACGGTCATGCCGACGATGCCGCCCTTGGAGGCGGAGTAGGCGAGCTGGCCGGTCTGGCCCTCGATCGCCGCCACCGACGCGGTGTTGATCACGACGCCGCGCTGGCCGTCGGCGTCGACGGGGTCGGTCTGGGCGATCGCGGCGGCGCCGAGGCGCATGAGGTTGAACGTGCCGATCAGGTTGACGGCGATGACCTTCTGATAGCTGGCCAGCGCGTGCGGGGCGCCTTCGCGGTTGACGGTCCGCTCCGCCCAGCCGATACCGGCGCTGTTGACGATCACCCGCAGCGGGGCGCCGGAGTCCACAGCGGCCTGGACCGCCGCGGACACGTCGTCCTCGGCGGACACGTCGGTCCTGACGAAGACGCCGCCAACCTCGTCGGCGACGGCCTTGCCCCTGTCCTCGTTGAGGTCGGCGACGACGACCTTGACGCCGTGCGCGGCGAGTTCGCGGACCACGGCCTCGCCGAGACCGCTCGCCCCGCCCGATACGACCGCGGACACTCCGTTCAGCTGCATAGCGCCACCTTCTCCTCGTACCGAATCTGATTCGGTCATGTTACTCGCGCGTACTATCGTAGGCCGTCGGCCCCGGCCGGACCCGCACCGGATGCCGAGGTCCCCGGGAAGCGCCGAGGGTACGCAGGACCGCGGTGCGGGCCGCCCGATCTCGGGCCAGGCACGCTTTCGCGGGGTTTGCCGTGTCACCACGCGAACGATCGGCGAGATCCCTATGGTTACGTGCATGGAGCCGCGGGATCGAATCGGCCCTTTGGTGAATACGGGGCATTCGGGGCTTTTGGGGTCATTGATGCCCTCGGGGCAGATCGACGTCTCCGGCCCCGCCATCGGCCGCCGCGAGGCCCTCGGCCTCAGCCTGTTCGGCGCGCTGAGCACGAGCATGGTCGTCTCCTGGCTCCTCGACGGCGACTCGGCCGCCGCCCCGATCGCGGCGCCCGCAGGTTCGCGGCCGGGCGGCGCCGACCCGCCGCTCGCGGCGCGGGCGGTGCGGCGGCGTCGCCCGAAGCGGACCGAACCCGGGCATGAGTGGATCCCGGCGGCGCACGCACCGCTGTTCCGGGTGCATGACCTCATGCCACACGCCCCGAAGCGCGCCGTCGCGCTCACCATCGACGACGGCCCCGACCGCACGTGGACCCCCCGAGTGCTCGACCTCCTCGCGCACCATGCGGTCACGGCCACGTTCTGCCTGATCGGGGTGCAGGTAAGGAAGTACCCCGAGCTCGTACGCGAGATCGTCGAGGCCGGACACGATGTCGCCGACCACACCATGCACCATCCGGTGAACCTGCACCGGCTGCCCACGCGCCGCATCGACGCCGAGGTCGGCGACGCCCACCACCTGATCAGCGACGTCGGCGGCGTGGCGCCGCGCCTGTTTCGGGCCCCCGGTGGCATCTGGTCGCGCAAGGTGCTCAGGTCCGTGGCCAGGCACGGCATGGTGCCGCTCGACTGGGACGTCGATCCACGTGACTGGTCCCGACCTGGCACCCGGCACATCGCGCGCACCCTGCTGCGCGCCAGGCCGGGCGACATCCTGCTCTGCCACGACGGCGGCGGCGACCGGTCGGAGACGGTCCGCGCGCTGCACACCGTCATCCCCAGGATGAAAGACCGCGGCCTCGAGTTCATCACCTTCTTAGCCGCCTTAGCCGCGCCCGCCCCGGTCTCCGCCGTGGAGGGCCGTACGGGCGGACGAAATCACACGGGCGTGGGCGCGTCGGCGCCCGCAGGGGCGGCACCGTTCGATGGCCGGGCGGATCTGACAGCATGAGGCCCATGGTCCATGTCCAGGGTCATCAGCCTGCCGCGGGCGCCCGGTCGATGTGGCTGGCCGACGGAGTGCGCGCCGCGGTGACCGACCGGCTCGGCGGCGTCAGCGCCCCGCCGTACGACACCAGGAACCTCGGCGGCGGCGTGGGCGACGATCCGGCGGCGGTCCGCCGCAACCGGGACAGGACCGCCGTGGAGCTGGGCGTCGATCCGGCCCGCGTGGTCTTCATGCGGCAGGTCCACGGAGCCACCGTCCACCATGTGACCGAGCCGTTCGGTGACGGCGCCCCCACCGGCGGCCTGGACGCCGTCCTCACCGGCGAGCCAGGGCTGGCGCTGGCGGTGCTGGTCGCCGACTGCGCCCCCGTGCTGGCGGCCGACCCGGTCGCCAGGATCGCCGGAGCGGCCCACTCCGGGCGGGGCGGGACGATGGCGGGCGTGGTGCCCGCGCTCGTGGCGGCGATGACCGCCAGGGGCGCCCGGCCGGCACGGATGGTCGCCCTGATCGGCCCGACCGTGTGCGGGCGGTGCTACGAGGTGCCGGCGGACCTGCGCGACGAGGTGGCCGGCGCGCTCCCCGCGTCCTGGTCGACCACCCGGCATGGCACCCCAGCGCTCGATCTGCGCGCCGGCATCGCCGCGCAGCTCGCCGCGGCCGGCGTGCGGGACGTACGGCATGACGCCCGGTGCACGATCGAGTCGCCCGAGCTGTACTCCTACCGGCGCGACCGGCACACCGGCCGCTTCGCCGGTTACATCTGGCTCGACCCGCGCTCCCCCGCCTCCGACGCCGGCTGAGGCGGGCGGATCGAACGGGACCCGGGTCCGGAGCGCGATGCCGGCGCCGTCCGCAGCGGTCCGCAGCGGTCCGCAACGGTCGGCTCCGGCGCGGACGGCTCCGGCGCGGTCAGCCGGTCTCGGCGGACTCGAGCCAGGCGTCGACCGCGTCGTAGAGCGCAGTGATCGCCTCGGCGACGGCGACGTCGGACCCCGCCTGGATGCGGAGCAGGTCGAGGTGCTCGGTCACCGTTGCCATATCGGGCGGCGACTCGCACAGCTCGGCCCGTACGGCGGCAAGGCTCTGCTCGGCCGCGTCGGGATCGGCCAGCGCGGCGTGGTTCTCCCGCAGGCAGGTGGTCAGCTCGTGCATCGCTTCACCGACGGCCTCGCGCGGCGTGGTGGACCTGCGGCGCAGCCGCCTGCCGAGCGCGTCGAGCATGAGCCCGCCGGCCATGAAGGCAACCTCGAACTTTTCCTTGCTCACCGGCGTCCTCCTCCGGATCGGCGGCCCGATGTCGGCCAGCGGGCCGGTCCGCTGCTCGTATGAAAGGTTGCGGGCGCCGCCGGGTCAACCGCGCGCCGCCGGATCCGCTGGCCGGATCGGGCCGCCGGAGCAGGAGAGCCGGAGCCGGAGAATAGGACGCATGCCTGTCATCGCGATGCTGCATCCCGGGCAGATGGGCGCGGCGCTGGCCGCACAGGCGCGGCGGAGCGGCGCCCACGTGCTGTGGTGCCCCGCCGGGCGGAGCGAGGCCACCGCCCGGCGCGCCGAGGCGGCGGGGCTGGCGGCCGTCCCCGATCTCCGGGAGCTGCTGGACGCGGCGGAGATCGTGCTGTCGGTCTGCCCGCCGGAGTTCGCCGAGGACGTCGCGGCGCGCGTGGCCGCCCATGGCTACCGGGGCGTCTTCGTCGAGGCCAACGCGATCAGTCCGCGGCGGTCCTTGGACATCGCCGCGCGGCTCGAACCGGCGGGCGGGTCCGTGGTCGACGGCGGGATCATCGGCCCGCCGCCGAGGGATGGGGCCACCGCGCGCCTCTATCTCGCGGGGCAGCCCGCGGCCGTGGACGCCGTCCAGGCGATATTTCATGACACCGATGCCCAGACCGTGACGTTGGGCGAAGAAATCGGCGCTGCCAGCGCGCTCAAAGCGGCGTTCGCCCACTTCAACAAGATCAGCAACGTGCTCTCCGCGGTCTCCCACGCACTGGCCGCGCGGCACGGGGTCACCGACCACCTGCTGGCCGAGGCGGGGCTGATCAACCGGTCGCCGCTCCTGCGTCCAGGCTCGCTGCCCGGAGTGGCCGCCCGCGCCTGGCGCTGGGCCCCCGAGATGGACGAGATCGCCGACACGCTCGCCGCCGCCGGCCTGCCGGCCGACCTGGCACGGGGCGCGGCAACCGTCCTTGGGCACTGGCGGGCGGACAAGGACTCCTGGGACCTGTCCGTCGACGACGTCCTCGCCAGGCTGGACGGCTCCTAACCCAGGATCGCGTACACCGTGGTGGCGTGCGCGGCCGGCGCCGCCTCACCTTCGGCCATCATGACGACATCAACGAAGGCGAGCGTACGGCCCAGCTTGGTGATCCTGGCGGTGACCAGAACGTCCGCGCCGACGATCGGCCGCTGGAAACTCGTGGACTGCTGCACGGTCGTCATCGGGCCGAAGCCGCCCTTGGCCGCCGAGACGGCGATCACCGTCGCGGTGTCGGCCGCCGCCATCAGCGCCTGCCCGGACATGCCACCGCCCTCGCGGGCCAGCCGGTCCGACCACGGCAGCCGCAACGTGACCTGCCGTTCGGCGGTCTCCTCGACGGTCAGCCCGAGATCGAGCACCCAGGGCGCGAAGTTGTCGCGCAGGATCTTGTCGCCGTCCGCCGGTGTCAACGCCACAGGGTCATGATGCACGCTGGACCCATGCGCGCGGACATCTTCCTGCCCTCCACCTACGCCTCGCACGTGCCGTACGAGACGTACCGGCGGATGCGCGCCACCGCCCCCGTCACTTGGATCGACGAGCCCGCCGTCGGCCCCTGGCCCGCCGGCCCCGGCTATTGGGCGGTGTTCCGGCATGCCGACGTCAAGCACGTCCTCCGTACGCCCGAGCTCTTCTCGTCCAACCTCGGCGGCACCCAGATCCGCGACCCCGACACGCCGGAGGACCTCGCGTTCGTCCGCGCGATGATGCTCAACCAGGACCCGCCTGACCACTCGCGGCTACGGCGCATCGTGGCGGCCGCGTTCACGCCGCGCGCCGTCCGCGCCCTCGAGGCGACGATCGCCGACCGCGCCCGCCGCCTGATCGCCGACGCCGCCGCGCGCGGCGAGGTCGACTTCGTCGAGGTGGCAGCCGACCTGCCCGTGTGGACGCTTGCCCACGTGATGGGCGTGCCCGAGGAGGACAGGCGGCTGCTGTACGACTGGGCCTCCCGCGTGATCGGCTATCAGGACGCCGAGTACGCGGGCTTGTCCAGCGCCGACGTCTCGGCGCTGAGCCCGATGGGCCGCGCCGCGGCCGCCCGCCGGCCGGCCGCCCTCGTCCGGCCGGACGGCCGCCCCATGAACCCCCGCTCCCGCGCGGCCCTGGCCGACATGTTCGCTTACGCGCACGCCCTCGCCGAGGCCGCCCCTGGCACCGACACGGTCATGGCCCGGATGCTGGCGGGCGGCCTCACCGAGCCGGAGTTCGAGAACATGTTCTTTCTCTTCGCCGTGGCCGGAAACGAGACACTGCGCAACGGCATCCCTGGGGGCCTGCTCACCCTCCTCGACCACCCCGACCAGCTCGCCCTGCTCCGCGCGCGCCCCTCGCTGCTCGACTCGGCGATCGAGGAGATGCTGCGCTACTGGCCGCCGGTGATCGACTTCCGCCGCACCGCCGCGCGCGACACGTCGCTGAGCGGCCGGCAGATCGCCGCCGGCCAGAAGGTCGTCGTCTACCACGCCTCGGCCAACCGCGACGAGTCGGTCTTCCCCGACCCCGACAGGTTCGACATCACCCGCACCCCGAACGACCACGTCAGCTTCGGCTTCGGCCCCCACTACTGCCTGGGCGCCCACCTGGCGAGACTCCAGATGCGCGCGATCTTCCGGGAGCTCCTCAATCTGGAGATCGAACGCGCCGGCACGCCGGTCCGGCTCGCCTCCAACTTCCAGAACGGCCTCAAACACCTGCCGGTCCGCCTCCGCCCCCAGCCCACCACGATGCGAGCCGCCCCCTGATCTCGATACCCTTGGCATGCCGGGTCGCTAGCTCAATTGGCAGAGCTCCGGACTTTTAATCCGTAGGTTGTGGGTTCGAGTCCCACGCGACCCACCCTCTATCTTGCCGCTGACCTGCGGTTTCTCGCCATTATCGGCCTCTCGAATGGCCGTTTTTGATCTTTGTGTGCTCGATGTGTGCTCATCTGTCGTTTGTGCGAGCTGTGCGAGCCCGGTAGATGCTGGACATCTTGGTTCCGGTTCCTGGGCGACATTTGCGGACGCGGTTCCGGTAGCCGGCTGACAGTGGTTCCGGTAGGTGGGCGACACTCCGTGCCGGTTCCCGGCTTTTGAGCATTCTGGGCGCTTCCCTGCGATCACTAGGGGTCGTAGGGAGGGGGCGGGTCTGCTGGTGGAGTGGGTGTCGTGGAGCAGCGGTATCGGGCTGTGCTGGAAGTCTTGGAAGAAGGCGCCTCGGTGACGGCCGTGGCCCGCCGGTACGGGGTGGCCCGGCAGACGGTGCATGAGTGGCTGTCCCGGTATGCCAATGAAGGCGGGCTGGCGGGGCTGGCGGATCGGTCCTGGTGGCCGTCTTCGTGTCCGCATCAGATGCCCGCGGTGGTGGAGGCCCGGATCGTCGGGCTGCGGCGTGAGCATCCGGGGTGGGGGCCATCAAGGATCCGCTGGGAGCTGGAACGGGCAGGCATCACGCCGTTGCCGGGCCGCTCGAGTGTTTATCGGGCGCTGGTGCGCCATGGACTCATCGATCCCGTCTCCCGTAAGCGCAAGCGCAGCGACTACCGGCGTTGGGAGCGGGGCCGTGCGATGGAGCTATGGCAGATGGACGTGATGGGCCGGGTGCACCTGGCCGATGGGCTGGAGGTCAAGGTCGTCACCGGCATCAATGACCATTCCCGGTTCATCGTCTGCGCCCAGGTCGTGGTGCGGGCGACCGCCCGGCCGGTGTGCCAGGCGCTGACCGCCGCACTGGCCCGCCATGGGATCCCCGCCCAGATCCTCACCGACAACGGCAAAGTCTTCACCGCCCGGTTCGGCCGGGGCCCGGGCCCGGTGATGTTCGACCGGATCTGCGCCGACAACGGGATCCGGCACCTGCTCACCGCGCCGTACTCACCGACCACCACCGGCAAGGTGGAGCGGCTGCACAAAACGATGCGGGCGGAATTCTTCACCCCCAAAGACCGGATGTTCACCCCCAAAGACCGGATGTTCGCCACCATCGACGACCTGCAGGCCGCACTGGACGTGTGGGTGGACGGCTACAACACCACCCGGCCGCACCAATCGTGCGGCGGGCGCCCACCGATCGAACGGTTCCGCCTCGCCGAGGCCGCCATCACCCCCAACGACGCGGCGGTTGCGCCAGCGGTCGCGGCAATCAAGTCAGCGAAGCGGCCGGCGGGGGTGTCGCGGTGGGTGAACCAGCACGGGAAGATCTCCTTGGGCGGGTTCTCCTACCCGGTCGGCGCCTCCCATGCCGGTGAACCGGTCGAGGTGGTGGTGGCCGGTGGGCTGGTCGACATCTTGCACGCCGGGGTGGTGGTCGCCACCCACGCCCAACGACTACGCCCCGATCAAGCCGACCGTACCCCGCGGGCCCGGGTGGTCCGCCGGGCCCGGGACGCCACCGCCGGACTCACCGTCACCCGCCTCGCCGACGGCGGCGGCACCATCAGCTTCGCCGGCACCGGCTACCGCGCCGGACGGGCCTGGGCCCACACCACCATCGAGGTGTCCATCGTCGCCGGGTCCATCCAGCTGTCCAAAGACGGCAAGGTCATCCGCATCCACCCCATCCGCCACGACCGCTCCCGCGAACTCGGCGCCTTCGCCAACCCCCACGGCCGCCCCCGCCGCAAAAACTCCGCCACCGGCAACACCCCCGGCCCTATCACCGGCACTGTCGCCCAGGAACCGGAACCCAACCGTCGCCCGGGTACCGGAACTTGACAGGGCCACCGCCAACGCCCACTGTCTGCACGCAGAGGGCGCTGAACCGCGAGACGAAGACGTGCGGGCGCTCGACTTGGGCGCTGGCGAGACGAAACTGTGTCCGCGCGCCGCCGGTGCCGGCACGATAATGCGGTGGCCTTGGTGGCGCTTGGCCGACGCGCCGGACGCCAGCATCTGCAGTGACGGCCGTTTCCGCGGACGTCCGTGGGCCGGTTCCTGAGCCATTGTGGCCTTGATCTACTGGCTCGCTGCTCGGAGGTGTGCGAGGAGCGGACTGAGGCGCTGTCGGCCGCGGATACACCGGCTCTTGACGGTGTCGGCGGGGACCTTGAGGACGCGCGCCGCCTCATCCACGCTGTGCCCCATCATGTCGACCAGGATCAGCGCGGCCCGCTGCTCGGCCGGCAGGAGCCGCCGCGCGGCCGTCACGTCGAGGGAGACCTGGTGCAGGGCGGTCGGATCGGCCCGCTTGGGCGCGACGGCGTCGAGCGCCGCGTCGTCGCCCACCGGCACGGCGGGGCGGATCGACTGGCGGCGCAGCCGGTCAAGGCAGGCGTTGATGACGATGCGGTGCAGCCAGGTGGTGACCGCCGCCTCACCGTTGAACCGGCCGACCGCCCGGTAGGCAGACAAGAAGGCGTCCTGCAGCGCGTCGGCGGCTTCTTCAAGGTCGTTCAGCGTGCGCAGTGCCACCGCCCACATGCGGTCGCGGTGGCGCTGGACAAGCTCGGCGAAGGCATCCGGGTCGCCCTGAGCGTTGCAGTTGCCGAAAATGTCATCCGTGCAGGTCAAGCAGCACGTTCGTACGCGTTGAGGATTCCGCCGAGGCGGTGGTGTCTTCGGATGTTCAGGTGGGCGATCCGGTCTGGATCAGTGATCGGTGATGGCAGCGGATGGAGGGGGCGGGCATTGGTGATGCCCTGGTGGGGTCTGTGTTCGTTGTAGAACTTCTCGAACTCACGCAGGGCGTGCAGCAGATGCCGTTGGTTCCAGATCAACGTCCGATCGAGGAGCTCCCGCCGGCAGGTCTGTACCCACCGCTCCATGATCGCGTTCATCTTCGGCGTCCGCACACCGGTGAGCACCACCTCGATGCCGGCGTCGGCCAGGACGGCATCGAACAGTTCAGGGAACTTTCCGTCCCGATCCCGGATCAGATACCGCGCCCGGCACCGGGCGTCTTGAAGGTCCATGACCAGGTTCCGGGCCACGAGGCGGTCGGGTGCGCGGTGGCGCCCAGGACGCGGATCCGCCGCGTATGGTGCTCGATCACCGCCACACGAACATGCCCGCTCCGCAAAGCGTGACCGTCTCGAAGAAGTCGCACGCCAACAGGGCATCTGCCTGGGAACGCAGAAAACTGGCCCAGGTGGTGGAGGCGCGTTCGGGCGCGGGGTCGATACCGGCGTCCTGGAGGATCTCCCACACGGTTGAGGCGGCGACCTTCACTCCGAGGACGAGGAGTTCACCATGCACGCGGCGATATCCCCAGCCGGGGTTGTCCCGGACCAGGCGCAGCACCAAGACGCGGATGGAACGCACGGTCGGTGGCCGGCCCGGCCGCTTCGGTCTGGATCGGGCAGCGTGCCGTGCTCTGATCAGGTCACGGTGCCTGCGCAACACCGTGTCCCGCCGTACCGGCAACCGCATCCGACGCAGCACGTCCGGTCGCAGCCCGTGCAACAGCGCCGCCAGCAAGGCCCGGTCCGACGATGTGAACCGGATTTTCCTTCCACCCAGTTGCCGCCCCAGTACCGCGACCTGATGACGCAGAACCAAGATCTCGAGGTCCTTGTCGCGATCACTCACGGGCAGAAGACGCACGAGCGCGAACGTGTTGGTCACCGTCAGATAGGCGAGTCGTAACAGCACAGCCGATCATCATGCCGTGACGCCACCCTCGACATGGCCATTCCCGCCAGTGTCAGGGCAACGAAGCCCGACTTTGAGGGTAGTCCCGCGTCATAACTCTCACCTGCACGAATGAAGTTTTCGGCAGGCGCACCACTCCAAGGCACCAAGCTGGCCCTGCGCAGCCTGGCCCGCCGCTGCAAGGCCCTGACTGCCGAGATCGAAGATCTCGATGTCCACCTCACCTCGCGGGTCGCCCAGGCCCCGTCCCGACCTGCTGAGCGTCCACGGTGTCGGACCCGAGACCGCCGCCCAGCTGCTGATCACCTGCGGCGACAACCCCGACCGGCTCACCTGCGCCGCAGTCTTCGCCGCCCTCTGCGGCGCCGCACCGCTCCGGCATCCAGCGGCAAGACCACCCGGCACCGGCTCTACCGCAGCGGCGATCGGCCAAGCCAACCGCGCCCTATACGTCATCGCGATCACCCGTATGGCCCGGTGTCCCCGCACTCGCGGCTACGTCACCCGCCGCACCGCCGAGGGCAAGACCCAAAAAAAGAGATCATCCGCTGCCTGAAACGCTACATCGCCCGCGAGCTATTCAAGGTCCTCACCAGCAAGAACGCCACGAATAAGGACCTTCTAGTAGCAGCTTGACAAACATAGGAGCATCGGGGCTGTTCACGACATCCTGAGGATTTAAGCTATGTACATATATCTGCATTTAGCGGGTAAAGCGGTGGATACCTTGTCTTCCACTGGTCACGCTGCGCGGCTTGGTCCTCTGCGGTGGCCGGAACGGAGCCTGACATGCCAAATCTCACCAAGAGACCACGGACGGGTCTTTGGGTGGCCATCGCGGTGCTGGCGGTGATCGCCATCATCGTCGTCCTCATCATCGCCTACAGCGGCGGAGGCGGGGGCACCGGCTACTGAACGCCCCGCCCTCCATGCTCGGCTGGATCCGGACGGTCCACCTGCTCGCACGGGTCGTTCGCTTGCCCGGAAGCAACAACCGCCGTGCCGCCAGGGTAGCGACGTCGCGGATCATCCTCATCCCGTCAGCTACCAGCCAGCCAACGGCACACCATTGAGACCCGAAACAGCGGCGGCTGACGGGACAATACCGGGTCGTGCGTGCTCGGTGTGTGCTCGTCCGTCGCGGTACGGGCGCCGCCAGTACCCCCGCATCACACGGACGGCGTCATTTGAGGAATGACGCCGGACCCGTACGTAATGCACATGGCGGCATTGCGGGGCAGATAGTAACCTTATTCGTGTAGAGAAGATAAACAAGGAACGTTGGCACGTTACCACAGCAGAAAGCGACGACGCTAACAACGAGCAGCGTTAACCCTCGCGCTGTCATATCCCGCTCGAATATTGGGTTACGCGGTCTGAGCTGGGTTCATGCGACATGGTGATACTCCTCGATTACTCTCACGACGACGCGTTTTCGGCGGACGGATCGCAGGTCGGCCACGTCCTGGACACGCTGCGCCTGCACTTCAGGGGCGGCTGCCGCCGGGACTGGAACGGCCCGTGGCTGTTGTAATGCCTCACGGACTCGCGGAGCACCCGGGCAAGGTGGCGTTCGCCGACGATCAAGATCCGGTCGAGCAGCTCGCGGCGGAGAGCCCCGTTGACGCGCGAGAAAAAGGAGCTCGTGGAGCTGCACAGTTGGTGATTGCTATGACAGTGCCATGAGGCAGGCTAACACGCGCGCGTCATCTCATGAGGTCGCTCTCGCGGATAGAAAGCTCGGGCCGCACCTGGATGGTCAGCCTTCCCGAACTATCTTGGGTTCGAAAATCGAACAATATCAAAGAAGTGTCGGCATCGGCTTGGATTCGCATCAGGACAGCGGCCTCACGAAACAAGTCTACCAACACTTTCTGCGCCTTCATCCATTGCAGCCGAACAGATCTGCCCGGTACATCATACGATACAATGATTGAATCGTCTGCCCCATCGTCGACCTTTATCACTCGCGTGGACGATTCGCCATCTAGAGACTCCGGTTCGATGCCCAGTGCTTCGAGGATCTCGAGGTCAGAAGGCGTGACGAACTCCTCATACACCATCATCCGCCCCTTCTCGGAATGAGTGTAGTAAAAGGAAAGCCTTGCTCCGTCACTTGCCGGGTTGTGTCCACATGCAGGTAACCTCCCGGGCCTGCAAGGATACCGTCTCTCGCCTGGAAAGTCCCATGTGAGTTCGAGAACGTCTTCGCGATATTCGAATCCGAGGCGACCTGCCGGTCAAAAAATTGGCAAGAATCCGGCGTCCTTCTGCTGTATCGTGAATTCCAATAGTCTAAGTTGCGTAAGGTTCTGTACTGACCGACCGAGAGGCGTTATGTTCGCCTTCAGCGACACGCCCGAATATGTAGTCCCACTTGCGTGGGTCAATCTGGAATCCAGGCGCCTCGGGAGGGTGTGTCGCCGGCGCCGTTGGCTGAGTTGGCGGCTTCGCCGGCGGCGGTGATGGCGCCGATGATGCGGATGCAGGCGGAGATGGAGGCCATGCAGGCTTCGGTGGCGGCGGCGCCGATGGCTTCGCAGGCGCCGGCG
>DASUWU010000158.1:0-15778 GCA_036378315.1 Streptosporangiaceae bacterium | reverse complement strand
AGCCACCGGCCGTTCTGGATGCCCTTGGTTTTAACTATCTTGCTCTTTCGTGCGCTCCGGCGCTGGAGTGCGATCACTTCAGTGGCTCAACGTTGCCTTCTGTGCACTAACCGCTAAATATCGCGGTCGGGCAATGGCGCATCGTCCCTAGTGACCCGGCGTGCGCGCGTGTTGACGCCGCAGATGCCGGGGGCTAGGGTTCGGGGTTAGCACTCACTGATGTAGAGTGCTAATGCGACGAGGCAGGTCTGGCACCCGCGACGGCAGGCCAACCCTGGTCGCCTCGCAAAGCAAACTCACCCATCAGACATTTCCGAAGGGGGAGGTCAGATCGTGACGACCGCCACCAAGGTTGTTCTTAAGCCGCTCGAGGACCGGATCGTGGTCCAGCCCCTGGAGGCCGAGCAGACCACCGCCTCGGGCCTTGTCATTCCCGACACCGCCAAGGAGAAGCCCCAGGAGGGCACCGTCCTTGCCGTCGGGCCGGGGCGTTTCGACGACAAGGGCGAAAAGCGCGTGCCGCTCGACGTCAAGGTCGGCGACATCGTGCTGTACAGCAAGTACGGCGGCACCGAGGTGAAGTACAACAACGAGGAATACCTCGTGCTCTCGGCGCGCGACGTGCTCGCCGTGGTGGAGAAGTGAGAGAGCCGACACGTTGATGCACCGCCCCGGCCGGCCCGTGTGAGGGGCGACCGGGGCGGTTGCGATTGGAGTTTTTCGCATGGCGAAGATCCTGGAGTTCGATGAGGATGCCCGCCGGGCTCTCGAGCGCGGCGTGAACGCTCTCGCGGACGCCGTCAAGGTGACGCTCGGTCCGCGCGGCCGCAACGTCGTCATCGACAAGAAGTTCGGCGCGCCCACCATCACCAACGACGGCGTGACCATCGCCCGTGAGGTGGAGATCGAGCACCCGTACGAGAACCTGGGCGCACAGCTGGCGAAGGAAGTCGCCACCAAGACCAACGACATCGCGGGCGACGGCACGACCACGGCGACCGTGCTCGCCCAGGCGCTGGTGCGCGAGGGCCTGCGCAACGTGGCCGCCGGTGCCTCCCCGCTCGGGCTCAAGCGGGGCATCGACGCGGCCGCCCAGCACGTGTCCGACCTGCTGCTGAAGTCGGCCCGCGAGGTCGAGGAGAAGCAGGAGATCGCGCACGTCGCCGCCATCTCGGCGCAGGACACCCAGATCGGCGAGCTGATCGCCGAGGCGTTCGAGAAGGTCGGCAAGGACGGCGTCATCACCGTCGAAGAGGCCCAGACCATGGGCCTCGAGCTGGAGTTCACCGAGGGCCTGCAGTTCGACAAGGGCTACCTGTCGCCGTACATGGTGACCGACCCCGAGCGCATGGAGGCCGTCCTCGAGGACGCCTACATCCTCATCAACGAGAGCAAGATCTCCAGCGTCACCGAGCTGCTCCCGCTGGCCGAGCAGGTCGCGCAGACCAAGAAGCCGCTGCTGATCGTGGCGGAGGACATCGAGGCCGAGGCGCTCGCGCTGCTGATCGCCAACAAGATCCGCGGCACCTTCCTCAGCGTCGGGGTCAAGGCCCCGGGCTTCGGCGACCGCCGCAAGGCGATGCTGGGCGACATGGCCACGCTGACCGGCGGCCAGGTCGTCAGCGAGGCGCTCGGGCTCAAGCTCGACAGCGTCGGCCTGGAGGTGCTCGGCCGGGCCCGGCGGATCACCGTCACCAAGGACACGACGACGATCGTGGACGGCGCCGGCGACCAGAAGGACATCGAGGCCCGGATCCGGCAGATCAGGGTCGAGATCGAGAACAGCGACTCCGACTGGGACCGCGAGAAGCTGCAGGAGCGGCTGGCCAAGCTGGCCGGTGGCGTCTGCGTGCTGCGCGTCGGCGCGGCCACCGAGATCGAGCTCAAGGAGAAGAAGCACCGGCTCGAGGACGCGGTCTCCGCCACCCGGGCCGCGATCGAGGAGGGCATCGTCGCCGGCGGCGGCGCCGCCCTGGTGCACCTCTCCAAGGAGGGCTTCGACCCGCTCGGGCTGACCGGCGACGAGGCCACCGGCGCCGAGGCCGTCCGGCGGGCGCTGGTCGAGCCGGCCCGCTGGATCGCGGAGAACGCCGGCCAGGAGGGCTACGTCGTCGTCTCCAAGATCAGGGAGATGTCGCCCGGCCACGGCTACAACGCCGCGACCGGCGAGTACGGCGACCTGGTCGGCCAGGGCGTCATCGACCCGGTCAAGGTCACCCGGTCGGCGGTCAGCAACGCCGCGTCCATCGCCGGCATGCTGCTCACCACCGAGGCGCTGGTGGTCGAGAAGCCCGAAGAGGAAGAGCCGGAGGCCGGCGGTCACGGCCACGGCCACGGTCACTGAGCCGGGGCCGCATCCGAGGCAGAGGCACAAGAGGGTTTGGGTGCCGCTCCCCGCCGTTCGCGTCCGGGGGGCGGCACCTTTTTCGGTCAACCATTACTCACCTAAAACTGTCACAGTATGGAGCCGGCCGAAACCGGGGAGTGACCTGCGCGGCTCACTCCTCGCACTGTGACCATTCCGTTGCCGTAGACAGTGGCGACAGACCCGACCCGGCTGGGCATCATGCTCTACGTGACCGAGGGATGTGTCGCCGGGGCAACGACCACTCCCGCCCTAGATGAGCCGCAGACGGGTCGTACGGCGAGAGCAGACGAAAGCGGGCTCAGAGAATTGACGAGCCTTGCCGTCCAGGGGGACCCGGGCGCGATCGAGGTGCTCATCGGACAGGTTCGTCCCATGGTGGTCAGGTACTGCCGAGCCCGCCTCGGACGGGTTTCCGGTCAGTACCATGCCGCGGACGACGTCGCCCAGGAGGTTTGCATCGCGGTGCTTTCCGCGCTGCCCCGGTATCGGGATATGGGCCGGCCGTTCGCGTCCTTCGTCTTCGGCATCGCCTCGCACAAGATCGCCGACGCGCTGCGCAGCGCGATCCGCACCGCCGTGCCCACGGAAGACCTGCCCGACGGCCCGGACGACCGCCCGGGTCCCGAGGAGACCGTGGTCCGCTACATCGAGGCGCAGCGGGCCAGAGACCTGCTGGGCCGGTTGCCGGCGCACCAGCGGGAGCTGGTGCTGCTCCGCGTGGTGGCCGGGCTTTCCGCCGAGGAGACGGGCAACGTGCTCGGCATGTCGGCCGGCGCCGTACGGGTCGCGCAGCACCGCGCGCTGGCCAGGCTGCGCGCCATGGCCGTCGAGGAGTCCATCGCCTAGCCGGTGGGGTCGCCGATCAGGGCTCGTCCCTGCCCTCTTCGCTGTCGATCACGCCGTCCACGTAACCGCGGGCGTACTCCCAGCTCACGTAGTCGACCGGGTCGGGCGCCAGCGCCGGCTCGTGCACGCGCGGCAGGCCCTCCTCGAGCAGGTTGCGAAGGTTGTCGTGCAGCAGCTCCCAGTCGATGTAGTGGGTCTTGCCGCAGTCACCGCAGTCGACGGTCAGCCCCCGTACCCCCAACGGCTCGAGCAGGGCGCGGAACACCTCGAGGTCGCCCAGGTCGGCGAGCACGTCGTCGCGCTCCGCCGGACCCAGCGGAGTCGCCTCCTCGGCGTGGTCACCCAGCGCGGCTGCCGGGTCGTTGGGGTCGCCCGCGAACGGGTCGGGCGGCGCGTCGTCGTGCACACTCCCACGCTAACGCCCGGACCCGGCAGCCGAGCAAGTGCGGAGCGGCTAGGCTGGGCGGGGAGGCCGTGACCTGCCCCTACTGCGGTCGTGTTCGCCCATTTGAGCGGCGGGCGGGTCCCACTTCCGATCGGAAGGTAGTGATGAAATTCGCCGCGGAAGGCCTGACCTTCGACGACGTGCTGCTTCTGCCGGCCTATTCCGACCTGGAGCCGGGCCAAGCCGATACCACGACCCGGCTGTCGCGCGGCATCACCCTGCGCATCCCGCTCGTCTCGTCGGCCATGGACACCGTGACCGAGGCGCGGATGGCGATCGCCATGGCCCGCCAGGGCGGCGTCGGCGTGCTGCACCGCAACCTGCCCATGGAAGAGCAGGCACAGCAGGTCGACATGGTCAAACGCTCCGAGGCAGGCATGATCACCAACCCGGTGACCTGCCAGCCGGACGCCACGATCGCCGACGTCGAGCGGCTGTGCGCCCGCTACCGCATCTCCGGCGTGCCGGTCACCGACGCCTCCGGGGTGCTGGTCGGCATCGTCACCAACCGCGACACCCGCTTCGAGACCGACCACAGCCGTCAGGTCCGCGAGATCATGACCCCGATGCCGCTGATCACAGCCCCCGTCGACGTCTCCAGGAGTGAGGCGTTCCGGCTGCTGGCCGCCAACAAGGTGGAGAAGCTGCCGCTCATCGACGACCGCGGCCGGCTGCGCGGGTTGATCACTGTCAAGGACTTCATCAAGAGCGAGCAGTACCCGGGCGCCACCAAGGACCCCGACGGCCGGCTCGTCGTCGGCGCCGCGGTCGGGGTCGGCGAGGACGCGGTCCGGCGGGCGCAGCTGCTCGTGGAGGCGGGCGCCGACATCATCGTGGTGGACACCGCGCACGGGCACTCCAAGGGCGTCGTCGACACCATCGGCAAGGTCAAGGCCAACTCCCGGGCGGACGTGATCGGCGGCAACGTCGCCACGTACGAGGGCGCGAAGGCGCTGATCGACGCGGGCGCCGACGCGGTCAAGGTGGGCGTGGGCCCTGGCTCCATCTGCACCACCCGCGTGGTGGCCGGCGTCGGGGTGCCCCAGGTCACCGCGATCTTCGAGGCGGCACGGGCGGCGCGCGCCGCCGGTGTCCCGGTGATCGGCGACGGCGGCCTGCAGTACTCGGGCGACATCGCCAAGGCGATCGCGGCCGGCGCCGACACGGTCATGCTGGGCAGCCTGCTCGCGGGCTGCGAGGAGAGCCCCGGCGAGCTGATCTTCGTACACGGCAAGCAGTTCAAGTCCTACCGCGGCATGGGCTCGCTCGGCGCGATGAAGAACCGCGAGCGCGGCGGCTCGTACTCCAAGGACCGCTACTCGCAGGGCGACGTGGCCAGCGAGGAGAAGCTGATCCCCGAGGGCGTCGAGGGCCAGGTGCCCTATCGCGGTCCGGTCGCCGGCGTGGCCCACCAGCTCGTCGGCGGCCTGCGCCAGGCGATGTGGTACGCCGGGGCCCGCACGATCGCCGAGCTGCGCGACGGCGGTAGCCTCATGCGGATCACCGCGGCGGGGCTGGTGGAGAGCCACCCCCACGACATCCAGATGACGGTAGAGGCCCCCAACTACCAGGGACGCTGAGGGACACGGGATGGCGGCAGAGGTTGAGATCGGCCGGGGCAAGACAGGGCGTCGCGCCTACGCGCTCGACGAGATCGGCATCGTGCCCGCACGCCGCACCCGTGACCCGGAAGAGGTCAGCGTGGCCTGGCAGATCGACGCGTACCGGTTCGAGATGCCGCTGGTGGTCGCGCCGATGGACAGCGTCGTCAGCCCGGCGACGGCCATCCGGATCGGCCGCCTCGGCGGGCTCGCCGTGCTCGACCTCGAGGGGCTGTGGACGCGGTACGACGACCCCGATCCGCTGCTGGCCGAGCTCGCCGCGCTCGACGCGGTCGGCGCGACCCGCCGCCTGCAGGAGATCTACAACGAGCCGATCAAGGAAGAGCTGATCGGCGCGAGGATCAGGGAGATCCGCGCTGCGGGCGTCACCGTGGCCGCGCGGCTGTCCCCGCAGCGCACGGTCCGCTACCACAAGGCCGTGATCGACGCCGGCGTCGATCTGTTCGTCATCCGCGGCACCACCGTGTCGGCCGAGCACGTCTCGGGGCGGGCCGAGCCGCTCAACCTCAAGCAGTTCATCTACGAGCTCGACGTGCCGGTCATCGTCGGCGGCTGCGCCACGTACACCGCGGCGCTGCACCTGATGCGGACCGGCGCCGCCGGGGTGCTCGTCGGGTTCGGCGGCGGGTCGGGGCACACCACGCACGCGGTGCTGGGCGTGGCGGTGCCGATGGCCACGGCGATCGCGGACGTGGCCGCCGCCCGCCGCGACTACCTGGACGAGTCGGGTGGCCGGTACGTGCACGTGATCGCCGACGGTGGCATGACCAACAGCGGTGACATCGCCCGCGCGGTGGCCTGCGGCGCCGACGCGGTGCTGGTCGGCTCGCCGTTCGCCCGCGCGGCCGAGGCGCCGGGACGCGGCTTCCACTGGGGCAGCGAGGCCCACCATGGCGAGTTGCCGCGCGGCACCAGGCTCGAGGTCGGATCGATCGGCACCATCGAACAAATCCTGTACGGACCGTCAACGGTCGCCGACGGTTCGATGAACCTTATCGGCGCACTACGCCGGGCGATGGCCACCTCCGGCTACTCCGACCCCAAGGAGTTCCAGCGCGTTGACGTGGTGGTGGCGCCCCACTGAACCGGCGGAAACCTGAGATAGGGGGATCTGGGCAAAGCCGCCGCACGGTCGACGTCGTAGCGTGGGTACCACTAGTAGGTTCCGGCTGACCGGGGATGTGCCATGACTGCAGCCGTGTTGGGGAGTTCGCGCCTGGGGACCGCCGAGCGAGAGACCGCGCTGGCCAGGATGGCGCAGGAGGAGTTCGACGTCGTCGTGATCGGCGGCGGCATCGTCGGGGCCGGCGTCGCGCTCGACGCCGCCACGCGGGGCCTGTCGGTCGCCGTGGTCGAGTCGCACGACTTCGCCTCCGGCACCTCGTCCCGTTCGTCCAAGCTGATCCACGGGGGGCTGCGCTACCTGGAGCAGTACAACTTCGAGCTGGTCCGCGAGGCGCTGACCGAGCGGGGGCTGCTGCTGCAGCGCATCGCGCCGCACCTCGTCCGTCCCGTGCCGTTCCTGTTCCCGCTGACCCACCGGGTGTGGGAGCGCGGGTACGTGGGCGCCGGCGTGGCGCTGTACGACATCCTGTCGTTGTCGATGGGCAACGCGCGCGGGGTGCCGCACCACCGGCACCTGACGAGGAGCCGGGCGCTGCGGTTGGCGCCCTCGCTGCGCCGCGGCGCGTTCGTCGGCGCGATCCAGTACTGGGACGCCCAGGTCGACGACGCCCGCTACACGATGATGGTGCTGCGCACGGCGGCGTCGTACGGCGCGCAGATCGCCTCGCGCACGCAGTGCGTGGGTTTCCTGCGCGAGGGCGAGCGGGTCACCGGCCTGCGGATCCGCGATCTGGAGAACGGCGCGGAGGCGGAGGTACGGGCCAAGCAGGTGGTGAACGCCACCGGTGTGTGGACCGACGACATCCAGGAGCTGGTCGGCGGGCGCGGGCAGATCCACGTGCGGGCGTCCAAGGGCGTCCATCTGGTGGTGCCGCGGGACCGCATCCACTCGGCGACCGGCATCATCCTTCGTACGGAAAAGTCCGTACTTTTCGTCATTCCGTGGGGACGGCACTGGATCATCGGCACCACCGACACCGCCTGGAACCTCGACAAGGTGCATCCGGCGGCGTCCAAGGCCGACATCGAGTACGTGCTCGAACACGTCAACACGGTGTTGAACACCCCGCTCACCCCGGACGACGTCGAGGGCGTGTACGCGGGGCTGCGGCCGCTGCTGTCCGGTGAGTCCGAGGAGACCTCCAAGCTGTCCCGCGAGCACGTCGTCGCCCACCCGGTCCCCGGCCTGGTCGTGGTCGCCGGCGGCAAGTACACCACGTACCGGGTGATGGCCAAGGACGCGGTGGACGCCGTGGCGCACGGCTTGGACGAGAAGGTCCCCGAGTCGTGCACCGACCAGATCACGCTGGCCGGCGGCGAGGGGTTCCAGGCCCTGTGGAACGCCCGCCACCGGCTGGCCCGCACGTCGCGGCTGCACGTCGCCAGGATCGAGCACCTGCTCCGGCGGTACGGCGCGATGATCGACGACATCCTCCGCCTGATCGCGGACCGGCCCGATCTCGGCCGGCCGCTGGCCGGCGCGGACGACTACCTGCGCGCCGAGATCGTGTACGCGGCGACGCACGAGGGTGCCAGGCACATCAACGACGTGCTGGCCCGGCGTACCCGCATCTCCATCGAGACGTGGGACCGCGGCCTCGGCGTGGCCGAGGAGGCGGCGGCCCTGCTCGCCCCCGAGCTCGGCTGGTCGCCCGACCAGGCGCAGCGCGAGATCGAGTACTACCGCAAGCGGGTCGAGGCCGAACGCGACTCCCAGGAGCAGGCCGGCGACCAGGAGGCCGACGCCCGCCGGCGCGGCGCCCCCGACATCGTCCCCATGACTCCCAAGCCCGCTCTGTGAATCCGCGGCGCGGCCGTCGTGGCCATGGATCAGATGTGCACGATCGGCAATCTGGGATCGACCTTGGCGATGTCGCCGTCATCCGAGGTGAGCACCGCATGCCCGCGCTCGCGGGCGGCCAGAGCGACATGGACGTCCACGATGTCGGTGTGGGAACAACGGCCGATCGCCAGGCCGATCTGCTTGGCGCGCCGGGCGGTGAGCTCGTCGATGGTGACGATCCCCTTTTTCGCTCGCACGGCACCGAGCAGTCGAGCGGTGTTGACCTGCCGGCCCCCCCGCCAGACTTGGGCGATCACGGTGCGCGGAATGGTGACCTCGGCCTCTCCGTTCTGCGTCGCCCGCAAGAGACGGAGCATGAACGCGCTTCGCCGCTCCAAGGCGATGAAGGCTCCGGCGTCGAGAACGAAGCCTTTCATGCGGCGTTCTCCGCGTTACGGGCCAGATGCGCGCGGTACGCCTCTTCCGCGACCCGCATCGCGGCCTCGAACTGGGCCCTGCTCTCCTCGTCGGGCTCCCCGATCTCGGCGGCCAGGTCGGCCACCAAGGACTCCAACTCGTCCCGGGCACGTCGTGCTTGCAGACAATCGGCGATGAGGCCGGACACTGAATCCGCCCGGCCCTCCTCGACCTCGGCCGCTGCCCACTCGTACAGCTCATCGGGAAGCGAGACGCCGATCTTCTTGGTCATGAGCATAGGATACCCGTGGGTCGTACCTCGGTCATACTCGAATGTGTCAAGTGCGTACTGTAGTTACTTGACTACTCCATGGCAAAGCGGTTTGAGGGGAGGCGGCGACATCGGGGGGTGATGTCGCCGCCTCGCTTGGGCCGCCGCCCTGAGACGTGGCGCCGTCAGGAGCGGAAGGCGGCCCATGCCGCGCGCATACGTTCGCTTTGCCCTGTTGTGAACTCGGTCATGCAGGTGTCGTACGAATAGTCCATAAAGTTGTGGATGGGGTCCTTGCCGGGGCTGGGGCAGGTGTCGCGCCCGCCGGCCGGGCAGCCCTGTCCCGGCTCCCGCTCCGGCGGGGTGTCGGCGACCCGGTCGCCCGGCTTGGCGCAGCCGTCCTGGAAGGTGTGGAACAGGCCCAGCCAGTGGCCGACCTCATGGGTGGCGGACAAGCCGCGGCTGTAGTGCGGGATGGAGCCGCCTGGAAGGGCGTCGACGTGGACGACGACGCCGTCGAGCGCGGCGCGGCCGTGGTAGCGCCACGGAAAGGTGGACCAGCCGAGCAACTGCTCGCCGAGGTCGGCGGTGTAGAGGTTCAGCGTCCGGGCGCCGCCGAGGTGCAGCCGCGACTTCATGGCCCGCTCGTGCCGCTCGGGGTGGTGATACCAGGCCGCGTTGTCCGTCCGGTCGATCCGGCGCAGCGCGAAGCGGAAGCCCGTGTCGGCGCCGCCCAGCCGGCCGCCGAACGTCGCGTTCAGCACGGCGATCTGCCGCCGGATCCGCGCGACGGGGACATTCCCCGCCCGGCCCGCGTGAACGACGTGGACGTCGACCGGAACGCGGATCGACCCGGCGCGCCCGTGCCGCGCCGCGCGTGCCGCCCCTCCTGTCCGTCCTGTCCGTCCTGGCTGTCGGGTCCGTCCGGTCCGTTCCGCCACGACGCGGTCGAGCAGCCGGTCGGCGGCGGCCGCCCCGGGGCTCAGCGTGTCCGGATCGCGTACGGCGGGGACGCCGGCGCGCACCCGGGCGGCCGAGCCGTACGCGCCGGCCGCGCACAGCCGCGTGGACCGGGCGGCGCGGGTGGTGGCGGGCGGCGGCGCGGCGCTCGCCGAGGCGCTCAGGACGGTGAGCGCGCCGAGCAAGGGGAGCAGCCCGCTTTTCATGGAACGCACGCTCTTCGGGGAACGCCCGCTCTTCATGGGACTCCTTTGGGGGGATGGCGGTGAGTGGTTGAACGATAACAGTGAGTGTTTGATTGCGGACACTAGACTTGGCTGCGTCCAGCGACCCCGAAAGGCGTTCGTCCGTGTCCGTGTCCGTGGAGTCCCTCGAGCAGTCCTTCGACACCGTCCTCGTCGTCGATTTCGGCGCGCAGTACGCGCAGCTCATCGCGCGCCGGGTCCGCGAGTGCCACGTGTTCAGCGAGATCGTGCCCTGCACGATGCCGGTGGCCGACATGCTGGCCAAGCGACCGAAGGCGATCATCCTGTCCGGCGGGCCGGCATCGGTGTACGAGCCGGGCGCGCCGCCGGTCCCGGCCGGACTGTTCGATGCGGGAGTGCCGACGCTCGGCATCTGCTACGGCTTCCAGGCCATGGCGCGCGACCTCGGCGGCAGGGTCGAGGGCTCCGATGTCGCCGAGTACGGCCGTACGCCGCTGGCGGTGCTCGAGCCCGGCACGCTTTTCGAGGGGCTGCCGGCCGCGCAGTCGGTCTGGATGTCGCACCGGGTGATGTGCGCCGCCGCCCCTGACGGTTTCACGGTGACCGCGCGCACCGACAGCGCGCCGGTCGCCGCCATGGAGGACGATGACCGCCGGCTGTACGGCGTGCAGTTCCATCCCGAGGTGCTGCACACCGAGCACGGCCTTGCGGTGCTCAAGCGGTTCCTCTACGAGGGCGCGGGCTGCCGGCCGTCCTGGACGATGGTCAACATCGCCGAGGAGGCGATCGACGCGATCCGCGTCAGGGTGGGCGACAAGCGGGCGATCTGCGGGCTGTCGGGCGGCGTCGACTCGGCGGTGGCCGCCGCGCTCGTCCAGCGGGCGATCGGCGACCGGCTGACCTGCGTGTTCGTCGACCACGGGCTGCTGCGCAAGGGCGAAGCCGAGCAGGTGGAAAAGGACTTCGTCGCGGCGACCGGCGTCGATCTGTACGTCGTCGACGCGCAGGACCGCTTCCTCGCCGCGCTCGACGGCGTGACGGACCCCGAGGACAAGCGCAAGATCATCGGCCGCGAGTTCATCAGGGTGTTCGAGCACGCCGCCCGCGAGATCGCGGCCGACGGCGACGTGACGTTCCTCGTGCAGGGCACGCTCTACCCCGACGTCGTCGAGTCGGGCGGCGGCACCGGCGCGGCCAACATCAAGTCGCATCACAACGTCGGCGGGCTCCCCGACGACCTGCGCTTCGAGCTGGTCGAGCCGCTCCGTACGCTGTTCAAGGACGAGGTACGGGCGCTGGGCGAGCAGCTCGGCCTGCCCGCCGAGATCGTCTGGCGGCACCCGTTCCCCGGCCCCGGCCTGGCGATCCGGGTCATCGGCGCGGTCACCAGGGAGCGCCTCGACATCCTGCGCGCGGCGGACGCGATCGCCCGCGAGGAGGTCTCCAGGGCCGGCCTCGACCGCGACATCTGGCAGTTCCCGGTCATCCTGCTCGCGAACGTCCGTTCGGTCGGCGTGCAGGGCGACGGCCGTACGTACGGCCACCCCGTCGTGCTCCGGCCGGTCACCAGCGAGGACGCGATGACGGCCGACTGGGCGCGGCTGCCGCACGAGGTGCTGCAGCGGATCTCGACTCGCGTCACCAACGAGGTCCCCGAGATCAACCGGGTCGTGGTCGACATCACCAGCAAGCCGCCGGGCACGATCGAGTGGGAGTGAGCCCCGGGCGGGCCGTGACTAACGGCGCCGGACTCGGCGCAGCAGCCTGCCCAGCTTGCGGCGGACCCGGCGGTGCGGCGCCCGGTTGTGCCTGGCCTGCAGGGCCCGCAGGTCGCGGCGCAGATCACCGGCCTGGCCGCGCCACTTGTCCGCCTCGGACTCCCACTTCTCGGCCTTCGACCGCCAGTCGACGGGCGGTAGCGGCTCGGCGTCGTCGGTCGCCAGGGTCATCCCCAGCTCGGCGCCGTCGACGGCGTGTGCCCCGAACATCTCCCGGACGAGATCGTCCACCTGCTCCTCGGCGCCGCACAGCCGGTGCGCCCGCGCGTACGCCCGGGTCTGCTCGAAGCGCGCGGTGCCTTCGCCGTCCAGAGCGACCTCGACGAGGCCGTACCCCTCCTGCTCGACCAGCGCGATCAGCCGGTGGAGGGTCTCCGGCGCCGGCACCCACCCGGCGGGGCAGCGGAACCGGTACGGCGCGGGGAACGCCGTCCGCTCCACCGACTCGGCCAGGTGGATCCGGCCGTCGTCGCCGAAGCACTCGCGCATCAGCCGGAGGTCGAGCAACGGGTCGGTCAGCAGTGGGCGCCTGCCCGGGTGGAGCAGCGGCCATGGCGCGACCAGGTCGATCCGTAGGTCGGAGACGAGGCCAGCGGCCAGCCCGTTCACCGTCGCCCTGGCGTGCTCCCAGCGGGCGTCCGTGACGTCCACCACGACCTGGACGCCGGGGACCCGCCACTGCCGTCCCGGATCGGGGCGGCGGCCCCGCGGGGTGAGCACCCGGTTGGCGTAGAACGGGCGGCAGTAGCGGGTGGCGCGGTCGCGCTCGGTCATGGTGGTGGACCAGCCCAGATGCCAGCTGCTGCTGGCCATCTCAGGGATGAACACGGCGCCGGCCTGCCCGAGCCGGTAGCCGAACTCGGTGTCCTCGCCCAGGATCATGTCGCCGTCGACGCCGCCGGCTTGGTGGTAGAAGTCGCGGTGGTAGGAGGCGGTGGCCCCGGTGAAGATGCGGCAGGCGTGCCAGCCGGCGGCGCGCAGCCGGTCGGTCTTGTCGATGAACGCCTCGTACGGGTGGCCCTGGCTCTGGTCGCCGTCGAACAGCTTCTCGGCGGCGCCCCTGGCCACCGCCGCGTACACCTCCTTGGGCGTGAGCATTCCGGGCCGGTAGTCGACGAACCGCTTGTGACCCACCACGACGAGATGATCAGCGAGGTGGTGCCAGCGCACCTGCGCCTCCACATGATCATGAAATGTCACCATATCGGCGTCCAGCCGTACGATGACGTCGCCTTCCGCGGCCAGCGCCCCGGACCGGTAGGCATGCGCGCACCCCCAGCCACCGGGCAGGCTCGGCACGATCCGCGTCCGTTCCGGCCGGATCTCGGGCAGCCGCAGCGGCGGGTCGTTCCCGTCGTCCGCGATCACCACCTCGAGCAGCTCGGCGGGATACGACTGCGCCGCCAGCGCGGCCAGCGTCAGCGCCAGCTTGTCCGGCGCCCCGTACGCCGGGATCACGACGCTCACCGACAGCCGCGGCTCCCAGCCGCCGAGCGTCGGCGGCGTCAGGACGCCGTAGTCGTTGTCGCGGATGCGCGGCTGCGCGCCGATGAGCATGGTCATCCCTGGTCTCCCCCGAGGTGATCCGGTCGCGGGCCACTATGCTAGGGAGCCGGTCACGGAGAGTTGTCGCGCAAATACCGGGCCTTGGGTCAACTTGGCCTACCGATGGCCTCACCTTGTCCGACGGGGGGATCGTGCACCACGGCAATCACTTCTACGGGCACGCGCACGTCTTCGCCCGCTACTGCGGCCTGGACGCCGCCGCCCCGCCGCGGATCCGCGGCTACCTGCAGCACGGCTGGAACATCCTGGACGGCTTCGCGCCGACCACCCGCTTCCTGCCTGGCACCGCCAAGTTCGTCTGGTCGGACTCCCAGCGCCGTCGCGGCGCCTTCCTCGGCCGCCGCGACTACTACGTGCTCGGCGCCCCCTGGATCTACCTGCTCGCCATGGAACCCGCCCCGCATACCCGCCGCGCCGGGACGATTTGGTACCCCTTCCACGGCTGGGAGGGCCAGCGCCTGCACGGCGACCACCGCCGCCTGACCGACGAGATCCGCGACGTCGAGACCGGCCCCGTCACCGTTTGCCTCTACTGGACCGACTACCACGACCCCCAGACACGCGCCCGCTACGACAAATCCGGCTTTCGCGTGATCTGCCATGGCTATCGCGGCTACCGCCGGGAAGGCACCGACGCCGGCTTCCTCTCCAAGCAGCTCGCCGAGCTGCGCCGCCACCGCCGGGTCGCGTCGAACCGCCTGTCCAGCGCGATCTTCTACGGCATCTCCGCCGGCTGCGAACCCGCCGTCTACGGCGATCCCATGACCCTCGAAGCCGAAGACCCCGCCTTCGGCGGCATCGCCCGCACCAAACGCCTCTGGCCCGACCTCCACGGCCCCACCATCGACCTGGAAGCCGCCCGAGCCATCGCCGCCACCGAACTCGGCACCCCCAACCTCGCCCCCTCAGCCGAAATCCGCGAACTCTTCGCCTGGCCACCCGTGGCTGACAACTCCGTACGGCCTGCTGATCTCGTGCTTTAGCCTTGGAGCCGAGCGGAGCGGGGCGCAGCCGATAACGGCGACGATGACCCGTGGGAGGTTGACGTGGCTGCGGTGACCAGGCCAAAGGTGGAGACCGTTCTGCCCAGCGACCTGGTCGCCGCCGCGCGGAACGGCCGGATCCGCATACCGGCTTCCCAGCGCTCGTATCGCTGGGATCGCCGCGATGTCACGGAACTGTTCGACAGCATTCTGCGCGGGTATCCCATCGGCAATTTGTTGGTGTGGCAGCGGCCCGCCGATGCGGGAACGATCACGATAGGTCATGTCACGATCGAGGCGCCGGTCATTGGCGACGCCTATTGGGTAGTCGACGGCCAGCAGCGAATAACGAGCCTGGTCGGCGCCCTCACCGCCACGTTGGACACCGTCGATCCGCGCTTTCGGATCTACTTTGACCTGCGGCGCGGCGAGTTCGTTTCCCTGGCGCGGCGGCAGCAACCAGGGGTCGATCAGTTCCCGGTCGCGTTGGCGCTGGGCAGCACGGCGACGAATGCGTGGATTCGGGCACGGCCGCATCTCACCGACGAGCAGATCGCGCTGGCCGATCAAGTCGTCGCCGCGATCCGGGACTATCGGATTCCCATGTACGTTGTCGCGGGGGACGACGAGCGCGCGTTGCGGGAGATCTTCGACCGCATGAACACCTCCGGTAAGCCACTGAAAAGCGCCGAGGTCTTCAACGCGTTGCACTCGCTGTCCAGCGAGCAGGAGCCCGGAGACCTCCGGACGCTGGCCTCCAGCGTCCGAACCTTCGGCTTCGGCGAGATCCCGGAACAAGTGCTCATGCAGAGCCTGCTCGCGATCCGTGGCCCAACGGTCGACCGGGAGTTCCGGAACGAGTTCACGTCCGACGCCGACCGCCACCGGTCCCTTGTCGATACGGAAAAAGCGATTGGGCATGTCGTCGACTTCCTGCGCGATGAAGCCGGCATCCCGCATTTCAAGCTGATTCCCTACGTGCTCTATGTCCCGGTGCTCGCCAGATTTGTGCACATGTTCGGACCGCCGGCAGGTAGAGCGGGTGAACTGCTGCGCCGGTGGATGTGGCGTGGCGCGGCCAACGGCGTTGCCCCGCAGGGCCATACGGTCGGCCTCAGACGGGGGGCGGCGGCGGTACACGACGACCCGGTAGGGAGCGCGGAACGGCTGCTGAGACTTCTACCACCACAACCACGGACGCGGTGGAGGCCCGATCTCTCGCAGACCAGCCTCAATCGGGCGCAGGCGAAAGTAAATGCACTGGGTCTGCTTTCCCGGCGACCGCAGTTCCTGCGACGAGACGGCCACGCGTTGGCTCCCGTCGATCCTGTCGCGCTGCTGGAAGGCGGCGGACTGCTGACGCCGATCGTTGACGATGACAGCAGACTTGGTCAGGGCATCGCCGGTC
>DASUWU010000157.1:0-2310 GCA_036378315.1 Streptosporangiaceae bacterium | reverse complement strand
CCAGGGTGACGCAGTGGAACCCGCCGCCGAGGCTGCGGCCGTGCCGCCACTGGAGCGGGACGGGGGTGAACCCGGCCTTCTCCAGGTCGCGGATCAGCGGTTCCTGGATGTCCTGGACGAGGATGTGGTCGCCGTCGAGGGACAGCACGTTGATGCCGATCGTCTGGGACGCCAGCTTGGGGATGCCGTCCTCCATGACCTCCACGGGCTTGTCGAACCGCTTGTAGCGGATCATGTCCCATTTCTGGAGGTCTTCCGGCAATTTCGTGATGTCGAGCTCTTCGCGGATGAGCAGCGTGCCCGGGCGCAGCGGCAGGATGTTGGAGTCGATGTGGTTGTCGGTCACCGTCACCACGTGCACCGTGAACTCGTCACCGAGGTGCCTGGCTAGCCATTTCGCCCCCAGGAAATGGTTTTCCGTGGACCCGTTGAAGAGGATGTCGCGGCCGAACCGCATGCACTGCGCCCCGTCGAACATGATCTCGTAGAACGGGTCGTCGGGCACCGGCCCGTCATATCCGCACCGGATCACGTAGCTGTAGTCGAGATTGCGGTCCATCAACCGGGACTTCGGCACGACCGTCCATCTGGCGCCCGCCTTGAAGTACTCGGTGAACAGCTCCTTGAACAGGTCGCCCTCGAAATACCGCGCCCTGACCAGCGGCGCCGTCTCGATGATCTCGTCTCCGACGATCATGAACTCGTCTCTGGGCATCATGGCGTGGCCCATCGGCGCCGACCACCAGGGCGTCTGCACGACCGGCACCGTGGTGAGGGTCTGCGGCTGGCGTACGGTGATGCCCATCTGGGTGAGCGTCTTGATGAGGTTGTCGAGGTCCTCGGCCGCCTCTTCCTTCAGCCGGTCGCTCGGTTTGCTGCGGAACACCGAGGCGTGCGGATGGGCGTAGGCCATCTCCTCCCTGATGTTCTCGTAGAAGAAAAGCCGGAACGTCTCGTCGGCGTGGTAGTCGAGGTGGTACGGAGTCCCGACGATGACCTCTTCGAGCGGGCTCCACTCGTCATAGGAATTGACCGGCGATGTGCTCATGTGAAGGAACTCCTTTCGCTCCCCAGCGCGCCGAGGACCTTGCCGATGGCGCAGGCGATGTCGTCGATGTCGCGGTCGTCCCCCAAGAGCACTTCGTGCCGGAGGAAGATGCCGCGACCGGCGAGGCGCTCGGCCACCGGGCAGGCGGCGGCGAGCTCTTCTTCGGTGCCGGCCGTGCGGCCGTCGTCCGGGTCGGCGCCCGGGGGCGGGCCGTCCCAGAACGCCGGCAGCCGGTAGATCGGTGGGAACATCGCGTACGCGGGGATCCCCTCGGCCCGCAGCGCGCGGACCACGCCGTCCCGCGACACCGCGCCGTACGGCTCGGGATCGAGAACCAGCGGCGTCATGTAGTGCGAGTGCACGGTGCAGCGCGGGTCGCGGGCCTGCGGCGTGATGCCGGCGATCGGCGCGAGCAGCTCGTCGAGCCGGCGGCGGCGCAGCTCGCGATGCCGGATCTGGCCGGGGAGCCTGGCCAGCTGGGCGCGCAGCACGGCCGCGGCGAACTCGCCCAGCCGGTAGTTGGACGAGGCCGTCCTGAAGATCGCCGGGGAGGCGTCGGGCGCGCGGCCGAGACAGTGCCTGGCGAAGGCTTCGGCGAAGGTCGCCGGATCGGGCAGCAGCAGGGCGCCGCCCTCGCCCGCGGTCATGACCTTGGTCTGCATGAAGCTGAACGTGGCGATGGAACCGAGGGCGCCGATGCCGCGGCCCCGCCACCGGGTGCCGTGGGCGTGCGCCGCGTCCTGGATGACCGGCAACCCGGCGCCGGCCGCCCAGGCCCCGATGCGGTCCATGTCCGCGACGTGGCCGCCGAGGTGCACCGCGATCACCGCCGCGGTCCGCCCGGTGCGAGCCGCATCGAGCTGTTCGGGGTCGATGCAGTACGTCCCTGGCTCGACGTCCACCGGCACCGGCACCGCGCCGCACTGGCGGGCGGCGTTCGCGGTGGGGATGGGGGTGAGCGCCGGCATGAGCACCTCGTCGCCCGGCCCCACCCCGGCGACCTCGAGGGCGAGCTGCAGGGCATGCGTCCCGTTGGTCACGGTCAACGCCGCCGGCGCGTCGTGATGGGCGGCGAACTCGGCCTCGAAGCGGGCGGCCTCACCGTCCCCGCGGCCGATCCGGCCGCCCCACGCCCCGGATTCCAGAGCGCGCACAAGACCGCGCCGTTCGGCCTCGTCCTGGTAGGGCCAGGAGGGAAACGGCCGGGTGCGGACCGGTGTGCCGCCGTTGACGGCGAGCGCCCTCGCCCGGCGGCCCGCCGC
>DASUWU010000156.1:0-45911 GCA_036378315.1 Streptosporangiaceae bacterium | reverse complement strand
GCGCGCAGCTGGTCGATCGTACGCTCGTCGCCGTCGGCCTTGAGCGCGGCGGCGATGGCGTTCACCCGGTTCCAGGCCGCGCTGGCCGCGGCACCGGGCAGGTGGCGGCCGGTCAGATCGGCGGTGCCCTCGTCGCTCTCCCACAACTCCAGGCACCGCGCCTCTTCGGCCAGCCGGCGCCGCTCCGCGCAGCCTTCGGGGTCAACCTCGGCGATCGCTTTGCGCACCGCGTAACGCAGTTGCGCGCACGTCTGATCGGGAGCAGCCGGCACCACCCGACGTTCAACGTCTGCGGCGACGTCCGGTTGGGCCGAGCGCAGGCCGTCGGCGATGACACGCGCCTTGGCCGCGTCGACGCGGCCCGTTTGGAGGGCGGCGAACGTCAGGGGCAGCGACTCGGCGAGTTGCTCGGCCATCACCACCAGATGCGCCGCGGTGCCACACGACAACGTCAATGCCGCGGCGATCTCGTCGGTCACCCACTCACCGACCTCGCTGTCCCAGGCGCCCAGCTTCTTTCCCTGGACCTTGCGGCGCGCGGCCAACTCCGCGATGGCACGCAATTCCAGCGACGCAACCCACGACGCCAACCGCCGCGCGGCACACGCCATCTCAACGACGTCGAAATCATCCAGCCGGTCGCATTCCTGCTCGTCCAGCAGTAACGCCAACCCCGGACCCGGAGGCGTTTCCGCGAAGCCCGGCTGAGCGAACTCCACCTCGGCCACGGTCATCGGAAACACCCCCTCGCAAGAAGTTCCTGTTTTCCGGATTCCTCTTCGAACATAGTAGCGGATATAAGCAGCCAAGGCAACGTAGAGTAATCGCTTATATACGTTCCAACTTGGACAATCGGCCCTTATCTGATTGCCCAATCGGGGCCCCGAGCACGTACATCTATGGCAGCGGCGCCCGACCATTGGAGTCACAATTCGGTAACCGCAGGTTGTCGCGGCGGGCTTCCGTACGCCCGGAGGCGTCCTATATGGGCAGAGTCGTACCCGACGAGTCGGCGGCGGGAGCGAGGTGAGCGGGATGCGGGCGGCCATCCGGTGGGCCATCGCGATCACGTTAACCGCCGCCGCGTTCGCTCTGGCGGCATGGCTGTCGGTCGTGGCCGGGGCCGACGAGGGTTGAAATCTTCCGGAAGAATCTTGAGAGGGCACGCCGAGAACGAGACCGTAAGACGTGATTTTAGTAGTCAGATTAGTGGCGGAGAATATTTTGCGCCCCCATCAGCAGCCTTCTTGATGCGGCTGGTAAAAGCCGACCACTGGACGGTGGTGAAATGAAGTCGGGGGCCGTCCGGATTCTTTGAGTCACGTACGGCGATCATGTGGTGGGGGTCGTCGCACGTCCCTGGAAGTGGAGCCGCTTCGATGCACTCACCGTGCTCGGCGCTGGCACTGCTCTTGTGCCAGGTTGATGTAATGGGGGCGACCTCGACGCAGTCTTCGGCTCCACCGCCGCTGTAGCTGCTTTTCCGCCAGCGCGGCTCGCTTACTTTGGTCATGCCGTTCCTCTTCCCACACGTCTCACAAGTCGGCGGCCACTCGTTCGATCAGATGTCGCGATTCGATCTCGGACAAGGCGGACGCGCGCAGTTGATCGAAGGCCAGGCCATAGCGACGCACCGATTCGTCTTCTTCGACCCAGAGACTACCTTCGAGGCTTTCCAGATGTACCACGCTGAAGTCGGTCGGCGGCGAAAAGCCAAGGATCATGAACGATCCCTGCGTACTGACGTGCGCTCCCGCCTCGAAGGGCAGCACGCGCAGCGCGACGTGGATGTCCTGGGACATCTCGGCGAGGTAGCGAAGCTGTGCGCGCATGATCGCGCGACCGCCCACAAGTTGTCGCAGCACCGCCTCGCCCATGACGGCCCTCAGTCGCGGCGGTCGTTCGCGGGCAAGGATTTGTTGGCGGGCCATCCGGACCCGTAGAAGGCGGTCGACATCCCGAGGGACGACTCTTACGGCGCTCTCCATGAGTGCGTGGGCGTAGTCCTCGGTTTGGAGAAGGCCGGGGATCACGATGGCTTGGAAGGTGCTGATCACGGCGGCGTCGTCCTCCAAGCTCATCAGGTCCATGCCCGGGGGAGACAAGGCGTCTCCGTACTGGCGCCACCAGCCTTTTTTGCGGCCGTTGCGGGCGAGGGCGTAGAGCATCTCGCGGAGGGGTTCGTCGGTGACGGCGTAGCGGTCGAGGATGAAGGTCAGGTCGCGGCGGGGCAGGACGACGCGACCGTTCTCGATCTTGCTGAGCGAGGAGGCGGAGCGGCCGAGGCGGATGCCGGCGGCGTCGAGGGACAGGCCCGCGTCCTCGCGGATGCGTTTTAACTCGTTGCCGAGCCGGCGGAGGCGGACGGTGGGGGTCGCGAGCGTCGCCATGTCGCAATCATTTCGCATGACCGGCGGAAATGCTGTTCGAGTGGGCGACGAGAAAGGTTTCGACTGCCAACCTGGACGAAGCCCTCCGAATCGTTCAAAGAACCGGCGGCGTCGTACAGGCTTGGCGCATGTTGACTGAGAGCGATCGAGGGGCGGCTTTCCGTGCCGAAGGCGGCATCAGTTGGGTGTGCTCGTTCGAGCTGCCCGGTGTGCACGCGTCGGTGCCGACGGCGCGGCGGTACGTACGGACGGTGCTGGGCCCTGGCGCGTGCGACGTGGAGTTGGCGGTCAGCGAGCTGGTCACCAACGCGCTGGAACACTCGGAATCGGGCAACGGCGGCACCATCGTCCTGAAGCTGGCCGGTGGCGAGGAGCGGCTGCGGGCGGAGGTGACCGATGCCGGGTCGGCGGTCAGCCGGCCGCACGTCGAGCGGGCCGCGCCGGACGACGAGAGCGGGCGCGGGCTGGAGATCGTACGCGCGGTCAGCCTGGACTGGGGCATCGAGGGCACCACCGTGTGGTGCGAGTTCCCTACAGCCCGAAGCAATCGCGAGGCGCAGGAGTGAGGGCGCCGGGCGAGATGCCGTTCATGGGGTGGAAAGGGCGCTTGACAGGGTAGGCGGAGTGAACCACGGTCGGTGAGATCAGGAATCGCGGAAGGAGTTCCGGTGCCGGGAGACACGCATCATCTGGAGGCGACCTTCGGCCAGCCGCGGGAACGGTGCTGGGAGGTTCTCACCAACGTCGACACGCTGGCCTCCTGGGTGGGGATCGTGCACTCGGTGGAGGAGATCGAGCACCTGGTGTCCTACCGGGCAACGCTCGAGGACAGGGTCGGTCCGGTCCGGCTGAGAGCCCCGCTCGCCGTCTCCGTCGACGTCACCGAGCCGGCCGCGAAGGCGAAGATCCACGCGTCGGGGAAGGACCCCCAGGTGAACTCGTCGATCACCCTGGACGCGGACATCACGCTCGCCGACGCGCCGGACGGCGGCACCCGGATGGATCTGATCGCCTCGTACTCCGTGGCCGGCAAGGTCGCGTCCATGGGCCGCGGGATCATCAAACAGAAGGCAGACAAGATCATCGCGGAGTTCCTCGCCAACTCGCAGAAGGAACTCGCCTGACGCAGATCTCTACTTCATGGTTCCTGGCGGGGTGCATGGAGCCAGGCGAGCAGGTCGGGCGGTGCGAGCCGGGCCGCGCGGGCGTGGTAGGCGGTGATCTCTTCGTCGCTGAGGATCTCGCGGGCCGCGCCCGAGGTGCCCCGCCGGAAGAACGCGGCGTTGCTCCTGAGGATCCCGGTCCCCGCGGTGGGAACGAGCGTGTCCGCGCGGTCCCGCATGCTGTCGAACGTGGCCGCCCGCACGAGCGCGGGCCAGGCGTCGGCCGGCACGGCGATGTCGAGCCGGCCGGCGAGCCGGCGCATCTGGCCGGGCAGGTCGGTGAGCAGGTCGTCGTAGTGCACCAGCAGCACGTTCGGCCGGCCGCGCCGGGCCCAGGCGTCGGACAGGTGCCACATCACGCCGGGTAGCGAGTCCAGCTGGTCACGGGGGTCGTCGTCATCGGTGATCCAGGCGAGCAGCCAGTGGCGCAGCGGCGGTCGCGGCTTGGGCGGCTCGGCCGGGGCGGGCCGGCCGGTCAGCTCCCGCACCCGCGCCCGGTCGATGTTGCCGCCCTGCTGGTAGAGCGAGACGGCCATGTCGAGCGGATGCCTGGCCGTCACGATGTAGGTGGCGCGAGGATCGAGGGGAATCCCGTCGAGCGGCGTGTGCGTCTTGACGAACCGCCGGTGCCGCTGCGCGGCGAGCCGGGCGTACACCTGCTCGCGCGGCGCGATCAGGTGATCCAGCCACGGCGAGAGCTGCGCCAGCGGGGCCGGGAGCCGCGGCGTCTGGAAGATCAGCAGCGCGCAGATCATCTGGACCCATGTCGTTCCGGTCTTGGACCGGGAGCTGATCACGATGTCGCCGTCGCAGAACGGGAAACCGACCCACCGGCCGCTGTCCTCTTCGGGCGACTGATACCGGAAAGGGAGGCTGGCCATCCGGCGAGCGTAGTAGGCGCGCTACTTCACCTTCGTGTAGGTGGAGGCGAAGTCGGTCTCCCAGTGGTGGCCGTCGGCGGACCGTTCGATGAGGGCGTGGATGACATTGCCGTCCGGGGTGAAGGTGCCGGTGGCGCGCTGGTGGAACTCGGGTCCCGCCTGGCCCCAGAACTTCCAGACGCCGCCCTCCATGCTCATCGCGTAGACGCGGTGCACGTCGCGGGCGTCGGTGTACATCATGGAGAACTGCCCGCTCAGGTCGTCCAGGCCGATGACGGCGGTGATCGGGAACGGGGCGTGCGTGATCCACTCGGGCGGGGTGTTCGGCAGCGGGGGCTCGGCCTCGGCGTGATGGACGAGGAGCATGCCATCCCATGCGAAGACGCTCCGCGAGCGGGCGACGGGAACGCCGTCCTCGCCGAGCACGTCCACCTGCCACTCGCCGACAAGCGCGTCCAGCCGCCGCAGTACGGGATTCGTCGATTCCTTCATGCCCCTATGGTGCCCAAGTCAATGGCGGTACGGGGCGAGCTCGCGGCGGGCTATGGAGCGCTTGTGGACCTCGTCGGGGCCGTCGACGATGTGGAGCGTACGGGTGGCCGCCCAGAGCTGGGCGAGCGGGAAGTCCTGGGAGAGGCCGGCGCCGCCGTGGGCCTGGATGGCGCGGTCGATGACCCAGCTCGCCATCTCGGGAACGGCGACCTTGATCGCGGAGATCTCGACGCGGGCGCCCTTGTTGCCCACGGTGTCCATCAGCCAGGCCGTCTTCAGGACGAGCAGCCTGGCCTGCTCGATGCGGATGCGCGCCTCGGCGATCCAGTCCTGGACGACACCCTGGTCGGCGATGGGGCCGCCGAAGGCGATCCGGCCGGTGGCCCGCTCGCACATCAGCTTGAGGGCCCGCTCCGACGTGCCGATCGCGCGCATGCAGTGGTGGATGCGGCCGGGACCGAGGCGCTCCTGGGCGATGCGGAAACCCTCGCCCTCGCCGAGCAGGATGTTCGCCGCGGGCACGCGTACGTCGGTGAACGAGACCTCGGCGTGGCCGCCGTGGGTGCCGTCGTCGTAGCCGAAGACCCGCAGGCCCCGCTCAACGGCGACGCCCGGGGTGTCCCGCGGCACGAGGATCATGCTCTGCCGCCGGTACGTCTCGGCGTCCGGCGCGGTCACGCCCATCACGATGAGGAGCTTGCAGTCCGGGCTGAGCGCGCCGGTCGACCACCACTTGCGGCCGTTCAGCACGTACTCGTCCCCGTCCCGTACGATGCGCAGCCCGATGTTGGTCGCGTCGGAGGAGGCGACCTCGGGCTCGGTCATGCAGAAGGCCGACCGGATCTCGCCCTCCAGCAGCGGCTCCAGCCACTGCTTCTGCTGCTCCTCCGTGCCGAACTGGGCGAGGATCTCCATGTTGCCGGTGTCGGGCGCGGCGCAGTTGAGCGCCAGCGGGGCGATCTGCGGCGACCAGCCGGTGATCTCGGCGAGCGGCGCGTACTGCAGGTTGGTCAGCCCGCCGCCGTACGGCGAGTGCGGCAGGAACAGGTTCCACAGGCCGCGCGCCCTGGCCTCGGCCTGCAGGTCCCGCATGATCGGCGGCGTGGACCACGGGTCCTCGCGGGCCGCGGCCTGGGCGGCGTAGAGCGGCTCGGCCGGATGGACGTGGGAGTCCATGAACGCCAGCAGCCGGTCACGATGGTCGTTGGTGGTCTGGTCGAAGCCGAAGTCCACGGGAACGTCCTCCTCCTTCACGCCGGGGGAAGGTCGACGAGCCGGGCGAGCGCCGCGCGGTGGCGGTCGGCGGTGCCGAGGGCGATGGACGCGCTCTTGGCGCGCTTGAGGTAGAGGTGCGCCGGATGCTCCCAGGTAAACCCGATGCCGCCGTGCAGCTGCACGCATTCCTCGGCCGCCAGGACGGCGACCGGCGAGCAGTGCGCCTGCGCGACGGCCGCCGCGATCTCGGCGTCGGGATGGCCGGTCGCCACGCAGGCGGCCGCGTGCCTGGCCACCGCCCTGGCCTGGGTGACCGCCACCCACAGGTCGGCGAGCCGGTGCTTGAGCCCCTGGAACGACCCGACGGGCCGCCCGAACTGGTAGCGGTTCTTGACGTACTCGACCGTCATCTCCAGGCATCGCTCGGCAAGACCGAGCTGCTCGGAGGCCAGCAGCGCGGCGCCCGCGAGCAGCGCCGACCGGACGGCGGCGGCCGCGGCGTCCCCGGTGGCGACCTCGCGCGCCGGGGCCGCGTCGAACGTCACGTCGCACAGCGGGCGGGTCATGTCGAGCGACGTCACCGGGGTCCTCCGTACGGCCGTTCCGGCGGCCGCCACGTCCACCATGTACAGCGCGTCCCGAGCGCCGTCCCCGGCCGGCGCCAGCAGCACGTCGGCGGCCAGCGCGTCGGCGACACCGCACACCGCCCCGGTCAGCGTCCCGCCCGCCGCCCGTACGTCCGGCGCCGGCGGCCGGCCCGGCGGGGTGGCGAACGGCACGGCCAGCGCGGCGGTACGTTCGCCGGCCGCGAGCGCGCCGATCAACTCGGCGCCGGCGCCGGCGCCACCCGCCGCTCCCGCTCCCGCTTCCGCTTCCGCTTCCGCGGCGAGCAGCGCGGCCGTGGCGAGCACGGCGCTGCCCAGGAACGGAACAGGCGCGACGGCCCGGCCGAGCTCCTCGATGACGACGGCCGTCTCGCGGAACGACGCGCCGGCGCCGCCCAGCTCCTCCGGCACGGCGAGGCCCGCGCAGCCCACCTCGGCGGCGAGCGTCCGCCACAGCTTCATGTCGCAGATGTCGTGCGGCTCGGCGCTGTCGACGCGTTCCAGCACAGCGGTCCACGGGGCCCGGGCGGTGAGCAGCGCCCGCACCGTGCCGCGCAGCTCGTCCTCGACCGCGGTGTACTCAAGGTCCGGCTGCGCCTCGCGCCCTGCGTCGCTCATTTGGGCAGGTCCTTCCACGGGACGTCCTTGTCGACGCGGATCTCGCCGGGGAGCCCGAGCACCCGTTCGGCGATGATGTTCCGCAGGATCTCCGAGGTGCCGCCCTCGATCGAGTTGCCCTTGGCCCGCAGGTACCGGTAGCCGGGTGACCTCCCCATGAAGTCGACCTGGCCGGGGCGGCGCATCGTCCAGTCGTCGTAGCGCAGCCCCTCGTCGCCGAGCAGCTCGAGCTCGAGGCCCGACACCTGCTGGTTGACCCGCGCGTAGGCGAGCTTGATGGCCGACCCCTCGGGGCCAGGATGGCCGGCGGCGAGCCGCTGGCGCAGCCACACGCCGGTCAGCCGGGCGGCCTCGGCGTCCACCCACAGCCGCAGCAGCGCGTCGTGCAGCCCGGGGGTGCGCAGCTCGGGGCGGTCCCGCCAGGTGCGGGCGACCACGCCGATCATGCCGCCCTCGCGCGGCGCGGACCGGCCGCCGATCGCCACCCGCTCGTTCATCAGGGTGGTCTGCGCGACGGTCCAGCCGGCGCCGACGTCGCCGAGCCGGTGGGCGTCCGGGATCCGCACGTCCGTGAGGAAGACCTCGTTGAACTCGGCCTCGCCGGTGAGCTGCCGCAGCGGGCGCACCTCGACGCCTGGCGCGGTCATGTCGCAGACGAAGTACGTCATGCCGCGGTGCTTGGGGACGTCGGGGTCGGTCCTGGTGACGAGGATGGCCCAGCGCGCCCGGTGCGCGATGGACGTCCAGACCTTCTGGCCGGTGACGACCCAGTCGGTGCCGTCACGTACCGCCCGGGTGCCGAGGGCGGCCAGGTCGGAGCCGGCGCCGGGCTCGCTGAAGAGCTGGCACCAGATCTCCTCGCCGGTCCAGAGCGGGCGGAGCCAGCGCGCCTTCTGCTCGTCGGTGCCGAACCGCAGGATCGTGGGGGCGGCCATGCCGAGCCCGATGCCGTTGCGCTCGGGTTCGTTCGTCGGCGCGCCGGCCGCGGCGAACTCGGCGTCCACCTCTGACTGCAGGGCGCGCGGCGCGTCGAGCCCGCCGAGCCCGGCGGGGAAATGGACCCAGGCGAGGCCGGCGTCGAAGCGGGCGCGCAGGAAGGCGAGCCGGTCCATGGTCGTCGGGTCGTGCGACCGGAGGAACTCCGCGACCCGCCGGCGCAGCTGTCCGGCGTCGACTGCGGCTGCGCTCATCGGGGCGACCTCCTCGGGAGGATCGTGACCTGCGCCACCAAGCATACCGACCGGTCGGTATGGCACCACCCGCACGACGGCCCGGCCGCGGGCGTCACCGGTGTTAAGTATCAGTGATCCCGCCCGCCACCAGTGGACAGTGGTATTGCACGGTGTGAAGTGCCAACATACACTCACGCGACACGAACAGCGCGGCAACGGCGTGGGCGAGGTGGCTGGTCATGGGCACTACCAGGATTGCCATCGGGGGAAGCAGGGCACGCGGGAAGCGGTTGGTCACGATGCTCGCGGCGGGCACGCTGCTGGCGGCGACCTCCGTCGCCTGCGAGCAGAAGTCCGGCACCGACTCCGGGGCCAAGGCGAGCAACAAGCCGATCGTCGTCGGCTCGACCCTCTCGCTCAGCGGCGCCTTCGCCGCGACCGGCGCCATCCACAAGATCGCCGGACAGGAGTTCGTCGACCGCCTCAACAAGAACGGCGGCCTGCTCGGCCGCCAGGTGAAGTGGCTCGTCAGGGACGACGAGTCCGACCAGGCCAAGGTCAGCCAGCTCTACGAGCAGCTGATCACGCAGGACAAGGTGGACCTGATCATCGGGCCGTACGCCACCCCGAACATCCTGTCCGCCATGGCGGTGGCCGCCCGCCACGGCTACACGATGCCGCAGCACACGGCCGTGATCGCCCCGCTGATGACGTACAACTGCCAGTTCCCCGCGTGGTCGATCGGCCCGAAGCCCAACGAGTACGTGCCGAACCAGCTCCTCGACGCGGTGGCCAGCATGCCGGACCCGCCCAAGCGGGTGGCGATCCTGACCAACCAGAACGGGTCAACCGACTTCGTGTCGTACGGCTCGGGCAGCGACAAGACCGGCATGGTGTCGATCGCCAAGCAGCGCGGCCTGAACATCGTCCTCGAGCAGAAGTACCTGCCCACCACGGCGAACTGGGCGCCGGTCGCCACCCGCGTGCGCGACGCCAAGCCCGACCTCGTCATCAACGACGGCCTCGGCGTCGACCCGGTCGGCCTGCTGCAGGCGATGAAGCAGCTCAAGTACCAGCCGCCGCTGATGTTCAGCCTGTTCCCCGCGCCCGGCCCGCTGCTCGGCCTCGGCGACACGTCCGACGGGCTGCTGTCGGTCACGATCTTCGAGCCGAACCAGCCCACCCTGGCCAAGCTCGGCCCCACGGCGACCGCCATCGTGAACGACTTCAAGACCAGGGCGACCCAGGCCAAGCTCCCGTACCCCGTGTTCGAGACCCAGGCCGCCGCCTCCTGGAACGCCTGGGAGATCCTCGCGGACGGCGTCAAGTCCGCCGGCAACCTCGACCAGAAGGCGATCTGCGACGCCCTGCACGCCAAGGGCGCCGACACCACCTTCAGCGGCCACCTCACCTTCGACCCGAAGGACCACAACTTCTGGCCGACCACGCTGGCCATCAAGCAGATCCAGAACCACGACTGGGTCACCGTGTGGCCGGCCGACCGGGCGGCGGCGAAGCTGCGCTCCCCCGCGAGCTGAGCGGGGGCCGGGCGGCATGGACACGCTGCAGGCGGGGCTCACCGGCGTGCTCGCCGGTGGGCTGTACGCCTTGATGGCGGCCGGCCTGTCGATCACCTGGGGCGTGCTGCGGATCATCAACCTGATCCATTTCGGGCTCATCCTGCTCGGGGCGTACCTGACGTTCCAGCTCGCCTCGTCCTGGGGCATCGACCCGATCCTCACCCTCGTGATCACGGTGCCCGCGCTGTTCGCGGCCGCGGCGGCCGTGCAGTGGACGTTCGACCGGCTCCGGATCTCCGAGCTGAGCTCGCTGCTGATCAGCTTCGGGTTGTTGATCGTCATCGTGCAGGCGGTCGGCAACCTCTGGAGCGCCGACTTCCGGCAGCTCACCGCCGCGGCCAACCCGTACGCGACGCGTTCGGTCTCGGCGTTCGGGCTCGTCTTCCCGCTGCCCACGCTGCTGGCGTTCGCGGCGGCCGTGGTGCTGATCGGCGGCGCGCACGTGGCGCTGCGGCGCACCTTCACGGGGCGGGCGCTGCGCGCGTTCGCCCAGGACCGCGCGATCGCCGCGGCGTTCGGCATCGACCACCGCAGGATCGGGGTGCTGGTGGCGGGCGCGGCCGGCGCCACGGCCGCCGCGGCCGGGATGCTGTTCGCCATGTCGAACGCGCTCACGCCGGCCACGGCGTTCGAGTGGTTCGGCACCGTGTTCGCCGTCGTCATCCTCGGCGGCATCGGACACCTGCTCGGCACCCTCGTCGCCGGGCTGCTCGTGGGGGCGATCGGCGCGGTCGTCACGGTGCTGCTCTCCCCGTCCGCCGAGCCGTTCGTGCTGTTCTCGACGATCGTCCTCGTGCTGCTGCTGCGGCCGCAGGGACTGTTCGCCCGCGGCGGCACCCGATGACGGCCGCGCGCCGCGGACTCGTCGGGTTTCCCGTGGCGTTCGCCGCGCTCGCCACGCTCTCGCTCTACCGGGAGACGATGGGGTTTCCGCTGTTCTACCTCACCCTGCTGGGGACGATGCTGTTCTGGACGGCGCAGGCGACGAGCTGGAACATCCTGTCCGGCTACAGCGGATACTTCAGCTTCGGGCAGGCGGCGTTCGTGGGGACCGGCGCCTACGCGACCGCCGTGCTGTACGGCCGCCACCAGGTGAACTTCTACGTGACGGTGCTCGCCGCCGCCGCGCTGTGCGCCGTGCTCGCCCTCGTCGTCGGCGGCCTGGCGTTCCGGCTCCGGTCGCTGCGCGGCGAGATCTTCGCGCTGCTCACGCTCGCCGTGCCGTTCATCCTGAGCGCGCTGGCCCATCTCAACTCGGCCATCGACGGCGGGCAGGGCATCATCGTGGCGCTGCCGCCCTTCCCCGCCGGGCTCGGCGGCGCCCAGGACTACCTGTACCTGGTCAGCCTGGTCGTCGCGGTCGCGGCGGTGTGGGCGGCGTACGCCATCCAGCACTCCAGGTTCGGCTGGGCGCTGGCCGCGATCCGGGACGCCGAGGACGTGGCCGAGGGCCTGGGGGTGGCGACGTTCAGGTACAAGATGCTCGCCATCGTGGTGAGCGCGGTGATCGGCGGGGTGAGCGGGAGCATCTTCGCGCTGCAGATCGGGTTCGTCGCGGTGACCGGCGTGTTCAACCTGACCGTGCCGCTGTTCGTCATCGTCATGAGCGTGCTCGGCGGGCGCACCCACTGGCTGGGGCCGGTGGTCGGCGCCGTTTTCGTCACGCTGCTGCAGGACCGGCTGACCTCCTCCGGGCTCGCCGACTGGCGGCTCATCGTGCTGGGTGGCGTGCTCGCCGTGCTCGTCGTGCTCGCGCCCGAGGGCCTGTACGGCCGGCTGCGGGCCGGGCCGTGGCGGGCGCTGGCGGCGTTCGCCGTCGTGACGCTCGGCCTGCGCGTCGCCGACGCGTTCGGCGAGGTGCTCGACTGGATCCTCATCGGGGCGTTCGCCGCCGTCGTGGTCGCCGTCCTGCCGGGACGTACGGTGCGCCGGGACCGCACCGCCGAGCGGCAGCCGGCGGATGAGAAGCCGCAGGAAGAAAAACCGCCGGAGCAGGAGCAGGCCGACGCGCCCGTGGGGGATGTCCTTGTTGAATGCACGGACGTCGCGCGGTACTTCGGCGGGGTGCGGGCGCTCGACGGCGTCACGCTCAGGATCGGGGCCGGCGAGCTGGTGGGTCTCGTCGGCCCGAACGGGTCGGGTAAGACCACGCTGGTCAGCCTGGTCTCCGGCACCATGCGGCCGACCCGAGGGACCATCAGGATCGCCGGCCGGGACATCGCCGGGCTGCCGCCGCACCGCGTCGCGCACGCCGGCGTGGCGCGGACGTACCAGGTGCCGCGCCCGTTCGAGTCGATGACCGTACGGGACAACGTGGCCGTGGCGATCATGTTCGGCCGGGAGCCGTGCTCGCTGCCGCGGGCCAGGGTGGCGGCCGACCGGCACATCGGGTTCGTCGGGCTCGCGCCGCTGGCCGCCGCCCGACCCACCGCGCTGAACCTGCACCAGCGCCAGCTGCTGGAGATGGCGCGGGCCCTCGCCACCAATCCCAAGGTGCTCTTCCTCGACGAGGCGCTCGCCGGCCTCACCCCGGCCGAGATCGACAACGCCGTCGAGGTCGTCCGGCGGATCCAGCGCGGCGGCACGGCGATCGTGATCGTCGAGCACCTGCTCCGGGTCGTCAACCAGCTCGCGACGCGCATCGTGGTGCTCGACAAGGGCACCTGCCTCGCCGACGGCGAGCCGCGCACGGTGTTGCGCGACCCGGCCGTCGTCCGGGCCTACCTCGGGAAGCGCGCCCATGCTTGAGATCACCGACCTCGCCGCACACTACGGCGACGCCCAGGCGCTGTGGGACGTCTCCCTCGAGGTGCGGGACGGTGAGATCGTCACCATCATCGGGCCCAACGGCGCCGGGAAGACCACGCTCGTCCACACGATCGCCGGAGTGCATCCGGCCACCGGCGGCCGGGTGGTCTTCGACGGGTCCGACCTGACCCGGTTGCCGGCCCACCGCGTCTGCTCCCGCGGCGTGGCGATCGTGCCGGAGGGCCGCCGGGTGTTCCCGCACATGACGGTCGAGGAGAACCTCGCCCTCGGCGCGTACCGCAAGGGGGCGCGTGCCACCCACCGCGCCACCCGCGACCGGGTCTGCGAGCTGTTCCCCCGCCTGGCCGAGCGGTTCCACCAGCCGGCCGGGCGGCTGAGCGGCGGGGAGCAGCAGATGCTGGCGATCGGGCGGGCGCTGATGGCCGAACCGCGGCTGCTGCTGCTCGACGAGCCGTCCCTCGGCCTGGCCCCCGTCGTCGTCGACGAGGTGTTCGCCGCCGTCGAGACGATCAACGCGGAAGGAGTGAGCGTGCTGCTGGTGGAGCAGGACGTCGAGCGCGCCCTGTCGGTCGCCGCGCGCGGCTACCTGCTCGTCGAGGGCCGGATCATGGCTGCGGCCCCGGCCGGGCGGCTGCGCGATAGCGACGACGTTCGCGAGACGGTGCTCGGCCTCTGAGCAACCGGCCGCCGAGCAGCCGGATACCGCCTTGGAGGCCGCGCGGGAACAGCAGCATGACGCCGATCAGCACGACCCCGAAGATCGCCGGCGGCAGGTTCGACGCGACGTCGTGCGACAGGTGCGCCGAGGTCGCGAAGTCGCTCGCCCAGCTCGGCACCAGGACGAGGATCAGCGCCCCCCAGACCGCGCCGGCGAGGCTGCCGAGACCACCCAGGATGATCGCCGCGAGCAGCTCGAGCGACAAGGTGAGCGGGAAGGCCCCTGGCGCGGCGAGCGTCGCGACCACCGCGAGCAGCGCGCCGCCGAGCCCCGCGCTCGCCGCCGCCGCGACCGACGCGGCGATGCGGACCCTGGCCACCCTGATCCCGGAAAGCGCGGCGGCGATCTCGTCGTCCCTGCTGGCCCGCAGCGACCGGCCGAACCTGCCGTGGGTCAGGTTGGCCAGGAACCACATGGCGACCACCGTGGCCAGGCAGCTGATCCACGCCTGCCAGCGTTCGAGCGGAAAGGTCTCGCCGAGCGCGAGTGGCGGCGGCGAGGGCGTCACGCTCAGCCCGTTCTGCCCGCCGAGCCAGTCCGTCAGCGGCCCGTAGTCGGCCAGGCCTGGCAGGCCGACGGCGAGGGCGAGGGTGGCGCCGGCGAGGTACGGCCCGTACAGCCGCGCCGCGCCCACTCCGACGACGAGACCGACGACGGCGGTGCCCGCCGCCGCGGCGGCCAGCACGAGCGGGAGCGGCCACCCCAGGCGGTTCAGCAGCAACGCGGCGGTGTACGCGCCGACCGCCATGAACGCCCCGTGGCCGAGCGATATCTGCCCGCCGAGGCCGGTCAGCACGGTGAGCCCGGCCGCCGCGCAGGTGATGTAGCCGACCTGCGCGAGCTGCAGGTCGCGGTACGGGCTGAGGGCCGAGCTCAGCCCGAGCAGCACGGCCGCCGCGACCAGCGCCCACGCCGTGTGCCGGACGAGGGTGAGCCGCCACGCCCGGGTGAGGAACCGCCGGCGACCGTTCGGCATGGTCACACCCGCCTCCCCGCCGCGGTGGCGAACAGCCCGTTCGGCCGGATCATCAGCACCGCGATCAGCACGGCGAAGGCGCCCAGCGTGACGATGTCGGAGCTGATGTAGCCGGACACGTAGCTCAGCGCGCAGCCGAGCAGCAGCCCGCCGACGACGGCCCCGGCGGGGCTGTCGAGGCCGCCGATCACCGCCGCCGTGAACCCGAAGACCAGGATGGGGTCGAACTGGCTCGGGCCGACGAAGACCGACGGCGCGATCAGCACCCCGGCCAGCGAGCCGACCAGCGCGGCCAGCGCCCAGCCGAGCGTGAGCATCCGGCCGACCCGCACGCCGAGCAGCCGCGACACCTCGGGCGCGAAGGCCGCGGCGCGCAGCTTGAGGCCCACGTCGGTACGCCGGAACAGCAGGGTCAGCGCGACCATCACCACGCCGACGGCGCAGATGACGAACACGTCGAACGGCGACAGCTGGAGCTGGGTGCCGGCCACCGTGAACCCCTTGATCGTGAAGGCCGGAGGGTAGGAGTGCGGCCGGCCGCCCCAGATCATGCCTGCGCCCGCCTGGAGCAGCACGAACAGGCCCAAGGTGACGATCACCGCGTTGAGCGGCGGCTTGTTCTCCACCGGCCGGATCACCACCCGTTCCACGACCGCGCCGAGCACCAGGCCGGCGGCGAGCGCGACGGCGAGGGCGAGCCAGTACGAGCCACCGTGCTCGATCACCGTCCAGGCGAGGAACGTCGTGACCATCAGCATCGCGCCCTGGGCGAAGTTGACGATCCGGGTGGCGCGCCAGATGAGCACGAGCGCGAGGCCGACCGTCGCGAAGACCATGCCGGACGTCACCCCGGAGAGCGTGAGGTTGACGAACCTGTCCATCGGCTGTGACCTCCCAGACCCTCTCAGAACCCCAGGTAGGCGTGGCGCAGCCGGTCGTCGACGGCCTCCGCCTTGTCGAGGTCGGCGACCACCGTGCCGAGGTTCAGCACGACGGCGCGGTCGGCGATGGACAGCGCGCTGCGCGCGTTCTGCTCGACGAGCACCACGGTCAGCCCGTGCTCGTCGCGCAACCGGCGCAGCACCGCCATGAGCTGGGCGACGACCCGCGGCGCCAGGCCGAGCGACGGCTCGTCGACCAGCAGCAGCCGCGGCCCGGCGACCAGGGCCCGGCCGAGTGCGAGCATCTGCCGCTCGCCGCCGGACAGCGTGGCGGCCAGGCGGCCGCGCCGGTCGCGCAGCGGCGGGAACAGCTCGTACACCCCATCGATCCGCCGCCGCGCCGCCGCCCCCCCGCGGCCCCGCCACAGCCCGCCGAGGCGGAGGTTCTCGGCCACGGTCAGCTCGAGGATCACGCCGCCGTTCTCGGGGACGTGCGCGACCCCGAGCCTGGCGATCTCTTCTGCCGCGCGCCTGGTGATGTCGCGGCCGTCCACGGTGATCAGGCCGGACCGCGGCCGCACGAGCCCGCTGACCGCCCGCAGGAACGTCGTCTTGCCCGCGCCGTTCGCGCCGAGCATCGCGGTGATGCCACCGCCGGCGACCTTGATCGACACGCGGTCCAGCGCGGTGACCGCGCCATAGGTGACCACCAGGTCGGTGACCTCAAGCACTGGGCACCTCGTCCCCGAGGTAGGCGGCCGTCACCAGCGGATCGTCGCGCACCTCGGCCGGCGTGCCGTGCGCGATGAGCCGGCCGAAGTCCAGGACGGCGACCTCGTCGCAGACCTCCATGACGAAGTCCATGTGATGCTCGACCAGCACCACCGACATGCCGGCGCGCAGCCGGGCGAGCAGCGTGCCGAGGTCGCGGATCTCGGCGGCCGACTGCCCGGCCGCCGGCTCGTCGAGCAGCAGCAGCTCGGGCTCGGCGGCCAGCGCCCTGGCCAGCGCGACCCGCTTCTGGACGCCGTACGGCAGCTCGCCGGGCAGCCGCCCGGCCACATCGGCCACGTCCAGGTCGGCCAGCAGCCGGCGGGCCCTGGCGCGCAGCTCTGCCTCGTCGCGGTCGGCGCGGGGCAGCGCGGCCAGCGCGGAGAGCGCTCCGGTACGGGCGTGCCTGTCGGCCCCGACCATGACGTTCTCCAGCGCGGACAGCCCGGGGAACAGGCCCAGGCCCTGGAGCGTGCGGGCGATGCCGAGGCGGGGCAGGTCGTGCGGGCGGTGGCGGCGCAGCCGGGTGCCGCGCCAGCGGAGCTCCCCCGCGTGCGGGCGGACGAACCCGCACACTACGTTGAACAGGGTCGTCTTGCCGGCGCCGTTGGGGCCGATCACGCCGACGACCCGGCCCTGCGGCACGCCGAACGACACGCCGTCCAGCGCGGTGAGCCCACCGAAACGGACCGTCACGTCCCGGAGCTCCAGCAGCATCGGTGTTAACCGCCTTGAAATAAAATGACGTACCGACCAGTCGGTATTGTAGGGGGTCCAGGGTTTTTGTACGAGAGGGCCACGTCATGACAGGCGAGTCCGGGGGCGCGCTGCGCGAGCGGCTGCTCGCGGTGGCGACTCGGCTGTTCGCGGAGAAGGGTTTCGAGGCGACCTCCGTCCAGGAGATCGTGGAGTCGGCCGGGGTCACCAAAGGCGCGATGTATCACTACTTCGCGGCAAAGGACGACCTGCTCTTCGAGATCTACCATCGCCTGCTCATGATGCAGACGCGCCGGCTCGAACAATTCGCCGGAGGCGAGGGAACGGCCGGGGAACGCCTGCGTGCGGCGGCCGTGGACGTCCTCGACACGAGTTTTCTTCATCTCGACGAGCTGACCGTTTTCTTCCGGTCCATGCACATGCTGCCGCAGGAGAAGCGAAAGACCATACGCGCGGAGCGACGCCGCTATCACGAACGCTTCCGGGCGCTGGTGGAAGAAGGCCAGACGGCCGGCATTTTCCGCGCCGATGTCCCGGCCGACATCGTCGTGCAATTCTTCTTCGGCGCCGTCCATCAGCTCAGCACGTGGTACCGGCCGAACGGCCCGCTGGCGGCACACCAGGTCAGCGAGTACTACGCCAGCCTCCTCATGGACGGGCTCGCGAGCCCCCATGGCTCGGTCGCCGAGGCGTGGATGGGACGATGAAGGTCCACCCGCGCACCGCCGCGCGACGAAGGAGCGCAACCCGATGTCCGCCCATAAGCCCGCAGCAAACCCGCAGGCCAAACGCACGCCGCTGCACGACGTCCATCAGGAGCTCGGCGCGACCATGGTCGAGTTCGCCGGCCATCTGATGCCGCTGCGGTACGGCAGCGAGACGGCCGAGCACCGGGCCGTCAGGAGCGCCGCCGGCCTGTTCGACCTGTCGCACATGGGCGAGATCTTCGTCACCGGCCCGCAGGCGGCGGCCGCCCTCGACTACGCGCTGGTCGGGCACCTTTCCGCGCTGCGCGTGGGCCGGGCCCGCTACACCATGATCTGCGACCCCGCGGGCGGGGTGCTCGACGACCTGATCGTCTACCGGCTCGCCCCGGAGACGTTCATGATCGTCGCCAACGCCGCGAACGCCGCCACGGTGCGCGCCGCGCTCACGGACCGGACCAGGAAGGACAAGGAGTTCGATGCGGCCGTCGACGACCGCTCGGACTCCTACGCGCTGATCGCCCTCCAGGGGCCGGACGCGCAACAGGTCATGGCCAAGCACACCGGCGCCCCGCTGGCCGGCCTGAAGTACTACGCGATCGTGGCCGACCAGGTGGCGGGCATCGACGCGCTGATCGCCCGCACCGGCTACACAGGCGAGGACGGCTTCGAGCTCTTCGTGGCGGCGAGCGACGCGCCGCGCCTGTGGCGCGAGCTGGCCGGCGCCGCCGAGGTGACCCCGGCCGGTCTTGCCGCGCGCGACACGCTCCGCCTCGAGGCCGGCATGCCGCTGTACGGGAACGAGCTGACGGCCGAGACGACGCCGTACGACGCCGGTCTCGGCCGGGTGGTCAAGCTCGACAAGCCCGGCGACTTCGTCGGCCGCGCCGCACTGGCCGCGCTCGCCGAGACACCGCCCGGCCGCCGGCTCGTCGGTCTCGTGGCCAGGGGGCGCCGGGTGCCCAGGCACGGCTACGACGTGGTGGCGTCGGCCGTCGCGGACGGCACCGGCGGCACGCCGTGCGGCGTCGTGACGAGCGGGGCGCCGTCCCCGACACTGGGCAAGCCGATCGCCATGGCCTACCTGAACGCGGAAACCGAGCCGGCGGGCCTCGCGGTCGACATTCGCGGCACCCGCGAGCCGGTGGACGTCGTTCCCCTACCGTTCTACCAACGCCCTCACGCCTGAGGGCGGGGGCCGCCACCGCCGTGCGGCCCGCGAAGACGTGACCGAGCATTGAGCTGGGAGAGACATCCGTGACCGTTCCGGAGCAGCTGCGATACACCGAAGAGCACGAGTGGGTGGCCGGGCTCGACGGCGGCGACGACGTCGTCACCGTCGGGATCACCGCGTACGCCGCCGACGCGTTGGGCGACATCGTGTACGTGTCGTTGCCGGCGGAGGACGCGACCGTCGAGGCCGGCGAGCCGTGCGGCGAGGCCGAGTCGACCAAGTCGGTCAGCGACATCTACGCCCCGGTGACCGGCAGGGTCACCGCCGTCAACGCCGCCGTGACCGACGACCCCGCGATCATCAACTCCGACCCGTACGGCGAGGGCTGGCTGTTCAAGGTTCGACTCGACGGCGAACCAGAGGGCATGCTGGACGCGGCGGCGTACGCGAAGCTCATCGAGGAGTCCTGAACAGTGTCCACACCAAGCCGCCGGCAGTCCGACTCGCTGGCGACCGTTGACCCCGAGATCGCCGAGGCGGTCGGCGCCGAGCTGCACCGGCAGCAGTCGACCCTGGAGATGATCGCGTCGGAGAACTTCGCTCCGGCGGCGGTGCTCGAGGCCCAGGGCTCGGTGCTGACGAACAAGTACGCCGAGGGCTATCCGGGGCGGCGCTACTACGGCGGCTGCGAATACGTGGACGTGGTCGAGCAGCTCGCCATCGACCGGGCCAAGGCGCTGTTCGGCGCGGGCAGCCCGCACGAGATCCATGCGAACGTCCAGCCGCACTCCGGCGCGCAGGCCAACACCGCGGTCTACTTCGCCCTGCTCCGGCACGGCGACACGATCCTGGGCCTCGACCTCGCGCACGGCGGGCACCTGACGCACGGCATGCGGCTGAACTACTCGGGCAAGGTGCTCAACGTCGTGCCGTACCACGTGCGAGCCGACGACGGCCTGGTGGACATGGACGAGGTCGCGGCGCTGGCCGCCGAGCACCGGCCGAAGATGATCGTGGCGGGCTGGTCGGCCTACCCGCGGCAGCTCGACTTCCCGGCGTTCCGCGAGATCGCCGACTCCGTCGGCGCGCTGCTGCTGGTGGACATGGCGCACTTCGCCGGCCTGGTCGCCGCCGGCCTGCACCCCTCGCCCGTTCCGTACGCCGACATCGTCACCACGACCACGCACAAGACGCTGTGCGGCCCGCGCGGCGGGCTCATCCTGTGCCGCGAGGAGTACGCCAAGAAGATCAACTCGGCGGTGTTCCCCGGCATGCAGGGCGGCCCGCTCGAGCACGTGATCGCCGCCAAGGCGGTGGCGTTGAAGATCGCCGCGACGGAGGAGTTCGCCGAGCGCCAGCGCAGGACCGTCGAGGGCGCGAAGGCCATCGCGGCGCGGCTGCTCGATGACGACTGCGCCAAGGCGGGGGTAAAGGTGCTCACCGGCGGCACCGACGTCCACCTGGTGCTGGTCGACCTCGTCGACTCCGAGCTCACCGGGCGGGACGCCGAGGACCGGCTGCATGACATCGGCATCACGGTCAACCGCAACGCGGTGCCGAACGACCCGCGCCCGCCGATGGTCACGTCGGGACTGCGGGTGGGCACCCCGGCGCTGGCCACCAGGGGCTTCCAGGCCGAGGACTTCGCCGAGGTCGCCGACATCCTGGCGCTGGCGCTGCAGCCGTCGTACGACGCGGCCGCGCTGACCGCCCGGGTCCGCGCGCTGACCGAGAAGTACCCGCTCTACCCGGACCTCTGACGGCCGGCGTACCCGCGGCATGGCAGTCTCGGTCTTCGACCTCTTCAAGATCGGCATCGGCCCGTCCAGCTCCCACACGGTCGGGCCGATGGTCGCCGCGCGGCGCTTCGCCGACGGCCTGCGCGCCGACGGCCTGCTGCCGCGCACCGCCTCGGTCCAGGCGGTGCTGTACGGGTCGCTCGGCCTGACCGGCAGGGGCCACGGCAGCGACAGGGCCGTGCTCCTCGGTCTCGAAGGCGAGCGCCCCGACCTGGTGGACGTCGACGCGGTGCCCGCCAAGCTCGCCGCCGTGGCCGAGCGCGGCACGGTGCGGCTGCTCGGCGAACGCGAGGTGCCGTTCACCACCGGGGAGCACCTGGTCTTCGAACGCAAGCTGTCGCTGCCCGGGCATCCCAACGGCATGCGGTTCACCGCGTTCGACGGCGCCGGCGGCGAGCTGCGGTCGCAGGTCTACTACTCGGTCGGCGGCGGCTTCGTCGTCGACGAGAGCGCGGCCGGCGCGGACAGGATCAAGCCGGACGACACCGTGCTTCCCTACGCGTTCGCCACCGCGGCCGAGCTGCTCGAGTGGACCGGCAAGACCGGGCTGTCGATCTCGGCCGTCATGCTCGAGAACGAGCGGGCGTTCGGCCGGTCCCCCGCCGAGATCCGCGCGGACCTCCTGCGGCTCTGGCAGGTCATGCGCGCGTGCGTGACCCGCGGCTGCGCCCGCGAAGGCCTGCTGCCCGGCGGGTTGAAGGTGCCCCGCCGCGCTCCGCGGCTGCACGCCAAGCTGGTCAACGAGACCGGCCCCGACCCGCTGCGGGCGATGGACTGGGTGACCCTGTTCGCGCTCGCCGTCAACGAGGAGAACGCCGCCGGCGGCCGCATCGTCACCGCGCCCACCAACGGCGCGGCCGGCATCGTGCCGGCCGTGCTGCACTACTACGACAGGTTCGTCCGGCCAGGCGACGACGAGCGGATCGTCCGGTTCCTGCTCACCGCCGGAGCGATCGGCGCGCTGTTCAAGCAGAACGCCTCGATCTCCGGCGCCGAGGTCGGCTGCCAGGGCGAGGTCGGTTCGGCCTGCTCGATGGCGGCTGCCGGCCTCACCGAGGCCCTCGGCGGCACGCCCGAGCAGGTGGAGAACGCCGCCGAGATCGGCATCGAGCACAACCTCGGCCTGACGTGCGACCCGGTCGGCGGCCTGGTGCAGGTGCCCTGCATCGAGCGCAACGCGGTCGCCTCGATCAAGGCCGTCGGCGCCGCCCGCCTCGCCCTCCACGGCGACGGCCGCCACTTCGTGTCCCTCGACAAGGCGATCAAGACCATGCGCGACACCGGCCGCGACATGCACGCCAAGTACAAGGAGACCTCCCGCGGCGGCCTCGCCGTCAACGTCATCGAGTGCTGACCAGCCCAAAGCCCCGGATCTGATACCGTTTTGGTATGACAACGCGCAGCGTCCGTATCCCTGACGAGCTCGATGCCAGGTTGGTCGCATTCGCGGAAGCGAACCACCTCTCGGTCAACTCGGCCATCGTCCGCACTGTGGAAGAAGCACTCGACCGCGACGCCCGGGAAAGCACCATCGCGAAGGCCGCCGATGACGTGTTTCATCGGCGTAGGGAGCTCTTCAGGCGACTGGCCGACTCGTGATCTATCTCACCGTCGAGCAGGTCATCATGCTCAACGCCCGCCATCTCGGCGGCGAGGCTGCGGTACGCGACGCCGGGCTGGTGCAAAGCGCGGTGGCGCGCCCGCAGACGTTCGCGTTCGGGGTCGCGGCCTACTCGACGACGGAGGAGAAGGCCGCGGCCCTGCTGCACTCGATCATCTGCAATCACCCATTCGTCGATGGGAACAAGCGGACTGCGTGGGCGGCGATGGAAACCATGCTGGTCGCCAACGGCTTTGCCTCCAGCCTGTCCGACTCCGAGGCATACGAACTGGTGATCCGCATCGCCACGTCGTGCTCGGAGATCGAGGTCAAGGAGATCGGGCACGCACTGCGTGTCGTGCCACGGCACGACCTGTGATCAAGGTGTGATGGCCATGCCGTGGAGGACGCGGTGGGCGAGGTCGGGGTCGCCGGTGATGGCGACGTCGGCGGCGTCGGCGGTGATGCGGCCGCTGGCGAGGCGGGCGTAGGTCTCCCAGTCCATGCGCAGGGTGACGGTCGGCGGGTTGCCGGCCGGCGGCGGGTCGGCGAAGCCGGCGCGGCCGTCGGGACCGACGGCGACGTGCAGGGTGCCCGCGAGCGGCCCGGTGACCTCGAGCGTGACCGACTGGCCTGGGGCCGCCGCCGCGCGCTTGCCGACGACGAACGGGAAGCCCGAGGTGATGATGTCGCGGGCGCGCTCGGCGGCCGGCGCGTCGAGGTTGCCCGGCCGGCCGACGGCGCGCCGGATGTCCTGCTCGTGCGTCCAGATGTCGAAGGCGCGGAACTTCATCAGCTCGACGTAGGTACCAGGCCGCCCGGACGGCAGGGTGACCGGCCGGTCCGGGTCGGCGGCGGGCAGTGCGGCCAGCCGCCGGTCGAGGACGTCGCGCAGTTCGTCGACCACCTTGGGGCCCGGCACCGACCGCCGTACGTCGACGGCGACCTCGAGGGCGCGGCCGAAGTCGTTGCGCACGTGCGGGATGTCGTCGGGGAGTGGGTGTTCGGGGTCGGACTCGCCGAGCATCCACCGTTCCACCCCGACGACGTGCGAGACCTGGTCGCGCACCGTCCAGCCCGGGCATTCAGTGGGGCGCTCCCAGTCGTCGGGGGCGAGGGTCTCGGCCAGCGCGATCATGGATCGCACCGTCTGCTCGTAGGCCGCCACGTGGCCGGCGATATCGTCGCGCATGACGTTCATGATGACGCGGCCAGGCGTCGCAGGGCCAGATCGGCGAGCAGGGCGGCCCCGGCCGGCAGCACGTCGTCGTCGAACGCGGCCTCGGGCGAGTGGTTGAACGGGGCGGTGGCGGGGTCGCGGTCGGGCGGGCAGGCGCCGAGGAAGAGGAACGCGCCCGGCACTTCGTTCAGCACGAACGAGAAGTCCTCCGCGACGGCCAGCGGGGCCGGCAGCCGCACCAGCCGGTCGGCGCCGAACAGCTCGCTCACCCGCGTCGCGGCGAACTCGGCCTCGGCCTCGTCGTTGACCGTCACGGGATAGCTGACCGGGAACTCCGTCTCCACGCTCAGCCCGTGCGCGGCCGCGATGCCCGAGACGACCTCGACGACGCCGTCCCTGACCTTGGCGTGCGACGCGGCCGAGAACGTCCTGATGCTCGCCTCGAACCTGGCCTCGCTCGGGATGACGTTGTCGGTAGTGCCGGCGTGGAAGGTCCCCACCGTGATGACCACGGGGTCGAAGACGTCGAAGGTCCTGGTCACGTACGTCTGCAGCGCCAGCACCATCTCGCAGGCCGCGGGGATCGGGTCCTTGGCGCGGTGCGGCTGGGAGGCGTGCCCGCCGACGCCCCGCACGGTCACCCGCACGACGTCGGCGCCGGCCATCATCGACCCGCCCCGGACGGCGAACCAGCCGGCCGGCAGCAGCGCGGACGCGACGTGCAGCCCGTAGGCGGCGACCGGGCGGGTGCCGGCCGCGTCGAGGACGCCCTCGTCGATCATGTACGCGGCGCCGCGCCTGCCCTCCTCGCCGGGCTGGAACATGAACACGATGTCGCCGGCCAGCTCGGCGCGCCGGGCGGCGAGCAGCCTGGCCGCCCCGACCAGCATGGCGACGTGCAGGTCGTGGCCGCAGGCGTGCATCCGCCCGTCCGCCTGCGACGCGTAGGCGACGCCGGACCGCTCGGCCACGGGCAGCGCGTCCATGTCGGCGCGCAGCAGGACGGGCGGGCCAGAGCCGCCGCCGCGCAGCACGCCGGTCACGGACGACAGCGCGGTGCCCGTGGTGACCTCGATCGGCAACCCGTCCAGCGCGGCGAGGATCTTGGCCTGGGTGCGGGGGAGGTCGAGCCCGACCTCCGGCTCCCGGTGCAGGTCGCGCCGGAGCCCGGCGAGGTCGTCGTGGAGACCGGCGGCGTCGGTCAGCAAGGTCATCGGGGCACCTCCGCCGCCAGCCTAGCTCGGCTCACCCACGCGGCTCGGCGAACCTGAACCTGATGACCGTACGCAGGTCGGCGCGGGCGAGCGCGATGCGCAGCCGCGGCGCGGCGCCGGCGGCGATCTCCTCGCGCAGCAAGCCGATATCGGCCACCGGCTCGCACGTCACGACGACCGCCAGGCGCGGGCGCGGCCGGGTGCCGGTCAGCCTGGCGCGGACCGCGAGCACCCCAGGCAGCCGCGCCACCTCGTCCGCGAACTCGGCCTGGGCGACCACCATCGCCATCCGCGGCGCGATCCGGCCGAGCAGCACGTACCGCGACAGCCATCCGCGTACCTGCCCGACCAGCGCCAGCACCCCGATGAACGCCAGCGTGCTGCCGACCGCCGCGATCGCCGGCCACAGCCACCACAGCCTGGCGAGGATCCGGACGGAGGCCGCGTCGAGCACGGGCTCCGCGCCGACCTGGGGGCCGAAGGCGCCGAGGCCGCCGGCCACCGCGACCGCGCCGGCGCAGAGGACGACGGTGCCGGTGACGGCGAGGCCCAGCCGCTCGCGCACGCCGTTCGCCCCGCTCACGCCCGCTGCCAGCGGAGCTGGACGATCACCGTGCGCGGACGCGCCGGCTCCATCTCGGCCAGCCGGACGGCGACGGCGTGCCCGATCCGTTCGGCGAGGTTGCCCGGCATGGGATAGACGATGTCCGCGTGGACGATCACCCGCCGGCGGATCCGGCCGCGCAGCCGCACGGACGCGGCGGCGACGCCCGGCACCTCCACCGCGGTGGCGGCGAGCGCTGTGCCCAGCCGGCGCCGGTCGACGCCGGTGATGACCAACGGGTCGTCGCCGCGCAGCGGCTCCACGGCGGTGCGCCCTGGCAGCGCGGCGAGCACGACGAGCGCGAGGCCGAGCCCGGCCAGCGCCGCGGCCACGGCGAGCGCCTCCGGGTCGCGCAGCGGCAGGGTGCGCAGCGCGCGGTCGGCGGTCGTGACGAAGCCGTGCAGGAACGTATGCGGCCAGGCGACGATCGTGACGGCGGTCAGGCCCCCGATCGTGATCAAAGCGGCGGCGACGGCGAGGCGCAGCACCGTACGCTGGGGCCGGAACTCCCGCAGCGCGGCCAGCCGTGTCTCGCGGCGCTGCCCCTTGCCGCCAAGCAGGTCTTCCACCGACGTGACCATGACACGCAGGTACCCCCGATCATCCTCACTCATTGAGATCATAGCGTCACGTTGAGCGGCCTGGTCAGAAGACTGTCTCCGGATAGATATGAATCTTTTTCACATCCGGTCGGAATCTGTGGCACGCTGCGTGCTATGGATCTCAGGCGGCGGTACGACGCGGCCACGGCAGGACTCGAGCCGCCGTTCGCGATCGTGGACATGGACGCGCTGCGCGCCAACGCCGCCGGCCTCGTCCGCCGCGCGGCGGGCACGCCGATCCGGGTGGCGAGCAAGTCCGTCCGCTGCCGGGCCATCCTCGATGAGGTGCTGGCGACCGAGGGCTTCGCCGGGGTCATGGCGTTCACCCTTCCCGAGGCGCTCTGGCTGGCCGACCACCACGTGAGCGACGACATCCTCGTCGCCTACCCGACCGCCGACGCCGCCGCGCTCGGCGCGCTGGCCGCCGACCCGCACGCCGCCGCGACGGTGACGGTCATGGTCGACTCCACCGACCACCTCGACCTCATCGAGAAGTCCCGCGGTGACCGGCGCGGTGACCGGCCGGTGCGGGTCTGCCTCGAACTCGACGCCGCCTACCGCGCGTTCGGCGGGCGGTGGCGCGTCGGCGCCCGCCGCTCCCCCGTGCACACTCCGGAACAGGCCGCCGAGCTGGCCAGGGAGATCGCCCGGCGCCCTGGCGTCGCGCTCGTCGGGATCATGGCGTACGAGGCCCAGATCGCCGGCGTCGGCGACAACCCGCCGGGCCGGCCCCTCCTGGCCCGCACGATCCGCGCCATGCAGGCGAGGTCGCGGCGGGAGCTCGCCGCCCGCCGGGCAGCCGCGGTCAGCGCCGTCCGGGACGTCTGCCCCGACCTGGAGTTCGTCAACGGCGGCGGCACGGGGAGCGTGGAGACCACCGCGGCGGAGGAGGCGGTCACCGAGGTCGCGGCCGGCTCCGGGCTCTACCATCCGGTGCTGTTCGACCACTACACCAACTTCACCGGGCGCCCGGCCGCGTTCTTCGCGCTGCCGGTGGTCCGGCGGCCGGGCCCCGGCGTGGTGACCTGCCTCGGCGGCGGCTACCTCGCCTCCGGCGACGGCGACCGGCGCCGCCTGCCGCAGCCCTACCTGCCCGCCGGGCTGTCGTACGACCCGGCCGAGGGCGCCGGGGAGGTGCAGACCCCGCTACTCGGCGCCGCCGCCGACCGGCTCGGCGTGGGCGACCGCGTCTGGTTCCGCCACGCCAAGGCCGGTGAGCTGTGTGAACGCTTCGCCGCGCTGCATCTGGTCGAGGGCGACCGTACGGTGCGGACCGTGCCGACGTACCGCGGCGAGGGCCGCACTTTCCTCTGATCCCCGCGGCGCACAACGCTTAGAGTGTGACGCGATGGTCAGTGTCACGGGCAGCAACGCCGACGTCGGCCGGCCCCCGGAGCCGTCTCTCGACGACCCGTGCGGTGAGCGGGAGGCGGTCCGCCGCCGGCTCCACGGCGCCGGACCGGGCCATGGGCCGTACGGCGAGCCGGTCACCGGCGTCCTGTTCGACACCTTCCTGTCCGGACAGGTCTTCATGGACATGATCTTCACCGGCCTGCCCGGGCTGCCGCCTCCGGGTGCCGAGTTCGTCACCGACGGGCTCGGCTCGGCCCCGGGCGGCATCGCCAACATCGCGGTCGCGATGAGCCGGCTCGGTCTCCGGGTCGGCCTGGCAGCGGCGTTCGGCGACGACATGTTCGGCGCCTACCTGTGGCGGACGCTGTCGGAGCAGGAAGGCGTCGAGCTCGGCCTGTCCCGCCGGCTGATCGGCTGGCCGACGCCGGTGACGGTGTCGCTCGCCTACAACTCCGACCGCAGCATGGTCACCTACGTCAAACCGATGCCCATCCCGCGGGAGGAGCTGGTCGTCGCCGCGCCGCCGCCGGCCAGGACCTGCTTCGTCGAGATCGACCGCCCGGTCCCCGACTGGGCCGTGGCGATGCGCGGCCGGGGCACCACGGTCTTCTCCGACCTCGGCTGGGACCCCACCGAGGCCTGGTCGCCCGAGGTCCTCGACCGGCTGCGCCACGTCGACGTCTTCCTGCCGAACGCGGTCGAGGCCATGGCGTACACCCGTACCGGCACCGTGGAACAGGCGCTCGACGCGCTGGCGGCGCGAGTCCAGGTCGTGGCGATCAAGCTGGGCGCGCGCGGGGCGATCGCCGCCGACTCGGGCACCGGCGAGCGGGCGACGGCGCCCGGCCTGCCCGTACGGGCGCTCGACCCGACCGGCGCCGGCGACGTCTTCGCCGCCGGCTTCGTGTTCGGCACGCTGGCCGGGTGGCCGCTGACCGAACGGCTCAGGTTCGCGAACCTGTGCGCCGGCCTGTCCGTACGGCACTACAGCGGGTCGCTCGGCGCTCCGTGCTGGGGCGACATCGCCGCGTTCGGCGAGTCGACCGAGGTCCCCGAGGAGATGCTCCGCGAGTACGCCTTCGTGATCCCCTTCATCCCCGAGGCCGCGACCGAGACGGTCGCCAGGGCCGAGCCGACCCTGCGGCAGACCTAGCGGAGCGGGCGGCCGTGCGGATAGCGATCATCGGGGCCGGCAGCGGCTACATGCCGGGAGTCGTCAGGGGTCTGCTCCATCGCGCCGCCGACCTCGCCGGGGCCGAGGTGGCCTGCCACGACATCCACGCCGAACACCTCGACGTGATGACCAGGCTGGCCAAGGCCATGTTCCGCGCGCGTGAAGCGGACATCACCGTCACCTCCCACACCGACCTCAGGCCGGCCATCGACGGCGCCGACTTCATCTTCACGACGTTCCGGCCCGGCGGGCTGCCGGCGCGGCATCTCGACGAGTCGATCCCGCTGAAGTACGGGATCGTGGGGCAGGAGACCGCGGGCCCCGGCGGCTTCTTCATGGCGCTGCGCTCGGTTCCCGTGCTGATGGACATCGCCCGGATCGCCTCCCGGGTGGCGCGTTCCGCCTGGATCGTCAACTACACCAACCCGACGAACGTGGTCACCGACGCCGTCACGCGATATACCGACGCCAAGATCATCGGCCTGTGCGACCAGTGGGTGGGCGACACCGAGACGTGGGCGGAGCTGATGGGGCTGCCCGCCGCCGGGCTCGAGATCGACTGGTTCGGCCTCAACCACTGCACGTGGGCCGAGCACGCCCGGCTGGACGGTGAACGCGTCCCGGTGCGGCTGAAGCTCGCCACCGACCCGCCGGCCGGCCCGGCCGCCACCCCGCACCGCGACCCGGCCAGGATGTTCGAGCTCGCCCGCACCCTCGGCCTGCTGGTCAACTCTTACTCGAAGTACTACTTCTTTCACGACCAGATCGTCGGGGAGCTCCGCGCGAAGGGCACCACGCGGGCGCAGGACATCATGGCGATGCTGCCCGCGTACTACGACCAGGTGGCGGTCGAGGCGAGCCGCCCCGACCCCAGGCCCGGCACCGAGCGCGGCGGCGGCGAGCACGGCGAGTTCGCGGTCGACGTCATCTGCGCCATCGCGCGGGACGAGCGGCGCCGCCTCATCGTCAACACGGTCAACCGCGGCGCCGTCGCCTCGCTGGAACCCGACGCGATCGTCGAGGTGCCCTGCGTCATCGGCCGGCAGGGCCCCACCCCGCTGGTGATGGGTGACCTGCCCCGCGAGGTGCGGGGCCTGACCCAGGCCGTGCACGAGTACGAACGGCTCGCCGCCGACGCCGCGGTCCGCGGCGATCCCGAGATCGCGCTGCGGGCCATGCTGGCGCACCCACTGGTCACCGACAAGAAGGCGGCCGAGGGCATGCTGCACGAGGGCCTCGCGGCCCACCGCGCCCATCTTCCGCAGTTCGGCTGATCAGCGGCCGCGACGCCGCCACATCATGAGCGCGACCGCACCCACGGCGAGCGCGACGCCCGCGCCGATCAGCAGCGTGGCGCCTCGGTCGCGCCGCTCGTCGTCGCCCTCGGCGCCCGCCAGCGCGCCGACCGCCGCGGTCAGCTGCCCGGCCTCCTCCTTGAGCGCCCGGACGCCGCGGCGCGCCGCGTTCTTCGGGTTGACTCTGTCCACGAGAGCGTCGACGGTGCGCGCCAACTCGGCGCGGGTACGTTCGATCTCCCGCTCCAGCGCCTGCGGGTCGCGGGCTGTGTCGGCCATGAGGAGTCCCTTTTCCGTTCGTGCAGCCACCGACGCATGCGGTGATCAGTCTGCCAGGTCACATCCGCCTGCCGGTACGGTGGTAGCACTCACGACCCTAAGGAGAGACCTGGTGACCGAACGGCTGCAGCCAGGGGACGTCGCGCCAGGCTTCACGCTTCCCGACGCCGACGGCAATCAGGTGTCGCTGGCGTCGCTGCGCGGCCGGCGAGTGATCGTCTACTTCTACCCGGCGGCGATGACGCCCGGCTGCACGAAGGAGGCCATCGACTTCCGCGACGCGCTGCCCGAGCTCGCGGCGGCCGGCGTCGCCGTCATCGGCATCTCCCCGGACAAGGAGCCCAGGCTCGCCAAGTTCCGCGACCGCGACGAGCTCACCTTCCCGCTGCTGTCCGACCCCGACACCAAGGTCCTCCAGGCGTACGGCGCCTACGGCGAGAAGAAGCTCTACGGCAAGCTGACGGTCGGCGTGATCAGGTCGACCTTCGTCATCGACCCGGACGGCAAGGTCGAAAAGGCCTACTACAACGTCAAAGCGACCGGCCACGTCGACCGCCTCCGCAAAGACCTCGACCTCTGACCCCGCCTCGCTCCGGTTCGACGGTGCGCGTGCGGGCGGGGGGACTCGAACCCCCACAGTGTCGCCACCAACAGATCCTAAGTCTGCCGCGTATACCGAATTTCGCCACGCCCGCCTGCCGCCCCCGGGGGCGGACAGCCGGGTTCAGCTTAACGGTCGGTCATGGCGGAGCGCTGCACCGGGCGGGCGAGGCGCGGCAGCCACAGGGTGGGCAGGAGCGACGCGGCGATCAGGGCGGCGGCGACCCAGAAGGTGTGCCCGAAGGCGCGCTGGAGCGCCGGCTCCATCTGGGTGCGTAGGGCGGGGGGCAGCGGCCCGAGGGCCGAGCCGCTGAGGTCGGGGGCCTCCGCGGCGAACGCACGCTGCAGGATGACGGCCATGAGCGCGGTGCCGATGGAGCCGCCCAGCTGCTGGATCGTGTTGATGGTGCTGGTCGCTCGCGGTATCGCGGAGCTCGGAAGCGTGACATATGCGGCGACTGTCGCCGGGACCACAGTCGCGCCGAGCCCCAGTCCGATCAGGAACAGCGCACAAGCGGACACGGTCAGTGAGGCATCCGCGTCGAGCCGGCTGAAGGCGAGCGTGCCCATCATGCCGACGAGGATCCCCACCGGTACGACGACCCGTACGCCCGCCCGGTCGGCCACCCACCCCGCCAGCGGCATCGCCGCCGCCGCGCCGAGGGTCTGCGGGATCAGCAGCAGTCCCGTGCTGAACGGGCTCTCGCCGCGGAGCACCTGCCAGTAGAGCGGCATGAGGATCAGGACGCCGTACCGGTTGATCGAAACCATCAGCAACGTGGACGACGAGGCCGAGAACGGGCGTTCCCTGAACAACGCGAGGTCGATCAGGGCTCGATGGGCCTTACGGCGGGCGTGCGGTACGTAGAACCCGACGAGGGCCACGCCGAGCGCCATCCCGATCAGCGCACGGGGATTGCCGAAGCCACCGACGACGCCGGCCTCCGACGCGCCGTACACGAAGATCGCGACGCCCGAGCACAGCAGGACAAGCCCAAGGAGGTCGAGGTGGTTGCTCGGCTGTGGTGGGTTCCTGGGGAGCAGTCGCCGGGCGGCCACCACGGCCAGGGCGCCGATCGGCAGGTTGACGAAGAAGATCCATCGCCATCCCACCGCCGAGATGATCACTCCACCGACCACCGGCCCGGACAGCGAGCCCATCAGCAGCGGGACCGCGATCATCCCCATCACCCGGCCCATCCGCAGCGGGCCGGCGGCCTGCGTCAAGATGGCCTGACCCACGGGGACGAGCGTGCCGCCGGCGATGCCCTGCAGGATCTGGAACATGATGAGCGCGCCCACCGACCAGGCCGACCCGGACAGCGCCGACCCGATCATGAACAGGAGGAGCGCGCTGATCCACACGCGCTTGGCGCCGAACCGTTCCGCCGCCCAGCCGGCCATCGGGATGACGCTGGCGAAGGCCAGCAGGTACCCGGTGAGCACCCACTGGACGGTCGTGATGGAGGTGTCGAACTCGCGGCCAAGCGTCCGGGTCGCGACGTTGACGATGGTCGTCGACAGCGTCGACATGAGCGTGCCAAGCACGACCACGGTGCCGAGCGCGACCAGCCTGTTGTCCAGTGCGGCCGGGGGCTGGGGGCCGTCGGGCGGCGTCGCGGCGGAGGGGCGGCCGCGAGCCGGGGCGACGGGCTCGGCGTGCCCGACGGGCTGTGGTGGTCCTGGCTGGCTCGGTCTCCTCGCTGTCGGTCGGGCACATTCTGAGGGTTCTGCCACTGACTCCCCCTTTTCTCTTTGTCAGACATTCACCCACAGGAGACGTCGAAGGAACAGTATCCAGTTCTCGGCGACAGGTCCTGCGTCACCCGTCGCGGTCGCTGCTCGGTCGCGTGGGCTCGGCCGATGCCGGTCAAGCGGAAGCCAACTGTGACATCAACCGACACGACGGTCAGCGGTTGTGTCAGCTAGGTCCGCCGATCATCGTGCCTGGACCAGACGGGAGGCGGGCTCGCAGATGGAGCGTTCCAATGTGCACGACGACGGACATACAACCGCAAATAGGGGTATTAACGGACAGTCAGAATCGATTGTTGTATGTATACCCATATCACGCCAGGTTATGCTTGCTGATCGGCACCTACGCGTCCCCGGTTCTTTCGGCAGGCGGAAGCTCGCGTCCACGTGAAAGCTGTCAGGACCGGACCCGCCCTCTTGACCTGCGAGTCAAGAACAAGAGGGAGACAATCCGTCCGCTAGCCCTTGCGCCCATTGGACTCTGAGTTGAAGGTTGTACTAGCTCCCACCGAGTCCACACGCGGGGGTAGTCGAAGGAGTTGGTTGCCCCATGGTGGCCGGTCAGGACACCCGCCCCGTCCTTGCCAATATGAGTTCGTATCGCCAGGCCAGAAAAGAAGGCACGCGAATCAGCAACCAGGTCCTCGCCACCCGCCTCGGGCTTCGCTTCGCCGGAGCGCTCAGCTTCGAGGGCTGGGAGCGAGCCGGTGAACAGATCTCGCGCATCGTCAGCTCTTCGGCTTGGTGTCTCGGCGACTGGATCATCGTCGGCCAGTCGCGCTTTACCGATCGCTACAAACACGTGATCGAAGCGGTTGGGCTCGACTACCAGACGGTCAGGAACTACGCCTGGGTGGCCCGCCGGTTCGAACTGTCCCGCCGGCGGGACACGCTGAGCTTCCAGCATCACGCCGAGGTCGCCTCGCTGCCCCCAGAGGAGCAGGACTACTGGCTCGACCGCGCCGAGGACCGCGGCTGGTCGCGGAACCGGCTGCGGCAGGAGATCAGGAACAGCCGCAGCGTCGGAACGGACAAGGCGCCGAAGGCCAGCATGCTCCCGCGGATCGAAGTGACCAGGGAGCGGATCGCCCGGTGGCGGGCGAGTGCCGACCAGATGCAGATGACCCTGGAGAGCTGGATCATCGCCAACCTCGACTCGGCCGCAGAGATGACGGAGATGGAGGCCGCGCCGATCCGGCGGATCGATTCGCGCGTCCGGGAGATCGGCAAGCCGGCCAGGGAGATCGCCAAACCCATCCGGGAGATCGGTGCGCCGGCCCGTGAGGCCGTCGAACCCGCCCGGCAGCTCGACGCGCCCGGCTGACGGGAGCGCCCGATGGCGGTTCGTGGCTTCCTGCCGGCTCGGCGTGGCCCGTTCCACCCGCCCGACCTGCTGAGCGAGCTCCGCGCCGGTGATCCGATCACCAGGGTGACGCTCTGCGACGGCCGGCAGGCCTGGCTGGTCACTCGTTACGAGGACGCCAGGTCGGTGCTCTGCGACCCGAGGTTCAGCGCGGACGCGACGAACCCGGGGATGCCATCGCTGAGCCCCGGCCGGGTCTTCCCGTCGGAGCGGCGGACGATGAGCCGGACGGACGGCCCCAGGCACGCCGCGCTGCGCGGCGTCCTCGCCCCCGAGTTCACCCCCGAGCGGGTGGCCGGACTGGCTCCGATCGTCGAGCGCATCGTGGCGAAAGCGATCGACGACATGCTCGCCGAGGACGCCAGGCCGGTCGACTTCCACGCCGCGTTCGCGGTGCCGGTGCCGGGGCGACTCGTCTGCGCGCTGCTCGGCGTGCCGGACGGCGACCAGGCGCGGCTGCGGAGCTGGGCGAAGATCCTCACGTCCCGCACCACCACGGCCGGCGAGCTGGTGGCCGCCGATGACGCGCTGTACGCCTACTGCACCGGCCTGGTAGCCCGGCGCCTGGCCGAGCCCGCCGAGGTCGCGGAGGTCGCGGAGCCCACCGAGGTCGCGGAGCCCACCGGGGTCGGCGCGGCCGGCGAGGTCGGGGTCGACATGCTGGGACGGCTGGTCGACCGCGGAGTGCGTACCGGCCGGCTCACCAGCCGGGAGCTCAGCCTCATGGTCAAGCTCCTGGTCGTCGCCGGGCACGAGCCGACGGCGAACATGATCTCCCTGGCCACGCTGACCCTGCTGCTGACGCCAGGGTGGTACGGGGCCATGGGCGCCGAGCCCGGTGCGGTCTCCGGGGCCGTTGAGGAGCTGCTGCGTTACCACACCCTGATGCACGACGGGCTGCCCAGGGTGGCGACCGAGGACGTGGACGTCGGCGGCGTCGCCATCCGCGCCGGTGATGGCGTGATCGTCTCACTGGCCTCCGGCAACCGGGACGCCGCTGTGTTCGACCGCCCGAACGAGCTCGACATGTTCCGGCCGAACGCGGAAAGCCACCTGGCGTTCGGTGCGGGCGCGCATCAATGTGTCGCCAGGGAGCTGGCCAGGGCCGAGCTGCGGCTCGCGCTCCGGACGCTCGCGGCGCGGATACCGACGCTGCAGTTGGCCGTGCCCTTCGCCGACATTTCTTTCATGGAGGACATGCACATCTACGGAGTGCGTGAACTCCCGGTCACGTGGTGAACTCATTTGGTTGCGCATTCAATTGCCCACGTCGCAACCGAGGTCCTGACGCAACGGCCCAACAACGCCGCGCGCGGCCCTCTTCCCTGATTTGCCGATATCGGGCCCTGACCAGGGCTTTGCCTGCTCGTAGCGTGGATCACCCGGCCTAAGGGCCTTGCCTTCGGCATGTCCGAGAGTTAACCATCTCACTAACTCAGTGCTCGACGAGGGTGTCCCGCCAGCGGGACGACCTGCGCCGTGGCGCCGCGTAAGTGCCGATTCCGCGGAAAGGTCCGCGGAAACTTCCGCAATATGGAAGGGAGCCTTTTGTGTCAGGCATCGAGGCACTTCGTGCCTTCTATTTGAGCGACGCCGAGGGAGCGGAGAGCCGCTTCCATATCTGGGACAGAGGCGGCGCGGTCGGCGACTCGGTGACGCCTTCGACCTACAGCCGCTCGTACCAATTGTTCATGAACGATCTGCTTCGCAAGTTCCTGGATGACATCGACGATCCGGCCCTGCTCAGCGTGGGGTGCGGCAACGCGAGAATCGAGGCCGACCTGGTGGCGGCCGGCTATCGGGTGCTCGGCGTGGACGCCATGGAGACGGCGGTCGCGCTCGCCCGCGAGAAGGGTGTCGACGCGCTCTGCGCCGACATCCTGACCTGGACGCCTCCCGCGTCAGTGAATTGGAACGTGATATATGCCGACGGCATCCTCGGTCACATCTTCGACCCGACGAATGGCGTCAGGCACGTCCTGGACCGTTTCAAGTCATGGCTGCCCGAGAAAGGGGGAGTTCTCGTCATGTCCAACGACGAGCCGCGCATCGAGGCCGACGTCCAGGCGCACTCGGAGGTGCCCGGGTTCTCCTGGCTGTCCGGCCCGTTCCTCCACCAGCAGGCAGAGGCGGCCGGGTTCCAGGATGTCTGGACCACCTGGTTCACCTACGAGCGCCCGCTGACTGGCCCCCGCGAGCGCGTCATCGTCACCGCTCGCAGCTAGCCGCGCCCCGGACAGGGACCCAGATGGACGGCAAGTCCCGCCCTGCACTCGCGCCCCATCAGAACGGCGCGCGACCGGCCGGTGGCCGCTCGGTCTCCATCATGGCGACGCTGGCCGCGCCGCCGACCGATGCCGCCGGCTACCTGAAGGCCGCATACCTCAAGCACCTCACCTCGGCTGTCGGGTACATGGAGGTGCGTGCCGACCTGGTCGGAGACCTCGATCCCGCGGCGCTCCGCGCGAACTTTCCCGGCGCACTCGTCTACACGCTGCGCAGCGCGGCCGCCGGCGGCGGCTGCGCCGATCCGGCGGACCGGCGGCGGGCCAGGCTGATCGCCGCGGCCGGCCGGTACGACTACGTCGACATCGAGGCCCCCGTTGACCTCCATCCCGACGTGCTCGCCGCGATCGCGCCGGACCGGCGGGTGCTCACCTGGCCGGGTCCGGCCGCCCCCACCGCGCCGGCGCTGCGCCGCGCGTTCGACATGCTGTCGGCCATTCCGGCCCGGCTGTACCGGATGGCACCACGAGCCGAGACCCTGGCCCAGGCCGCCGCGGCTCCGCTGTTCCTCAAGTCGCTCGCCCGCGACGACGTCATGGCCTACGCCAGGGGCCCCTCCGGCACCTGGACCAGGGTGCTGACGGCGAAGTACGGCGCGCCGCTGGTGTCAGGCTGGCTCGACGACACCGCGGCGGCCGACCTGAAACCGCCCCCGCCGGACGGCGAGCTCCCGTTGCCGCGGCTGCTCGCCGACTACCCCTACCAGCTGCTGGACGGGGTGCGGCGGCTGTACGGGATCATCGGCGGCCAGGTGACGATGTCGCTGGCCACCCGGATGTACAACGCCGCGTGCCGCTCCCTCGACCTGCCCGCGCTTTTCCTGCCGTTCAGCACCCAGGAGCTGCCCAGGTCGCTGGCGGACTTCGGCGCGCGTCTGGACGAGCTCGGCCTGCCGCTGCGCGGCGCCACCGTGGTCCGCCCGCACAAGGAAGAAGCGGTGGCCCTCGCCGGCGAGGCCAGCGAGGTCGCCCGCGATACCGGATCGGCCAGCCTGCTGGTGCGCAACGGCGCCGGCTGGTGGGCGGACAACGAGGCCGCCGGCGTGCTCGGCGCGCTACGCGGAAACGGGATCGAGGTGGCCGGGCGGCACATCGCCGTCGTCGGCTGCGGCGGGGCCGGCCGGGCCGCGGCGGCGGGTCTTTCGCGTGCCGGCGCCGAGGTGACCCTGGTCAACCGCGGCGCGTGGCGCGGCGAGCGGGCCGCCGCGATGCTGGATCTGCCCTTCGTGCCGCTGCGCGAGTTCGACCCGCGGCCGTTCTCCGTGCTCGTTCACGCCACCCCGGCGGTCGACGAACCCCCGCTGCTGCCCACCGGCTTCGATCCGGCGATGGTGATCTTCGACCTGAACTACCGGACCAAGGACACCCCGCTCATCGCGGCCGCGCGGGCGGCCGGGCACCCGACGATCGACGGCCGGGACATGTTGCTGGCCGAGCTACCGCGCCAGTTCCGGCTGATGACCGGCCGGTCCATGCCGGCGGCGGAGGCCGGCGCGGCGCTGGCACGGACGGAAGGATGATGACGATGGGCGCGCCGAAGCCGCTGCGGTTCCACTGGAGCATGCCGGGGTCCGCCGGCGACAAGGGCATCCGCGGCGCAAGGGCGCGGGCGGAAACGAGCAGCCTTCCCGACGTCGGCATGCACGTCGAGTTCGCCAGACGCGCCGAGGAGTACGGCATCGACTCCGTGCTGATGCCGATCGGCTACTTCAGGGCCGACCCGGTGACGATGGCCGCGGTCCTGGGAGCGGAGACGAGCTCGGTGAAGTACATGCTCGCCTCCCGGTCGGGGATCGTCTCCCCCACCTATTTCGTCCAGCAGGTCAACACGCTGTCCGCGCTGACGGGCGGGCGGGTGGCGATCAACTCGGTGGCCGGGCACTCGCCGGACGAGCAGCGCTTCTTCGGCGACCTGCTCCCGCACGACGAGCGCTACCGGCGTACGGAGGAGTTCTGGGCGGTCTGCCACGCGTTGTGGGACGCCAAGGAGCCGGTGAACTTCGACGGCCGCTACTACCGGATCAGGGACGCGCAGGTCGGCGTGCCGTTCGGGTCCGACGAGCGGAGCCGGCCGGAGATCTACCTGGGCGGCAACTCCGCCGAGGCGAGGAGGGTCGCGATCGCGCAGGCCGACTGCCATCTGCGGTTCGCCGACGCGCCCGACCGGCTCGCGCCGACGGTGGCCGAGACGCGCCGCGCCGGGATCGAGGTCGGCCTCGTCCTCTCGATGATCATCCGGCCGACCAGGGACGATGCCGTGCGGGCCGCGCACGAGCTCATCGCGGCGGCCGGCGAGGAGGCCAAGGACGTCCAGCGGCAGTTCACGGCCAGGTCGGACTCCGTCGGCTTCGCCACCACGCACGCGCTCGCCGACGGGGCGGACGAGTGGCTGACGCCGTACCTGTGGATCGGCGCCGTCCCCTACCTGGGCCCGACGGCGATCTCGCTGGTGGGCGCGCCGGAGGACATCGCGGAGGGGTTGTTCGAGTTCCGCCGGGCCGGGATCACCCAGCTCATCTTCCAGGGACGCCCTGACCTGGAAACGATGACGGCCTTCGGCCGTGACGTGCTGCCGATCGTACGCGCCCGGGAGGCGCGAGAGGAGAGTGACACCTGATGGGGACATGGATATCGACGCGCACCGGACAGTTCGCCTACTTCGACCGCCAGCTCGGACACCCCGACTGGACCGGTAAGCGGGTGCTCGACTACGGCGGCAACGTGGGCAACATCCTGCTCGACCCCGCCTGCAAGATCGAGCCGGCCAACTACTGGTCCATCGACGTGTCACGGGACGCGATCCCCGAGGGCCGGCGCCGCCACCCGGAGGCGCACTTCGTGTTCTACGACCGCTACAACTTCGAATACAACCCGACCGGCACGGTCGGGCTGCCGATCCCCGACCCCGGGGTGCGGTTCGACATCATCGTGGGCTGGTCGGTCTTCACCCACGTCAGCAAGGCGGAGATGTTCGAGTTCACCGACCAGCTGATGAACCTGCTCGTCGACGACGGCGTCGCCGCCTTCACCTTCATCGACCCGTCGTGGACGCCGCCCGCCGGCTGGGTGCGCGACAGCGAGGCGCCCGGCCTGTCCAACCTGGCCTGGCGGCTCGAGGCGAGGCACGCCACCAACCCCGACATGGACGTGCCCGCGCTGCTCGAGCTGGCCGACAGGACCGAGCAGACGTGGACCACCCTGGTCAACGACGACGAGCTGTTCTTCGACCCCGACGACGACGGGCTGGCCGAGGACAAGCCGCAGCGCGCGTACATCACGTTCTGCACCACGGACTACATGCGCCAACTGTTCCCCTGCGCCCGTGTGCTCGATCCGGTGCCCCCGGAACGGCAGCACTGCGTGGTCCTGGACAAGGCCACCTACCGGAGCGGCAGCTAGCCATGGAGGACCCGGCGGCGCTCCGCTTCCACTGGCGGCTGCCCACCCTGCGCGAGGCGCCGGACCTGGAGACCCACCTGGCGATCTGCCGCCAGGCCGAGGAGTACGGCATCGAGTCGGTGCTGCTTCCGCTGGACCACACCGATCCCGACCCGTTCGTCTGGGCGGCGACGCTGGGCCGGCGCACCGACCGCATCCGCTTCCTCATCGGCATCAGGTCCGGCCTGTCCTCTCCGACGTACTGGACCCAGCAGGTCAACACGCTGGCCGTGGTCGTCCAGGGTCGACTGGCGATCCACGTCGTGACCGAGTACCAGCCGGCCGAGCAGCTCAGGTACGGCGACGCGATCGGGCGGGACGGCTGGTACCGCAGGACGGACGAGTTCTGGCAGATATGCCTCGGCCTCTGGCGAGGAAACGAGCCGGTCACCCTGGCCGGCAACCACTACACCATCGACGGCGCCAAGATCAATGCGCGGTTCACGTCGGGCAACGGCCGCCGCCGGCCGGAGATCTATCTCGACGGCGATCACGCGACGGCGGCCGATCTGGCCATCAGGCACGCGGACTGCCTGCTGACCCGTGCCACCGGCCCTGACCATCTCGCCGACCACGTCCGGCCCGTCCTCGATGCCGGGGTGGAGGTAGGTCTCGTCACGACGATGCCCGCGTGGGTCGGCCGCAAGCCAGGATCCGCCGCCGACTTCGCGGAGGCGATCGTCGCCTACCGGGAGGCGGGAGTGACGCAGTTCCTGCTCTCCGGCGGGCCGAGTCGGCCGAGCCTCGACTGGTTGCGATGCTTCGGTCAAGACGTCTTGCCCAGGGTCCGGGAGCGTGAGGGTTCCCTCGCGCTGCCCGACCGCGGTAGGTAACCACCAGGGTTGGGCCGCATGGAGGGAGTAACCGACGATGACCACGACGTCGTACACGCGAGAGGCGATTGACCTCAGCGGGGTGACCGGCGACTGGATCAGCGTGACCGGGCTGGGCGGCGGCGTCGCGTGGCTTCGCAACCGAGCCGAGAACGGGTCGCTGGTGGTCGCCGCGACCGGGCAGGGTGAGCCGCGGCCCGGGGAGTGGGGCCGGACACCGGCCGACGGCGTCTTCACGAACGCGCCGGACTCCCCGACGGCCATGGCCTTCCTGGCCACCTTCGAGGGCGACGGGGTCACCAGCACGCTGGAGTCCTACCAGGCCGTCGGCGTGATGACCGGGCACACGTTCCACCGGTATACCGACGGTTCCGGGCGGCGCGACTACTTCACCCGCGAGTTCTACGTACCGGCCGCCGGGCGGCGGCCCGAGCCCGCCGGCGAGTTCCCTGCGGTGCTGCTGTCGGGCCGCAACGCCCCAGGCCGGCTGCTCGGCACGTGGACTTGCCTGGCCGCGGCCGGCGAGCAGCGGATCGCCACGCTCGAGTGCGACTTGGTGGACGGCGAGTTCACCGTCAGGGCCGACGCGGCCGGCGCCGACGGGCCGGTCGACTTGGGCACGACGGCGTCCGTTCTCTACGCCGACGCCGCCTTCCCGCATTCCCCGCCCGCGTTCCTCGCCACGTTCGACTCGGGCGGCACGCGCGTCCACCTCCAGGCGCGGATCAACCGCGGGGTCCTGGTCGTCTGCGAATTCGTCCGCTTCACCGACGGCAGCGGGCGGTCGGACTTCTTCATGCGCGAGTGCTTCCGCCAGTAACCCGCCCTAGGGCTTGTAGAACGAGGCGTCGTGCGTCTGGTCGAGCAGGGCGCGGCCGATCGTGGCGAGCACGTGGTCGTCGTTGTCGTGCCGGACGTAGAAGGTCAGGTCGCGGAGGATGCGCTCAACCGGGCTGGGCCGCACCAGGCTGCGCGCGCCGCAGGCGCGTACGCAGTGGTCGACGGTCTCCAGGGCGAGGTGCTCGACCACGTGGCGGGCCCGGCTGCCGGCGAGCCTGGCGTCCTCGCGGCGCCCGGTGTCCCACAGCCGGGCGACGTGCCGCAGCCACAGGTGGCCGGATTCGACGTTGACGGCCATGCTTCCCACCCGCTGCTGGACGTACGGGTCGGTGGCCTTGTTCTGGCGCTTGACGTACTCGACGGCGTACTCGTACGCGCCTTCCGCGGCGCCGAGGAAGCTCGCCGCGTAGTGCGGGATCATGGCGGTCTGCCAGCCCTCCCGCAGGTAGGCGCCGGGCGGCCCGATCACGTTCTCGTCGGGGAGGAACGTGTCGTCGAACTTGATGAGGTGGCTCACCGTCGCCCGCATGCCGATCGGGTCCCACCAGGAGTCGTCGACGGTGACCGACGGGTCGGACAGATCGCAGGCCAGCATGAGCAGCGCGTCAGGATCCTTCTCCGCGTGCCGGGCGCCGCCGGGGCCGGCGGTGTTGACGAGCAGGATCGCCCACTTGGCGCCGGTGGCGCTGGTGGCGAAGACCTTGGTGCCGTTCAGCACCCAGCCGCCGTCGGCCCGCGTGACGTACGTGCCGAACCGCTGCTTCTCGCCGGGCTTGGGCGCCTGCGGCTCGCCGCTCCAGGCCACCCAGATCTCGCCGCCCTCGACCACCCCTGCGAACCATCGCGCCTGCTGCTCCGGCGTGCCCATCGCGTCGATGAGCAGCAAGGAGTTGGCGTGCCCCTCCCAGCATCGACCCAGCGACAGGTCCGCCTTGGCCAGTTCCTTGGTCATCAGCCACAGCGTCAGCGCGTCGCGGCGGAACGGCCCGACGCCGAGGCCGCCGTGCTCGCGAGGCACCGTCGGCGCGTGCAGCCCGGCGGCGAACAGGTCGGCGAAGTCCTGCACCGGAAACCGCGCCGTGCGATCGTATTCGTCGGCGCGGGTGGCGCACTCCCTGGCGACCTCCGCGACTTGGCTCAAAAGGGACTGGTGTTCCGTGCTCAGGTCGGCGATCGAGGTCACATCGAGTACGCCGTTGATGGTCATATCGTCACCTCATGGGCCATGCAGTCGCATTGTCCGGATAAATCACGTTATAGGAGAAGCGAGGTCTGGAACAGCGGTGAAAGCGGATCATGATCCCGGACCAGCGACTTTCGATTTTCTGTCGGTCATCACCCGCCGGCACTGCAAACGCGCCTTCCTCGACCGGCCCGTTTCGCGGGAGGTCCTGGAACGGGTGCTGACCGCGGCGGCGCACGCTCCGTCACCGCGCAACACGCAGTTCTGGCAGGTCGCGGTGGTGACAGGCGAGGCTCGCTTCGAGCTGTCGCGGCGGTTGTGCGCCGCGCTGGAATCGGGCCGGCAATACGACCACGATTACACCAACCGGCCGTCGCCCATGGGAACGGCCTATGAACAGCGGGCGTTCGCATGGGGGGCGGCGTTTTACGGTGCGATGGGCGTCGACCGCCAAGACCGCGCCGCGCGGCAGGAGTTCGAGCGGCGGAATCTGTGCTTTTATGGCGCGCCGGTGGCCATGATCTTTCATCTGCCGCGCAACGCGGTCCACGGCACTTTCCTGGAGATGGGCTTCTTTCTCCAGAACGTCATGCTCGGATTGGTCTCCTCCGGACTCGGAAGCTGCCCGCAGTACAGCGTCGCCCGCTACAGCGAGGTGATCAGGGAGTTCCTCGGCCTGGGCGCGGACCGGCTCGTGGTCTGCGGCCTGTCCGTCGGCCATGTCGACGAAAGCGCTCCGATCAATCGCTTCTACCCGCAGCGGGCGACGCTGCACGAGTACACCCAATGGCATGATCAGGTGCCGTCGGCCACCGCGGTGCCGTCGGCCACAGCGGGCGGGGAGAGCGACACGGCGTAGCGCTGCTGCTGCTCGGCGAGCCGGTCGCTGACCAGCGTACGCAGCCGGGTGGCGCAGGCGCGGAAGGCGTCCACCGCACCGCCTGCCGGGTCGGCCACGTCCTCCGCCGGGTCGAGGCAGATCGTCCGGTCGGCGGCGCCGGGAGCGATGGCGATCACTGAGTCGCGCTGCTCGCGCGTCATGCAGTAGACCACGTCGCTGTCGACGCACATGGTCGGCGTGAGCTGCTTGGCTCGATGATCGAGCGGGGCGTCGACGCCGAGCTCGAGCAGCGCGGCCCGCGCCTCGGAGCTGAGCGGCGCTCCCTGCTCGCGCACCGAGACGCCGGCGCTGTCGACCTCCCACCGCACCGGGCCGTCTCCGTTGATCGCGAAGAGCTCGGCTCGGGCGATCGCCGCGGCCATGGGCGACCGGCTGGTGTTGCCGCCGCAGACGAACAGCATCAGCCGCTGCGGGATCACCGGATCGCCGTACCGGTTCGTGAGGAACACCCGGATCGTCGGATAGCTCAGCATGAACGCGGCACCGATGACCGCGACCGCCGCCACGTACTGCGCGCTGCTCGGCAGCGGGTTGTCGTAGACGCTGTGCAGGCCCACCGAGGCCGCCACGCCCGCGAGCAGGCTGGAGCACACGTGGACCGGCACACCGAAGGAGAACCCGCGCCGATCGAGGAATATCAGGCTGGTCATGATGTAGAGGCCCTCGTAACACACGCCGATCAGCAGCGCGGGGAACACGAGCGACGTGCCGAGGAATGAGGTAAAGCCGAGCCGCAGCGCGTGCATCCATGGCCCTTGATCGATCAGCGCGGGAATGCCGGCGATCATCAGGAGCATGAAGGGCGTCGTCATGTGCTCCTCGATGAAATACCGGCGGTCCAGGTGGATATCGCCGGTCTTGGCGTACGCGCTCATCAACCGGAACCGGAAGTAGTAGGCGGCGCAATAGCCGCCGAGGCTCAAGATCGCACCGAAGGTCAGCTTATAGTTATTGATATCGGTAAGCGCTATTACCGCGGACATCATGCACAGCACCAGCGCCGCCTGGCAATACCAATGGATCTTCCGCCGGCGCATCAGATCTATCACTGGAGCGGTGACCAGCGTGGTGATCCGCATGAGCACGAGCATGAAGACGATCGACGCCCCCACGAACGTGAAGTTGAGCGTCGTCGTCCCCACGATGATGGCCATCCAGAAGGCTGACTCGATCGTGTGCCGCGCGGGAAAGAGCAGGTTACGGCCCATGACCCGGCGCCGCCCCGAATATCGCCACCACCCGCTGGCGAGCACGAAGGCCGGCATGACGACCAGTTGACCGATAAACGTGGCGGGCAGCAGCACGAGGCCGCCGAGCGGGCCGTGCATGCCCGGTAGCAGGCCGTTGGAAATGGATTTCGCGAGTCCGCTGTAAGGCGTGTACCAGAGGAAGTATCCGAGCCCGAGCGCGAACATTCCGAGCACCACGACACGGCGTTTCTCCACGGTCCCTCCCATCACTGTTCGAGCGATGGCCAAGGTAACCAGGGGGCTAACGAAAACCAAACGGCCGATATCGCGAGGGGTAATGAATTCGGCGGTGACTAGGCGCTCTCAGCGACGATGGCTGATCTCAACTTGTTCCTGACAGCCCGTCATAAGGCTGTCCCGCCGGCGGGACAGCGGCCGATCCTGGCCACCGGGCGGCGGCAAGATGGTCGATGACCCGCGGTGCGGCATCCCTTAAGGGAAATCGGCCGCTATCGGCGCCCCGCGGCGTCTCGTACATTCCTCGTGAATCTTGCGGTCCGGCCGGAGGGCGACCTGTGACTTCGACCAGCGGACAATTCAACGACCCTGCCGACCGGCACGCGATGACTGGGCGGGCCGCTCCGCGTACGCGAAACGCCGGCCTCGGCCATCGGCAGTGGGCCCAGGGCCCCAAGGCCTGCGGCGTGACGGTGGCCGGGGCCGGTCGCGCGGCACTCGCCTTACCGCGACCCGCCCGGAATCCCGGACCGGGATCGCCACCGTAGACCCTGTACGACGGGAGCTGTCGCATGACAGGATACGTGACGAGCGTTACCCGGCACCGTCGCAGTGCCGCCCGCCATCGCGGCCGGCACGGCCGCCGTCCGCACGATGCCGCACCGCGCCGTGCCATCGCCGGGACGCGGTCCGGTCAATAGTGCCGCCCTCCGGCGGTTCGCCGGAAAACAATGGAGTCAGGCTCAAGAAAACTCGTCTTGATGCACCATTCGCGACGGCATGCCACCATTGCCGTGCGGCTTCATCCGACTACCGCCAGGCGCGATCGGCGGGCGTTTCCAGCGACCGGAACGAGCCGTCGACCGCGATTACGGCGCACCGGAACACGGAAACGATGCCGCCCGCTTATCACCATGATCACCTCACTGCTGCGACAGAACAGCAGGTCAGCCGAGGTGGCCGCCTGAAAGCTTGGCCCCCAAGGGCGCTTCATCCCCCATCCCCTAAGGGAAATACGTCGCATAGACACTATTGATCCCCCGTCAGCAGTGATGCAGCATAACCGCTGAGATCGCCCGGGATTTCTGCCCCTTCCGGGCCCGACCCGCGCCTATCACGCATGCCCCCACGATGGGCAATTCTGACTGCCCCGGTAAATGCCCTCGAGATAGAGAAAGTGGGACACCGATCATGCCGAAGCCGACCCGTAGACAGGTGGTCAAGGGTGGTGTCGTTGCTGGCGCCGCGGCTGCTGTTGGCGGTCCGCGGTTGCTGTTGAAGGGCCGTAAGGCGGAGGCCGCGGCCATCGACCCCAGTTCCATCCCGAAGTATGTGACGCCGTTGCGGATCTTGCCGGCGA
>DASUWU010000155.1:0-21263 GCA_036378315.1 Streptosporangiaceae bacterium | reverse complement strand
CGCGCTGCCCGAGGTCAGGCCGGCCGCCCTGGCCGGCGCGGATCGGCCGGCCACCCTGACCGCGCACGCCGCCGGCCTGACGCTGTCGCTGCGGCTCCCGCGCGCGCTCCGCGGCGTGGACGAGGGCGTGCTGACCGTGCGACCGGGCGGCGGCGGCCCGGCTCGCCCGGCCGGCCCGGCCGGCCAGGAAAACCTGCCAGGCCTGCCGGGGCTGCGGGGCGGCTGGCGGCAGCAGCCGATCGGGGTCGGTCCGCTGCCGGTGCGGGCCACTCCTCTCGGCGGCGGGCGCTACCGGCTCGACTGGCCGCCGCTGCCGGTCGCCGGCGGCTGGCGGTTGACGCTCACCCTCGCCGCGCCCGGCCGGGCCGGCCCCGCCGCGGCGTTCGCCGTCCGCGTCCGCTGACCGGCCGGTCGCCGGTCCAGCGGCGGGGACTGCTGCCCAGCCCGCGGGCGTCAGGCGGGCAGGAGGGACGCGGCGTGCCGCCCGGCGGCCGCGGCGCCGAGGAAGTAGGCGAGGTCGGCGTCCAGCCGCCGGCCCATGGTCGACAGCCGCACGCCCCACTCCTTTTCCGCCGCGCGCAGCGCGTCCGCGAGCCCGTCCACGGGGACGCCGACCAGCTCGTGCCGGTCGGCCAGCGGCGCGGCCTGCTCGGCCACCCGGATCCCCAACGGTCCTGGCAGCTCGGGCACCGCCACCTCGGCGCGGGCCAGCGCCACCCGCCCGTACGCGGTGAGGCTGTGGTGGGAGACCCCCATGTGCCGTTCCCGCGCGTCGCCCTCGCTGATCCGCAGCGACGCCACCGGGCGTCCCGACAGCACGGCCGCCGCGTTGACCGCCTCGCCGGCCGCCACGCCGGAAAACCCCCAGCGGGTGCCGGTGCCGAGGTTGCCAGGACCCTGCGCGACGACGACCGCGTCGGCGTGGAGGACGAGCCTGGCCGCGAGCAGCCCGGTGTGCACCGTGACCGCTTCGAGGTCGCCGCCGAAGGCCTGCCCGACGGTGATGGTGGCGGCGAGCGCGCCGGCCTCCTTGAGCCGGGCGGCGGACATGGAGAACCAGGCCGGCAGCGCGCCGCCGTCCGTCATGACGTACACCACCCGGGCGTCCTGCCGGGCGGCGAGTATGCCGGCCAGGATCGGCGCCAGCGCGGAGTGCAGGTCGGCGACGATCACCGGCAGGCCGGCCAGCGAGTCGGCGTCGCGCAGCGCCTCGTGGTGCGGGGAGCCCTGCTCGTCGGCGCCGCCGACGGTCGCCTGAAGCGGCGTGTACCGGGCCTTGACCAGGTGGCCGGGCCCGGCCGGGTCGGGCGGCAGCCGGTCGGGGACCGCGATCACCATCGCGTACCCGCCGGTGCCCAAACCGAGGGCCAGCGCGGTGGTGTTGAGCAGTACAGTGTCTCCTGGTTCAGGTCGGCCGACCAGCGCCGGATACGCCAGGGCGCGCAGGCCGGCGGCGCGCGCGGCAGCCCCGTCGAGCGTGACCGCCAGCTCCACCGCCCCCGGCCATTCGCGGACGACCGAATCCACCGTGCCTTTGCGCCATCGGATCACATGGCGAGGGTAGCGTCGGGCGGGGGAGGTGGTGGCGATGTCGCGGCGCAAGACCGAGCGGCTGCTCAACCTGGTGGTCTGCCTGCTCGCGACCGGGCACTATCTGAGCGCCGAGCAGATCAGGCATGCCGTCCCGGGCTATCCCGACGGCGACGAGGCGTTCAAGCGCATGTTCGAGCGCGACAAGGAGGAGCTGCGTGAGCTCGGCATCCCGCTCGAGACCGGCACGACGGCCGGCGACGAGGCCGGCTACCGGATCCCACGGCATGCCTACGAGCTGCCTGAGCTGCAACTGACGCCGGACGAGGCCGCGGTGCTGGGCCTGGCGGCCCGGGTGTGGCAGCGGGCCAGCCTGGCCGAGGCGGCCTCTGGGGCGCTGCTCAAACTGCGCGCGGCCGGGATCGACACCGACGCGATCGGCGGGACTCCCGGCATCGTGGGCATCGAGCCGCGGGTCGACACAGACGAGCCGGCCTTCCCCGTCCTGTGGCAGGCCGTACGCGACCGCCGCCCGGTGGCGTTCGACTACCAGGGCGTGGGGCGCAGCGCGCCGCAGCGTCGCCACCTCGAGCCGTGGGGCGTGGTGAGCCGCCGCGGCCGCTGGTACGTCGTCGGCCACGACAGCGACCGCGACGGCGTGCGCGTCTTCCGGCTCAGCCGGATCATCGGCGACGTGATCGGCGACGGCCCGGCCGGCACCGTGGTCGTGCCCGAGGGCGTCGACGTCCGCGCGATCGCGTTCGCCCGCGACGAGCCGCCCGCCGAGCCGCGAGTGGCGACCGTACGGCTGCGCAGCGGCCGCGCGCACGGCCTGCGCCGGTGGGCCAGGTCGGTGACCCCCCACGACGCCGACTGGGACGCCGCCGAGATGACCTTCAGCGAGGTCGACTGGTTCGCCCCCTACCTGGCGCGGTTCGCCGACGACGTGGTCGTGCTCGACCCTCCTGACCTGCGCGAGGCCGTCATCCAGCAGCTCAAGGCGGTGCTCACGTGACCGTCCGGTCCGGCGGCGCGCGGCCGGCGCCGCCCGCTCCGGAGGCCGCGGCATGACGACGACGTCGACCGACCGGCTGGCCAGGCTGCTCGCCCTGGTCCCGTACGTGGTGAGCCGCCGCTCGGTGAGCCTGGCCGAGGCGGCGGCCGCGTTCGGGGTCACGGAGAAGCAGCTGATCGACGACCTCAACATGCTGTGGTGCGTCGAGCTGCGCGCGCCAGACCCGTACTGCCCGATCGACCTGTCGTACGAGGGCGGCCAGATCACGGTCACCGAGGCCGAGTCGATCGCCCGGCCGTTGCGGCTGGGCGTCGACGAGGCGAGCGCGCTGCTCGTCGCGCTGCGGATGCTCACGCAGATTCCCGGCCTGCGCGACCGCGACGCGCTCAGCAGGGTGATCGCCAAGCTGGAGAACGCGGCCGGCGTGGCCGGCGCGGTGAGCAGCAGGCTGGCGGTCGAGGTGCACGCCAGGCCCGGCGTGCTGAGCCGCGTCCAGGACGCGCTGACCCGCGGGCGGCGCCTGCACCTGACCTACTACGTGCCCGGCCGCGACGAGAACACCGAACGCGACGTCGACCCGATGCGGCTGCTGTTCGTCGAGGGCGGCGCCTACCTGGAGGGCTGGTGCCGGCGCGCCGAGGCGGTCCGTCTTTTCCGGCTCGACCGCATCGTCGACCTGACGATCCTGTCGCTGCCGGCCGAGGTGCCGGGCGAGGCCGAACCCGTCGACGTCGACGCCGGCCTTTTCCGGCCGTCGCCCGACGATGTGCGGGTCACCATGGAGCTGACCGCCGCCGGGCGCTGGGTGGCCGACCACTACCCGTGCGAGAGCGTCGAAGAACTCGGCGAGGGCCGGCTGCGGATCGTGCTGCGTACCCCGGACACCCGCTGGGTGCGCGGGCTCGCGCTGCGGCTGGGCGACCTGGGCCGGGTCGTCGGCCCGGCCGAGCTGGCCGCCGGGGTGCGCGCCGACGCCGAACGGGCGCTCGCGCTCTACGGTTCGTGATCCGTCCCGGCCGCTGACCGGCCGCTGACCCACCGGCGCCCCCCAAGTCCCTCGCGCCCCGGGCGGCTCGGGGCGTGCCGGGGCCCGTTTTCGTCATGGCGCGGCGCGGCGCCGATTCGCTACGGTGGCAGGGTGTCGTGGCTGGATGCGTGGGTGGGACTGACCTTCGCCGGGCTCGTGGTGCTCGCCGCGTGTGCCGTCAAGGTCTTCCTCGCCGTGCGCGGCCTGGGCCGCGAGCTCGACCGGACCTGGCGCCGGCTGGCGCCCGAGCGACGGGCATTGCGGGACGAACTGCGGACTCTGCAGGGAAAACCGTGAGCCACAAATTCCGCGACACGGCGTACGATCGTCGTGAGTGTCACCCTGCTGAAGAGGACTGCCATGCCTAATCTCGGTGCCGGCGAGTGGTTGATCATTCTGCTCGTCATCGTCATTCTGTTCGGCTCCGCCAAGCTCCCCACGCTGGCCAGGTCGCTGGGCAAGTCCATGCGCATCCTCAAGGCCGAGACCAAGGGGCTGCACGGCGACGATGACGACGCCCAGCCGGCGCAGGCGTCGCCGGCCGCGCAGCCGGCGCAGAACGCGCAGACCGAGCAGAAGGAGCTGCACGACCGGGCGGCCCGGCTGCGCGCCGAGGCCGCGCGGCTGGAGCAGGAGGCCAAGCGCGACGACGGCGCTCCGCTCAACGGCGTCCCGGTGTCGGATGCGGAGCGCGCCCGCCGCAACAACTGACCCCGACCGTCACCACCGATCGCGGTAGCCCTACGTGATGAATCTGACCAGCAGCCGGCGGGGGAACCCGGAGGGCCGGATGCCGCTCCTCGAGCACATTCGCGAGCTCAGGAACCGGCTGATCAAGTCCATCCTGGCGCTGTTCATCGGCACGATCATCGGCTGGGTCGTCTTCCGGCCGGTATGGGACTTCCTCAAGGAGCCGTACTGCTCGCTGCGGCAGTCCCATGTGATCAACAACCAGTGCACCCTGGTCACGAACACGATCTTCTCGGGTTTCTTCATCCACTTGAAGATCGCGTTCATCATCGGGATCGTCCTGTCGGCGCCGATCTGGCTGTACCAGCTGTGGGCGTTCATCGCGCCCGGGCTCTACCAGCGGGAGCGGCGATGGACGTACGCCTTCATCGGCACGGCCGTCCCGTTGTTCTTCGTCGGTACCGTCCTGGCCTACATGACGGTCGACAAGGGGCTGCGGATCTTCCTGAACTTCGTGCCCAAGGACGTGTCGGCGCTCATCACGGTCGATCACTACCTCGGCTACGTGCTGGTCATGTTGCTGGTGTTCGGGTTGACCTTCGAGCTGCCGTTGTTCGTGGTGATCCTCAACCTGGCCGGCATACTGACCTTCGAACGGATCAAGAAGTCGCAGCGGATGATCATCTTCGGCGTGTTCGTGTTCGCCGCGGTGGCCACCCCCAGCGGCGACCCGTTCACGATGCTGGCGCTGGCCCTGCCGACGCTGCTGCTGTTCGAGGTGGCCACGGTGCTCGCGTTCGTCAACGACCGCAGGAAGGCGCGCCGCCCCGATCCGTACGCCGGGCTGTCCGACGACGAGGCCGCCCCGCTCGACCTCGACGACATCGACGTCGAGATCGACGCGGAGCTGAACCGCGAGCGGGGGGAGCGGAGCTAGGGCGTGTCTAGGGCACGCCCCAGCGGCCGGGCCGGCGGCGTGTCGGCCCGCCGGCGTGCTCGAGTGGGAAATGGGCGGCGCCGAAACGTAGTCTCGATCCCATGAGCTCCCCTGACATCACGCCCGCCGAGCGCTTCGCGGCGCATCGTCGCCGCGCCAGCGGCAACGGGCCCGCGCTGATGGACTTTCGCGGTTTGTACGACTTCGAGCTGGACCCGTTCCAGCTCGAAGCGTGCCGGGCGCTGGAAAATGGCGACGGCGTCCTCGTCGCGGCCCCCACCGGCTCGGGCAAGACGGTGGTCGGGGAGTTCGCCGTGCATCTCGCCCTCGCCGGCGGGCGCAAGTGCTTCTACACCACGCCGATCAAGGCGCTGTCCAACCAGAAGTACGCCGATCTGGTGGGCCGGTACGGCCCCGCCAAGGTCGGGCTGCTGACCGGCGACAACAGCGTCAACGGCGAGGCGCCGATCGTCGTGATGACCACCGAGGTGCTGCGCAACATGCTGTACGCGGGCTCGCCCACCCTGGCCGGGCTCGCCTACGTCGTCATGGACGAGGTCCACTACCTCGCCGACCGGTTCCGCGGCGCGGTGTGGGAGGAGGTCATCATCCACCTACCCGACTCGGTGCGGGTGGTGGCGCTGTCGGCGACGGTCAGCAACGCCGAGGAGTTCGGCGAGTGGCTGCAGGCGGTCCGCGGCGACACAGTGGTGATCGTCGACGAGCACCGCCCGGTGCCGCTGCTGCAGCACATGCTCGTCGGCACCCGGCTGTACGACCTGTTCGTGGACACCGGCCGCGACGGTGACCGGCCGAAGGTGAACCCCGAGCTGCGCCGTGTCGCGCTCGACGACGTCCGCCGGATGAAGGTGAACAACACCCGGCGCACCGGGCGCCGCCGGGAGCGGCGGCCGGCCAGGTTCCGCCCACCGTCCAGGCCCGACGTCATCGACCGGCTCGACCGGGCGGCGCTGCTGCCGGCGATCACGTTCATCTTCAGCCGGGCCGGGTGCGACGCCGCGGTCGCCCAGTGCCTGTACGCCGGGCTGCGGCTGACATCCAAGGAGGAGGCCGAGGAGATCAGGGCGCACGCCGAGGCGCGCACCGCGGACATCGCCGACGAGGACCTGCGCATCCTGGGCTACCACGAGTGGCTCGACGGCCTGGAACGCGGGGTGGCCGCCCACCACGCGGGCATGCTGCCCACGTTCAAGGAGGTCGTCGAGGAGCTGTTCACCCGCGGCCTGATCAAGGCGGTGTTCGCCACCGAGACGCTCGCGCTCGGCATCAACATGCCGGCCCGTACCGTGGTGATCGAACGGCTCGACAAGTGGAACGGCGAGACGCACGCCGACCTGACGCCGGGGGAGTACACGCAGCTGACCGGCCGGGCCGGGCGGCGCGGCATCGACGTCGAGGGACACGCCGTGGTGGCGTGGGCGCCCGGCGTCGACCCGGGCGCCGTCGCCGGGCTCGCCAGCACCCGCACCTACCCGCTCAACTCCAGCTTCCGCCCGTCGTACAACATGGCGGTCAACCTGGTCGGCGCGGTCGGCAGGGAGCGCGCCCGCACCCTGCTCGAGGAGTCGTTCGCGCAGTTCCAGGCGGACCGGGCGGTGGTGGGGCTGGCCCGCCAGGTACGCAAGAACGAGGAGGCGCTGGCCGGGTACGCCGATGCGGCGGCCTGCCACCTGGGCGACTTCATGGAGTACGCGGGCCTGCGCCGGGAGCTGTCCGACCGTGAGGCCGAGCTGGCCAGGGAGCGGTCGTCGATCAGGCGGGCGGCGGCGGCGCGGTCGCTGGAACGGCTGCGCCGCGGCGACGTGATCGTGGTGCCCGGGGGGCGCCGGGCCGGGGTAGCCGTGGTGCTCGACGCCGGGCTGGCGCGCCGTTCGGACGGCCCGGCGCCACTGGTCCTGACGATCAACCGGCAGGTCAAGCGGCTGTCGGTGTTGGACTTCCCGACTCCGGTGGAGCCGATCGAGCGGGTGAAGATCCCGCAGTGGTTCAGCCCGCGCTCCCCGCAGCACCGCCGCGACCTCGCCTCCACGCTGCGCACCAAGGTCGGCGACCGGCCAATGCGGGCGGCCGGCCGTGACGGCGAGGGGCCGGACGGCGGGCCCGGGGCGTCCGGCGCGGCCGAGCACGGGACGGGGGCGGAGATCGCCCGGCTGCGCACCGCGCTGCGCCGGCATCCCTGCCACGGCTGCCGGGACCGCGAGGACCATGCCCGCTGGGCCGAGCGGTACTTCCGGCTGGAGCGCGAGACCGCCGGGCTGCGCCGCCGGGTGGAAAGCCGCTCCCAGGTGATCGCCCGCACCTTCGACCGGGTGTGCGCCGTGCTCGACCAGCTCGGCTACCTCGACGGCGACACGGTCACCCCCGAGGGCCGGCGGCTGGCCAGGATCTACTCCGAGCTCGACCTGCTCACGGCCGAATGCCTGCGTGCGGGCAGCTGGGCGCGGCTGTCGCCGGCCGAGCTGGCCGCCTGCGTGTCGGCACTGGTGTACGAGTCACGGCAGCCGGACGACGCGGCGCCGCCGCGCACGCCGGCCGGCCGCGCCCAGGACGCGCTGGCCGCGATGGTCAGGTTGTGGGGCGAGCTCGACGCGATCGAGAAGGACAACCGGGTCTCCTTCCTGCGCGAGCCCGACCTGGGCTTCTGCTGGGCGGCCTACCGGTGGGCCGCCGGCCACCGGCTCGAGGACGTGCTGGGCGAGGCCGGCCTGACCGCCGGCGACTTCGTCCGCGCCGTCAAGCAGCTCCTGGACCTGCTCGGCCAGGTCGCCGAGGCGTCGCCAGGCCCGGACGGGTTGGCCCAGACCGCGCACAAGGCGATGGACGCCATGCGCCGCGGGGTGGTCGCCTACTCCTCCGTCGGCTGACCGCCCCGTCGGCTGACCGCCCCGCCGGCGGCCGGGCGTCCGGCGGCTCGGCCGCCGCGTTCGGCGTGCTCGCGATCACTATTGGTGATCATTTTCGGATGGGACCTACGCCGTAAAGGATGACCGTTATGGGGCGAGCGGTTTGGTCCGGCGCATGCCGGCAACCCTTCCCGCGCCCTCCCGGACGCGGAGGGCCTCGACATACGCATTCGACCGGAGGTCACCATGCTGGCCGTCGCCGCCGCCATAGTTTTCGTCCTTGCCCTGCTCTTCGACCTGGCGGACGTGTCGTCCGACGCGATCAACAACGGCACGCTCACCGTGCTGGGCCTGCTGCTCCTGGCGCTGCACCTGGCCGGCGTCGGCGCGGGCTGGAACTGGCGCAGCCGGGTCGGGTCCCGCCGTTATCGCCGCTGAGCCTAAAAATCTACAATGTAAAGGCGCCCGCCGGCCCGGCCTGCCCTCTCCGGGCGGGTCAGGCCGGCGGGTCCTCGGCGTCCTTCCCGCCGACGACCTTGTCACCGGCGACGGCGTCACCATGGATCGTCGTCGGGCCGTAGAACACGAACCCCTGGGCCGGTGCCGGCGGTGGTTCCGGCCTGGTGGGCGTCGCCCGTTCGGTCGTCCCGTACAGATACCTCGGGTCGCCGGCGCCGCCCGTACGGGCCGGCGCCCGGATCGCGACGGGGTCGGCGCCGGCCGGGTCGACGACGGCGGGCGGCGCACCGGGAAGGTGGATCCAGCCGCGTGCCTGGGTCCGCTTGACCGCGACGGCCACCGGCCGGAACGTGGCCGGATCGACCATGCCGGGGCCGTGCTTGACGACGCTTTCGTAGACATAGTCCGACACGATGAGCGCTACGTCGGCATCCCCGGCGGCAAGCGCCCCCCTGAGCACCGGGGCGTCGAGCAGGCGGAACAGGTGGTTGACCGCGACGCCGGCCAGCCCGTGCGGGTCGCGGTGCACCTCGCCGATGTGGACGGCGGTGCGCAACCTGATCTCGGCGGCCTCGCTGGCCAGCCGGTTGTGGCGGCGCAGCCCGCCGCGGATGTTCTCGAGCAGCGGGTCGATCACCGTGGCCGAGGGCATCCTGGCCGGGATGACCACGAGGATGCCGTCGCCGCGGTCCTCGTGCAGGCATTCCTCCCACGGCAGGTGCGCATCGTCGAACGCCTCGCTGATCAGCCGGTACAGCGCGGCGCGCACCGCGAGCTGCACCTCGTCGTCGCGCCGGTCGTCGGTGAACTCGGCGACGTCGCAGCCGAAGAGCACGCAGTGTTGGGCGCGGCGAAGGCCGGCGGCGGGCCGGGACGCGCGCTCCGGCAGTTCTTCGTGATCGGCGTGCACCTTTCCCCCGCTCAGTGGTCGCGGTCGCCTCGCCCGCGCCCGCGCTCGCCGTTGATCCGCGGCCACGGGTGGCCAGGTCTCGCCGGGCCAGGGTGGCCGTCGGCGTAGGCGCGCAGCCCCGGCGGGTCGAGGATTGTGATCTTGCGGCGGGCGGTGTCGACCAGCCCGCGGGCCCGCCAGATCTTGAGCGCGCGGGCCACCGTCTCGCGGGAGGAGTCGACCCAGCTGGCGAGCTCCGACTGCGACAGCGGCGGCTGGATCACCACGCCGGTCGGCGTGGCCGATCCGTAGGCCTGGGCGAGTTCGAGCAGCAGCATGGCCAGCCGCTGGCCGCCGTCGGCCGACGCGTTGGCGCGCAACCGCCGTACGTCATCGTCGTTGCGGCGGACCAGGGTGCCGCTGACCATCCGCCAGACCCGCGGGTGCTCGTCGAGGAAGGCGGTGAAGCGGGTGGCCGACAGCACCAGCGCCTGCAGCGAGTCGAGCGCGGTGATGGTGGCCGAGCGCGGCCGGTGCCCGATGACGGCGCTCTCGCCGACGAGGTCCCCGGGCCCGCGGATCGCGTGCACCACCTCGTGGCCGTCCTCGGTGGTGGAGGTGACCTTGGCCCAGCCGTTCTCGATGATGATGACGTGGTCGGACGGATCCCCCTCGTAGCACAGATGCGCCCCGGCCAGATAGGTACGAGGCCGGGCGGCATCCCGCAAGGTGCCCTGCTCGGTCTCGTCCAGCTCTTTCCAGAATCCGCTGGGTGAATGCGGCTGGCCGCTGTTCCTCTCTGGCACAGGGGGTCCGTTTCGGTAAGCCCTCTTCATCAGAGGTGGGGTCGGGTGTTTGCCAACCTTCAGTCCAACGAACGTTAGGACCGGTTGGCAAGAGCCGGCACCCTGGCAGGGGGGAGTGGGGCGGTAAGCCCGGTGCCACAGGTGCCGGCTCCGTCATGCGCCCCCCTCAGCGGCTCACCAGCAGGAGCACGGCGAGGCTCCAGGCGAGGAACGCCGCGCCCGCGCCGTACGCCCACATCAGCGCGCGGCGGGCGAGCACCCCTCTCAGCTGTGTCGACGTGACCGCTGACCGCAACCGGTCGCGGGCCAGCCTGGCCGCCGCTTCGGGCTCGGTGGGCAGCGAGGTGGCGCCGGCGACGGCCCCCGTGGGCTCGCCTTCGCCGCCGGCGTCCGCCGCCGCCCGCCCGGCGCTCGCCAACAGGACCCCCGTACGCGCCGTCGCCGCGAGCACCGGGACGAGCAGGCCGACCAGCACCAGCGTGAGCGGGAAGGACTCGATGGACCGGAGCGCGCCGACCTGGATGACCAGGCCCATCGCGATGGTCGTCACCGTCCATCCGGCGAACGCGGTGGCATGGTTGGACCGCTTCAGGAGCTCGAGCACGTCCGCCGTCGTGGAGATGGCCTCGTGCGGTGGCGTGTCCTTGCGGGGGAGGGCCCGGCGGCTGGCGATCGTGGTCATGGCACCCTCCTGGTGGCGTGCGTTCATCTCCCTCCGAGGAAACGCCGCCACCGATGGGAATGCTGCGGCACCCGGCATCGCCCGTCTGTGTCGCGTGACACAGACGCCCGGGATCAGCCCGCCCGCGCGGCCAGCGCGGCGAGCAGCCGGTTCACGGGTCCGCCGAGGTTGTACCTGTCGGCGAGCCCGACCAGCGCCTCCGGATCGCGCGGCGCGTGCGGCAAGCGGTCGTCACTCGCGGGGACTGTGATGTTTGTCACTACGCGGACGACGGTCCGTGCGCTGGCGAGATAGTCGCGGGCGGCCTCGAGCTTGAGCCGGCTGCCGGGCGGGAAGCCGTCGGTGCGGCCCGTGTCGATGGCCTCGATGACGCCGTCGATCGACCCGAACCGGGTCAGCAGCGCGGCGGCCGTCTTGGCGCCGATGCCGGGAACGCCGGGCAGGCCGTCGCTCGGGTCGCCGCGCAGCGTGGCGAAGTCGGCGTAACCGCGGCCCGGGATGCCGTATTTGTCGGCGACCTCTTTTTCGCCCATGACCTGCAGGTTGCGGATCCCCCTGGCGGTGTAGAGCACCTGGACAGGTCCGCGCTCATCGACGAGCTGGAACAGGTCGCGGTCACCGGTGACGATGTCGACGGGCCCGCTTCGCTCGTCCACCGCGCGGGTGGCGAGGGTGCCGATCACGTCGTCGGCCTCGTACCCCGGCACGCCCAGCGTGGCAAGACCGAACGCGTCGAGCACGGCGTCGATGATCGGGAGCTGCCGCTCGAGCGGGTCGGGCGTCTGGTCGCCGCCGTCGTCGGCCACCCGGTGCGCCTTGTACGACGGCAGCGCCGCCACCCGGAAGGCCGGCCGCCAGTCCGCGTCCATCGTGCAGACGAGCCGTTCGGGGGAGCGGCCCTGCACCAGCACCGCGATCATGTCGAGCAGGCCGCGTACCGCGTTGACCGGTGTGCCGTCGGGCGCGGTCACCGTCTCCGGCACGCCGAAGAAGGCGCGGAAGTACAGCGACGGCGTATCGAGCAACATCAGTCCTGGCACCCGCCTATCGTGCCACGGTCCGCGCCGCGGCCCGCATCGCCGATCAGTGGATCCGGCACACGACGAGGCAGGTGTCGTCGATCGGGTTGGCCGCGCCGAGCGCGCCGAGCACATGGTCGATGATCTGGTCGGGTTCGCCGCCGGCGCAGCCGGCGAGCGCGTGGAGCAGCATCTGGAAGCCCTCGTCGATGTCGCGGTCACGCCGCTCGATGAGGCCGTCGGTGTAGAGCATGAGCAGGTCGCCCGGTGCCAGCCGGGTGGCGCACGTGCTGAACTCCGGGTCGGGGACGGCACCGAGCAGCACCCCGTCGGGCGGGGTGAGCAGCCGCGGTGTGCCGTCGCTGATGTGGACGGGCGGCAGGTGCCCGGCCTGCGCCCAGGTGAAGACGTGGGTGCGGGGATCGAACCGGCCGGTCAGCGCGGTGGCGGTCAGCGTCGGCGGCCAGTGCAGCACCAGCCGGTTGAGCCAGCCCAGCAGCTTGTCGGGGGCGGCGCCGGTGAAGGCCAGGCCGCTGAGGGCGTTGCGCAGCCGGGCCATGGCCGCGACCGCGGCGAGGCCGTGCCCCGACACGTCGCCGATGGCCAGGAACACCTCGGCGTCGTCGATGGACGTGGTCTCGTACCAGTCGCCGCCGACTCTGGTGGAGTGGCCGGCGGGCAGGTAGCGCACCGCCGCCTCGAGGCCGGGCTTGTGCACGATGCCGCGGGGCAGCGGCAGGATCGCCCGCTGCAGCTCCACCACGATCTGGCGTTCGTCCTCGATGATCCGGCGCTGCCGCTCCACCTGATGGCGGGAGGCGGCCAGCGACCGTTCGGCCCGGCGGCGGGGGGTGACGTCCTGGAACACGCAGCGCACCCGCACCGGCTGGCCGAAGGCGTCGAGCACCGGCTCGGCCACGAAGCGCAGGTGCCGCACGTCGTCGCGGCGGCGGTCGCCGCCGCCCGAACCGCCGCCCGAACCGCCGCCCGAACCGCCGCCCGGGCCGCCGCCCGGGCCGTCGTCCAGGCCGCCGCGCGGGCCGCGCCGGATGCGGAACTCGCCGTCGACCGGTGTGCCGCGGTTCAGCAGTCGCCGGATCAGGTTCTTGGCGATCGGCAGGTCGTCGGGCAGCACCCAGGTGAGGAGCGTGTCGAGCTCGGCAGGGGGGCGCGCCGGGTCGGCGCCGAAGATGACGTACAGCTGGTCCGACCAGCGGGCCGTCCCCGCGACCAGGTCCCATTCGCTCCAGCCCAGGTTGCCGAGCCGCTGCGCCTGGCCGAGGCGGGCGGACAGGCAGGAGAACTCGTCGGCGTCGACCGCGAGCGGCCCCAGGGCGAGCGCCTCGTCCGCCGCGGCCTGGTGCCGATCGACCGCGACCTGGCGCCGGTCGCGGTGGGCGACCGGCTCGGAGCTCTCCGTAGTGACGTATGGGCGCTGTTCGGTCATGGTGTGCACGCACGTGTAGGGGGGTGACCGTCTATGGAGTCCAATGGGGTCGCCGCGCGCCGGTCCGGTGATGCCGCCGGGCCGGCCGGCGATTACATTGGCGGGCGTGAGCACGGATTCGACCGCAGAGCTGTATCCACCCGAGCGCCTCGCCCGTGTACAGGAGGCTACCGCCGATGCCGGGCTCGGGGCGCTGTTTCTCACTCCCGGGCCCGACTTGCGCTATGTCACGGGCTACGACGCCACCCAGCTGGAGCGTCTGACGTGTCTGGTGGTGCCGGCGGCCGGTGATCCGTTCCTCGTCGTGCCGCGCCTTGAGCTGCCCGCGGCGCAGGCGTCACCGGCGGGCCGGCTGGGTGTGGAGATGGTGGCGTGGGAGGAGACCGACGACCCGTTCGCGCTGGTGGCGCGCCGGCTTCCCGGCGCGCCTGCGCGGGTCGGGGTGTCCGACCGGATGTGGGCGGTGATGGCGCTGCGCTTCCGCGCCGCGCTGCCGGCGTGTGAGCAGGTCCCGGCCGGCACGGTGCTGCGCGGGCTGCGCATGCGCAAGAGCGCGGCCGAGGTCGCGGCGCTGCGCGCGGCGGGCGCGGCGATCGACCGCGTGCACCGGGCGGTGCCGGCGCTGCTCCGGCCGGGACGCACCGAACGCGAGGTGGGCAGGGACATCGCCGCCGCGATCATCGCCGAGGGGCATGCCACGGCCGACTTCGTGATCGTCGGTTCCGGGCCGAACGGCGCCAGTCCGCACCACGAGCTGTCCGACCGGGCGATCGAGCGCGGCGACGTCGTCGTGGTGGACATCGGCGGCACGATGCCGAACGGCTACTGCTCCGACTCGACCCGCACCTACGCGGTCGGCCGGCCGCCGGCCGACTTCCTCGACTACTACGAGGTGCTCGAGGCGGCGCAGCGGGCGGCCCGCGAGGCGGTGGCGCCGGGCGTGACCCCCGAGGCGGTGGACGCGGCGGCCCGGGGGCCGATCTCCGACGCCGGGTACGGCGCCTACTTCGTCCACCGCACCGGGCACGGCATCGGCCTGGAGACCCACGAGGACCCCTACATCGTCGCCGGCAACACCGAGCCGCTCGCGCCCGGCATGGCGTTCTCCGTCGAGCCCGGCATCTATCCCGGGCCGCACGGCGCGCGCATCGAGGACATCGTGGTGTGCACCGAGGACGGCCACGAGCCGATGAACCTGCTCGACCGCTCGCTGCACGTGATCGAGGTCTGAAGGGAGCGCGCCGGCATGGCCGTCGAGCGTGAGCCGGTCACGGCGGAGGCGGGCGAGCTGTTCGGGCTCACCCGCGACCTCGTGGCGGGCGAGCTGGCGCCGCGGGTCGCGGCCGACGAGGAGGCCGCGCGGTTCCCCCGCGAGGTGTTCGGGACGCTGGGCCGGGCCGGGTTGCTCGGGCTGCCCTACCCCGAGCGCTACGGCGGCGGCGGCCAGCCGTACGAGGTGTACCTGCAGGTCGTCGAGGAGCTGGCGGCGGGCTGGCTGACGGTGGCGCTGGGCGTCAGCGTGCACACCCTGTCGTGCTTCCCTGTCGCCGCCTACGGGTCGGACGACCAGCGCGCCCGGCTGCTGCCCGACCTGCTCGGCGGCGACCTGCTTGGCGCCTACTGCCTGTCGGAGCCGCATTCGGGGTCGGACGCGGCGGCGCTGGCGACCAAGGCGGTACGGCGGGAGGACGTCTACGAGATCAGCGGCACCAAGGCGTGGATCACCCACGGCGGGGTGGCCGACTACTACGTGGTGTTCGCCAGGACCGGGGACGCCGGCGCGCGCGGGATCTCCTGCTTCCACGTGCCGGCCGGCACCGCCGGGGTGCGCGCCGCGGCCCCCGAGCGCAAGATGGGCATGCGCGCCTCGACCACCGCGCAGGTGTCCTTCGACGGCGCGGTCGTACCGGCCGGTGACCTGCTCGGCGACGAGGGACAGGGGTTCAGGATCGCGCTGGCCGCGCTGGACGGCGGCCGGCTCGGCATCGCCGCCTGTGCGGTCGGGCTCGCGCAGGCCGCGCTCGACGCGGCGGTGGCCTACGCCAGGCAGCGCCGGCAGTTCGGCCGGCCGGTCGCCGACTTCCAGGGGCTGCGGTTCATGCTGGCCGACATGGCGACCGGGGTGGCCGCGGCGCGGGCGCTGTACCTGTCGGCCGCGCGCCGCCGCGACGCCGGCCGGCCGTACGGGGCGGAGGCGGCGATGGCCAAGCTGTTCGCCACCGACACGGCGATGCGGGTGACGACGGACGCGGTGCAGGTGCTCGGCGGCTACGGCTACGTGAGCGACTTCCCCGTCGAGCGGTACATGCGCGAGGCCAAGGTGCTGCAGATCGTCGAGGGCACCAACCAGATCCAGCGGCTGGTCATCGGGCGTCATCTCGCCGAGGGCTGAGGAGGCCGCTGACGGCCCGGGACGGCCCCCGACGTGCGCAAATGCGTTTCCCTTACGTAACGATCTCTTTACGAAGTCCGCACAATGCCCAGGGACGTTGCGGCGCGATGCCGAACTTGGGTACGACGTTTACGCGTTCTTCAGCGTTTCTCGAGGGCTGGTTCTGGCCGGTCGCGGCATGCGGAGCGCGGGGGCCATGACCGAACAATGCCATAACAGAACATAGCGGCCATAGCGGACACAACAGACGGGAGACGTCGTGGCGGAGGTCGTCCTGGACGGTGTGGGGAAGGTCTATCCCGACGGCACGCGCGCGGTGACCGACCTTAACCTCGACATCGCCGACGGTGAGTTCCTGGTCCTCGTGGGCCCGTCCGGCTGCGGCAAGACCACCGCCCTGCGGATGGTGGCCGGCCTCGAAGAGATCTCCGAGGGGCAGATCCGCATCGGCGGCAGGGTGGTGAACCGGGTTCCCTCCCGCGACCGCGACGTGGCGATGGTGTTCCAGAGCTACGCGCTCTACCCACACCTGTCGGTCCGCGACAACATCGGATTCGGCCTTTCGCTGCGCAAGACCCCCAAGGACCAGATCCGCACGAAGGTCGAAGAGGTCGCCGAGATCCTCGGGCTGAGCGACCACCTCGACCGCAAGCCGCGCAACCTGTCCGGCGGGCAGCGCCAGCGGGTGGCGATGGGCCGGGCGATCGTGCGCGAGCCGCAGGCGTTCTTGATGGACGAGCCGCTGTCCAACCTCGACGCCAAGCTGCGGGTGCAGATGCGCGCCGAGATCGCGCGCATCCAGCGCGACCTGCGCGTCACCACGATCTACGTCACGCACGACCAGACCGAGGCGATGACCCTCGGCGACCGGGTCGCCGTGATCAAGAAGGGCGAGCTGCAGCAGGTCGCGCCACCGCAGGAGCTGTACGACCGGCCGGCCAACCTGTTCGTCGCCGGCTTCATCGGCTCGCCCGCGATGAACCTGCTGCAGGGCACGCTGTCCGGCACGGCCGAGGCCCCGCGGCTCGAGGTGGGCGGGCAGACGCTGGCGATCTCCGGCGAGGTGCTGCAGCAGCGCCCCGCGCTGCGCGGCTACCTGGGGCGGGCGGTCGTGGTGGGCATCCGCCCCGAGGACATGGAGGACGCCGAGCTGGTGGCGGCCGGCGACGGGTCGCTGCTCACCTCATCGGCCGAGCTGGTCGAAGCCATGGGATCCGACGTCCTGGTGCACTTCTCGATCGAGGCCGCCCAGGTCGTCACCGAAGACACCAAGGAACTCGCCCGCGACGCGGGCACCGACGTGCTGGGCGGCCTTGACGGCCCGCACACCGTCCTGGTCGGGCGGTTCAGCCCGCGCACCAATGTCAAGATCGGCAACCCGGTGAGCGTGCACGTCGACACCGGGCGCCTGCATTTCTTCGATCTGGAAACTGGCGCGGCCATCTGGGGCGCGCAGGAGGGATGACGATGCGCAGCACCACATGGCGTCTGCCGATGCCCGGCTGGTCAGTGAGGGCGGCCGCCGTGGCGGCGGGGGTCGCGCTGGCCGCCGCCGGTTGTGGCGGCGGAGGCGGTTCGAAGTCCTCGGGGGGGCAAAGCGCAGGTGCCCAGCCCCTCAAGGGCCAGACGGTGCAGGTCGCCGCGGTCTGGACAGGGGCCGAGCAGAAGGCCTTCCAGAAGGTCCTTGACGCGTTCTCCAAGAAGACCGGCGCGACCGCGAAGTACACCCCGACCGGCGACAACCAGAGCACCTTCCTCGGTTCCAAGGTGCAGGGCGGCGCGCCGCCCGACGTGGCCTTCCTCGCCCAGCAGGGAGTGCTGGTGCAGTTCGCCCAGAAGGGCTGGATCAAGCCGCTGCCGCCCGAGGCGCAGCAGGGGCTGCAGCAGAACTACGCGAAGATCTGGCAGGATCTCGGCTCGTCCGGCGGCAAGACCTACGGCGTCTACTTCAAGGTCGCGAACAAGTCCACGGTCTGGTACCGGCCGCAGGCCTTCAGCGACGCCGGCATCGCCCAGCCGCCGACCACCTGGGCCGACTTCGTCAAGGACGTCGGCACCATCTCCGACTCCGGCACCACGCCGCTCGCGGTCGGCGGCGGCGACGGCTGGACCCTCACCGACTGGTTCGAGAACGTCTACGCCTCCCAGGCCGGCATCGACAAGTACGACCAGCTGTCCAAGCACCAGATCCCGTGGACCGACCCGTCGGTGAAGGCCGCGCTGAAGACCCTCGCCCAGGTGTGGAAGCCGAACTACATCGCCGGTGGCCCAGGCGGCGCGCTGCAGACCGACATGCCCACGTCGGTCACCCAGGCCTTCGGCAACCCGCCCAAGGCGGCCATGGTCTACGAAGGCGACTTCGTGCCCGGCGTCATCAGCGCGCAGACCAAGGCCAAGGTCGGCACGGACGCGAAGTTCTTCCCCTTCCCGGCCGTCGGCCAGCAGCCACCGGTCGTCGGCGGCGGCGACGCCGCGGTCATGATGAAGGACACCCCGGGGGCGAAGGCGTTGATGGCCTTCCTGGCCACGCCGGAGGCGGCCAAGGCGTGGGCCGAGCAGGGCGGGTTCACCTCGCCCAACAAGTCGCTCGACCTGTCGGTCTACCCCGACGAGATCCAGCGCGGCATCGCCAAGTCGGTGATCGACGCCGGCGACAACTTCCGGTTCGACATGTCCGACCTGGCGCCGGCCGCGTTCGGCGGCACCAAGGGTCAGGGTGAATGGGCCGACCTGCAGAACTTCCTGAAGAACCCGTCCGACGTCGACGGCGCCGCCAAGAAGCTGGAGGCGGACGCCGCCAAGGCCTTCCAGTGACGAGCCGAGACGAGCGATGAGTACTGAGACCGTAGGGACCAAGCCGCCCGCGACTCCGACCACGGAGAGCGGGCGGCTGGGGCCGCCGCCGTGGCTGTCCAGCGGCTTCCTGTTCCCGGCGCTGCTGCTGCTCGGCCTGCTGGTCCTCTACCCGATCGTCTACACGATCTGGCGGAGCCTGTACGACGCGAGCGGCGGCAAGTTCGTCGGCCTGCGCAACTACATCTCGATGTTCACCGACTCGGTGACCGCCGGGTGGAGCGACAGCGCGGCCATCGGGATCGTCATCCTGATCACCGCGATCGTCGCGATCGTGCTGACGGTGGGCACGGTCACCGGCAGCATCGCGCGGTCCACGGCGCTCAAGGGCGGGTTCGTCGTGCTGCCGCTCGTCGACGCCGCCGCCTACGTCATCCTGGTGCTGCACTCGCCGATGTTCACGGCGATCAAGAACAACGTCATCTGGGTGGTCTTCGCGCCGACGGTGATCACCGCACTCGGGCTGATCTTCGCGGTGGTGACCGAGCGGATCCGGTGGGCGGCCGCGTTCAAGCTCATCGTCTTCATGCCGATGGCGATCTCGATGCTGGCCGCCGGCGTGATCTTCACGCTCGTCTACGACCGCGCGCCGGAACGCGGCGTGCTCAACGCCGTCGTCGTCGGCGCCCACGACGCGTTCCGGCCGTCGGTGGGCTACCCGGGCGCGCATCCACGGCCGAACGGCCCGCTGCAGGCGCAGGGCAAGAACTTCGTCACCAAGCAGGCCGTCCAGCCGGGGCAGCCCGCGCTGCTGCCGCTGGTCGCCGTCAGCACCGACGCGCAGAAGAAGCTCTCGCCGGTCAAGCCGGCGACGGCCAGGCCCGGCGTGCTCAACGGCACGGTGTGGGTGGACTTCGCCCCCGGTGGCGGCGGCACCCAGAACCAGCCCGACGCCCGCGAGAAGGCGCTGTCCGGCGTCAAGATCCAGGCGCTGTCCGGCGGCCGGGTGGTCGCCACCACCAGCAGCCACAAGGACGGCAGCTTCGCGTTCGGGTCGCTGCCCGCCGGCTCGTACACGCTGCGGCTGCCTGACAGTAACTTCGGCGCACCGTTCAACGGCGTCAACTGGCTCGGCGCGAGCCTCGTCACGCCCGCGATCATCGCGGCGTACGTCTGGATGTGGGCCGGGTTCGCGATGGTGCTGATCGGCGCCGGGCTGGCCGCGATCCCGCGGGACGCGCTGGAGGCGGCGCGCGTCGACGGTGCCACCGAGCTGCAGGTGTTCTGGCGGGTGACGATGCCGCTGCTGGCGCCGGTGGTCGTGGTCGTGCTCGTCACGTTGATCATCAACGTACTGAAGATCTTTGACCTCGTGTACATCATCGCGCCCGGAGCCACCCAGCAGGACGCGAACGTGCTGGCGCTGCAGATGTACCTCAGCTCCTTCGGCGGCGGCAACAACCAGGGGCTGGGCAGCGCGATCGCCGTCGTGCTGTTCCTGCTCGTCCTGCCCGCGATGGTGTTCAACATCCGGCGGTTCCGCCAGGAGCAGTCATGAGCGAGCGCGACAGGATGGGTGAGCCATGAGCGAGACCGTGGCCGGCGCGCCGGCCGTTTCGGCGAAGCCCCCGACGGAAGGCGCGACCGGCGCCCCGCGTCGTAACGTCGCGTCGCGGATCGTGAACCGGGTCGGCGGCGGCGTCGTGCAGGTCGGCCTGATCCTGGTCGCCCTCTTCTGGCTGGTCCCGACGTTCGGGCTGTTCGTCGCCTCGCTGCGGTCCGAGACCGACAACGCCGACAGCGGCTGGTGGACGATCTTCACCAAGCCGTCGCAGCTGACCTTCAGCAACTACAGCGAGCTGCTGAAGAACGACACCATCACCTCGTCGTTCGTGAACACCGTCCTGATCACGGTGCCGACCACGATCCTGGTGGTGGTGGTCGCCGCGCTGGCGGCCTACGCGTTCGCGTGGATCGAGTTCCCCGGCAGGGACTGGCTGTTCCTGGTCGTCATCGGGCTGCTGGTGGTGCCGGTGCAGGTGGGCCTGATCCCGGTCGCCAAGCTCTTCGGAGACATCGGGATCTTCGGCACCATCCCGGGCGTCATCTTGTTCCACACCGCCTTCGGGCTGCCGTTCGCGATCTTCCTGCTCCGGAACTACTTTGCCGGCATCCCCCGCGACCTGCTGGAGGCCGCCCGGATGGACGGCGGCACCGAATGGACGATCTTCATAAGGGTGATCATGCCGCTGGGCGGCCCGGCCATCGCGTCGTTGACGATCTTCCAATTCCTGTGGGTGTGGAACGACCTTCTGGTCGCGCTCATCTTCGCCAACCGCGACTCCCAGCCGCTCACGGTGGCGATCCAGCAGCAGGTACGCCAGTTCGGATCGAACCTCGGTGTCATCGCCCCCGGCGCGTTCCTGTCGCTGATCGTGCCGCTGATCGTGTTCTTCGCCTTCCAGCGGTACTTCGTCCAGGGCGTGATGGCCGGCTCGGTCAAGTAGCCGGCCCGATCCGGCCCGGTCACGTAGCAGGCCCGGCCAGATGCTGGGTCATGCAGCCGGCTGGGTCACGTGCCGGCGGTCCGCGCAGGAGCGCGCCGGGCCTGCGGCCCGACGCGGTTTTCCGCGGCCGCCGCGGGAGGCGGGCGGTTGTCCACAGGCTGTGGAAAAGGTTGTGGGTGAGCTGTGCGTGACTGTGGACCGGCCGG
>DASUWU010000154.1:0-8017 GCA_036378315.1 Streptosporangiaceae bacterium | reverse complement strand
TAGCCGTACTCCTGCATGACGTCGGCGACCCGCTGCAGTCGGGTGGTGTTGATCGAGGTTGGATACAGCCCCACGTGCAGAGTTGCCGCCGTGCTGGCGTCGATCTGGGTGTAGGTCGGCAGGGTCTGGGCGAGTATCTGGCGGTCGGCCAGCAGGCCCTGGGCCTTGATGATGGCGCGTTGGAAGGCGGCCAGCGTCTTGGGGTTCTTCTTAGCCCAGCTCTCCGTCGAGGCGTAGCCGGCGATCGGGAAGTTGGCGGTCGGACCCTCGCTGAGGTCGGTGATGAGTCGGGCGCCGATGGCCTTCTGCATCTGGGTGCCGAAGGGCTCCACCGCTTGTACGGCGTCCACGCTGTGGTTCTTGAGCGCCGCCTCCATGTTGGGGAGCGGGATCGCGACGAAGTTCTTGGCGTCGTCGAGCTTGACGCCCAGTGGCTGCAGCGTCGCCTGGACCATCAGCGAGCTGAGATTGTGCTTCACGTTGACGCCGACCTTCTTGCCCGCGAGGTCCTTCACCGTATGGATCGGCGAGTCCCTGGCCACCAGGATGGTGTGCGTGCCCGGGGCGGACTCGAAGGCGTCGGCCACGATGTGCAGCGGGAAGCCGCCCGCCTTGGCCATGAAGAAGGGGACGTAGGCGCCGAAGGAGACGTCGAGGGCGCCGCTGCTGAGCTTCGGGGGCGCCTCCGCCCCGCCCTGCAGCATCTGGATCTTCACCGTGAGGCCCTCGGCCCGGAAGAACCCGCGGTCGATCGCCACCTTGAGCTGGGCGGCGTCGGCCACGGGCAGCAGACCGACGGTGATGGTGCGCTTCTCCGGAGTCGGATACTTCGAGTCCGAGGAGGCGGCGCCACCGCACCCGGCGATCGCCAGAAGCACAGCGGTGACAGCAGTGATGCCCGTTATGGACCCGAGGCGTTTGCCCGGAAACCTCATTGGCGCCTCTTGCGATGTTTTGGATGAGATGGCGACGCGGGGTCGTCGCTTCCCATGAGGGGAGACTGGCAGATTGACTCTAGAGACTCATGGAAGCCTGTGAAAACGAAACCGGACGAAACATCGCAAATTACACCACTTGTCATGACAGGTGAGCCGGCTCGTCGAGGCGAGGCGGACTTACCGGCAGCTCGTCTCGCGCGGATCGCCGTCATCCGGGCAGGCCGTGTCCGCCAGCGAGCGAACACCGGGCAGGCCGGTGAGGGACCTCATGCCGAGGGCGGGAGCGGGCCGGGCGGCGGGCCCCACGCGGACGGGATCGCCGCGTACGGCCTGGTGCGCGGCTGTGCTGTCGGCGGCCCGGTGGGGGCGTCGACAGCGGGCGGGGCGGCCGGTGAGGGGGCGGGGCGGCACAGCGTCCACACCAGGTAGCCGAGCAGCGGCAGGCACAGCAGTTGCGGCACCGCATCGCGGAAGCCGTTCGCGGCGCCGTACCGTTCCTGGTCGGCGAGCAGGGCGCCCAGGGCGGATGCGGCCGCGGCGGCGGCGAGCAGGCCGCCGGCGACCAACGGCGAGCGGGCACCGGCCGCGAGGCGGCCCGTCATCGGGGAGCGGCCCGCCAGGCGGCTCGACACGACGAGCAGCGCGACCACGGCGGTGACGAGGGCGACTCCGTAGAGGCCGCCCGCCCACAGCCCGAGCGCCGGCGCGATCGCCCACGCCCAGCGCGGCGCGAGCCTTGCCGGGCGCAGCGCGGGACGCGGCGAGCCGGCCCGGCCGGCAGGGACCGCCGGCGGGATCGCGGCGAGCAGGACGACGCACAGGACGAGCAGGAAGCCGAGCAGCAGGCCGCCCCGGTACCAGCGGTCGGGCTCGTAGGTCATCTCGACGGTGCCCTCGGTGGCCTTCGGCAGCACCCAGGCCTGCCGCCAGCCGTCGAGCCGCACCGAGCGCAGCTCCTGGCCGCCGATATGCGCCGACCAGCCGCGGTTGAAGTTGTCGTTGACGACGAGGTAGGACCCGCCGGCCGCGGCGACGGTGACCGAGCGGCGCTCGGGCGTCCAGGTGTTGACCTCCATCGGCTGGTCCTGGACGGTCGGCGCGCGCACCGCGGCGGCCGGCCGGACGACGGCGCCGGCGATGCGGAACGGGTCGCCGGCCCCGACGTAGAGCCGGTGCTCACCCGCGAACAGGGGGACGGTGCCGCACGACTCGAACGGAACCTGATGCCCCTGCGCCAGGTCGGCGAGGGTGCCGCCGGTCAGCCGGGTCGGCACCCGCCGCCCGGAGCCGGCGACCTGGAACGTCGGTCCGGCGCCGCAGATGGTCCGCAGCGGCAGCCCGGGCGGCGGGCCGAGCGGCCGCACCCCAGGGATCTCGATGTCGGTGATCTGTACGGGCGACCCGCCGGCCAGGAACTTGATGATCAGCTTGTCGGTGGTCACGGGAGCGAAGCGGAACACGCCGCGGCCGTCCAGCCAGCCCTGCCGCAGCACCCCGATCCCCGCCAGACCGATCTGGGTCATCGGCGGCGGCGTGATCTCGTTCGGGAACACGAACGCCAGCCGCGACAGCGTCACCTTGCGGCCGAAGTCGATGGTCAGCGTCGGCTGCCGGTCCAGCGGGTCGGAGATCCAGGTGGTCGCCCGGTCGCCGTCGAAGGCGGACCGTCCCATGTCGGCGGGGTGCCCCACAGAGGCGGAGGACGCGGTGACCTCCGGCGGCCGCAGCGTCGTGTACCGCTCGATCGTCCGCAGGTTGGTGAGCAGCGCCGTACCGGTGATCCGGTAACGGCCGGAGGCGCTCGCCGTGAACACCCGGTCGAACGCCCCGCCGTCCTCGCCCTGCACCTCGAGCAGGGGGTTGCACACCCACGACCGCGAGCCGAGCATGCACGGCGGCGCCGACCCGGCGAGCCCGGTCAGCGCGACCGTCTGCGCGCCGGGGCCGGCCGGCGACTCGACCTTCGGCGCCACGAGCGCCCGGGCCGCCGACACCCCGGGGATCACCAGTTCGGAGATGCCGACCCGTGACCCGAACGTCCGCCTGGGCTGGTACGCCAGCTTCGTCACCCTGATCCGCACGCGGTCCGTGACTCCGTTCGGGGTGGTGAGTGTCTGCACGGCGCCGGTCGTCTTCACCGCCTGCCGGAGCCTGCCGGCGTCCGTCTCGATCGACACCTCGCTGACCGGCGGGCCGAGCAGCTCGTTCACCGCGAAAGAGACGTCGAGCCGCGACAGGCTGACCGGTCGCGGGAAACGCACCTGCAGCCACTCGCCGACCGCGCCGTCCCAGCCGGCGGACGTCCACGTCGTGTGCGCGTCGCCGTCGATGGCGGCGTACGGCTGCTGGCCGGCCGAGCGCAGCTGGGGCAGCGACGTGATGTCCGACGCCGACGACGAGGCCGTCACCGAGGCGATCCCGACCAGCCGCGCCACCGTCTCGTACCGGCCCCACCCCGGCTCGGTGAGGTCTTTCGTCCGCGTCGACCCCTTGTACCCGTCGGTCTCGGTCATGGTCGGCGAGCCGGCCTTCCGCACGTCGGCGAAGTCGACCTCACGGCGGCGCAGCGTGTCGGTGACCACGGTGTCGTAGCCCGGCACGCCGGCGGCGTCGCCGTCGTCGTTGAACAGCACGGGCCGGTCGCCGTCGAGCAAACCCTCGTCGGCCAGCGTGAGCAGTGACTCAGGACCGCCGGTGACCCGCAGCGGGCGCCGGTCGGACACCGCGGTGACGAGCGGCCCGGCCTGCGGCACCTCGTAGATCTCCAGCGCCCGGTACGGCTGGTCGTACGACAACGTCGCGTCGAGGTTGAGCCGCTGGCCCCACAAGCCGCCGAACTCGGCCACCTTGTGCACGCCCGGGGTACGGAACAGCGCCTCGTGCACCCGCGCCGGCCAGGTGCCGGTGCCGTGCTCGGCGTCACGCTGGATGTCGTTCCTGACCAGGAGGAACCTGACCCCCATCCGCGACAGCACGGTGGCAAGACCGGGAGAGCCGTACCCGGCGGCGAACCTGTCGTCGATCGCCTCCATCAACCTGGCCAGGCCGGCCGAGCTGCCCGGCACGATCATCCGGCTGGCCCAGCGGGTGCGCATGAGCGGCTGCAGCGGGTCGTCGATGGTCCGGCCCCACAGGTACTCGCCGAACCGCTGGCCCGGCACGGCGAGCACCGTGCTCTCCCCCGCGTTGCGGCCCAGCCACCCGGCCGCCTGCCGCCAGTACGCGGGGATGCCGTCGTAGCTTCCCCGTGCGGCCAGGCCGGCCGACAGCACGGGGACGCACGTGCCGGCCAGCGCGCCCAGCGTGACGATGGTCAGCGCGGGACGCCACTTCGGCAGCGGGCGGGCCAGCAGGAAGCCGAGGCCGAGCACGATCGGCAGCCGGACGAGGGCGTCGAACTTGTGGATGTTGCGGAAGGCCACCAGCCACGTGTCCAGCATGCCGCGCAGGCCGCCGGCGAACGGCGGGGCGATCGCGCTGCGGTGCCCGGTGACGATGATCGCCACGCCGAGCAGCAGGGTGAGCAGCAGGAACGTCCGCTCCGGCAAACCGCGCCGGCACAGCCCCATGAGCCCGAGCGCGGCCACGACGCCGGTGAGCACGATGAGCCAGGGCGCGGTGGACAGCGAGAACCCGGCCGGCAGCCACGGGATGCCGTCCACCGGGATGTAGCCGGCCCAGTTCGATGCGCCGCGGAAGATGTTCGTGAGCGAAGTTGTCTGGGTGGTCGTGCTCGCGCTCTCGACGTAGTCGATGAACGGGAAGACGTACCGGCTCATCAACGCCAGCGGCAGCGCCCACCACAGGCAGGCCGCCGCCGTGCAGCCCAGCCACCAGCCGAGCAGTCGCCGCTTGCGCGGCCCGCCCGCCCTGGTCAGCAGGTAGACGAGGGGGACGACGAGGACGGCGACCTCGGCGGCGCCGTTGATGCCGCCGCAGCACACCACGGCGAGCGCGGACAGCGCGGCGGCGCGCCGCGGCGAACCTTCGCGGGCGCCCTTGACCAGCGGCAGCAGGATCCACGGAAGCACGGCGGTGGGCAGGAACTCGGAAGAGTTGATCGCGATGAGCTCCTGGGTGCGCGGGGCGACCGTGTAGGCGAAGCCCGCGAGCACGCGGCCGGCCTCGGTGCCGATGCCGAGCGCCCCGGCCAGCTTGACGACACCGAGGAACGCCGCGCACAGCACGAGCGACATCCACAGCCGTTGCGTCACCCAGGGCGCCAGCCCGACCGCGCGGCCGAGCAGGTAGAACGGGCCCATCGGGAACAGGTAGCCGTACGCCTGGTTCTGCAGCTGGCCGAACTGCTCGGTCGCGTCCCACAGATGCAGCGCCCGGCCCAGGAAGCCGGCCGGGTCGATCGGCATGTCGAGCTTCGTGTCCGAGATGATCTTGCCGGGTGCGACGGAGAACGCGACCGTGACGAGCACCAGGCACGACGCCGGCAGCCGCAGGAGGCGGCGCAGGCGGCGGCGCAGCGGGGAGCCGCCGCCGGCGGCCGCCCGCACGGACGCCGGCACGGACGCCGGCACGGACGCCGCCGCCGCCTGGCCCGTGCTCACGGCGCGGCTCCGAGCCGGCCGAGCGGCCGGCCGAGCAGCAGCTCGACCGACGTGGCCGGGCGCAGCTCGGTGATCTCCGCGGTCTCCGGGACGGCGGCGCCGAGCCGCACCGGATCGGCGTTCTCGACCAGCGCGGCCCGCTCGTCAGCGCCGTCAACGTAACGCACGACGTACGCGTCGAAAGGCCGGCCGGGACCGCGGCCGCGCGGCCCGGCGCGTCCGGGCCGGCCGCCGCGTCCCGCGCGTACGGCGCGTACGGCGCGTACGGCGCGTCGGGCCCGTTCGGCGCGGATCAGCCCGGCCATGCGCTCGCCGCTGTCCGCCCAGGTGAAAAGGCCGGCCCACCGCCGGCAGGCGGCCCGCATCTCGGCCCGGCGCTCGGGTTCCGACAGCTCCTTCAACGCCCGGTCCACGACGACGGCAAGGTCGTCGTCCTCGGCCGCCAGCCATCCGGTCACGTCGGCGCGGATGGCGTCGCGCAGGCCGTCGACGTCGTAGGCCGCGGTGGGCACGCCCAGCGCGGCGGCCTCGATGGCCGACAGGCCCCAGCCCTCGAACTGCGACGCGGACACGTGCAGCCAGGCCGCGGCGAGCAGCGCGTCCTTGACCGGTTCGGAGAGGAAGCCGTGCACCCGTACGTGGTCGTGGAGACCCTTCTCTTCGACCCGTCTCGCCAGCGGCCCGGCGGCCGCGCCGCGCCCGACGATGTGGACCTTGAGGCCCGGCCAGCGGTCGCGCAGCCCGTCGGCGACGTCCACGAGCCGGTCCACCCGCTTGTGGGCGGACAGCCGGCCGACGCACACGATGGCCGGATCGCCGAGATCGCCCAGGTCGCGGAGGTCATCCGGATCGGCGCGCGACTCCGCGGAGCCGCCCTCCGCCACCGCGGGGGACCCGTTCGGCACGATGAAGACCGGGCCGAGCCAGCGCAGCCGTTCCCGCATGGCGGTCATGGTGGACGGCGAGACGGCGGCGACCGGGCGGCGCCGGTAGACCAGCCGCGCCACCGGGCCTTCGAGGATCTTGCCGACGGTCGCCAGCCACGCCGGGAAATGCACGAAGAACTGCTGGTCGTGGACATGATGGACGACGCAGACCACCGCGGTGCGGCGGGGCAGGACGAGCGGCGTGAAGAACGGGATGCCGTTCATACAGTCGATGACCGCGTCGAACCGGCGCCGGCGCACCGCCAGCCAGCACAGCACCCGCGGATACCTGGTGAAGATGCCGCCCATGCGGTGCACCGTGATGCCCTCGCGCGTCTCGGTGCGGGCCTGCCCGGCCTCGCGGCTGGTGACGAACGCGATGTCGGCTCCCCTGTCGCGCAGCTGGCGGCTGATCTGCCAGGCGTACTCCTCGGCACCGCCGGCCACCTGCTGCCAGGGATCGCGCCAGTTGATCATAGCGATCCGCAGACCCACGAATCCGGGTGCCGCCTCCGACGACCCCGCGTGCCGCGCGAGCACGGAGCACCTCCACAGAGCGCACGACGGTCAGGACTGCGGGCTGTCGCGCCAGAGAAAGACGGGAAGGACGGCCGCGCGCGGCGTCAGCGCGTGCCGTAGTTGTAGAGCGGTTTGGTCACCGGCTCGGGCGATGACTTGGCCAGGCTGACGACCCCGACCGAGGTTCCCCCCGCGAGCAGAATGCCGATCACCACTGCGATTAGGACCCGCATAAGGTCGGCCTCCCTACTCCCGAGTACGCGGTGGCAAGAGAATAGAACCGAATCCAGCAAATGACCAGAGGAACAAAAGTGCAATAAGGTCGCCCGCAAGTACCGGAGCCGCGGGACACGCTCCCACCTCGGAAAATCTCGCCGGAGACGGGATCCGGTAGACCGCCAGATGGGGCCCGTCCAGCAGCAGCACGGCTCCGGCCAGCCGCTGGAATCTGTTCTCGCTCTTTCCGGCGGGAACATTACCTGCCGTTTCCGGCCCGCCACCATTAGCCACGACCACGAACCGATACCCGGCTTTTCGAAGCTGTCCTGTGAGGTCACCCGGCGCGGCGAGCAGCGCGCCGGCGGCCCGGGCCGCCGGATCCTCAGGGGCGAGGGCGCGGCCGCCGACCCGCAGGCCGTCGTTCCACACCACCCGCCTGGCCACCGCGCGCGGCAGCGGATCGAGCGTCGTGCGGCCGGCGTTCCACGGAGCCGCCCGGTGCGCAGCCCAGGGCACCGACAGCACTGCGCCAGGCACCGGATCCCGCTCGATGATCCGGCGGGCCGCCGCCCAGTCGGCCGGATACCGTACGGCCGCGAGCCGCCCGTCCGCCCCCCAGCCGAGCGTGGGCAGCAGCACCACGGGCGCCACGACGACCAGCCAGGCCAGCGCGGCCGCCTCGCCTGTGGGGCGCGGGCGCCACGTCAGGATCGCCGCCACGGCCGCCGCGGCGCCCACCGCCTCGACCAGAGCCAGCGGCGCGACCCACACCTGGGCGTCGCGCAGCACGCCGAACGCGGGCGAAATCCCGATCAGCCACCGCAGGAGGCCCCGGCCGGGGGCGATGGTGCCG
>DASUWU010000153.1:0-76259 GCA_036378315.1 Streptosporangiaceae bacterium | reverse complement strand
ACTGGTCAGCGATCACGCACGGCCCCAGCAGTCGTTCGGCCAGGTGTAACCAACCTGCCCGGCATCGCCCGGGCACCCATCGTGACCGAGCGAAGGGATTGCTGTGCGAAAACGACGTAGGCTCGCGCTCGCCACCATCGGCGTCATGCTGCCGGCACTGGTCGTGACCATGCTGGTCGCGAAGCCGGCGTCATCGATGCATGGCGCGACGATCATGCCGGGCAGCCGTACGTTCCTGTGCTGGGAGGACGGCCTCACGCCGCAGGGCGACATCCAGCCGAAGAACCCCGCCTGCGCGGCGGCGGTCGCGCAGAGCGGCACCACCGCGCTGTACAACTGGTTCGCCGTGCTGCGGTCCGACGGCGGCGGCCGGACAAGCGGGTTCGTTCCCGACGGGCGGCTGTGCAGCGGCGCGGCCACCGTGTTCGACTTCGAGGGCTTCAACCTGGCCCGCGACGACTGGCCGGTGACCCACCTGACGTCGGGCGCCACCGTGGAGATCCGCTACAACAAGTGGGCCGCCCACCCCGGGTCGTTCCGCATGTTCGTCACCAAGGACGGGTTCGACCCGACCAAGCCGCTGACCTGGAACGACCTGGAGTCGACCCCGTTCTCCGAGGTCACAGACCCGCCGAGCGTCGGCAACCCGGGCAACGTGGAGTCCTACTACCACTGGAACGCCACACTGCCGGCCAACAAGACCGGCCGCCACATCATCTACTCGGTGTGGACCAGGTCCGACAGCCAGGAGACCTTCTACGGCTGCTCCGACGTGGTCTTCGACGGCGGCAACGGCGAGGTGACCGGGGTCGGCGACGGCAGCGGCAACACCATCCCAGGCACGTGCTCCGCCTCCCTGCGGGTCACCAACTCCTGGCCGGGCGGGTTCCAGGGCGAGGGCACGGTGACCAACACCGGCACCTCCACGCTCTTCGGCTGGACGGTGAGCTGGATCGTGCCCAGCGGGACGACGATCGCCAGCGCATGGAACGGGACGTACGCCCCGGCAGGAGACCTGGCCACCGTGCGGAGCGTCGACTGGAACCGTTCCCTCGCGCCCAACGCTTCGGCCACGTTCGGGTTCACGGCCAACTCGAGCTCCGCGACGGCGCTGCCGGCGCCGAACTGCAGCAGCCCGTAGCCCGCCCGTCGGGAGGTCCCTCCTGACCGTCCTTCGGGACACCCTTGCTCGGAAGGTCTGGCGGCGCGTGACAGGGACGCGCCGTCAGACCTTTCGATATGTCTTCCGCGTGCCGTCGAACAGCAGCCTCCTGCCGCCGTCGAGCAGCGTGACATGCCAGTACGCCGCGTTGTTCGGCATGGTGGTCTGCCAGGCCAGCCGGTAGGCGCCCCGGCCCGTCGGGATGACCTCGCCCTGCCACAGCGCCCGACCCCTGACCATCCAGGCCCCGGTGCCGTCGGCCCTGAAGACGAAGTAGTCCTTGGACTTGGCCGTGCTCAGCCACTTGCCGGCGAGGGCGCGTAGCTGGGCGACCGCCACCTGCGGCGGCAGCGCCGGCGTGCGCGGGGCGGCGGACGCGGCCGGCGCGCCCGCCTGACCGCCCGCCTGGCCGCCCGCAGCCGCGCCCGGCGGCAGGCCGGCGGGGCCGCCCTGGCCGGCGATGCCCGCCGGCCCGCCGGTGGAAAGACCCGTCCGCGCGCCGGCCGCGGCCGGGCCGGCGCCCTGGTCGCCGCCCTGGCAACTGCCGACGGCCGTGTTGGCCAGGATGGCGACGGCGGCCGCCACCATGGCGTACGCCGCCAGCCGTCCCCCGATGATGGCCGCCGAGCGGGCTTGCACCTCGCACCTCCTCGGTTCGGGCGCGCGCTGTCCGTGCTCCATACTGGCGCAGCTCTCATACTGGCGTACGAGACGGCGTCTCCGCCCCTGGGCGGATGTGCGGTCACGTCCCGCGCGCGTATAACCAAGCCATGACGACACCAGGCCTGCCGCGCGACGACCTCGCGGCGGCGCTCCAGGCGCGCCGCGAGCTCGGGCCGGACTACGACGCCGCGTTCGCCGAGTCGCTGGCAGAACGCGTCGACCAGACGATCCAGGCCAGGCTGGCCGCCTTCCACGGCCGGCCGGCCGCCCCTGAGCCCGACCTGTGGCTGCGGTCAGAACGGGCGGCGGCCGGCGAGCGCCGCGTCACCATCACCGTGGCGTGCGTCTCGCTCGGCGTTTCCATCCCGCTCAGCGGGATCGCCGCCGGAATGCACAGCCTGGCGGCGCTGACGGTCATCTGGACCGGCATCGTCATGGTCAACCTGGCGTATGCGCTGCGCCGCCGGCGCTGACCCCTACATCGCCGTCGTTCTCGGCTCCGCGCCGGCCGCCGCGCCGACCAGCTCTTCGTGCAGCTGGACGACGCGCTCGCCGACCTCGATGATGTCGGAGAACGGGCGTCGCCTGCGGACGCCGGCGCTCGTCCACCAGAAGGCCCCGGCGCGACACCAGACCGTCAGCCCGTGCCGTACGGACAGCACCGACTGGCGCTCCGCGTCCTGGTGGATCATCTGGGTGAGCCCCCGCTCGACCAGCAGGGAGGCCAGCGCGCCGGCCGCCTGCGCCTCGGTCAGCCGCAGCCGCGGGGGCAGCACCGGAGGGAACGACTCGGGTATCGGCAGCGCGAACCAGCATGCCTTGCCCGGCACCTGCCAGCCGCCGAGCCGCGACCGCGTGAGGTGCCAGCCGGACTGGCCGGCGGCCACGATGCCGACGATGTCGAGGCCGCGGCCGCCCTCGGCGAGCAGGTCCCTCGGCAGGGCGGGCTGGCGGGCGCGCAGCCGGCGCAGGGAGTCGAAGACGGCGACGACCAGTTGCGGGTCACCGTCGTGGCCGCGGCGATACAGCCACAGTTCCGGCGCCGTGGCCGCCGCCTCCGGCGCGCCGTGGCCGCGCGCGTGCACGATCGCGTTGGTGGTCAGCTCGCTCACGCACAGGACGACGTCGGCGATGTAGTCGTCGGGAAAACCGAGGTCGGCGAGTGCCCGCCGTACGATCGATCGGGCGAGCCCCGGGCTCTTCTCGTCGGGCGGCAAGGCCCAGGCCGAGCAGCCTCCTGTCGCGATCTGTTTCAACACGCCGTCCGTCCGCGCCGTCCCCGACATGAGCGCCGTCGCCCGCGTCGTCACCACCGGAAACACTGGTATGCGGCTTGCGATCTGTGCATCACAGATTATGGAATGCTGCACAGGCTTCACAAGCTGCCCATCAGAGAAAATACCTCTAGAACGGGCGGCCGGACGGCAATTATCTCCCCACAATCGACATTCCTCGTTGTAGGGTTACAGTCAAGGCTTGAGACAGCCTCGAGAAAGTAGATCCCCCCGGGGGTGCCGCCCCGGGGGATCGTTTTCCTCGGTTGGCGTTCGGACTCCTGCCAACGGCGCCGGCAGGCGTCAGATGTCGTAACGGTCGGCCTTCACGTCGGCGAGGAACGCGGCGAACGCGGCACGGTCCACGACGTGCGCGCCATCTCCCGGCCGCTTGCTGTCACGGACCGCCGCGACGCCCGGAAGGTTGGCGGCTATCTCCACGCAGCCCCCGTTGCTGCCGGTGCTGCGGGTGGCCTTGCGCCACTCGGCTTGAGACAGGTCGATCATTGGCTCACTCCAGTGCTTCAGTGAGGCGCTTCAGGCAGGCCACGGTCCCTGCGGGCTCCATCGCCGCGTCCCGGATCATGCCGAAGGTCTCTGACATCGCTTGCACACGCTCCTGGTCGCTCACCTCCTGAATGGTCACGTCGTCCTCCAAGAAGAGCGAGCTCGGGTCATCGGGGTAGTCGAAGATGTTGATGAGGCTGCTCATGCCGGGGTGCGGCCCGTCGGCGAAGCGCAGCAGCCGCAGCTCGATGTCGGGCCGCCGGCTCATCTCGACGAGGTGGCCGACCTGGGCACGCCGCTCATCCCGCGTGCCCCAGCGGTACATCAGGGACGCCTCGGTGATGACGGCGATCAGCTCGGGAGCGGCGCCGCCGGCCCGGTCGAGGATCGCCTGGCGGCGCAGCCTGGCTTCGAGCGCCCGCGCCCGCCACTCGGGCGGCTTGGAGCCGGACCGCATGTGCGCCTCGATGTACGGCCGGGTCTGCAGCAGTCCGGGCAGGACAAGCGGCATGTACGTGCGGATGCGCGCCGCGTCGTTCTCGAAGCCGGGAAACTCGTTGTCGAACACGTCCGGGTAGTCGCGCCACCATGCCCGCCTGCGGGCCAGCATGGCGAGCTCCTCCAGCTCGTGCCGGTCCGCGTCGGGGACGCCGTAGATGCGCAGCAGGTCGCGGATGTCGCTCATCTCGGGCCGCCGCCAGACGTTGGCCTCGAACCGCCCGACCTTGCCGCGACCCCAGTTCAGCTTGTCGGTGACCTGGTTGGCCGTGTAGCCGTTCTTGACGCGGAGCTCAGTCAGGATGCGGGACAGCCGCCGCTTGGCGATCGTGGCCCCGTCGGCGTCCTCGGCCACCTAGACCCCTCCTTGACAGGACGTCGCAGTCAGCATACTCCGGTGAAAATTGTGAATCACAAGCACATTGGCGATCTGCCGACGATCTCGTACCGCCGCGGCGGCGGTCACGAAGCATTCATGCGTTCAGCGGTGCGGTGGTGGAGACGGCGTGCGCGGGCGTGTGCGCCCGAACCATGCCCGGCCGGGCCTCAACGGTCGCCGGCCGCCGGGTCGGTGGTGGCGGCGGCGTCGAACTCGCCCTTCTTGGCTCCGTCCAGGAAGCACTCCCACTCGTGGCGGTCGTACACCAGGACCCGGCCGGCCGGGTCGCCGGCCACCCGCATCAGCACCCAGGTCTGCCCTCCGGCGACGGCGAACGCCACCTCGATCGCGCCGTCCCCGTCTCCCGACCTGCGCCAGGTCACCGCGTCGAGATCGACTCCGAGCCCTGCCACGGTCGGCTTTCCGGCACCTTCCGCGCCGGCGCTCACTCTGCTCCCCACGCCGTCAGGACGTCGGGCATATCGCGCATCGCGCCTCCAAGCAGTCGGTCGCCTGCACTCTGGCACGTTGGCTGCGGATCACGATCTGTGCCATGAGGATGACTGATCATAGGCGTTGGCCGGACGACTTGGGGAAGATCCGACGTTCGTCGTGATCAGCCAGAACCGGGCGGCATCGCGCGCCGACATCCGGTCCGAGATCGGCTTGGAGACGAACGTGCTGTCGGAGGTGTGGCTGGAGGCGGTCGCCGACAGGGCATCGATGTGGCCCCTGTGCACGCCACCGCCGGCCGGCGCACGGCCGAAGCGAGGTCACGGCGGGAACAGGCCCCGCGGAACGCGGGCGCGGGTTCGGCCGGCGGCGCCGGATCCTGACGCGCCGCGCGCCGAGGCTCGCCCACCGGCGAGCTCGGCGGCGGCCGGTCCCTACTGCGGCTGGGCGTCCATCTGCTCGCGGAGGCTGCGCGGACGCATGTCGGTCCACACCTCGTCGACGTACGCCGAGCACTCCTCCTTGGTGCCTTCCTTGCCCACCCGATGCCAGCCGGCCGGCACGTCGGTGCCGGCGGGCCACAGCGAGTACTGGTCCTCGTCGTTGCGGAGCACCTCGTACCTGGCGTTGTCGTCCATCACGCGATCCTTTCTTCGGTACTTCGGTTCGGCAAGCGTGCCTGGTCAGGAGGCGGCTGACTCGGCCGGCACCGGTTCGGCGGCCGGCTCGCGCCGAGGGAACCGGCGCAGCGTGGAGTTGACGGAGACCAGCACCGTCACGGCCGCGATGCCGCCGGCGCAGACCAGCACCGCGGTGGCCCCGGAGACCGCCTCGGTGAGCGCACCGCCCAGCACCGGCCCGACCGCGCCGGCGACGCCGGTGATCAGCCCGATGACGCTGCTCAGCCGGCCGCGCATCTCGTCGGGTGTCAGCAGCAGCTGCTCGGTCATGATCGTCGTGTTCGCGGTCGGCGGCAGCAGCGCCATGGCGAAGAACAGGGCGCCCATGAGGTAACCGTTGTCGATGAACACGGCGAGCGGGGTCAGCACGGTCAGCGCCCAGAACACGCCGGCGATCGAGACGTACGGCGACATCCTGCTCTGCAGGTACGGCGCGACCAGGGCGCCAACGATGCCGCCCACGCCGAGCATGGCCGCCATGACGCCGATCTCCGCTGCGGGCACTCCCCTGCTCCGCGCCAGCACGATGATCACGAGGTAGAAGGCTGCGAAGAAGAGGTTGAGCACCACGGCGCACAGCGCGGTGACCCGGATGTGGCGATGCCGCCACACCCACGCGAGCCCGGCCTTGATCTCCCGGTCGAGCCGGTTGCCGGGTTCGGTGCGCGGCGGCCGCGCCGGCAGCCGGACGAACGCGAGCGCGACCAGCGCGCCCACGTGCGTGACCAGGTCGACGACGAACGGCACGAACCGCGCCAGCGCGAACAGGAACCCGCCGGCCGCGGTGCCCGACAGCTGTCCCAGGTAGGTACGGGCCGAGTTCATCGCCACCGCGGTGGGCAGCTGCCCCTCCGGCACGATGGCCGGCAGCGACGCCTCCTCCGCCGGCTCGAACAGCGCCGTGCACACGCCCATGACGGCCGCCACGGCCACCAGGTGCGGCACCGTCACGACGTCCCGCCAGACGGCGGCGGCGATGCTGGCGGCGGCGAGGGCCTGGGCCGCCTCGCAGACCAGCATGACCCGCTTGCGGCTCCAGCGGTCCACCAGCGCCCCGGCCGGCAGGCCGGCGCACAGCTGGGCCGCGGCGACCGTCCCGAGCACCAGTCCGGACGCCGCCGCCGAGCCGGTCAGCGCGAGCACGAGCAGCGGGAAGGCGATCGTCACCGCGTGGGCGCCGAACTCCGACGCGGCCTGGGCGCCCCACAGCAGGCGGTAGGCGCGGTTACGGGCCAGCGGCACGGCGGGCGCCGCCGAGGGGGCGGCCGGTTCCGCCGCGCTCATCGGGTGGTCTCCCTGCACTCGAGCGCGATCCGCCGCAGCGCGTCGACGAAGTCGCCGGCGATCGCCTCCACGTCGGCCTTGTCGTAGACGTCGGGCCGGTAGTACCAGGCGCATTCGAGGCGGCCGTCCTGCACAGCGCCGACCACCTCAAGCGCGTAGACGTTCGGCTCCGCCGGGTCCTGCTCCTGCCCGATCGGCGGATGGGAGCCCGCGTACAGGGGGGCGTCCTGTGCGGCGCCGGCGGCGGGCGGCGCGCCCGCCGCCTCGCCCGACCCCGGCGAGCGCGCGTCCCACTGGCCGAGGTAGTTGAACGCCACCCGCGGCCCCGGTCCTGACAGCCGGTCGCGCACATCGGGCGGACCGAGGTGGCGCAGCGCCCCGAAGCCGAACCCGTTGCCCGGCACCGCGCGCAGCTGCCGGCGCACCGACTTGACGAGGGCCCGCCAGTCCGCGTCGCCGCCGGCCGGCTCCGGCAGGTCGAGCGCCACCGGGTAGATGGTGGTGAACCAGCCGACGGTGCGGGACACGTCGACGCCGTCGAGGATCTCCTCGCGGCCGTGCCCCTCAAGGTCGAACCGCACCGTGCGCTCGCCCGTGCGCCGCGACAGCGCCCAGCCGAGCGCGGCGAGCAGGACGTCGTTGATCCGGGTGCGGAAGGCGGCCGGCGCGCGGCGCAGCAGCGTGTCGGTGTCGTCGGTGTCCAGCCCCACGGCGACGGTCCGCGCCGGTTGCGGCGCCCCGGCCGCCGGCCGCTCCGTGGCGGCCGGGTCCGGCGGCCGGCCGTCGGGCAACCGGCGATCCAGCACGGCGGTCCAGTGGTCCAGCTCGTGGTCGAGGCCGCCGGCGGCGACGTGCTCGCGCAGCCGGTGCGCCCACTCGAGGAACGACGTCGTCTTGGGCCCGAGCCGGACCGGCTCGCCGCGCGCGATCTGCCGGTAGGCCGTCTCCAGGTCGTCGACCATGATCCGCCACGACACCCCGTCCACCACCAGGTGATGGGCCACCAGGAGGAGCACCGGCGGCCGTCCGGCGCCGCGCGCGAACAGCGCCGCGCGCAGCAGCGGGCCGCCGGCGAGGTCGAGGCCGGCGTGCACCGAGTCGGCCAGCTCCTCCATCGCGGCCGGCTGCTCGTCCGGAGGGACGTCCGACAGGTCGTGCCGGTCGAGGACGACCCCGCCCGGCGCCGGAGGCGGGTTGTGCTGCCGCCAGTCGGCGCCGTCGCGTTCGAACCGCATCCGCAGCGCGTCGTGGTGGGCGACCAGCGCGTCCAGCGCCCGCTCGAGCACCCGCTCGTCGACGTCCGGGGCCAGCTCGACCGCCGTGGACTGGTTGAAGTGGTGCGGGTTGACCGTGTGGGTGGCGAAGAACCAGCGCTGGATCGGGGTCAGCGGCAGGTCGCCCTCGACCGGCCGGTCGGCGCCGGCGTCGTCCACCTCCGTGGTGACGGCCGGCGCGAGCCGCCGGATGGTCTGGTGCACGAACACGTCCTTGGCGGTCAGCCGCAGCCCGGCCTGCCTGGCCCGGGAGACCACCTGGATGCTGAGGATGGAGTCGCCGCCGAGCTCGAAGAAGTTGTCCTCGGCGCCGACCCGGTCGAGGCCGAGCACCTCGGCCCACACGTCGGCGAGCGCCCGCTCGACGGGCCCTTCCGGCTCGGCGTGACCGGCCGCGTCGTCCGCCGCCGGCGCGCCGGGCTCGGGGAGGGCACGCCGGTCCACCTTGCCGTTGGCGCTGAGCGGCAGCTCCTCCAGCGTCACGAAGATCCGCGGCACCATGTAGTCGGGCAGCAGCCCGGCCAGGTGCTCCCGCAGGTCGGCGCCGGCCGCGCCACGTTCGGGGACCACGTACGCGACGAGGTGCTTGCGTCCCGCCCCGTCCGGCCGGACGACCACGACGCACTGCGCCACGCCGGGGTGGCCGGCCAGGGCGCCCTCGATCTCGCCCAGCTCGATACGGAAGCCGCGGACCTTCACCTGGTCGTCGGTACGGCCGATGAACTCCACGACCCCGCCGTCCCGCCAGCGCACCAGGTCGCCGGTCCGGTACATGCGCTCGCCCGCCGGCCCGAACGGGTCGGCCACGAACCGCTCGGCCGTCAGGCCGGGCCGGTCGAGGTAGCCGCGGGCCAGCCCGGCGCCGGCGATGTACAGCTCCCCCACCACGCCGATCGGCACCGGGCGCAGTCCGGGGTCGAGGACGTAGACCCGCATGCCGTCCAGCGGCCGCCCGATCGGGACCGCGTCGGGGACTTCCTCTGCATCGGGCATCGGGTAGGACGTGGCGAACGTGGTGGTCTCCGTCGGGCCGTATCCGTCCACGACGGTCAGGTCCCGGCAGGCGCGCATGACCGCCCGGACCGCACCGGCCGGCACGACGTCACCGCCGGTCCAGACCTCCCGCGCCCCGGCCAGGCACGCGGGCGCCTCGCTGGAGATCATCCGGAACAGCCCGGCGGTCAGCCAGATCCCGGTCACGCCGTGGTCGGCGATCGCCTCCCTGAGGACCTCGGGACCCACGTAGCCGGGCGGCGCCACGACCACCTGGCCGCCGTGCAGCAGCGGCACCCACAGCTCGTACGTCGAGGCGTCGAAGGCGAGCGGCGAGTGCAGCAGCACCCGCTCGTGGGCCGGCCCGTCGAAGCGCCGGTCGGTCGCGAGCGCCACCGCGTCGCGATGCCGCACGGCCACTCCCTTGGGCACGCCGGTCGAGCCCGACGTGTACATGACGTACAGCAGCCGGTCCGGCTCGATCCGGTCGGGCTCCGGCGGCTCGGGCGACCCGCCCGCCGCGGCGTCGGCCGCGGCGGCCGATGCGCCCGAGTCCCCGGGCTCGGCGCCCGCCACCAGCACGTGGCCCTCGTGGATCCGCCGGGCGGTGTCCGCCCAGGCCGGGTCGGTGACCAGGGCCGCGGCCCGCGCCTCGGTCACCACCTGGCGCAGCCGCTCCACCGGGGCCCGCTCGTCCAGCGGCAGATAGGCGCCGCCCGCCTTGACCACGGCCAGCACCGTCACGACGGTCTCGACCGAGCGCTCCATCAGCACGCCCACCCTGTCCTCGGCGCCGACGCCGAGGCGGCGCAGCCGGCCGGCCAGCCGCCCGGCGCGCTCGTCGAGCTCGCGGTAGGTCAGCGAGCGGCTCCCCTGCCGCACCGCCACGGCCGCCGGATGGCGCCGCGCCCGCGCGGCGAACAGCTCGGCCACCGACGCGTCGGGCACCACGCGGCCGGTGTCGTTCCAGCCGGCGATCACCTGGTGGCGTTCGGCCTCGGTGAGCATGGGCAGCTCGCCCAGCCTGCGGTCCGGCGCCGCGCCCATCGCGTCGAGCAGCACCCGCAGGTGGCCGCCCATCCGCTCGATCGTCGCCGCGTCGAACAGGTCCGTGCTGTAGGTCAGCGCGGCGTGCAGGCCGTCGCCGGTCTCCTGGAACTCGATGGTGATGTCGAAGCTGGCCGTCGCCGTGGGCGGGTCGAGCACCTCCACCGCGAGGCCGGGCAGGTCGGGGACGCCGGCCGGGGTGTTCTGCAGCACCACCATGGCCTGGAACAGCGGGGTGCGGCTGGTGTCCCGCACCGGCCGCAGCTCGTCCACGATCCGCTCGAAGGGGACGTCCTGGTGGGCGAACGCGTCCAGCACGGCGCCGCGGACGTCGGCGAGGAACTCCCCGACGGTGCGTTCGGGCGCCACGTCCGCCCGCAGCACCACCGTGTTGACGAAGAACCCGATGAGCCGTTCAAGCTCGGTCCGCTCCCGGCCGGAGGTGACGGTGCCGACCGCGACGTCGCGCTGGCCCGACCACCGGCCGAACAGGACCTGGCAGGCCGCGACGAGCGTGACGAACAGCGTGCCGTCGTGGTGGCGGGCCAGCGCCTTGAGCCGGGCGGTCACGTCGGCGGGGATCGCGAGCTCGAGCGTGGCGCCCCGGTCGGTGCGGACCGCCGGCCTGGGCCGGTCGGTGGGCAGGTCAAGGGGCGGGACGTCGTCCAGCCGGCGGCGCCAGTAGTCGAGCTGCCCGGCCAGCGCCGGCCCGGCCAGCCGCTCCCGCTCCCAGACCGCGTAGTCCGCGTACTGCACGGGCAGCGCCGGCAGGTCGGCGGGCCTGCCGCCGACGACGGCGGCGTAGAGGGCGCTCAGGTCCTCGATGAGCACCCCGGTGGACCACCCGTCGGTGACGATGTGGTGCTGCGTCAGCGCGAGCACGTGGTCGCCGTCGGCCAGCCTGACCAGCCTGGCCCGCAGCAGCGGGCCGCGTCGCAGGTCGAATCCCCGCCCGGCCTCCTCGGCCAGCGCCGCGGCCAGCGCGGCGGCGCGGCCCGGCTCCGGCAGGGCGGCGAGGTCGAGCAGCGGCAGGTCGATGGGCTGCCGCTCGCGCGGCAGGTCGGGACCGGCCGGCGGGCGCACGACCTGGACGGCCCTGCCGTCGGGCCCCGCCTCGAACGTCGTGCGCAGCGACTCGTGCCGGTCGACGAGGGCGGCGAGCGCGCCGCGCAGGGCGGCGGTGTCGAGCGCGCCGCGCAGCCGCAGCACCGTCGGGGTGACGTACTCGGCGCTGTCGGGTTCGAACTCGTGGAGGAACCACAGCCGCTGCTGCGCGAACGACAGAGGCAGCGGCCGGTCCCGCGGCACGACCGGGATGGTCGTCTCCTCGGCCGACCCGACCTGCGCCGCGAGGCCGGCCACGGTGGGCGTGGTGAACAGTGCGCGCGGGGACAGCTCCACACCCAGGTCGGCGCGCAGCCGGGAGACCACCCGGATGCTCAGGATCGAGTCGCCGCCAAGGGCGAAGAAGCTGTCGTGCGCGCCGACCCGCCGCGCCCCGAGCACGTCGGCGAACGCCGCGGCGACCGCGCGCTCCGCCGCGGTCCGCGGCGGCACGTACGCCGCGTCGTCGCCGAGCTCGGGCGCCGGCAGCGCGCGCCTGTCCAGTTTGCCGCTGCGGTTCGTCGGCAGCCTGTCGAGGACGACGAACGCGGCGGGGATCATGTAGTCCGGCAGGGCGGCGGCCAGGTGGTCGCGCAGCGCGGCGGCGGGCGGCGCCGCCGCGCCGGCCGCCGGGACGACGTAGCCGACCAGCCGCTGATGGCCCGGGTCGCCGTCGGCGCGGGCGACCACGGCGGCGTCGCCGACGCCGGGATGGTCGAGCAGCGCGGCGGCGATCTCGCCGGGCTCGATCCTGAACCCGCGGATCTTAACCTGGTCGTCGGCGCGGCCGAGGAACTCGAGCTCCCCGCCGGCGGTCCACCGCATCCGGTCGCCCGTGCGGTACATCCGCGAACCGGGCGGGCCGAAGGGGTCGGCGGGGAACCGTTCGGCGGTCAGCCCAGGCCGGCCCAGGTAGCCGCGGGCCACCTGCGCCCCGGCCAGGTACAGCTCGCCCGGCACGCCGGCCGGCACCGGGTTCAGGTCGGGGTCGAGCACGTAGGCGCGCAGGTTGCGCAGCGGCCGGCCCACCACGGGGACCGGCTGGTCGCCGACGCGGCACGACAGGGCGTCCACGGTGCACTCGGTGGGGCCGTAGAAGTTGTGGCTCGTGGTGCCCTCGGCGCCGGCCAGCCCGCGCCACAGGGCGGCGCCGATCGCCTCGCCGCCCACCATCAGGACGGCCGGCCGGTGCCGGCCGGCGGCGCCGTCGAGCAGCCCGGCCTCCAGCAGCCGCGGCAGGTAGGACGGGGTCAGGTCGAGGAAGTCGATGCCACGCGCCGCCACGTAGTCGACCAGCGCCCGCGGGTCGAGCCGGACGTCGTCGTCGAGCACGTGCAGCTCGTGCCCCGCGGCCATCAGCACCGGCCCTTCGAGCGACGTGTCGAAGGAGAACGCCGCGGTGAGCGCCGCGCGCAGCCGCCGGCCGTCGGCGGGCAGCCACCCGGCGCGGTGGGCGGCCAGCAGGTTGACCAGGGCGCGGTGCTCGACGACGACGCCCTTGGGCCGGCCGGTCGAGCCGGAGGTGTAGATGACGTACGCGGAGTTGTCCGGGCGGGCCCGCGGGCCGAGGTCGGCCGCCCCGTACCCGGCCAGCTCCCGCTCGGGCGGCAGCGCGTCCAGCACGAGCGCCGGCCGCGCGTCCGCGAGCAGGAAGTCGATCCGCTCGGCGGGCAGCCCCGGGTCGACCGGCAGGTACGCCCCGCCCGCCTTCATCACCGCGAGCATGGCCACCACGAACCCCTCGGTGCGCGGCAGCGCCAGCGCCACCACCGCCTCGGGGCCGACGCCCCGGGCGACCAGATGCCCGGCCAGCCGGTTGGCGCGCTCGTTCACCTCGGCGAAGGTCAGCTCGACGTCCCCGAACACCAGGGCGGTCGCCGCCGGGGTATGCCGCGCCTGCGCCTCGAACACCTCGGGGAAGGTCGCGGGCGCCACGGGCAACCCGGTGTCGTTGTGCTCGACCAGCAGCCGGTGCCGCTCCCGCGCCGGCATCCACGGCACCTGCCGCAGCGGGCGGTGCGGGTCGTCGGCGAGCGCGGTCAGCAGCCGCCGCAGCCGGTCGGCGATCCGCCGTGCCGTGCCCGCGTCGAACAGCGCGGGGTCGTAGTCGACGTCGAGGAAGATCGTCTCGTCGATGTGCGCGCTGAGCGCGAGCGGGAAGGTCGTGGCGTCGACGCCGCGAACCTCGCGGACGGCCAGCCCGGCGCCGCCGGTCGCCGCCTCGTCGATCGGGTAGTTCTCGAACACCACCGCGGTGTCGAACAGGTTGCCGCCGTCGGCGATGTCGCTCCAGCCGCGCAGCGCGGCCAGCGAGACGAAGTCGTGCCGCCGGGACTCGCTCTGCTGGTCCTGCAGCCGGCGCAGCCAGGGCAGCACGTCAGCGGCGCCGTCCACGGTGACCCTGGTCGGCACGGTGTTGATGAACATGCCGATCATCGACTCCACGCCGGCCAGCTCGGCCGGCCGTCCCGACACCGTGGTGCCGAAGACCACGTCGCGCTCGCCGCTGTGGCGGGCGAGCAGCAGCGCCCAGGCACCCTGGATGATCGTGTTGACGGTGAGGCCGTGCGCGCGGGCCAGCTCGCGCACCCGCGCGGACTCCGCCGCCGCCAGCTCGATGCCGACCGAGCGGGCCGACTCCGACCGGTGCGCCGACGCGGGCGCCCTGTCGTACGGCAGCGGGGTGGCCGCGTCGAACCCGGTCAGCACGCCCCGCCAGTACGCCTCGGCCGCGGCCAGGTCCTGGCGGTCCAGCCAGTCCAGGTAGTCGCGGAACGGCCGGCGCGGCGGCACGGCCGGCGGCCGGTCATCCACGATCGCCGCGTACTGCTCGCAGACCTCGGCGAAGATCTGCCCGGTGCTCCAGCCGTCGATGATCACATGGTGGGACGACCAGATGAGCAGCACCTCGTCGGCGGGCAGCCGGGCGATGGTCAGCCGCATCAGCGGCGCCTCGGTGAGCGTCATGCCCGCCGCCCGGTCGGCGGCCTCGAGCTCGGCGAGCCCGGCGGCGCGCTCGGCCTCCGGCAGCCCGCGCAGGTCGTGGTGGGCGACCGGCAGCGCGACCCCGCGCCGCACCACCTGCACGGGCTCGTCCACGCCGTCCCAGACCAGGCGGCTGCGCAGCGCCGGGGTGCGGTCGACCACCCGCTGCCAGGCCGCGCCCAACGCCTCCGGGTCGCGGACGCCGGACAGGCGCAGGCACATCTGGTCGACGTACGCGCCGGGTTCGACCAGGCTGTGGAAGAGCATCCCGGCCTGCAGCGGCGTGAGCGGGTAGACGTCCTCGACCGCGCGCGCCGCCGGCCCGCTCCCGGCGATCCGGTCCACCTGAGCCTGGTCGAGCCGGGCGAGCGGGAAGTCCGACGGCGTGCGGCCGCCGGCGTCCTGGCCGGCGCAGTGCGCGACGATCTCGCGCAGCGCGTCGAAGGTGTCGTCGGCGAGCCGCCGCACCGTGGCCTCGTCGTGCAGGTGCGTGCCGTACGTCCAGCCCAGTTCGAGCTCGCCGTCGCGCACGCCGCCGACGATGTCGAGCACGCTGCCGCGGGTCGCCTCAGGGGCGGCGTCCTGGCCGGGGGCGGGGAGCAGGGCGCGGTAGAGCCCGCCCTCGGCCATCGTGGCGCCGCCGAGCTGCCCGTGGTAGTTGAAGGTCACCGCGGGCGCCGGATCGCCGCGCAGCGCCCGCCCGCCCGCCTCGCTCAGATAGCGCAGCGCGCCGTAGCTCAGCCCGCGATGCGGCACCGCCCGCAGCTGCTCCTTGACCGACTTGAGGACCTCGCCCCAGCCGGTCGCCCCGCCGGCGGGCACGGCGAGCGCGACGGGGAACTCGGAGGTGAACCAGCCGACCGTACGGGACAGGTCGAGCCCGTCGACGACCTCTTCGCGGCCGTGGCCCTCCATCCCGATCAGGACGCGGTCGCGGCCGGTCCACGTGGCCAGTGCCCGGCCGAGCGCGGCGAGCAGCACGTCGTTCACCTGGGTGCGGTACGCGTCCGGCACGGAATGCAGCAGGGCGTCCGTCTCGGCCCGGCCGAGCCGGACGCTGAGCGTGGCGGAGTTGGCGACCGTGTTGGGCCCGGTCCGGTCGAGCGGCAGGTCGGCCGGCACGTCGCGGGAGACCGCCGGCCAGTACGCCAGGTCGTCGTCGAACCGGCCGGCCGCCACGGTCTCGGCGAGCCCGTGCGCCCAGTCCGGGTAGCCGCTGCTCTTCGGGCCGAGGTCGACGGGGCGGCCCGCGCGAAGCTGGCGGTAGGCGGTCTCCAGGTCGCCGAGGACGATACGCCAGGACACCCCGTCCATCACGAGGTGGTGGACAGTGATCAACAGCCGGGGCGGTTCCGCGCGGCCGGCGGTGAAGAGCACGGCCCGCAGCAGCGGGCCGGCCGCGATGTCCATCCCGCGCTGGGCCTCGATCGCGGCGCGTTCCACGGCGGCCGGTCGCGCCGCCCGCCGGGTCCTGGCCAGGTCGCGCCGGTCGAGCGGTTGGGTACGCCCGGCCGGCGCGACGTCCTGCCGCCACTCGCCGTCCACCTGGCGGAACCGCAGCCGCAGCGCGTCGTGGTGGTCGACGAGTGCGGACAGCGCGCCGGACAGCGCCTGGACGTCGACGTCCTCGGCCAGCTCGACCAAGGTGGTCATGGTGAAACGGTTCGGGTCGTGCTCCCCCGACTCGAAGAACCAGCGTTGGATCGGCGTCAGCGGAGCCGGCCCCGACACGGCGCGCCGCGAAGGTACGGCGGCGGGCGCGGCCGGAGCGTCGGTGGCGGCGCCCGCCGCCAGCTCGGCGACGGTCTGGTAGCGGAAGATGTCCTTGGCGGTGAGCGCGAGCCCGGCCTGCCTGGCCCGGGCGACCACCTGGATGCTGAGGATCGAGTCGCCGCCGAGGGCGAAGAAGTTGTCCTCGACGCCGACGCGGTCCACGCCGAGCACCTCGGCCCAGATGCGGGCCAGCTCGGCCTCCACGGGAGTGCGCGCGGCCACGTGCGGCGCGCCGCCATCGGGCCGGCTCGGCGGGGCGGGCAGCGCCCGCCGGTCGAGCTTCCCGCTGGCGCCGCGCGGCAGCGCGGCGAGCGGGACGAACGCCGCGGGGACCATGTAGTCCGGCAGCCGCTGCTTGAGCCAGGACCGCAGCCGTTCCGGGGCGGGCGGCTCGGTGCCGTCCGCGGGTACCAGGTAGGCGACGAGGCGCTTGACGCCCGGCTGGTCCTCCCTGGCGACCACGACGGCCTCGGCGACCTCCGGGTGGGCGACCAGCGCGGCCTCGATCTCGCCAGGCTCGATCCTGAACCCGCGGATCTTCACCTGCTCGTCGGCCCGGCCGAGGAACTCGACCACCCCGTCGCCGGTCCAGCGCGCCCGGTCGCCGGTCCGGTACATGCGGCTCCCCGGCGGCCCGAACGGGTCGGCCACGAACCGCTCGGCGGTCAACCCCGGCCGGTTCAGGTAGCCGCGGGCCACCTGCGCCCCGGCCAGGTACAGCTCGCCCGGCACGCCCACGGGCTGCGGCCGCAGCCGCTCGTCGAGCACGTACGCCCGCACGTTCCGCACCGGCCGCCCCACCACCGGACGGTCGAACGTCCCGATGCGGCACCACAGCGCGTCGACCGTGCATTCGGTCGGCCCGTAGAAGTTGTAGCCGACCGTCCCGTCGGCGCCGGCCATCCGGCGCCACATGGCCTGGTCGAGCGCCTCCCCGCCGAGCATCACTATGCCCGGCCGGTGCCGCCCGCCGGCGCCGTCCAGCAGGCCGGCGGCGAAGAGCTGGTGGGCGTAGGTCGGGGTGAGGTCGAGGAAGTCGATGCGGTGTTCGGCGACGTAGCCGGCCAGCGCCGCCGGGTCGAGCCGCACGTCGTCGCCGATCAGGTGCAGCTCGTGCCCGGCCGCCATCAGCAGCAGGCCCTCGAGTGACGTGTCGAAGGAGAAGGTAGCGGTGAGCGCGGCCCGGCCGGGCTCGGCGGGCAGCCAGTCGGCGCGGTGGCCGGACAGCAGGTTGGCCAGGCCCGCGTGGTCGACCATCACGCCCTTCGGGGTGCCGGTGGACCCCGATGTGTAGATGACGTACGCCGCGTTCCGCGGTCCGGCCGCCGGCTCGGGCCAGGGACCGGCCGCCGCGTCGCGGGCGGCCGGCACGCCGTCCGGCACCGGCGCGTCCAGCACCAGCACCGGGCCGGCGTCGCGCAACATCATCGCGGCCCGCTCGGCGGGCAGCTCGGGATCGACCGGCAGGTAGGCGCCGCCGGCCTTCCACACCGCCAGGATCGCGACGACCATCTCGGCGCACCGCGGCAGGCGCAGGGCCACCACCCGCTCGGGTCCGACGCCTTGCTCGCGCAGGTGCCGCGCCAGCCGGTCCGCCCGCGCGTCCAGCTCGGCGAAGCTGAGCGCCAGGTCACCGTCCACCAGCGCCGTCGCCTCCGGCGTACGCCTGACCTGCGCGGCGAACACCTCGGGCACGGTCGCCGGCGCGACGGCGAGGTCGGTGTCGTTCCACTCCACAACCACCAGGTCGCGCTCGGCCGCGGACATCCAGGGCAGCTCGTCCAGGGCCAGTTCGGGCTCGGCGGCCACGGCGTCCAGCAGGACGAGCAGGTGCTCGGCCATCCGCTCGATCGTGCCGGCGTCGAACAGGTCGGTGTTGTACGTCACGAGACCGGCGACGCCGCCGGCGCGTTCGGCGAAGTCGAGGCTGAGGTCGAATCCCGTCGCCACCTCCGGCGGCATGAGCTCCGTCGCGGTCAGGCCCGGCAGGTCGGGCAGCCGGTCGCCGACGTTCTGCAGCACCACCATGGCCTGGAACAGCGGGGTGCGGCTGGTGTCGCGGACCGGCCGCACCTCGTCGACGACCCGCTCGAACGGCACCTCCTGGTGCGTGAAGGCGTCCAGCACGGTGCCCCGCACGCCGTCCAGGAACTCGCCGAACGTTCGCTGCCCGGCGAGCGTGGACCGCAGCACGAGGGTGTTGACGAACACCCCGACGATGTTCTCGAGCTCGGCCTGCTCCCGGCCGGAGACGACCGTGCCCACGGCCACGTCGTCCTGGCCGGACCACCGGTGGAACAGGAGCTGGCAGGCCGCCATCAACGTCATGAACAGCGTGGCGTCGTGCCGCCTGCCGAGCTCCTTGAGCCGCGCGGCGACGTCGGCGGGCACCGCGAACTCCAGCAGGGCGCCGTCGCGCGTCTGCACGGCCGGCCTCGGCCGGTCGGTGGGCAGCTCCAGGGCGGGCACGCCGGCGAGCTGCCGGCGCCAGTACGCCAGGTGCTCCTCCAGCGCGTCGCCGGCCTGCCGGTCGCGCTGCCAGGCCGCGAAGTCCACGTACTGGCGCGGCAGCGGCGGCAGGGCCGGCGGCTCCCCCGCGCGCAGCGCGCGGTACGCGGCGCCCAGTTCATCGATGAGCACCCCCATCGACCAGCCGTCGGTGACGATGTGGTGCAGGGCGAGGGTGAACGCGTGCTCGTCGTCGGCCAGCCGCACCAGGCCGGCCCGCAGCAACGGCCCCGTCCGCAGGTCGAACGGGCGGCCGCTTTCTTCGGCGCCGATCCGGTCCAGCTCGGCGCGCCGCCGCTCCGGCGGCAACCCGGACAGGTCGCGCACCGGCAGCGCCATCTCATAGGGCGGATGCACCACCTGCACCGGCCGCCCGTCCACCGAATCGAACGTCGTCCGCAGCGACTCGTGCCTGGCGACCAGCTCGGTGAGCGCGCCCCGCAGCGCCCCGGCGTCGAGCTGCCCGCGCAGCAGGAGGCCGGTGTAGGTGATGTACTCCGAGCCGCCCGGCTCGAACTCCTCCAGGAACCACAGCCGCTGCTGGGCGAACGAAAGCGGCAGCTCCCCCGCGCGGTCGACGACGGGCAGCACCGGGTCGTGCCCGGCCGCCCGCGCGCACACGGCGGCGAGCCGCTCGACCGTGGGATGGGTGAACACGGCCCGCGGGGACAGCTCCACGTCGAAGGCCGCGCGCAGCCGGGCGGTCACCCGGATGCTCACGATCGAGTCGCCGCCGAGTGCGAAGAAGTTGTCCTCGACGCCGACGCGGTCCAGGCCGAGCACCTCGGCCCAGATCTTGGCGACCGCGCGTTCGGCGTCGGTGCGCGGCGCCAGCTCGGGGCGGGCCTCGGCCTGCCAGTCCGGCGCCGGCAGCGCGCGCCGGTCGAGCTTGCCGCTCGTGGTGCGCGGCAGCGCGGCGAGCCGGACGAAGGCGGCGGGCACCATGTGGTCGGGCAGCGACCCGGCCAGCCACGCGCGCAGCTCGCCCGAGTCGAGCTCGAACCGGCCGGCAGCCGGCGCCGCCTGGGCCGCGGGCACGAGGTAGGCGACGAGGCGCTTGACGCCCGGCTGGTCCTCCCTGGCGACCACGACGGCCTCGGCGACCTCCGGGTGGGCGACCAGCGCGGCCTCGATCTCGCCCGGCTCGATCCTGAACCCGCGGATCTTCACCTGCTCGTCGAGCCTGCCGAGGTATTCGACCACCCCGTCGCCGGTCCAGCGGGCCCGGTCGCCGGTCCGGTACATGCGGCTCCCCGGCGGCCCGAACGGGTCGGCCACGAACCGCTCGGCGGTCAGGCCCGGCCGGTTCAGGTAGCCGCGGGCCACCTGCGCCCCGGCCAGGTACAGCTCGCCCGGGGCGCCGATCGGTTGCGGCCGCAGCCGGTCGTCGAGCACGTACGCCCGCACGTTCCGCACCGGCCGGCCGACCGCCGGCCCGGCGGTCGCGCCGATCCGGCACCACAGCGCGTCCACCGTGCATTCGGTCGGCCCGTAGAAGTTGTAGCCGACCGTCCCGTCGGCCCGGGCCAGGTCCCGCCACAGCGCCTCGTCCAGCGCCTCCCCGCCGAGCATCACGATCGCCGGCCGGTGCCGCCCGCCGTCCAGGAGCCCGGCGGCGAGCACCTGGCGGGCGTAGGTCGGGGTGAGGTCGAGGAAGTCGATGCGGTGCTCGGCGACGTAGCCGGCCAGCGCCGCCGGGTCGAGCCGCACGTCGTCGCCGATCAGGTGCAGCTCGTGCCCCGCCGCCATCAGCAGCGGGCCTTCCCAGGAGGTGTCGAACGAGAACGCGGCCGTCAGCGCGGCCCGCAGCCGCGTCCCGCCGGCCGGGAGCCAGTCGGCGCGGTGGCTGAACAGCAGGTTGGCCAGCCCGGCGTGATCGACGACGACGCCCTTCGGGGTGCCGCTGGACCCCGAGGTGTAGATGACGTATGCGGCGTTGTCCTGGCCCGCCACCGGCTCCAGGTCGTCGGCCGGGTGGCCGGCCAGGACCTCATCGGGGACCGGCGCGTCCAGGACCAGCACCGGGTCGGCGTCGCGCAGCATCATCGCGGCCCGCTCGGCGGGCAGCTCGGGGTCGACCGGCAGGTAGGCGCCGCCCGCCTTCAGCACGGCGAGTATGGCGACGACCATCTCCGCCGAGCGCGGCAGGCGCAGCGCCACCACCCGCTCCGGGCCGACGCCGCACTCGCGCAGGTGGCGCGCCAGCCGGTTCGCCCGCGCCGCCAGCTCCGCGTAGCTCAGCGCCACCTCCCCGCACACCAGCGCCGTCGCCTCCGGCGTACGCCCGGCCTGCGCCGCGAACACCTCGGGGAAGGTCAGCCCGGGGGTGGCAAGGCCCGTGTCGTTCCACTCCACGAGCACCCGGTCGCGCTCGGCCGCGGACAGCAACGGCAGCTCGTCGAGCACCCGGTGCGGGTCGGCGGCGATCGCGGTCAGCACCAGTCGCAGCCCCCCGGTGAGCCGCCGGACGGTGGCCGCGTCGAACAGCGCGGGGTCGTAGGACAGCTCGACGTCGAGCCGGTCGGTGAGGTAGCCGCGCAGGCTGAGGGGGAAGTTGGTCACGTCCCGCGCCTGGATGTCGCTGATCCGCAGCCCGGCCGCGGCGCCGGCGGCCTCGTCGTACGGGTAGTTCTCGAAGACGACCATGCTGTCGAAGAGGTTCGTCCCCGCGGGAAGCTCGCTCAGGACCTGCAGCTGCGCCAGCGAGACGTAGTCGAACCGCCGGGCGTCGCTCTGCGCCTCCTGCAGCCGGCGCAGCCAGGCGACCAGGTCGTCGCCGCCGGTCACCCGCACCCTGGTGGGGACCGTGTTGATGAACATGCCGACCATCGACTCCACGCCCGCCAGCTCGGCCGGCCGCCCGGACACGGTCGTCCCGAACACGACGTCCGGTTCGCCGCTGTAGCGCGCCAGCAGCAGCGCCCACGCGCCCTGCAGCACCGTGTTGATCGTCAGCCCGTTGCGCTGCGCGGCCGAGCGCAGCCGCGCCGACTCCGCCGCCGGCAGCGCGAAGCCCACCGCGGCGGCGGACCTGGCACGGTGCGCCTGCCTGGGCGGCCGGTCGTAGGGCAGCGGCGTGGGCGCGGCGAAGCCGGCCAGCTCGCGCCGCCAGTGCTCCTCGGCGCGCGCCCGATCCTGGTCGCCCAGCCAGCTCAGGTAGTCACGGAACGGGCGGCGGGCCACCGGTTCCGGTTCCCGGCCGCTCAGGGCGGCCGCGTAGCGCTCGCACACCTCGGCGAACACCTGGCCCAGGCTCCAGCCGTCCATGATCAGGTGATGGGTGGTCCACACCACAAGGACCCGGTCGCCAGGGAGCCTGGCGATGGCCAGCCGCATCAGGGGCGGGCTGCCGAGCGCGCATCCCGCGGCCCGCTCGGCCGCGAGCAGCCGGCCGAGCGGCGAGCCGTCCGCCGGGGGCCGGTCGCCGGATCGGGCGATGGCGTCGAGCTCGGCCTCCGGCAGGTCGCGCCAGTCGAGATGCGTGATCGGCAACGTCGCGTGGCGGCGGACGACCTGGACGGGCTCGTCCACGCCCTCCCACACCACGGCGCTGCGCAGCGCGGGGGTCCGGTCGACGACGGCCTGCCAGGCCGCGCCGAGCGGCTCGGGCTCGGCCACGCCGTCCAGCAGCAACCGGGCCTGGTCGACGTAGGTGTCGGCGCCGCCGTCCAGCAGGCTGTGGAACAGCATCCCGGCCTGCAGGGGGGTGAGCGGGTAGATGTCTTCCACGTCCCGGCCGGTACCGGTGATCCGGTCGACGGCCGCCTGGTCCAGCCGGGCGAGCGGGAAGTCCGACGGGGTGCGGCCGCCGGCGTCCAGGCCGGCGCAGTGCGCGACGATCTCGCGCAGCCCGAGCAGTGTGCGCTCCGCCAGCCGGCGCACGGTGGCCTCGTCGTGGGTCTGGTCCGAGTACACCCAGGTCAGCGCCAGCTGCCCGCCCTCGACCAGCCCGACGACGTCGAGCAGGAACGGCAGCGGTTCCGCCGGGTCGATGTCCGGCCCCGCACCGTCCAGCCTGGCCCGGTACAGGCCGCCCGCGTCCTGCGCCATGTCCCACTGGCCGTGGTAGTTGAAGCGGATCAGCGGCGCCCGGTCGTCGCGCAACGCGGCGGCCGGGGAGTCGGGCGGGCTCAGGTAGCGCAGCGCGTCATAGCTCACGCCGTGGTGGGGTACCGCGCGCAGCCGCTCCTTCACCGACTTCAGGGCGGCGCCCCAGTCGCCGCCCGGAACCTCGAGCACCACCGGGTACTGGGCGGTGAACCAGCCGACGGTCCTGGTCAGGTCGACGCCGTCGACCACCTCCTGCCGGCCGTGGCCCTCCATGGCGACCATGACGCGGTCGCGCCCCGTCCACTCGGCCAGCGCCCGGCCGAGCGCGGCGAGCAGCGCGTCGTTGATCTGGGTGCGGTAGACCCCGGGCACGTCGTGGAGGAGGGCATCGGTGCCGGCGCGGTCGAGCCGCACCGTGACCGAACGGGCGGAGCCGGCCGTCGGCCGGCCGTCGCGGTCTGTGGGCAGTTCGGCGGCCGCCGCCGCACCGGACGCCTCGGCCCAGTGGGCGAGGTCGCCGTCCATGCGGCCGGCGCGTACCTGGTCGGCGAGCAGCGCCGCCCACTGCGCGAACGTCGTGCCGGCCGGCTCCAGCTCGACGGGCCGCCCGGCGGCGACCTGCCGGTAGGCGGTTTCGAGATCGCCGAGCAGGATCCGCCAGGACACGCCGTCCACCGCGAGGTGGTGCACGGTGAGCAGCAGCCGCGGCGGCCGGCCGCCCCCGAGCACGAACAGCAGCGCCGCCGCCAGCTCCCCAGCGTCGAGATCCAGGCCGGCGCGGGCGGCGGCGGCCGCGGCCTCGATCGCCGCCGTGGCCTGGGTATCGTCCAGCCCGGAAAGGTCGTGCCGCGACAGCGCCACGGCGCCGGGCTCGCCGTCCGGCCCGGCCGCCGGTGCGGGCACCTGGCGCCACGTGCCGTCGACGGCGGAGAACCGCGTGCGCAGCGCGTCGTGATGGGCCAGCACGGCCCGCACCGCCGCGCGCAGCGCCGCCTCGTCGACGTCGCCGGGAAGTTCCAGCAGCACCGACATGGTGAAATGCCGCAACGGCCCGTGGGTGGCGAAGAACCAGTGCTGGATGGGGCCGAGCGGTGCGGGGCCGGCCGGCACCGGCACGCCGGCCGGCGGCCGCGCCGCGTCCTCCGCGGTGTCCGCCGCGTTCTGGAGGGCGGCGGCCAGCGCGGCGACGGTCTGGTGCCGGAAGAGATCGCCGGCCGACATGGGCAGGCCGGCGCGGCGGGCCCGCGCGACGATCTGGAGGCTCAGGATCGAGTCGCCGCCCAGCTCGAAGAAGTTGTCCTCGACGCCGACCCGGTCCACGCCGAGCACGGCGGACCATATCTCGGCCAGCCGGCGTTCGGCGTCGCCGCGTGGGGCGACGTGCGCGCCGGACGCGCCGGCCTCCCAGCGCGGAGCCGGCAGCGCGCGGCGGTCCAGCTTGCCGTTCGGGTTGAGCGGCAGCGCCTCCAGGGGGACGAAGGCCGCCGGCACCATGTACTCGGGCAGCATCCGCCGCAGGAAGTCCCGCAGCCGGGCGGCCTCCGGCGGCGCGGCTGCGGCGGGCGGCACGACGTAGCCGACGAGGCGCCGGTGGCCGCCGTCCTCGCGGACCACCACGGCGGCCTCGGCGACCCCGTCGTGGCGGAGCAGCGCGGCCTCGATCTCGCCCAGCTCGATCCGGAAACCGCGCACCTTGACCTGGTGGTCGGCGCGGCCGAGGTAGACCAGCTCCCCGTCGTCGGTCCACCGGACGATGTCGCCGGTGCGGTACATGCGGGCCCCGGGCGGCCCGAACGGATCGGCGACGAACCGCTCCGCGGTCAGCCCAGGGCGGTTCAGGTAGCCGCGGGCCAGCCCGCGGCCGCCGAGGTACAGCTCCCCTGGCACGCCGACCGGCACGGGGCGCAGCCCGCCGTCCAGGACGTAGCAGCGGATGCCCGTGATCGGCCGTCCGATCGGCGGCGCCTGGTCGCCCGTGGTCGGGTGGGAGCCGCCGGAGTACCAGGCGGTGGCGTAGACCGTCACCTCGGTCGGGCCGTAGATGTTGGCGATCGCGGCGTCGGGCCAGGTGCCCTTGATCTGCCGGACGGCGTGCGCCGACAGCGCCTCCCCGGCGACGACGACTCTGGCCGGCGTGGTACCGACGCCGGCGCCGGCCACCACCTGCGCGAGCGCCGACGGGACCGCGCTGACGAGGCTGACAGGCCCGGCGGCGCGGTCGGCGATGGCGAGCACGTCGCGGACGACCTCGACGCGGCCGCCCACCGTCAGCGGGCAGAGCAGCTCGAACACCGAGACGTCGAAGTTCAGCGAGGTGGAGAACACCACGTGGGACAGCCCCGCCGGGCCGAAGCCCGCCGCCGCCCACGCCGCCAGGCCGGCCACGCTGCGGTGGGTGACGACCACGCCCTTGGGCCGGCCGGTGGATCCCGACGTGTAGATCACGTACGCGGGGTGGGCGGGCGTCAGCGCCCCCAGGCGCTCGTCGTCGGTCAGGTTCCCGGCGGCGGCCGCGGCCCGCGCGTCCGGCGTCCCCGCCGGGTCGAGCACCAGCCGGGGCACCCCGGGCCAGGCGCGCTCGGCGTCCGCGGCCCCGGCCACGCCGTCCGTGGTCAGCAGCAGCACCGGCCCGGCGTCCTCGATCATCGCCCGGACCCGGTCGGCCGGATGGCCCGGATCGACCGGCAGGTACGCCCCGCCCGCCTTGAGCACGGCCAGCACGGCCACGACCAGCTCCGCGGACCGCGGCAGGGCGAGCGCCACCAGCCGCTCCGGCCCGACGCCCCGGTCGACCAGCACCCGTGCCAGCCGGTTCGCCCGCGCGTTGAGCTCGGCGTAGGACAGCTCGACGCCCTCGTGGACCACGGCGACGGCGTCCGGGGTCCTGGCCACCTGCGCCTCGATCAGCTCGGGCAGGATCCACGACGCCGGCTCGCCGCCTCCGGCGGCGGCACCGCCGGCGTCGTTCCATTCCACGAGCACGCGGCGCAGCTCGGCCGGGTCGGACAGCGCGAGCTCGGCCAGCCGCCGGTCGGGATCGGCCGCCACCTGTGCCAGCAGCACGCCGAGGTGCCCGGCCATCCGCGCGATGGTGCGGGCGTCGAACAGGTCAGTGCTGTACTCGAGCGAGACGGCGAGCTCGCCGCCGCGTTCGGTGAACTCGACGGTCAGGTCGAAGGCCGCGGCGCCGCGCGCCACGGTGACCTCCTCGACCCACAGCCCGGCGAACGCCGGCGGCCGCCGCCCGCCGTCCTGCCACAGCACCATGACGTCGAACAGCGGGTTGCGGCTGAGATCGCGCTCGGCGCGGGCCGCGTCCACGAGGCGTTCGAACGGCACCTCCGCGTGCGCGACGGCGTCGAGGGCGGTGTCCCTGACGCTGCCGAGGAACTCGGTGAAGGTGCGCGACAGGTCGACGGTCGACCGCAGCACCACGGTATTGACGAAGAAGCCGACGATCCGTTCCAGCTCCGGGCGGTGCCGCCCGGCGACCGCGGTGCCGACCGCGATGTCGTCCTGGTTCGCGTAGCGGGCGCACCACAGCTGGCAGGCGGCCACCAGCGCGGTGAACGGCGTCGTGCCGTTGTCGCGGGCCAGCTCGGCGAGCCGTGCCGCGACGTCGGCCGGCACGGTGAAGCGGTGCACGCCGCCCGCAGAGGTGCGGACGGCCGGGCGCGGGCGGTCGGTCGGCAGGCCGAGCGGGGCGAGCCCGGCGAGCTGGCGCGTCCAGTAGGCGAGGTGGTCGTCCTGGGCGCCGGCGAGCCGCTCGCGCTGCCAGACCGCGTAGTCGGCGTACTGCAGCCGCGGCGGCGGCAGCTGCGTGCCGCCCTGCGGCGCGGCCGTGTACACCGCGCCCAGCTCCTTGACGAGGATGCCCATCGACCAGCCGTCGGTGATGATGTGGTGCGCGGTGAGCAGCAGGACATGCTCGGCTTCGGTCACCCGCACCAGCAGCGCCCGCAGCAGCGGCCCGCGGCGCAGGTCGAACGGGCGGGCGTACTCCTCGGCCAGCACCCGGTCCAGGTCGTCCGGCGCCGCCAGGGTGACCACGTCCAGGAGGCCGGCGTCCGGCGCGGGCGCCGGGTGCACGATCTGCACCGCCCGCCCGTCGACCTCCTCGAACGTGGTGCGCAGCGACTCGTGCCTGGCCACGACCTCCCGGACCGCCCCGGCCAGCGTGGACACGTCCAGCGGTCCGACCAGGCGCAGCGCCTGGGCGCTGTGGTACTCGGCGGTGCTTGGACGGAGCTGATCGAGGAACCACAGCCGCTGCTGGGCGAAGGAGAGCGGGAGCCGGCCCTTGCGGTCGGCGGGGTCGATCGCGTCGATGGGGTCGATCGCGTCACCGCCCGCGGCGCCGGCCGCGGCGCCGGCCGACCCCGCGGCGTCCGGCGCGGTCCGGCCGGCGAGCCGCTCGCGCAGCCGCCGCCGCAGGTCCTCGGGCAGGGCCGCGATCCGGCTCTCGTGCGATGACGGCATCGGTTCTCTCCTCGTGTCTTCTCAGAGTTCGTCGCCGGCACCGGCGGCGGCCACCTGCTCCAGCTCGCGCAGGATCCGCTCTTCGACCAGCTCGGCGAGGGCGGCGACGGTACGGCTCGTCAGCACGTCGCGCGGGGTCAGCGCGACGCCGAACGCGGCCTTCAGCCGGGCCGCGATGGACAGGCTGCGCAGCGAGTCGCCGCCGAGGTGGAAGATGTCGTCCTCGACGCCGACCCTGTCCACCTCGAGGACGTCGGCCCAGACCTCGGCCACGAGGCGTTCGGTGTCGCTGCGCGGTTCGACGTGCCCGGCCGGCCGGCGCGCACCGGCCGGCCGGGCGGCCTGCTCCCCGACGGGCGGCACGACGGGCGCGGCGACCGGGAGGTCAAGGCCGGCCAGCTCGGCGTCCGGACCGGCGACGAACCCGCGCAGGACGCGGCGCAGCAGGTCGGCGGTCCGCTCGATGGTGGCAGCGTCGAACAGCTCAGGGTCGTAGCCGACCTCGATGGTCAGCCGCTCGCCGGGCACCACCACCAGGCTGATCGGGTAGTTGGTGTTCTCGACGCCGCGCAGCTCGCGCAGCCGCAGCCCGTGCGCGGCGACGGCCACGTCGTTGATCGGATAGTTGTCGACGACGACGATGCTGTGGAAGAGGTCCACGCCGCCAGGCAGGCCGCTCCAGGCGTGCACCTGGGGCAGCGAGACGAAGTCGAACCTGCGGGCGTGGGCCTGCGCGGACTGCAGCGCGCGCAGCCACTCGACCACGGGGGCCCCGTCGGGGACGTCGACGCGCACCGGAACGGTGTTGATGAAGATGCCGGTCATCGCATCGGCGCCCGGCAGGTCGGCGGGCCGCCCCGAGACGGTCGCGCCGAAGCACACGTCGCGTTCGCCGCTGCCGCGGGCCAGCAGCACCGCCCATGCTCCCTGGATGACGGTGCCGAGCGTCAGCCGGTGCCGTCTGGCGAAGGCGTACAGCTCCGCCGACTCGGCCGCGTCGAGCCGCACGCGCGACAGGTCGGAGGAGACGGTGGCGTGCGCGGGGCCCGGCGGGCGGTCGTAGCCGAGCGGCGTGGGCCCGGCCAGTCCGGCCAGCGTCCAACGCCAGTACCTCTCCGCCTCCCGCAGATCCTGGGCGGCCAGCCACCGCAGGTACTCCCCGAACGGCCGCCTGGCCACCGGCGCCGGGTCGCCGGGCTGCCCGGCGGCCAGCGCGGCGTGCTCGGCGAACACGTCGGACAGCACCTGGAAGACGCTCCAGCCGTCCAGCACCAGGTGGTGGAAGGTCCAGACCACCTGGACCGCCGAGTCCGACAGCCTGGCCAGCGCCAGCCGCAGCAGCGGCGCGGCCCCGATGTCCATGCCGGCGCGCCGGTCGCGGTCGAGCAGCCGGTCCATCCGCTCCCGCCGCGCGGCCTCCGGCAGCGCGCTCCAGTCGAGGTGGGTCACCGGCACGGTCGCCCGCCGGTCCACGACCTGGACCGGCGCGGGAACGCCGTCGCTCACCACCCGCGAGCGCAGCACGGCGGTCCGGTCGACCACGCGCTGCCATGCCGCGGCGAGGACGGCGGGATCGGTCACGCCGTCCAGCACGAACGCCACCTGCTGCAGGTAGACGCCCTGGTCGCCGTGCGACAGCCAGTGGTACACCATGCCCGCCTGCATCGGGGTGAGCGGGTAGACGTCCTCGACCGCGCGACCGTCCCCGGCGACCAGGTCCACAGCGGCCTGGTCGAGCCCGGCCAGCGGGAAGTCCGACGGGGTGCGGCCGCCGGCGTCCGGCAGGGTGCAGTGCTCGATGATCTCCCGCAGCGCGCCGACCAGTTGCTCGGCCAGCGACCGCACGGTGGACTCGCGGTGGACCTGGTCGGAGTAGAACCACCTGAGCTCGAGCCGCTGCTGCTCGATCGCGCCGACCACGTCGAGCAGGTGCGGTCGAGGGGTGTCGGGGTGCTCGTCGGCGGCCAGCCCGCCAGGGACGGCGGCGAACGGCCCGTCGCCGCCGACCGGCCAGTCGAACTGGCCCAGGTAGTTGAAGCTCACCTGTGGATCGTGGTGCGGACCCGGCGTCGGGCCGGCCTGCGGTGGATCCTCGCCGGCCACGGCGATGGGGGCGGCACCGCGACCGGCGAGGAAGCGCAGGGCGCCGTAGCCGAGGCCGCGGCGCGGTACGGAACGCAGCTGCTCTTTGACCGACTTCAGCGCCTCGCCCCAGCCTCCGCCCGGCACGGTGAGCGCGACCGGATAGATCGTGGTGAACCAGCCGACCGTGCGGGACAGGTCGACGCCGTCCAGCAGGTCCTCCCGGCCGTGGCCTTCGAGGTCGACCAGCACCCGCGGGCGCCCGGTCCACCGGCTCAGCACCCGGCCGAGCGCGGCGAGCAGGACGTCGTTGATCTGGGTGCGGTAGGCGCCGGGCACCTGCTGCAGCAGGGTCCGCGTCTCCTCGCGGCTGAGCCGGGCGGCGACCGAGCGCGTCGAGCGCGCCGTGTTGGCGCCCTCGGCATCGACCGGCACATGGGGATCGCCCCAGCCGGTCCCGGCCGTCCAGTGGTCCCGCTCATCGTCGAGACCTCCGGCGGCCACATGCTCGGCCAGCCGCCTGGCCCACTCCTGGAACGACGTCGTCTTGACGCCGAGATCGATGCGCGGATCCCCCGCGCCGGCCGCCTGCCGGTAGGCGGCGCCCAGGTCGTCCAGCAGGATGCGCCACGACACGCCGTCGACGACGAGGTGGTGGACGGCGATGAGCAGGGCGGCCGGCCGGGTGGCGCCCCGGTCGAACAGGACCGCCTTGAGCAGCGGCCCGGCCGCCAGGTCGAACCCGGCGTGGATCTCGCCGGCGGCGGCGCGCAGCGCGGCCGCCTGCTCATCGGCGTCCATGCCGGACAGGTCGCGGTGGGTCAGCACGCCGGCGCCGGCCGCGGCGCCGGCCGCGGCATCGCCCGAGGCGGCCGGCGGCGCGTTGTACTGCCGCCACTCGCCACCGACCCGCTCGAAGCGCATCCGCAGCGCGTCGTGGTGGGCGAGCACCGCGTCGAACGCGCGGCGCAACGCCGCCGCGTCCACCCGCTCCGCCAGCTCGACGAGCACGGACTGGTCGAAATGCTCGGGATGGGCCTGGTGGGTCGCGAAGAACCAGTGCTGGATCGGCGTCAGCGGCACGTCGCCCTGGACCGCGCCCTGCGGACCGGCCGGCCGCGCGGCCGGCGCCGCGCCGGCCCGGGACGCGGCCAGGGCCGCGACGGTCTGATGGACGAACAGGTCGCGGGAGGTCAGCTCGAGCCCGGCCTGCCTGGCCTTGGACACCACCTGGATGGACAGGATGGAGTCGCCGCCGAGCTCGAAGAAGTTGTCCTCGGCGCCGACCCGATCCAACCCGAGCACCTCGGCCCAGATCCGGGCCAGCGTCCGTTCTGCGCTGGTGCGCGGGGCGACGTAGCCGGCGCCGCCGGCGGCGGTGACCGCGCGGGCGGGCGCCGCCCGGCGGCCGCCGGGCGGCCCGACCCGGTCGCCATCGGCGGCGGCGAGCGCCGCGACCGTGCGGCCCGGGTCGGCGGCGATGCCGCCCAGCAGCTGGGCCAGCCGCTCCGCCAGCCGCTCTATGGTGGCGGCGGCGAAGAGGTCGGTGTTGTACTCGATCACCATCGTGAGGCCGCCGTCGGCGGCGGGGACGAACTCGACGACGAGCTCGTACCGTGCGGCGTGCCTCGGCAGGTCGTGCTCGGCGACCCGCAGGCCGCCCATCTCCGTGGCCCGCACCGCCGCGTTCTGCAGCACGACCAGGGCCTGCACCAGCGGGCTGCGGCTCGGGTCGCGCGCCGGCTGCAGCTCGTCGACGAGCCGGTCGAACGGCACCTCGTCGTGGGCGAACGCCTCGAGCACGGTCTCGCGCACCTCGGCGAGGAACCGGCCGTACGGCTTCGAACCGTCGACGGCGGAGCGCAGCACGACGATGTTGATGAAGCAGCCGACCAGATCCTCCAGCTCCGCGCGGTCCCGGCCGGAGGTCACGGTGCCGACCGCGATGTCCTTCTGGTCGCTGTGGTGCGCCAGCATGATCTGGACGGCGGACGTCAGGGTGATGAACAGCGTGGCGCCGTGCGCCTGCCCGAGACGGGTCAGCTCGCGGACGAGGCCGGCGGGGAGCCGGTGCCTGTGGACGGCGCCAGCGGTCGTGAGCAGGGGCGGCCGCGGCCGGTCGGTGGGCAGCTCGAGCGCGGGGAGTCCGGTGAGGGTCCGCCGCCAGTACGCGACGTCGCCGTCGAGCGCGGTGCCGGCGAGCCGGTCGCGCTGCCACGCGGCGTAGTCGGCGTACTCGATGGGCGGGCTGGGCAGTTCGGCTCGCTCGGCTCGGCCGCCGGCGCACGCCGCCGTGTACAGCGCGGCCAGCTCGCGGACCAGGATGTCGACCGACCAGCCGTCGGTGACGATGTGGTGCTGGCACAGCAGCAGCACGTGCTCGGGGATCTGGCCGGGCTCCCCCGGCCGCCCTGGCTCGCCGAGCCGGACGAGCAGTGCCCTGGTGAGCGGGCCGCGGCGCAGGTCGAAGGGGGCGCGCAGCTCCTCGAGGAGCGCCTCGTCGAGCGCGGCCGGGTCGGCGGCCGCCACGTCGACGGTACGCAGCGGCAGCTCGCCGCGCGGCGCGACGATCTGCACGCCGCGCCCGTCCACGGTGTCGAACGTGGTGCGCAGCGACGCGTGCCTGGCCACCAGCGCGGCCAGCGCGGCCCGCAGCGCGGCGCTGTCCAGCGGCCCGGTCAGCCGCAGCGCGACGCCGGTGTTGTACTCGGTCCCGCCCGAGGTGAGGTCGTCGAGGAACCACAGGCGCCGCTGTGCCGCCGACAGCGGCAGCGCGCCGTCGCGTGCCGCGGGCGGGATCGGGGGGATCGGCGCGTCCCTGCCGGCGCGGGCGGCGTCGCGCACGGTCCCGGCGAGCCGGGCCACGGTGGGCGCGTCGAAGACGGCGCGGGCCGACAGCTCGACGCCGAGCGCCGCCCGCATCCGCGACAGCGCGCGGACGCCCTGGATGGAGTCGCCGCCGAGCGCGAAGAAGTCGTCCTCGACGCCGACCCGGTCGAGACCGAGCACCTCGGCCCAGATCTCGGCCAGTACCTGCTCGGTGGGCGTGCGCGGCGCGACGTAGCCGGCGCCCCCGCCGGCGGGCGCCGCGACGGTGGCCTCGGTGGCCAGCCCGGGCGCCGGCAGCGCGCGCCGGTCCAGCTTGCCGTTCGGGCTGAGCGGCAGTTCGTCCAGGGTCACGAACGCGGCCGGCAGCATGTAGACGGGCAGCGTCCTGGCCAGGAAGGCGCGCAGCTCGCCAGGGTCGGCCGGCCGGCCGGCCGCGGCCGGCACGATGTAGGCGACGAGGCGCTTGTCGCCCGGCCGGTCCTCGCGGGCCGTGACGACGGCGGCGCCGACGTCGGGATGTCCGGCCAGGGCTGCCTCGATCTCGCCCAGCTCGATCCGGAAACCGCGGATCTTCACCTGGTCGTCCGCGCGGCCGACGAACTCGAGCTGGCCGTCCGGCCGCCAGCGCACCAGGTCGCCGGTGCGGTACATCCGCTCCCCCGGACCGTCGAACGGGTTCGCCACGAAGCGCTCGGCCGTGAGCCCCGGCCGGTTCAGGTAGCCGCGGGCCAACCCGATCCCGGCCACGTACAGCTCGCCGGCCGTGCCCACCGGCACCGGGCGCAGCTCGTCGTCGAGGACGTGGACGCGCGTGTTGAGGATCGGCCGCCCGATGGGCGGCAGGCCGGTGCCCGGCGCCAGCGGGTCGCTCCACGTCGCCACGACGGTGGCCTCCGTCGGCCCGTACGAATTGATCAGCCTCCGGCCCGGCGCCCATACGTCCACCAGCTCCGCCGTGCACGCGTCGCCGCCCACGGTCACCATGCGGAACCCGGCCAGCCCGCGCGCCGCGGCGGCGGGCACGGTGGCCAGCGCCGCCGGCGGGATCAACGCGTGCGTCACCCGCCGCGCGGCGACCACCTCCGCCAGCTGCTCGCCCAGCAACGGACCCGGCGGGGGCACCACCAACGCCGCCCCGGCGGGCAGGGACATGCACAGCTCGAGCACGGACGCGTCGAAGCTCGGCGAGGAGAACTGCAGCACCCGATCCCCGGCCACCACGTCGTAGTGGTCGATCTCCGCGGCCGAGAAGCTCGCCAGGCCGCGGTGGGAGACCACCACGCCCTTCGGCCGTCCGGTCGAGCCCGACGTGTAGATCACGTAGGCCGGATGCGCCAGCGACAGCGGCGCCCGCCGATCCGCGTCGGTCGGCGGATGCGCGGGCGAGGCGGCCAGCCGCTCCGCCGTGGCCTCGGCGTCGATCACCAGGACGTCCGCGCCGGTGGGCAGCCGGCCGGCCAGCTCGGCCGAGGTGACGACCAGCACCGGCGAGGAGTCGGCGAGCATGAACGCGATCCGCTCGGCCGGGTAGTCGGGGTCCACCGGCACGTAGGCACCGCCGGCCTTGGCCACGGCGAGCTGCGCCACGACAATCTCCACCGACCGCGGCAGCACGAGCGCCACGATCCGCTCAGGACCGACGTCGCGGCCGACCAGCAGGTGCGCGAGGCGGTTCGCCCGCTCGTCCAACTCGGCGAAACTGAGCGCGCCGCCGTCGAACACCACCGCGGGCCGCTCCGGAGCGCGCGCCACCTGCGCCTCGAACAGCTCCGCCAGGGTGGCGGGCGGGACGGCGCGGCCGGTGTCGTTCCAGGCCGGGTCCGGCTGGGAGGCGGGCGCCTGGGCGGCCTCCGGGTCGCGCGCGGGCTTCGACTCGCGCGCGGGCATGCTGCTGGGCTGGGACAGCACCGCGACTCACACCTTTCCTGCTGGAGATCGGCTGCTAGCGCCGGGCGGCGGCGCCGACGGCGGCGTGCCGGCTCGCCAGCCGGCCGTTGACCTGCATTCCGCGGATCTCTCCCGATGCCGGGTCGCGCTGGAAGCGTCCGCCGGGCAGCCGCTGGCCGGAGGTCGGGTCGAGCAGCGAGAAGGTCAGGCCGTCCGGCCCGGCGAGCATCACGTACTCCTCGCCGTCGACGGCGAGGCTGGCCCGGCCGGCCGACTCCGTCACGACGTACTCGGAGTCGCCGTTGACGTACGTGCCGGCGCAGTCGGGCGGCGGGCCGGCCTGGGCGCCGGTCGCGCTCTCGGCCGCCGGTGCCGTGGCGAACGGGATGCCGGCTGCGGCCATCCACGCCACGAGGTCCTGCCACAGGCCGATCCCGGTGTTGGTGTTGGCGGTGAGCGCGACGGCCCAGCCGGCGGCCGGGTCGACGCGCAGATAGCAGGCGGTCCCGTCGGCATTGCCGTCATGGCCGGCCCAGCCGGTGCCGGCGCCGCGGAACAGCGCCAGGCCGAGGCCCCACGCGTCGGCGAGGCCGAAGGGGTCGGCGGCGGGCGCGGGCCGGCGCATGAGCTCGGCATGATCGGCCGGCAGCACCGCCGGCAGGCCAGGTGGCAGATGCAGCCGCCCGAGCGCCACCAGGTCCATGGCGCTCGCGGCCAGCGAGCCGGCGGGCGCCTCGGCGACGGCCAGCGACTGGCGGACCGGGGTGGTACGGCCGCGTGCCAGGTTGACCGAGTGCCCGGTCGCCACCGGGCGGGCGGGCGGCCCGGCCGTGACCGGGTCGGTGAAGGCCGGCGTCACCCCCAGCGGCCGCAGCAGGATCGACTCCATGGCCTCTGCCCAGCTCATGCCGGTGATCACTTCGATCAGCCGGCCGGCGAGGATGTAGCCCATGTTGGAGTAGGAGAACCCGGCGCCCGGCGGGAGCACGAGGTTTCCGTGGTGGCAGTGGTCGGCCACGTAACGACGAAGCGAGCCGGACGACAACTCGGTCGAGTCCGGCCCGCTGGCGAATCCGCCGGTGTGGCTGAGGAGATGGCGCACGGAGAGCTCGTCGCCGAGCGCGCCGAGCTCGGGCAGGTGCTCGCCCAGCGGCTCGTCGAGATCGAGGTCGCCGTCCGCGACCAGGATCATCGCCAGGGTCGCGGTGAACGCCTTGGTGACCGAGCCGATCGGGACGGCGGCGTCGCGGGTGACCGGACGGCCGCCGCCGTGCTCGAGCTCGCCGAACTCGAAGGCCGCCGTCGTGCCGGCATGGTGGACGGCGAGCTGCGCGCCGCAGACGCCGTGCCGGCGGGCGAGCGCGGCGAACTCCTCGCCGAGTGCGGCCGGGATGCCGGAGCCGCCGGGGGCGGCGCCGCCCTTCGGCCTGGCCGCCCTTGCCGCCCTGGACGCGCGGGACGCGGCGGTGAACCCGGAATACTGCTTCGGTATGACGATGAGCGGATCATGATTGCGTGCGTCGATAACACGGTACGGCGCAAAGCGCTGAGTCACGACAATTCCTCTTTTGGGGGGTCGAATTATCGCGCGGAAGAACGCCGCCGGCAGCGGCGCCTTCCTGTCGCAGATTGGGCTGGTAATCCGGCAGTACTGAGCGCGATCCTCACGCTGTCAGGCGGCGCGCCGCGCGGCCAGTGACAGCGCTCACCACCTCGCTCATGAGAACGTCAGTTCCGGAATATGTCTTCATCACACATGAGGCATGACGATGCATGACACATCGCGGCTCACCTGGCACGACGCCTGTCATCCGCCGCGTCAGTGCGCGGCTTCGTCCCAGGTGCGGCCCGCGCCGACGGCGACCTCGAGGGGGACGAGCAGCGGATAGGCCGCGGCCAGCTCGGCCCGTACCACGTCTTCTACCTGACGCCGCTCGCCCGGCGCCACCTCGAGCACGAGTTCGTCGTGCACCTGGAGCAGCAGCCTGCTGCCCAGCCCGGCGGCCCGGACGGCCGCGTCGACCTTCAGCATGCCGATCTTGACGATATCGGCGGCCGACCCCTGAATGGGCGCGTTCAGCGCCATTCTTTCTGCGGTTTCCCTGCGCTGCCTGTTATCGCTCGTGAGGGCCGGAAGATACCGCCGGCGGCCGAGAATCGTCTCGGTATAACCGGTCCGGCGGGCGGCCTCGACGACGTTCTCCAGATAGTCACGGACGCCGCCGAGTCGGTCGAAATAGGCGTCCCGCAGCCGCCGCGCCTCGTCCATGCCGATGCGCAGCTGCCGGGCGAGCCCGAAGGCCGAAAGCCCGTAGGCCAGCCCGTACGACATCGCCTTGATCTGGCGGCGCTGGTCGGCGGTGACCGCGCCCGGAGCCACGCCGAAGACCTGCGCGGCCAGCGTGGCGTGCAGGTCCTCCCCCGAGAGCACGGCGGCGGTCAGCGTCGGGTCCCGCGACAGGTGCGCCATGATGCGCAGCTCGAGCTGGTTGTAGTCGACCGTCATGAGCGACTCGAAGCCGTCGCCGGGGACGAAGGCGCGCCGGATGCGGCGGCCGTCCTCGGTCCGCACCGGAATGACCTGCAGGTTGGGTTCCGTCGACGTGATCCGCCCGGTGGCCGCCACGGTCTGCCGGAAGTCGGTGTGGATGCGACCGTCCGCGCCGATCTCCTTGATCAGTCCGGCCACCGTCATGCGCAGCCGGGCCTGGTCGCGGTGCCGCAGCAGGATCGCCGGCAGCTCGCTGTCGGTGGTCGCGGCCAGCCAGGTCAGCGCGTCCACGTCCGTGGAGTATCCGGACTTGATCCGCTTGGTCGTGGGCAGCCCCAACTCCTTGAACAGGACCTCCTGCAGCTGCTTGGTCGAGCCGGGGTTGAACGGATGGCCGGCGACCCGCGCGGCGGCGGCCGCGGCCTCGTCGACGCGAGCGCCGAACAGCCGCTCCAGCTCGACCAGCAGGCCGCGGTCGACCCGGACGCCGACCCGTTCGGTGCGGGCGAGCAGCTCGCTGAGCGGCAGCTCCACCTCGCGCAGCAGCGGGATCGCGCCGGCCCGCTCCAGCCGGGGCCGGAACGTCGCGACCAGGTCGAGCACCGTGCCGGCGCGCGCCGCGAGTGCGGCCGCCGCATCCCCGTCGCCGGAATCCGTGGGTCCTGGCACCGGCCGCCGCCCGAGGTACTGCGCGGCCAGGTCGTCCAGGCCGTACGCGGCGAGCCCGGGCCGCAGGAGGTAGGCCGCCAGCTCGACATCGCAGACGACGCCGACCGGCCGCCAGCCGTGCTCGGCGAACACGCGCATGGTCGCCTTGGCGTCGTGCACCACCTTCGGCCGGCCGGGGTCGGCCAGCCAGGCCGCGAACGCCCGCCCGTCGGATTCGGTGAGCTCGCCGGCCCTGACCACCGCCGCCGCCCCGCCCGCTGTGGCCAGCGCGACCTCCTCGACCCGCCCGGTGCCGCGCGCCCAGGCATGCGACGCGACCAGCGCGGTCGCCGTGGCGGAGAGGTCCGAGGATGCCGGGGGTGTGGATGGAGCCGCCGTGCGCGGGGTGTGGTCGGCGAGCCAGCCGGGCAGTTCACCCGGTCGCAGCACGCGCACCGCGGTCGCGGCGGCCGCCGCGCGTCCGTCCCGGCCGCCGCCGGCGGTCCGTCCGGCCGATCCGCCGCCGACGTCGGCGGCGAAGAGCCGCTCGCGCAGGCTCGGGTTGCGGAACTCCAGGTCGTCCAGGAGCGCGGCGAAGGCGCGCAGGTCGTACGGCCGGCGCCGCAGGTCGGACAGGTCAACGGGCAGCGGCACGTCCCTGACCAGCTCGGTCAGCCGCCGGTTGAGGCGCACCTGCGCCAGCGCCGCGCGCAGCCGCTCGCCGGACTTCCCCGGCACGTCGCCGGCCCGGTCCAGCAGCGCGGCGAGCGAGCCGTACTCCCTGATCCACCTGGCCGCCGTCTTCTCCCCGATGCCCGGGATGCTCGGCAGGTTGTCGGACGGGTCCCCGCGCAGCGCCGCGAAGTCGGGGTACTGGCGTGCTGTGAGCCCGTACTTCTCCATGAGCAGCTCGGGCGTGAAGCGCGTCGCCGCCGAGACGCCCCTGATGAAATACAGCACGGTGACGTTGGGGGTGACCAGCTGCAGTACGTCGCGGTCGCCGGTGCTGACCAGCACCTCGAAGCCGGCGGACTCGGCCGAGGTGGCGAGGGTCGCGATGAGGTCGTCCGCCTCGTAGCCGGGGACGCGCACCGTCGCCAGGCCCATCGCGGCGAGCAGGTCGTCGAGGATCTTCAGCTGGCTCTTGAACTCGGCCGGCGCCCGGACGCGGCCCGCCTTGTAATCGGGGAACTGCTCCGTACGGAAGGTCTGCCGCGACACGTCGAACGTGACGGCCACGTGCGTCGGCCGCTCGTCGCGCAGGGTGTTGGCCAGCATCGAGCCGAAGCCATAGATCATGTTGGTGGGCTGGCCGCCCGTCGTGGTGAAGTTCTCCACCGGCAGCGCGTAGAACGCCCGGTAGGCCATGGAATGGCCATCGAGCAGCAGCAGCCTCGGCCGGCCGGCCACCGCTCGCTCCATCAGCCCGGCTTGCGGGCGACCGCGGCGTACAAGCCGCTCCGTTCGGGGTTGGCGATCTTCTGCGTCGGCCGCCACTCGGAGATGAACACCAGGCCGGGGTCGACCGGCTCCAGGCCCTCGAGCAGCTTGCCGACCTCCGGTCTGGTCCGGGTGACCAGGGGCGATGACGCCCGCCGGTAGATCTCTCTGGCCACGGTCGCCGACTCGGGGTGGATGTCGTGGGTGGCGTGGGACAGCACCAGGTAGCTGCCGGGGGGCACCGCGTCGAAGAACTCGGCGACGATGCCGGCCGGGTCCTCGTCGTCGAGGATGAAGTGCAGGATCGCCACCATCAGCACGACCACCGGCCGGGAGAAGTCGATCAACCGCAGGACGTCATCGTTCGCGAGGATCTCGGCGGGCCGCCGCAGGTCGCCGCGGACCGCGACCACCCCGTCGGCCCCGGCCAGCAGCCCCTGGGCGTGCACCACCGCGACCGGGTCGTTGTCGACGTACGCCACCCGGCAGTCAGGGTCCACCCGCTGCGCCACCTCGTGGACGTTCTCCTGGGTGGGCAGCCCGCTGCCGAGATCGAGGAACTGCCGCAGCCCCTGCTCGGCGCAGTACCTGACCGCACGCCCGAGGAAGAGGCGGTTCTGCTGAGCGATCCACGGGCTGATCGGGGCGTTGGCGAGGAGCCGCTCGCCGAGCTCGCGGTCCACGGCGTAATGGTCCTTGCCGCCCAGCATGTAGTCGTACACGCGCGCGGCCGACGCCGTGAACGGGTCGACGCCCGGAATGGGATCGCTGCTGCTCATTTGAGTGATCATAACCGTCGGGCGGCGATCACCCGTCGGGCCGGCGCCGCCGGGCCCGGAGCTCCGGCGGAGCTGCCCGCGGGAGCCCAACGGCGCGCCGCCGCCGGGATGTTTCCGTCCGGCGCCTTTCCTGGGACAAGGCCGCCGCCTCCGTTGCGCTCGCCGCCGGCGCCCGGCGGCTGCGTTTCACACGGCGTTCGGCGGGGCCACGCCTACAAATGGTGCGCAGTTAGTGACCTGTACCGTCCGGCGGGCTATCATCCCAGAGTCGGTATTACGGAACTCCCGTACGACCGGCTCGCATCATCCGCGCGCATCAGCGCGTATTAGATGCTTCGGCAAACGGTGAGGTCGGATCGCAGATGAGGCCACGCGAATTTCTCCCCGCCCGCTGTGGACGCCTTTCCGCACACCTGTTCTCGCGTTCTTTCGTCCATCCCCGCCCGGCCCTATGCGGACCAGACGAGGCACGGCGATGGGACCACCACGAGGAGCACGAGGAGCACGAGGAGTCACCATGACCGAGACCGAGCGAACCACAACCCCCCCGATCGTCTCGGCGATCGCCGACCCCGCACCGCTTGGCCTGGGCGCGTTCGCCCTTACCACGTTCCTGCTGTCGGCCAGCAACGCCGGCTGGACCGACGGCAGCGACGCGTGGCTGGGCTACGCCTTCGCCTACGGCGGCCTGGCGCAACTGCTGGCCGGCATGTGGGAGTTCCGCAACCGCAACGTGTTCGGCGCCACCGCCTTCTCGACGTACGGCGCCTTCTGGATCGGCCTGGGCCTGTACGTCACGCAGGTCGTGCCGAAGCAGGCGGCGGCCGCGGCCGCGGCCAAGCACGTCCCGGTGGAGACCATCGTCCAGAACGACCTGGGCTGGATCCTGCTCGCGTTCGCGATCTTCAACACCTACATGCTGTTGTGGAGTACCCAGGTCAGCGCGGCCGTGGTGGCCGTCTTCCTCACTCTGGAGCTGACCGAGATCATCCTGTTCATCGGCAACTTCTCCGGCAGCACCGGCACGATCAAGCTGGGCGGATGGCTCGGCATCCTCACCGCCCTGTGCGCCTGGTACGCCTCGGCCGCCGGCGTGATCAACGGTATGACCGGCCGGCCCGTGCTGCGGGTCGGCGGCCCGCTGGTGCGCAGGCCCGTCTGACGGCTGCTCCTGCCCGGTTGACGGCCCCCGCCGCATTTCGCGGCGGGGGTCGTTCCATGTCCGCGGCCGCGGATGTGCCATGCCGATTTCGCCGGTGCGGGTACGCGTTATGCCGCATGCATTTGCCATCCCGGGTACGCCGCCTCGGCGGATATCCGCCGGCGGCGGCCGTCAATTCAAGAAGGCCGGCGAATATCCCTGCCGCGGTGAATAAGAAAGAAGCACCGGCGGGCCTGGGCCGCGTTATCCGGGGTCCGGCAGACCCGCAGCGGGCGGGATTCGCCACGTGTTTCGGGCGCAGCCGCGCAGGTTCGGGACAGTTGTTTCGACCGCCCGGTCGAGCGCCGGAACCGGGTCTTTTGACGGCGACCGGGTGTGGCCACGGCAGGGCATGGCCGGTCGCGACGGCGCCGGTCGAGCACCTCTCCCCCCGGTGTGACGTAGCAGGACCAGTGGGGAAAAATGTGCTTCCTGCCCACTTAGGGCCCGGACCGGACGGGCGACCGAATGCCCGGGCGATACCGTTAGCGGGGCAAAGTATCTCCTGACAGTACTCCTGACGCTATGTGACGAATCAGTAGCGCATCCCGCAACAGATCACGGGTACGTGGAGTGACGATCATGTGCGCTTGGTCAATACGCGCCAGTTTCGAGTTGAATTACGGACAAGGCCGCTTTTGATCATTTCTCCCGGTACGACGAGGCGACCGGGCAGGTGAGCGGCCAGGGGCCCATGCGCGGTAAGCGAGCAGCGGGCCGCTCCTCGTCGCGGCGCCGGCGGCGCGACCCAGGTCCTGAAGGTTTTCCCCTTAGGGGATACCGGTCACCGTGAGCGATTGTCACATCCGGAGCCCACGGCGTACGTTGACCACGATATCGAAGGCCCCCGCTGCCGTCCGCCCGGCGGAGGTAGGAGTGACAGTCGATCCCCGCGCGCCGACCCGACCGTTGACCGACATCCCGCCGGAGCTCGCCGACCTCATCCGCTCGCACCTGGGGCGGCTCGCGGAGGACATGGTCGAGGAGATCCGCCGGCGGGTGCCGGAGTACGACCGCCGCTGGGACGAGGCCTACGACGGGCCGGTCCGCGAGGCGATCGGGCACGTCGTCGGGGCCATCGCCACGAGGATCGACGGCTCCGGCGGCGGGACCGACCGGCTCGCCGACTTCTTCCAGTCGATCGGGTACAGCGTCGCCGACGAGGGCGGCAGCCTCGACGCGCTGCACGCCGCGGTGCGCGCCGCCGGCCTCGTCGCCTGGCGGCACGTCTCGTGGGAGGCCGACCGGCTCCGCCTGTCGCCGCGGATGGTGTGCGCGCTCGGCGAAGCCATCCTGCTGTTCCAGGAGGAGGTGGCGGCGGCCGCCATGCGCGGCCACGCCCGCGCCAGGGCGGCGCTCGCCGACGGGCATCGCAGGCGGCGGCGCCGGCTGCTCGACCTCCTGCTCGGCGAGCCGCCGCCGGCACTCGACGACGTGGCCGAGCCGGCCCGCGCCGCGGGCTGGGAGCTGCCGCGCACGGTCGCCGCGGTCGCGTTGCACGAGCGCGGGCCGGACGTCGCGCGGCCCGTGCTGCCGCCCGACGTGCTGGGCGACCTGATGCGGCCGGCGCCGTGCCTGATCGTCCCCGATCCGGAAGGGCCAGGACGGGCACGGCTGTTCGACGAGACGCTGCCCGACTGGATCGTCTCCGTCGGGCCCATGGTGCCGGTCACCGAAGCGGCCCGGTCCATGCGCTGGGCGCGGCAGGCGCTCGCGCTGGCGCGGCAGGGCGTCCTCGACGACGCGGGCGTGATCCGGTGCGCCGACCACATGTCGACGCTGATCCTCTTCCAGGATCAGGAACTGCTCGAGCTGCTCGCGGCGATCCGCATGGCCCCGCTCGCGGCGTTGCGCCCGAGCCAGCGGGACCGGCTCGCCGAGACGCTGCTCACCTGGCTGCAGTCGGCGCGCAACGCCAACGAGGTGGCGCAGCGCCTGCACGTCCACCCGCAGACCGTGCGCTACCGGCTCAGGCAACTGGTCGAGCTGTTCGGCGAGCGCCTGCACGAACCCGACCCCGACCTGCGGTTCGAGCTCGAACTCGTGCTGCGGGCGCGAACGCTGTGGGCCCGGCGCCCCCGCGGCGGCGGGCCGGCCTGAGGCGGACGCCGCCCGCCGGGGCCCTGATGTCGCGTGCGTGCCGGGAATGTCGGGTTTAGCGTTGAACCCATGACGGCTGACTATCGGGTTCTCACCGGCGAACAGGCAGAGCAGTTTCTCGACAGGGGGTACGTCGTCATCCGCGACTGCTTCTCCAGAGAGGCGGCTGAGGAGTACACGAAGACCATCTGGATCCGCCTCGGGTACGACCCCGACGATCCGTCCACGTGGGCCGAGCCGGCGGTGCACATGCCCGCGCACCGCGAGATCGACGTCGCGCGGTTCGCGCCCAAGGCATGGGACGCGGTGTGCGACCTGGTGGGCGGCGCTGAACGGATCGCCGGGCCCTACACCTGGGGCGACGGCTTCATCGTCAACCTGTGGAAGGGGGCCGACCAGGCGTGGTCTCCCCCCTCTCCGCGGTCGACCGGCTGGCACAAGGACGGCGACTTCTTCCGGCACTTCCTCGACTCCCCCGAGCAGGGCCTGCTCACCTTGGTGCTCTGGTCGGACGTGGCGCACCAGGGCGGCGCGACGTTCGTCGCCGCGGGGTCGGTCGGCCCCGTCGCGCGTTTTCTCGCCGGGCGTCCCGATGGCGTGCTGCCGGACGGGTTCCCGTTCCCGGAGCTGGTCGCCGAGTGCGACGAGTTCGTCGAGGCGACCGGGCGGGTCGGCGACGTCTTCCTGCTCCACCCGTACATGCTGCACGCCAAGTCGCAGAACGTGCTGCGCCGGCCGCGCTTCATCACCAACCCGCCGGTCCAGCTCGCCGAGCCGATGCGGTTCGACCGGCCGGACCCGGCCGACTTCTCGCTCGTCGAGCGCGCGGTGCTGCGCGGGCTCGGGGTGGAGCGCCACGAGTTCCGGCCGCTGGCCCCGCGCGAGAGCGTCGTGCCCGAGCGGGTCCGCCGGCAGGCCCGCATGAAGGCCGAGGAACAGGCCAGGCTGGCCGGATAGCACGCGGACCGGACCGGCATCCTCTGCCACCCCCGGGGCGGGAGGGCTGGCTCCGGTCATCCGCCGGCCCTGACCGGCGCGGGCCGGTCCAGCCTTTCGGGTACGCGGGTGTGCGTGGCACGCCAGGCGGCCGCCGCGGCGACCAGCGCCGTCGCGGCCATGGCGAGTGCGGTGACCGCGAAGGCGGGCGTCGCCGTCCCGGCGCCGGGCGGCGCGGCCAGGCCCAGGTAGACCGCGCCGAAGGCGGCGACGCCGAGCGCGCCCCCGATCTGCACCATGGTGGTTTGCGTGCCGCTGATATCGGGGGCATGCCGCGGCTGCACGGCAGCCGTGAGGTGGCCGATCAGCGAGCTGAACTGGGTGCCGAGCCCGAACCCCCCGGCGGCCAACAGCGGAACCCACAGGATGAGGTCGCGCAGCCCGGCGAGCAGGCCGGCGCCGATCGCCACGTACGCGGCGGCGAGCACCAGGCAGCCGGCCGCCGGCAGGGCGGGACCGTACCTGGCCGGCAGCCGCCTGGTCACCTGACCGGCAAGACCGAAGACCGCGACCCACGGGAGCAGGATCAGTCCGGAGGCGAGGGAGCCGCGGCCGAGGCCGTGCTGGACGTACTGGGCGAGGGTGAACAGCAGCCCGTAGTAGGTGCTGGTGGCGGCCGCCAGCGCGAGGATGGCGAACGCGATCGGCGGCCGGGCGAGCATGCCCAGGTCGACCAGCGCGGTGCGGCCCCCCGCCCCCGCGTCGCGCTGGGTCTTGAAGAACAGCCAAGCCGCGGGCGCGCTCGCCGCCAGCGACAGCCACGTCCACGCCGGCCAGCCGTCCACCCGGCCCAGCGTCAGCGGCAGCACGATGAGCAGGACGGCGACCGACAGCGTCGCCACCCCGAGCAGGTGGATCCGCCGCCCGCAGCGGGCTCCGTCGGACGGCAGGCGGCGCGCGGCTGCGGCCAGGACGGCCACACACGCCGGCACGTTGATCAGGAAGATCGCTCGCCAGCCGGTCCCGGCGATATCGGCCCAGATCACCGCTCCGCCGAGCACCTGCCCGGTGACGGCGCCGGCGGACAGCGCCAAGGCGTACCAGCCGATCGCGCGCTGCCGCCAGGCCCCATCGAAGTTGAGCTGGATACCCGTGAGCGCCTGCGGGAACATCAGCGCCGCGGCGGCGCCCTGCAGCACGCGCATCCCGACGAGCACCGCCGCGTTCGGGGCCAGGCCGTTGAGCAGCGATGTCACCCCGAACGCGGCGACGCCGAGCATGAAGATCCGCTTGTAGCCGTGTGTCTGGCCGAGCCGGGCGCCGGTGATCAGCAGGACGGCGAACGCGATGAGATAGCCGCCGACGACGAGCTCGACCGCCGCGCTCGACGCGCCCAGGTCCGTCCCGATCGAGGGCGCGGCGACGTTGGCGATCGTGGCGTCGGCCTGGGCGAGGAACGGCGCCGCGAGCAGCACGGCCAGCAAGGCCCGGCGGGGCCGCATGAAGTCGTGTTCCATGCTGTCGTGTTCCATGCCAGGAGAACCCCGGCCCGGCCCGGCCGGTTGCGCGGAGTCGAGGGTGGGCGGCGCCGGCGGCGCGGGGCGGGGTGGGCCCTATCGGCCGGCGAGGGTGCGGCCCTTCCACGCCCCGCCCCTGCCCGCGTGGTAGCGGCGGGCCGAGTCCAGCGTCATCCCCGCGTACATCAACGCGACCAGCGGCAACGCCGGGGCGCGCAGCGCCGACAGCCGGTAGTGGCGGAGCATCGGCACGTACGTCATCGCCATGATCGCCCAGGCCGCGAGCCCGAGCCCAGCGGCCGCGCCGGCCGGCCGCCCCTGGCCGATGGCCAGCCCGGCCAGGCCGGCCGCGGCCGCGGCCGGCGGCGCCGCGAACAGCACCGCGAGACCGAGCACCGTGCCCGCCAGCAGCCACGGCGAGTACCGCAGCTGGGTGTAGGCGCTGCGGGCCACCATGGCCCACAGGTCGGCCAGCCCCGGGTACGGCCGCCGGCTGACCACATCGCCGCTCAGGTCGAGCCGGCACCGCCCGCCGTGCCGCTTGACCAGCCGCCCCAACGCCACGTCGTCGATCAGCGCGCCCCGGATCGCGGCCAGCCCGCCGGCGCCGGCCAGCGCGGACCGCCGCACCAGCATGCACCCGCCCGCCGCGGCCGCCGTCCGCGCACGGGGCCGCGCCACCCGCCGGAACGGGTACAGCAGGGCGAAGAAGTATACGAACGCCGGCACGACCGCCCGCTCCCAGCCGGTCCGCGTGCGGAGCGTGGCCATCTGCGACAGCAGGTCGTAGCGGCCACCGGCGGCGGCCCGAACCAGGCGGGCCAGCGTGCCGGGCGCATAGGCGATGTCGGCGTCGGTGAACAGCACGAACTCCGGCCGGCCGGCGGCCCGGACGCCCTCGGCCATCGCCCACACCTTGCCCGCCCATCCGGCCGGCCGCTCCGCCGCCCGTACCACGCACAACTCCGCCGCCGCCGCGCGGCCCAGCCGTCCGGCCACCTCCGCCGTCCCGTCCGTGCTGCCGTCGTCGACCAGGACCACCCGGAACCGGCCCCGGTACTCCTGCCCGAGCAGGCTCGGCAGCGTGTGCGGCAGCAGCGCCGCCTCGTCCCGCGCCGGCACCACCGCGACCACCTCCGGCCACGCGGGCGGCTCCGGCCAGGCGCCGAGCCCCGGTCCCGCGCGCCAGAACCATCCGTGTCCGGCGGCCAGGTACGCCCACGCCAGCAGCGACAGCGCCGCCATCACCCCCAAGACCGCCACGGGCCCACCCTGTCAGCGACCACCCGGCCACGTCGACCGGAACTGCGGCCGGCGTCCGGAGGGTGGTCCGACGTTCGGGTGCGGGCGCGAAATCAGGGCCGTTTCCTGGCGACGCCGCACAGCGCGAGGTGGCGCATCGCCTCCGGCAGCGGCGGGACGTTCAGGTCGGGGCGCCACTCGTCGTAGGACACCAGGCCGGGCTCGAGCAGCTCGAAGTCGCCGAAGAAGGCGAGGATCTCGTCGCGGGTGCGGAACCGCCCGGTCCCGAGGTTCTCCGCGAAGACCTTCTCCGCCTCGGCCGCCATCCTGGCGTAGGCCGGCTGCGCGGCGCCGGGGTTGTGGAAGTGCGACAGGGCCAGGTAGCTGCCGGCGGGCAGCGCGTCGCGCAGGGTCCGCGCGATGCCGGCCGGGTCCTCGTCGTCGTTGACGTGGTGCAGGATCGCGAAAAGCAGCAACCCGATCGGCTGGTCGAAGTCGAGGAACCGCCGGATCGTGGGGTCCTCTAGGATCTCGCGCGGACGCCGTACGTCGGCCGTGATGACCTCGGTGGTGTCCGTGGCGCCGAGCAGGGCGCGCGCGTGGACGAGCACCACCGGGTCGTAGTCCACGTACACGATCCGTGCCGTCGGGTCGATCGACTGCGCCACCTCGTGCACGTTGCCCTGGGTGGGCAGGCCGGACCCGATGTCGATGAACTGCCTGATGCCGGCCTCGGCCACCAGGTGGCGCACCGCCCGCCGCAGGAACGCCCGGTTGGCCCGCGCGCCGGCACGGGCCGGCATCACCTCGTGGGACAGGTCGGCGACCTGCCGGTCGACGGCGAAGTTGTCCTTGCCGCCCAGGGTGTAGTCGTAGACCCTGGCGACATTGGGCCGGCTCACGTCGAGTCCCGCTGGAACGCGTTCGCTGTCGAACGCCACAGACGCACCCCCTCGCCTCGCCGACGGCGCGCGTCGGCCCCGTCGCACTCGACCGTCCGGATCGCCGCACCGCGATCGTATCCGCCGGCCCCGTCCGGCCGGCCCGCGGGTACGCGGGAACCTCGGGGACGGTCCGGCCGCGGCTCGGTAATCTGAGGCCGACCCGTGGGATTCATACTTTCGGAGAACGTGAAGGAGGAACTCGGTGACGGCGGATGCGAGCCAGGAGAGGCACAGCTTCCAGGCCGAGGTGGTGCAGCTTCTCGACCTGATGATCCATTCGCTTTACAGCAAGAAGGAGATATTCCTCCGCGAGCTGATCTCCAATGCCTCCGACGCGATCGACCGGCTCCGCTTCGAGGCGTTCAGCCGCCCTGAGGTGCAGGACGACGACGCACCGCTGCGGATCCGGGTCGCCTACGACAAGGACGCCCGCACCATCACCATCTCCGACAACGGCATCGGCATGAGCCGCGAGGAGGTGCGTGACCACATCGGCACCATCGCCAAGTCCGGCACCCGCGAGTTCCTCCAGGCGCTGACCGGCGACCAGCGCAAGGACGCGACGCTGATCGGCCAGTTCGGCGTCGGGTTCTACTCGGCGTTCATCGTGGCCGACCGGGTCACGCTGACCACCCGCCGCGCCGGGCTGCCCGCCGCCGAGGGCGTGCGGTGGGAGTCCGACGGGCGCGGCGAGTACTCGCTGCGAACGGTGGAGCGGCCGGCGCGCGGCACCGAGATCGAGCTGCACCTGCGCGACGGCGAGGACGACCTGCTGAACGGCTACCAGCTGCGCTCGATCATCCAGAAGTACTCCGACCACATCAGCCTGCCGATCGTGATGCCGGACGAGTCGCCCGGCGGCGCGGGCGCCAAGGACGGCGAGGGCGGCGAGGACGGCGGCGACGGCGAGGAGGGGGACGGCGGCGCGCCGAAGGAGACGGTGGTCAACCGGGCCTCGGCGCTGTGGGCGAGGGCCAAGAGCGACATCGGCGAAGCCGACTACAACGAGTTCTACAAGCACGTGTCCCACGACTTCGCCGACCCGCTCGCCTACGTGCACAGCAAGGTGGAGGGGACGTACGAGTACACGCTGCTGCTGTACGTTCCGGCCGCCGCGCCGTTCGATCTGTGGCTGCCGACCGTGCACCACGGCGTCAAGCTGCACGTCCAGCGCGTCTTCATCATGGAGGACGACGGGCAGCTGCTGCCGAGCTATCTGCGGTTCGTACGCGGTGTGATCGACTCGAGCGACCTGCCGCTCAACATCTCCCGTGAGATCCTGCAGAGCAGCCGCGTGGTGGACAACATCCGCTCCACGGCGACCAAGCGGGTGCTGCGGCTGCTCGGCGATCTGGCCGAGAACCAGCCGGACAAGTACGCCACTTTCTGGAAGGAGTTCGGCGCCGTCCTCAAGGAGGGCATCGCCGAGGACTACTCCAACCGCGACGACATCGCCCGGCTGCTGCGGTTCACCTCGACCAAGTCCGGCGGGGACGCGGCGGACGTCTCACTCGCCGACTACGTGGCGCGGATGAAGGACGGCCAGGACAAGATCTATTATCTGGTCGCCCCGACGCCGGCCGCCGCCAAGCACAGCCCGCACCTCGAGGTCTTCCGCGACAAGGACATCGAGGTGCTCCTGCTCGCCGACCTGGTCGACAACTGGGTGGTGACCAACCTGCACGAGTTCGACGGCAAGCGGCTGCAGTCGGTGACCCAGGGCGTCTCCGATCTGGGCGCGCTCGAGGACGAGTCGGACAAGCAGGCGAAGGAGCAGGCCGGCACCGAGCTGGCCGCGGTCGTCGACCGCATGAAGAAGGCCCTCGGTGACAAGGTGCGGGACGTCCGGGTGTCCGGCCGCCTCACCACCTCGCCCTCGTGCATCGTGGCGAGCGAGCCGGAGACCGAGATCAACCTGGCCCGCCGCATCCGGGGCTCCGGTCTGCCCAGCCAGCCGGTGCTGGAGATCAACCCGGGGCACCGGCTGGTGCGGCGGCTCAAGGACGAGGCCGACGAGGCGCGCTTCGCCGACTGGGCGCAGGTCCTCTACAGCCAGGCCGTCCTCACCCTGGGCGCCCAGATCGAGGACCCGGCGGGCTTCGTCACCCGGCTGAACGACCTGCTCGTGTCGCTGGCCGCCAAGGACGGCTGACCCGGCCACCCACCACTACGCGAGCGACACCGCCGTCCAGGACGCGCTGGGCGCGGCCGGCTCGGACGTCGTCGGCGCCTGCCGCGCCGCCGGCGCCCGCGTCCCCGACGAGCGCGGGAGGTGCCGCGTGGTCGTGGTTCCGGCCGCAGCTCTTCGCCGTCTCGGCGAGGAAGCGGCGCGGCGTGACCCCGGTGAGCGCGACGCATTCCCTGGTCAGATGCGGCTGGTCGGCGTAGCCGGCGACCCGGGCGATCTCGGCCAGGCCCTCAATCGTGCCGCCGCGCCTCGTGCCGAGGACGAGGAACGTCTGGAAGCGGAGCAGGCGCTGCAGCGACTTGGGCCCGTAGCCGAAGGCGGCGACGCAGTGGCGGCGGAGCTGACGCGACGACACGTACAGTTCTGCCGTCAGCTTTCCGGCGGGCAGCGACGGGTGTCGCCGAAGCAGGTCGAGCACGGCGGCGCCGACCGGGTCGAGGCCGCGCCGGCCGGCGGTTCTCGTCGCGACCGCCTCTTCGAGCAACGTGACGGCCTCGCGTGGTGAGCCCGCCTGCGCGATCCGTCCGGCGGACGCGGCCGGTGCGTCGTCCCATACGGCGTCGAGGGGAACGCGCCGATCGACGAGAGCGGAGGCCGGGACGCCGAGCGCCGCCGGTGCGGCGCCCGGGCGCAGGCGGATCCCGGCGACGGTCGTACGAGGTGGGAGAAGGAACGTGACCGGGCCGCGCTGCGGTCCGACGACCTCGATCAAGGACTGGCCGGCCGTCCACCTGATGTCGACGCATCCGTCAGGGACGCGGCGATGCTCGTAGGCGGGCCCGTCCGCGCCGATCCGATGGATCCAGGTGCAGGCGAGGTAGGGGGCCAGCGCCGGCGCCGGCGGACGCTCCCGGTACGTCTGGGTCGGGCGTCCGCTCCCCGATGTGGCCGGCGGCATGCACGGAAGTCTAATGAGCGGGGTCCGACGGCCGTGATCGGCCGGCTCGTTCCTGGCCGTTTCGTTCAAGACCGGCGCCGCGTCGAGCTGCTGGGATTGCGGACGCGATGAACGACGTGAACCTCTCCGCGACCCTCCCGGCTCCCCGGCGGCGGCCGGTGCTCGGCTGGCTGGCCGTGGCGACCGCGGTCGGCGCCTCGAGCCTCGCTGCCGGCGGTACGTCCAGCGGCATGCTGGGCGCCGAGCTGGCCGGCACCGACTCGGTGGCCGGCGTGCCGATCGCCGCCGTGGTGGTCGGCTCGGCAGCCGGTGCACTGCTGATCTCCTGGCTGACCGGGCGCCTCGGTCGCGGGCCGAGCCTCGCCGCCGGCTATCTGGTCGGCGCCGCCGGCGGGGTGGTGGTGGCGCTGTCCGCACGGGCGGGCAGCTTCACCGGTCTCGTCGGTGGGTGCATCCTCTTCGGCGTCGCCAACGCGGCCGTGTACCTGACCCGTTACGCGGCCGCCGACATCGGCGGCCCGGCGGCGCGCGGACGCTCGGTCGGCGGCATCCTGTTCGCGACCGCGTTCGGAGCGATCGCGAGCCCGCTGCTGTTGCGACCCAGCGGCTGGGTGGCGGTCCGGCTCGGGCTGCCGCCGCTGAGCGGCATGTTCGTCGTCGCGACCATCATCTGCTGCGCGGCCGGTGCCGCGCTGGGCGCGGTGTCGACGGTCGAGGCCGGCGACGGCACGCGACCGTTGCGGCATGCGGCGGGCTTCGAGACGAGCGCCGGGGCTCGCGCCGAGACGGGCGCGCCGACGGGCGCCGTCACCGTGGCCGGGACGCTTCGCGGCCGCGACGTCCGGCGCGCGCTGGTCACGATGGCGTTGAGCAATCTGCTGATGGTCGGCGTGATGGCCGTCGCGCCGGTGCGGATGGCGGAGCATGGTCGCGGGCTCGCGTTGATCGGCGTCGTGATCTCCGCCCACGTCGCGGCCATGTTCCTGCCGTCGTCACTGGCTGGTTGGCTGGCCGACCGCGTCGACCCCGGTGCCGTCGCACGCGCCGGGATGGCGCTGCTGCTCGTCGCGGGCTGCCTCGGCGCCCTCAGGCCCGAGTCCGGCACCACGTTCATGATCTGCGCCCTCGTGCTGCTCGGCGCGGGCTGGAACTTCGGGGTGGTCGGCGGCAGCACGATGCTGATCCGGGCCGTGCCCGACCGGCTACGGGTACGCGCCGAGGGGATCGGCGAGGTCGGGATGGGTTTCGCCGCGGCGGTCGCCGCGCCGGTGGCGGGCGTTCTCGTCGCCTCGGGCGGCCTGGCCGCCGTCTGGCTGGCGGTCGCCGTCATCGGCCTGATCGCGGTGGCGACGCCGCACCGCCCGGGATCGCGGTTCTAGCTCGCCGGCAGCGGAGTGCCGAGGCGCCGCTGTACTTCCGGGGTACGCAACAGTCCACCGCGGAAAGAGCCGGGTGCCGTCGCGCCGTACACGGCGGTGTACTCGGCCGGCAGGGCCGGGCTGCCGCCGAAGGCGATGTGCAGGCGGAGCAGCAGCCTGCCCTGTCCCGCGGGATCGCCCTCGTAGGCGGTGCGGGCGTGCAGCACGGAGAGGTTGTTGATGAGTTGCAGGTCGCCCGGCTCCAGGGACATCTCAAGCGCCAGCCCCGGCAGGGCGACCACCTCGTCCACCGCGGCGAGGGCGGCCTCCTGCCGCTCGGTGAGCCGCGGCGCGTCGGGGAAGCGCTGCGCCATGTCGATGACGTGGCGGTCGCAGTAGGCGGCGAAGTGGCCGTCCACCTGGCTGAACACCGGCACCTCGCACCATTGCGCCGCGACCTCGCCGGCCGGCCCGCGCAACGGCGGCGTCTGCACCGGGATCGGCCGGTACAGGACGGGCAGCAGGTCGGGGTGGCGTTCGGCGAGGGTGTTGTGCACCGTCCTGGACGACACCACCAGGCTCAGCCCGCCGGCCCGCGCTCGGCGGATGCACAGGAGGCCGACCACGTCGGCGGCCCTGTCGATGTGGAACGGCTGCGCGTTCGGTATGCCGGTGTTCTGCGCACCCGGCACCTTGACCCCGGGGTCATAGGCCTCGACACGCACCAGCAGGCGCCCGTCCAGGGTCTGCGCGACCGGCTGGCCCAGCAGCATCCCCAGCAGGACGTACGCACGCTCGACCAGATCCGGCTCCTCGCCCACAGGGAATCCGCCGAGCACCACCAGCCCCGGCTCGCCGGCCAGCCGATGGTAGATGTCGCCGACCAACGCACGCGTGCGCTCGGACACGGCAGGCCGCCGGCCGCGCGGTCCGCCCTCGGGCGTGACCTCAGCGGCGGCCCGGAGCAGGTCGTCGCGGACGTCGTCGGGGAGCGGCAGCCGCCACCTGTCGGGGTCGGCGGCCAGGTCCGTTCCATGCCATCCCCCCGGAAGCGCAGGAATCTCGGTGGGGGCCGATGTCATCACGCAACCTCCTTACACAGCAATTTGACAGAGCGTCCAAACGGCAAAATAGATTCCACCAAGGTAACTTTATAGATACCGGTTTCGCGGTAATCACGTGTCGTCCATACCACCGCTACGGCAGTAGCATGATCCGAATTGCTCACTGACCTGCCGGCATGCAACCATGTTCTCTGATCAACTTGCGATGGCGAGGAGATCAATAACGAGAAACGCCGGCGCCGATGCCGGGCGCCACAAAATTGAATCGGCTGCCCGACCTTAACCCAAAGGCCGGCGACGCCCCACCACGGCTCCCACCTGCACCGCCGCTCACCGATGACCTGCGACGATCCGCAGGACCGGCGACGCCCGACAGCCGCAATCACACGCCGGTTTGGCTCAGCGACTCCTGGTAAGTTTGCGCGATTGGCGCTATCCGACCATAAAAGAGGGACACCTTGGCATCCAGCAGGCCGGACCGGCCGGCAAAGCCTCTGACCGACGAGGAGATCCGGCGGGCCACCGTAGGTGAGATGGCCCCGCCCCCGCGGATAGAGCTTGTCGAATACACCCCGGAATGGCCCGTCCGCTTCGAGGCGGAGGCGGCACGCATCCGGCGCGCGGTCGGTGCGCAGGTGATCGGGATGGAGCACATCGGTTCGACATCGGTTCCAGGACTCATCGCGAAACCGGTGATCGATATCCTCCTCGTCGTCGCCGACTCCGCCGCCGAGCCGACGTACGTCCCCGCGCTGGAGGGCATCGGCTACGTCCTGCGAGTCCGGGAACCGGACTGGCACGAGCATCGGATGCTGAAGGGGCCGAACAAGGACGTCAACCTGCACGTCTATTCCGCCGGCTCCGAGGAGATCGAGCGCTACCTGCTGCTTCGCGATCGGCTGCGGAGCAACGACGCGGATCGGGAGCTCTACGCACGGGTCAAGAGCGACCTCGCCGGCAAGGAATGGAAACATCTCCAGAACTACGCCGACGCCAAGACCGAGGTCATCGAGGCGATCATCGCCCGGGCACGGGAGGCCGCGTCCGCCGGGGAAGGGCGCCGAACGCAGGAGGCGCCGTAGCGCGACCGGGGCGGCCCCGCTGGATTGACGGGGAGCGGGCGACGGCGAAGGCGAGCAAACGCTCGCCGCGCGGCAACCGTCACCTCGTGGGCGATACTGGGTTCGAACCAGTGACCTCTTCGGTGTGAACGAAGCGCTCTCCCACTGAGCTAATCGCCCGGGACGGCCGACGCCTGAGGCGGTGCCGCTCGCACAGGTTAGCGCATCCAGACGCCGGTTCGCGCGCCGTGGCGGAGCCGCGGTGGTTGAGACCGAATTACCGGGCGCCGGCCCCCGGTCGGGTCGGCCGCAGTCATCTGCCGAACGGGAGGCGGGGGCCGACGAGGGCGAGGTAGGTGACGATCGCGGCGGCCGCCGCGATGCCGAGGACGATGGCGATGATCGTGTTACGGCGGCGGACGCGCGGATCGAGGGCGCGGTTCTTGGCGCGCTCCGCGGCCTCTTTGGCGCCGCTCAGGGCGCGCTGCGCCCAGGCGAACTCAGTCGCGAGGATGGCCAGGCCGATGAAGATCGCCGCCCACCCCGGGCCGGGAGTGACCATCATCACGAGGCCGCCGGCCAGCACCGCGACGCCGACGGTGAAGACACCGATCCGCCACGTGGTGTTGAGCACCGGGTGGCGCCGGACTCGCGCGCGGAACCGCCCGGCCACCGCCCGTAGGCGCTGGAGGCGATCCTGCACGCCCTTTTTACGATTTTCCGCCACGCTTTTAACCCTATAACAGAAACCGGCCGGCGCGGAGCGGCGCGAGGCTTTATGAAACCTGGCGTGGGTGCTTGTTCGTCCTAGTTCTAAAGGGGGTATGGCCGCTGCCTCCGGAGCGAAGGAACCCCGGCGCCGTCGCCCGGATCGCATGTGTATGCCCAGGTCAGCGGCCTGTTCTCGCAGCGTGAGATCGGTCACAGCGGGCGGTGGGGTTGGAATGTTCCCCGAGGTTTTATCAGTTAGGCGGCCTAGATCGCGGGGACATCCGTTGGTAGAGCGAAGTCCCATCGGAACGCCCCGCGCGCCGCGGGACCGACGTCTGAAGGAATGGCGATGAACCGCAGTACTACCATATCCGCCGAGCTCGCCCTTCGGCTCGTCGTCCCTGACCGTACGACCGTGCCCCTGCTCGCGACGGTCGAGTACGCGGCGGACGACCCGTACGCGCTGCGGGTCGCCTTCCACGTGGGGAACGACGAGCCGGTGGAGTGGATCTTCGCCCGGGAGCTGCTGACCATCGGCATGGGCCGCTTGGTGGGCGACGGGGATGTCCAGGTGTGGCCGGGGGACGCCGACGGCCACCGCTCGATCAACATCGGCCTGTCCTCGCCGTTCGGCGACGCGCTGTTCGAGGCTCCGTTCGCGCCGCTGGCGGACTTCCTGCGCCGGACGTTCCAGATCGTTCCGGCCGGCCGCGAGTCCGAATTCCTCGATATCACCGCAGAACTGGACAACCTGCTCTGGCCGTCGTGAGCGGTCCGAGGGAGCCGGTCAGGGGTCGATGATCTCCGCTGCGCGCGTCGCGAAGGCGTCGGCGGCCTCTTTGGTGATCGGCCCAGGCGCCGCCGGCAGCGCCGTACGGTCGACCGTGCCGATGGGCTGGACGTCCCGGGTCGTGGAGGTGAGGAAGGCCTCCTCGGCCTCGTGGAGCGCCTCCAGGGGCACGTCCTCCTCGACGCCGCCGTACCACTCGAGCACGAGCGCCCGCGTGACGCCGGCCAGGCAGCCGGACGACAGCGGCGGAGTGATCAGACGGCCGCCCAGGACGACGAAGATGTTCGAACCCGTCCCCTCGCACAGGTTGCCGGCCAGGTTGCCGAAGATCGCCTCCCCCCCGCCGTGTTCGTGGGCGTACGCCAGCGCCTTGGCGTTATCGCCGTACGAGATCGTCTTGAGGCCGCTGAGCGCGCCCCTCTCGTTGCGCGGCCACGGGACGACGGTGACGTCGCCGACCTCAGGGAACCGCTTCTGCTCCGCGACCGCGACGACGGCGGTCGCGCCCTGGTCGCCGCGGTCGGAGCCGAGCGGGCCAGGACCGCTGGTGTAGGTGATCCGGATGCGGCCGAGCTCCCACTTCGGGGACGCGGCCAGCACGTCGAGGGTCCCCTGGCGGATGGCGTCGAGGTCGGGCGCCGGCAGGCCGAGCCCCGCTGCCGACGTGGCGAGCCGGTCGAGGTGCCGGGTGAGCGCGAACGCCTCCCCCCGTACGGACTTGATCGTCTCGAACACGCCGTCGCCCACGAGGACGCCGTGGTCGAAGACCGATATCCGCGCCTGCTCCGGCTCGTACAACCGACCGTTGACCCAGACCTTCACTGACGAGACCTCCACCCGCTGCCGGGCCGCCATCGAGCCCGATTGCCGTCGTTTACCACCGTATGACCTGTTATCCGGCGCGAAGCCATGCTCCGGGTCGGGGAGGCCGGGCGCCTCGGCAACCACACCGATCGGCCACCACAGTACGCCCGCGCCGGGCCACGCCGCGTACGGACTCGACGGCCGGGTGGAACCCCGTACCCGGCCGCCAGCCGGCCCGTACGGCGTCAGGGGACGACGCAGGCGAAGACGTCCTGGAGCCCGGTTCTGCCCTCGCCGGTCAACGTGAGTGCTCGCCGGGTGTTCCCCCGGACGAACCAGCCCAGCTCGATCATCCGGCCGGTGAGCGCGGCGCCCAGCGCGCCGTTGAGGTGTGGACGTCGTTCGGTCCAGTCGAGACAGTGGCCGGCGAAGCGGCGCCTGGCCGCGCGGAGCGCCGCCAGGTCGACCTCAAGCTCGTGGAGGCGCTCCTCGCCCTTGGCCGTCACCTCGTACGCCTCCCGCCCGTCCGGTTCGATGAGGCCGCCGTCGATGAGCGCCGCGAAGAACGCCGTGCCGGCCCGGCCGGCCAGGTGGTCGTAGCACGTGCGCGCCGCCTGGAGTGCCGCCGCCTGCCTGGACTGCTTCAGGCTCCGTACCTCGACCGGCGGGCTGATCCTGGTGAGCGCCTCGATCACCTGCGCCACCTCGTGCCCTTGGAGCCGGAAGTACCGGTGGCGGCCCTGCTTCACCACGGTGATCAGACCGCCCTCGCGGAGCTTGGTGAGATGCGCGCTCGCCGTCTGCGCGCTGACGCCGGCCACCCGGGCCAGCTCCCCGGCGGCCAGCGGACGGCCGTCCAGCAGCGCCGTCAGCATCGCGGCGCGGGCCCGATCGGCCATCAGCGCGGCGACGGACGCGAAATCAGCGTCATGTGCGGACATACCTCGACCGTAAGCGCTCGACGCTTCGACCCGCGTCGAAGCATCACGTCATCACCCGGCCGTAGCGACTGTCGCCAGCCGGCGGCGGCCCGCCGGGAGCAACCATCGGGCGCCGCGCCGCCGCGTCCCGCGGAGTGACGCGCGATGAGCCAACCGGTTTGGGGAAGAGGCGCGAATCCGCTAGTGTTTTCTCGTTACCCGGGGGCGATCCCCACCGGGTCGCGCGGACGTGGCTCAGTTGGTAGAGCATCACCTTGCCAAGGTGAGGGTCGCGGGTTCGAATCCCGTCGTCCGCTCGGAGGCGCCAAGAGACGTCGCCACAGACCTCCCGGGGTTCGGTGGCCGCGCTCCAGGCCCGACCGTAGTAGGGCTGACAGGGCTCCATCTGGCGGAGTGGCCGAATGGCTTAGGCAAGGGCCTGCAAAGCCCTGTACGCGGGTTCGATTCCCGCCTCCGCCTCGGGCGATTAGCTCAGTGGGAGAGCGCTACCTTGACACGGTAGAGGCCACTGGTTCAATCCCAGTATCGCCCACCACGTTTCCCCAGATCAGCGGTATGTGCACCCCTCGTGGGGTGGCCGGGCGTTGATCGTTCGACCGTCATTTGACCGTGGCCGGTGTTACGACGCCGTGGCACGACAGGCACCTGACCGCGTGCGGGCGAACGCCTCGAGCGCCGTGTCGTCGGCGTCGGGCAGAGTATGCAGGTAGCGTTCGGTGGCGCACAGGCCGGCGTGGCCGAGCCGTTCCCGGACTGTCTGCAGGTCCGCTCCCCCGGCCAGCACCCACGAGGCATGAGCGTGCCGCAGATCCCGCACCCGAACCCGACGATCGATCCCTGCGACCCTGACCGCCGGATCCCAGATCCGCTGGCGAAACCAGTCCCTAGGCACGTGTCCGTCGGTGTCCAGCCTCCGGCCGGAACGTGGGTGGTCCTTGCCGGCCGCGCGTCGCATCGCCCGGTAGTGGCGTAGGCGCTCCGGCAGTACTCGCACCGGCACCTGCCCATCGAATAGCCGCTCAACGTGCCATGCCGATAACGGCGCCCAGCCGCATTCGGCGCCGTGGCGCCGAGCCCCATAGGCGCTGGCAGGACCCGTGGCGGCGACCTTCGCGGCTCGGTCGGCGCGATGAACAGCAGATCGCCCGGTTCGAGCCGACACGCATCGGCGTAGGCGGCCAAGCGGGTGATGAGTGGGCGGCTGAGCTTGAGCCGCCGGAACTCTCCGTTCTTCGGATACTCCTTGACCAGGAACCGCCCGCCGTCCGGGTGGAACCGTGGCCGCAGTTCCACGGCTGTTCGCGCCACGGTGAGCACACCGCTCGCCACGTCCAGGTCGCCCAGCCGTAGCTCGGCCAGCTCGCCCCATCGCTACCCGCCTCCAATGGCGACCTCGGCCAGCAGCCGCCACTGCTCGGCCGACAACGCGGCAACGATCGCCTCGAACTCCGCCGGCGTAACAATCCGCAGCGGCCTGTGCGGGACCGGTGGCGCGGCCACGCCGCGGCACGGATGCAAGAAGATGACCTGATCGTTCAGCGCAGTGCTGAAGATCGAACTCAACACCGTCTTACACCGATGCACCATCGTGGCAGACCGCCCCTCCTCGGCGAGCCGCCGCAGAAACGCCCGGACATGGGAGGGCAAGATCTCGCTCATCCGCATCGCCCCGAACTCCGGCAACAAGTACCGGTCCACCACCGCCGTGTAACCCTGCCGGGTGTTGGCCTCCATCCGATGATTAATGAGCCACACCTGCGTCACGTACCGGGCGAAAGACTGTCGGCCGCTCCGTAGATCAACAAACCGGCCCGCAACCGTTCGGGCCTCGGCACGCCGCCACGCCCGCACAGCATCCTGCCGTGCCGCGTATGTCCCGGCCGAACGCTCCCGACCCCGCACATCCCAGTAATACGCCGTATACCGCGGGCAGCCGTCCTTCCGATACCGCGTCCGCACATACCCCATACCGACCATCCCCCGCCTTGATCGTTTGACCGTCATCTGACCGTGAAGCCCGCCGACTATGGAGGACCTCACCTCCAGTCAACGCAGGTCAGCACCATGATCAACCACCCAGTGCGGACGGCACCCAGCCAGCCAATATTCAATCGACCTCTCGAAGCCCACATCAACGTGGTCTCCGACCGGTACAGAAAACGACCGGCGGCCGGTGCCGCGCAAGATTCTCGTGAAACCAGGAAGCAGAACCGACACACTCTTCGCCCAAGACGGCCAGTCCAGGAGCGGCGGGCTCCCTGCCCGGTCACCCGCCCGGCATGTCGAGTCCGACCGGCTACATCGTCGGCCAACCGGGGGCGGTCGTCCCGCCGGCATGACCTATCGGTTCGTGGCCGGATCAGGACTCCCTGTCATCAGATATGCGGCCTACGGCGTCAAACGCTGCGGCGCGCCTCAATCGGTGAGGCCCTGGATGGTGGGCGGAGAGCGATGTGGCAGGGATACGCCGTTGTCGACGTGGAGACAACTGGGCTGTATGTGAACCGTCATGACCGTGTGATCGAGATCGGCGTGGTTCACCTGGATTGTGCGGGAAAGGTCACTGGCGAGTGGGCGACGCTCGTTAATCCGGTGCGGGACCTCGGACCCGTAAGCGTGCATGGGATACGTGCCGCCGACGTGCGCAAGGCACCGGCGTTCGAACAGGTGGCAGGGACGCTCACCTGCCTGCTCAAAGGCCGGATGGTGGTCGCGCACAACCTTGCCTTTGACGCCATGTTCCTGGCCGCCGAGTACGCCCGACTCGGTGTCGACGTCCCCATCTCGGCCGGGGACGGCCTGTGCACGATGCGGCTGGCCATCGACTACCTGCCGTTAGCATCCAGGTCGCTGGCCTCCTGTTGCCGGGCGGCCGCCGTACCCCTGACCGGTCACCATGATGCGCTGCAGGACGCACACGCCACCGCCGGGCTGCTCGCTCACCTTCTGACGCAAGCCGGAACACCTACCCCGTGGGAACAGGCAGCCGTCCGAGCAGCAGCCCTACCGTGGCCCGCGCTGCCCGCTTCTTCTGCAACTGCGGTACGCCGCGGCCAAGCATCCACAGCCTCGCAGCACTTCCTGGCCCGCCTGGTCGACCGGATCCCCCACTCGACCGAACCAGCGATCGACTCCTACCTGGCCGTCCTCGACGGCGCACTACTCGACCGCCACATCAGCGCCAGCGAAGCCGACGCCCTGGTAGACCTCGCCGAGCACCTCGGCCTCGACCGGGAAGCTGCACTCGCCGCGCACCGGTCCTACCTCACGGCGCTGGGGGCGGCGGCCTGGGAGGACGGCGTCGTTACCGAAGCTGAAACGGCAGACTTGCGGCAGGTCGCCACCATGTTGGGACTCGGATCAGCCGACGTGGAAGAAGCGCTACTGCGCGGACGGAAACAGAACCCCTCGCCCCACGAAGGCGCCCTCGGACGGTTCGAGCTGCAACCCGGAGACCACATCGTTCTCACCGGAGAAATGAGCGAACCCCGCGAAGTCTGGGCAGAGCGCGCCCGAGCGGCAGGCCTCACCGTCGGCAACGGCGTCACTAAAAAGACGGTACTCGTTGTCGCCGGTGACCCTGATTCCCTGTCCGGCAAGGCACGCAAAGCGCGCGATTACAAGATCCCTATCATCACCGAGATGGCATTCGCCGACATACTCAGCGATATGACACAGAAGAGGCAAATACTTGTTTGATCCAGTTCGGGGCAGACATGGCCGGGCCTCCGGACGTTGCCAGCCCCGATTACCGTCCGGCGTGCGCCAGGCGGACGCATTTTGTCGGCGGGCTCCGGCAGACTCGGCAGTGTTGGCATGAAGAGTGACGTGATTGGTAGTCATGGAGATCACAAGCGAGCGGATCCGCGTGGCGCTGGAGTCGAATCCAACGCTGACGCTGCTCAAGGCGTACTCGAGGGACTGGGTGCTGCCGCTGTTCGCTGAGCACCTCGAGCAGGTCGACGGGTCGGTTTCCGCCGAGTGGTTCCACGAACGAGTTACCGAGGCGCGCGAACAGGTCCCCGAGTGGCAGAGCAATGTCACACCGGCCGAACATTGCCGCGACTGGGTCGAAAAGCGCTGGCTGGAGACCGAGACGCTCAACGGACGCCTAAGGTACCGCCTCTCGTCGTACTCGCTGCGAGCGCTGCGATTCGTCCGCGAGCTTGTCGAGGGAGAGACGACCGTCAGTAGCGCACGCCTCGGCTCTATCTCGCACGCTGTACGGCTCCTGGCCGACATGACCAATCCGGACAGGGACGTCCAGGTGCGGCGTATCGACCAACAGATCGCCGAGCTGCGTAAGAGACGCGACGACATTGGCTCCGGCCGAGTGCGGCTGGCGACCATGGAGGAGATGAAGCAGCAGCTGCGCGAGATTCTCGGCATGACACGGTCCCTGCCTGCTGACTTCCGGCAGCTGCGGACTATGGTGGAGGATCGTCACCAGCAAGTCGCGCGGCGAGCCATGATCTATGGACCGCCCAAGGCTGACCTCGTTGAGGAGTACCTTCACGAGAACGATCTGCTGTCAAAGACGAGCCAGGGGACGGCATATCTCGGGTTCTCGCGGCTGCTGTCGTCCAGACAGACCGAACAGATCCGCGCCGACATCGATCAGATCCTCGCGCAGGAGTTCGCTCGCGAGCACATGACCGCCGCGCAGCGTGAAGAACTCGACAGCATGCTCTCGACCCTCCTCGCCGCAGAGCTCGACGTGCAGACCAGCTACGTGCGCTGGTCCGCATCGCTACGCCGCTTCCTGACGCGCGCCGCCCACGGCCGCCACCAGCGGCTGCTCAACCTCGCCGACCGCGCCTTGCACGCCGGCGCGACCTGGGTACAGGCCGAGCCTGGGCAGCGGTACGTGCCGCAGGACGTGCTCGGCGTGGGCCCGCTCGCCGCCATCGACGTCTCCCAAACGCAGCTGTGGCGAGACCACGGGCCGCAGGAGGTCGTCGTCGAGGTCACCGAGCACCGCAGGACGCTTCCCACCGAAGATCGAGCCGCCCTTCGGCTGGCCGCCGGTACCAGTCCGCGTGCCGTCCGACGAACCATCAACAAGCTCCTCGCCAACCGGCCGGTGGTGACCGGTGCCGAGGTATTCGAAGCCACCCCAGCTGAGTTCCAACGCCTGGGCACCCTGGTGAGCCTGCTCGACCTTGCGGTCATGCATGGGAAGGTCGACACCGACCTCGACGAAACCGTGCGGCTGTCCGGAGACCGGGCCACCGCCCTGATGGCCACGCTGCCTCACCTCGTCTTCGACGCCCCAGTGCCCAGGAAGGAGATGCCGTGAGTGTTCGCATCGACGACGCTGACATGTCTAACGACGACCTGGACGAATTCGGCGTCGAAGACGACGAACCGGACATCCCCGGTGCTTCTCGTTTGCCGGCTACCGCACGCCGAGCGCTGACGACGCTGCTGACCAACCGGTTCATCACCAGATCTCGCAACCGATCGGTGTGGGATGCGCTGCTGACGTACGAGAACGAGGTCTGCGAGCGCCTCGCGGATATGTTCCTGCTCCTCGTCGTCGACAGGGATTACGAGGTGGCGTTCAAGCGGCAGGACCCGGCCGAGGACGCGCCCAGGTTGCTGCGCCGCGACAAGCCGCTGCACCGTGACGCGTCCCTACTACTGATACACCTTCGCAAAGAGCACACCTACACAGACGCTACCGACGACCCGGTGGTGATCACTCGGGCTCAGGTGGCCGAGTTCCTACGTCCGTTCCGGGAGGACGGCGACGGCGACGAGGCAAGGTTCGAGCGCCGCGTGGACGCCGCCATCCGTGCTGTGGTCGAGCTGAAGCTGCTGACGCAGGATCCGGACGCCGATTACCTCTTCACCGTTTCACCCGCCGTCGTGCCCCTGATCAGTGCCGATGAGATGATGCGCTTCGAGCAATACTTCATCCGCGCAGCCGAAGCAGCCGAAGCAGCCGAAGCGAGCGACGAGTCCGAGGGAGACGTACCTGGCGAGGACCTCCCATGACCGCGACAGAGGCGCCCGCGGGACCGGTTGAGCAGAACGTCCTGCCTCTGGTTATAGCCGACGGACAAGGCCCAGCGCAGTTCCGCATAAGCCAGGTGCAAGTCCTCAACTGGGGCGCGTACTCGGGTCTGCAGACCATGACCGTGGCGCGGTCGGGCACCGCGATCGTCGGACCGTCCGGGCGCGGCAAGTCCACCCTGCTGGACGCGATGGCCTCAGTAATCCTGCCGAATCCACAGGAGTTCAATCAAGCTGCCCGCGACGACCGCGGCAAGAAGCGTGAACGGACCGTCTATTCGTACGCGCGCGGTCACACCGACCAAAGGCAGGATGAAAACCGGCGCTCCGCTACGACGAACTACCTGCGACGGCCTGGGGAGCCCGGCTTCCCCAGCGGTGCCGCAATCACGTGGGAGACCCGTGACGGGCGCCGCGTCACAGCGTTTCGCCTGGCGTGGGTCGGCCCAGACACCGACGGGCCGGAGGCGATCAACGCTGCCACCGTGTACGGATTCGTCAATGACCACTTCGACCTGGCGCAGCTTAACGGGATCACCGCCGTTCGCCAGGGCGCCTCCCCGCTGTCAAAGACGTCACTCGAACGTCTTGTCGACCCGGATCGGGGCGACGTGGTGGACTCCTCGCAGGCACGTGTGCATGCGAAGATGCGCACCGTCATGGGGATGGGCTCCACCGACGAGTCACAGCGCCTGGCGATGCAGTTGCTGCGGCGTGCCCAGGCGTCCAAGGGGATCTTCTCCATCAACGCCCTGTTCAAGGACTTCGTGCTTACCGAGCCGCTCGCGCTGGCCCGGTGGGACGTTGCACTCGAGGCGTACCGGGAGGCGTCACGGCTGTATGACGAGTTCGAGACGGCACGTGGCCGCGCCGCGACGCTCGCGCCTCTTCCTGGAATCGCCGAGAAGTACCGCGCGGCCGGCGCCGACTACGTGGCCAAGAACAGGCTGCTGACCGGTGACGGCGACGGCCCAACTCGTATTCATGTGTGGCACGCGGAGAAGGTCGCCGAGTGGGCCGAGATCGCCGTCGACGACAACCGTCTCGCCAAGGCGGAGGTCGACGAAAAGCACGCGGCCGCGGTGAAAGCGGCCAAAACCGCCGACCGGCGGGAGAAGGACACGATCGCCCAGCTCACCGCGGCCGGGGGCGACCGTTCCGGACTCATCCAGCTACAGCTCGAACGTGCGAAGGAAAAACTGGCGCAGGTCGAGACAGAACGGCGGCGATTCGAGAGCAGCCTCACCGTGTTCGGGTTGTCCCTGCCCACCTCACCAGGCGACGTGACGCTCACCCACGCCAGCCTCGACGACCTCGCCACGCAGGAATCGAAGGCACTAAACCAAGCCTCCGAGACAGCCACCAAGGCAGCTGGCCGGCTCTGGCAGCTCCGCGACGACGCCAAGGCGAAGGAACGCGAGATTGCCGGGTTGCGGGCACGACGCAGCCTCATTCCCGAGGATGCCGATGCGCGTCGCAACCGGATCGCCTCCGACCTTGACATCGAGAAGGACCGGCTTCGCTACGCCGGCGAGCTGCTAGAGCTCAAGCCCGAGCACCGTCGGTGGGAGAAGGCGGTCGTCGGCCTGCTGCTGCCCTTGTCGAGCACCCTCCTCGTCGACAGCCGCGAGTTCGCGCGTGTGCGCCGATACGTACACGACCACGACATGCGCGGTTCAGTCACCATCGCCCCCGCCGTCTCCGGCGCACCGAGACCCGCCCCGATGGAGGGCGGGGTCCCGGCGCTACTCGACATCGCCGACCACCCATTCCAGGGGTGGCTCGCAGGCGAGCTGAACGAAACCGCGAACTACTTCTGCGCGGAGACCGAGGCCGAGATGGAAAACGAGCGTCCCGCATGGGCTCGCGGCACGATCACCCCAGCCGGCATGCGCACCGGCGCCCGCGACCGGTTCACGAAGGACGACCGCCGCCTCCGTTACCCCTGGCTAGGGTGGGACACCCGCCGGCTGCTGCAAGAACTGGACGACGAGCTCGAATCGATACAACGCGAGCTCCAGGTCGCTGACGCGTCGGCGAACGAGACCGCCCTAAAACGCGACTCGGCTCGCGCCCGACTGGACGAGCTGCGAGCGCTCCGCACCGACCTTACTTGGGACCTGATCGACACGTCAGCCGCGAAGGATCAGATGAGCGAGCTCGAAACCCAGCTCGCGCAGGCCAACTCTCCTCAAGTTGCGTACCTGACGGAGCTGTTGCACAAGCAGCGCGACGAAGCGGTCGCGGCGCGCGGCCAGGTGCAACGACTCGAGGAGGAGCAGAAGAGACTCGACACGGAATGGGGCGACCTCGCCTCGGTCGTGGACGATGCGAAGGACCGCCTCGATACAGCGCCGCCGCTGACCGACGACGAACGCGCCGCGCTCGCCGCCACCCCGTTCGCCGCGCCAGCCGGCACCACCGGGATCGCGGCGAGCTTGACCGCCGCGATCGCCAACCTGCGCCAGCAGATCGAACGACACAAAGAGGACCGGGAGAAGCTCGATACAGCCGTGGTAGGCCACATCGCCGCCTACCGGAACCTGGACGAACGGACCGCCCGCGAGACGGACGGCACCATCGATTCCCTGCCTGCGCTGCTGGCGATCTACCAGCAACTGGTGACCGACGACCTCCCCCGCGCGAAGGACGCATGGCTGGCGAAGGTCGACGCGGACATGAACCGTCAGCTGCGCGGGGTACTCGTGCAGATCGACGACGACGCGCGGACCATCAAACGAGGGCTGGCCCCGATCAACGACGTGCTGCGCCACGTGCGGTTCCGGCAGGACGCCACGCTGAGCATCGAATCAGTCGAGCGGCCAAGCAGCGACCTAAAGGACTTCCGCCAGATCATCACCCGCTACACCAGCAACACCGTCGCCCTGGACACCAAACGGGACGCCGACCAAGTCGAGAAGTCCTTCACCCGCCTACGCAAACACCTCGCCAAGCTCGACGACCAATCACGAGCCGGTGACACCTGGCGGCGGCGAGTGTTCGACGCCCGCGAGCACGTCGAGTTCCAAGCCATCGAGACCCGTCCTGACGGGGTCAAGCTCATCCATGACGGTGTGTCCGGCATGAGTGGCGGCGAAGGGCAGGAGCTGATCGCGTTCATCCTCGGCGCCGCCCTGCGTTTCCGCCTCGGCGAAGGCCACGAAGGACCCCCTAGCTACGCATCCATCATCCTGGATGAAGGGTTCGTCAAGGCCGACAGCGACTACACCGGCCGCTCCCTGTCCGCACTGAAGGCCCTCGGCTTCCAGCTGATCGTGGGGGCTCCTCGCGAAAAAGCGACCGCCTTCGAGGACTACGTCGAATCCGTCGCCTACATCAACATCGATGCAGACGCCCCCACCCGCGTGCGCATCTACCCGATGACCATGACGGAAGCGCTGCAGCTGGAGGACACACAGAACTGATGCGCGATCCCGATCATGTCATAGACCAGATACGTGTCCGGTACCGCAAGAACTGGCGCGACTGGCTACTGGACGGAGCCGACTCCCAGTTCTCTTTCTCCCTTGCCACACCCTCGGCGCAGACAATCGCCCGCGAATCCGACACCGTCGGCCGGTGGATGCGGGCCTGGCGGAACTGGGTGGAGGTGCACCCCAGCGCCCGGCTACGCAGCGTCACTCGCCACACTGCCATAGGCGCCCAGGATGTATTCACCCACCTGGACCTGCACACGATCGACGACCTCGTCGTCCTCGACCGGAATCTCGCAGACCACTGGCGGCGGGCAAACCTCAGGTGGTCACGGATCCGCGCCCTGCCGGGCGGTGTGGTCGAGGAGCGCTTGCGCCCTTATTTGCAGCAGATCGTCGATCTGGCCGATGCCGACTTCGAGATTCTGCTCGAGGCCACCAAATGGTTCGCCGAGAACCCGCGTTCCGGACTGACGATCCGGCAAGTGCCCGTCTCTGGCATGCACACCAAGTGGCTTACTCGGAACCGTCGGCTGGTCCTGGCCTGCCTTAATATCACCGAACAATCACATACCGATGAACAAGACGAGCATCTGGAACAGGACGACGTGGACCCGCTCGGGCTGAAGGCGCTGCCTGTGCATGTCGACGTGATATTGACCGACCCCGCCGATCGCGGACAGGTGGGCAGATTGCGCCACCTGAATGCACCCCTGCCGGAAATCAACGCGCTACCCATCCGCCCAGAGAGGATCTTGATCATCGAGAACAAAGAGTCTGCCTACCTAGTCCCCGACCGACCTCGGACCGTGGTCGTCCACTCGCTAGGCAACCACCTCAACGTCCTGGACGAGATTGGCTGGCTGGATGGCGCGCACCATCTGTACTGGGGCGATCTCGATCGTGCCGGATTCACCTTGCTGTCACGTGCCCGTACCCGGCTGCCGCGCATCGTCTCTGTCCTCATGGACCCGGTCACGCTCGAAAAGCACAGAGCTCTTGCCGTCGAGGAGGAGACACGAACCGACAGGCCGGATCCGAACCTCACCGACAGCGAAACCGCCGCCCTAACCGCACTGTCCACAGAGCACGGCGCCTACCTGCGCCTGGAGCAGGAACGCCTCCCGGCGCCATTCGTCCTCGACCAACTCAGCCGCGCCATGGGCGGAAAAAGTCCCGACAAGGCGCAATAATGCAGTCGTCCCGACCAGTCGGGCTCGCCCAGGCCCAGTGTCCAGCGTTCCGAAGGGGACGTCCGCTACGAGTGCTCGGTCAATCTCGTCGCGGCCACGCGAAGAGCCCGATAGAGCAGCTCACGATGGCCCAGTCGGTGGCGCAACAGTTTTTCGAGCCCTCCGATGGGGATCAGATTTTGCGGGGCGCGCGGGTCTTTATAGTCGACCCCGGCGAGGCCCGGCAGGAGCAGGGTCGTTATGTCGGCGAGTTCCGTGAGCTCCTTCGCGGACAAGTTGGTGGCAGCCTCGCAGCGGGCGATTCCCGCCCATGGCGCTGTCGACCGGGTGGGCAACCGCAAATACCAGGAATGGCGACGCCAGCGTGTGCCTACAAGGAAGACCGGGGTCCGCTGTCCCTCGGCGAGCGCGCCAACGACAGTTGCCGGCGACCCGGAAAGGTATGGCGCGTGATGGGTTTTTATATATCCGACCGTCCGGGGTAGATGGCTTCGGCCGCGTAGCGGTCCATCGACGATGAGCAGGTCTTCGTCGTCCGCGGTAGCGCGGTATTCGGTCGCAAGTTGTACCTCAAGCTCGGTGAGCCTCTGCTGAAGCGCCTGCGCCAGTTTCTCGACGGTCGCGTCGGGCGTGGTCTCTACTGTGTAGTCGCCTGCCGTGGTACGGAGGTGCATGACCCAGTGGGACGGGGTGAACAGAGAGCGACGGATCCCCACGCCGGTGAGCATGGCCAGGGATCCCGTTCCTGGCTCACAGCGCACCAATCCTGCCGCGTAGGATGCGGCGAATCCCGGTATGGGCAGTTCGCTGGGCTTATTGACCCAGACGCGGGCATCGATGCGACGTACTCCGTCGGCGATGAGCAATGTCCTTGGTCGGGTTCTTGAGGCGGCCGGGGTGATGGGCGCCCAGGAGGCGGCCGGAACCTCGATGTCGAGGTCGAGTTCGGCAGTCGTCGCGTCCAGTTCACTAATGGCCTCGGCGCTGAGCGAGGTCCCATAGTCGGGATCCCAGGGGTCGATCGTTATCCCGATCTGTTCGGCCGGAGGCGCGGCGGTGGTCACGTCTTCTTCTCCAGGTGGGAACCGGCGGCATCGCGGGTGATCTCGAAGCGGACGGGGACGCGGTCGGCGAGTGCTGCTACGTGGGTGACGATGCCGACCATACGGTCACCGGCGGATAGCCGTTCGAGCGTTGTGGCGACGATGTCGAGTGTCGCCGGGTCTAGAGTGCCGAATCCCTCGTCGAGGAAGATCGAATCCAGGGAGCGGGCCGCGGTGGCGCCAAGCCCTGCGATCTGGTCGGACAGCGCGAGGGCCAAGGCGAGGGAGGCTTGGAAAGTTTCCCCGCCGGATAGCGTACGAACGCTGCGGCGCATCCCAGCTTCGGCGTAGTCGACGACCTCGATTTCACTTTTATCGCTCAGAGTCAGCTCGAACTGGCCGTCAGACAGATCTTTCAGGGTGTCCGAGGCGACAGCGACAAGCCATTCCAGGGCTTCGCTGCACAGCCATTTCTCAAAGTTATTGGCCTTCAAGCGCAAGGCGACCTCGTGGGCGATCCGGAGGACCTGTTTGTGGGCGCGGACTTCGTCTTCCAGGGTGGCGACGCGAGCGCGATTTTCGCGGACGCGGTCCAGCCGGCCTTCAGCCCGGGTGTTCGCCACCGCGACGGCCTCGCTAATCGCGTCTGCCTCAAGGAGGGCAGGTGTCGCGATGCCGCGAGTGTCCAGCAGCTCACGCAACGCGTTTCGTTCCTCCTCACCCGAGTGAAACGCATCGGTCATGCGAGCACGGAGTTCGTCGAGCATCATGGTGCGTCGATGCTTCTCCTCGGCGCACCACGAGATCAGGGCCGTCCACGCGCCGCGTAGATCTGACCTCTCCAAAGGCGGCGCGCCATACGCGACGACCCTGTCGCGGGCGGCGTCCAGATCGCCCAGCGCTTTATCAACTTCAGCGCGCAAGCTATCTCGACGTTGTGCGGCCTGCTTATGAGCGAGGCGAGTCGTGCGAGTAGTCTGGCGCGCCTGCAAGGCTTTGTGGTCGGCAGATTCGATCGCGGTCAGTCTCCGCTTCAGCGCAGCGATATCGGGATGGGCCTGTATACGTTGGGCATGGCCAGCGAGCTGGTTCTGGCGCTCGATGACTTTCTGTTCGAGGCTCGCGACGTGCAATTCGGCCCCGTGGTGTCGTTCGCGGATGGTCTCCAGGCTCTTGCGGCGTTCCTGGACGTTCTGTTGCGCGGCGTGGAGGTCGGCGGCGACGGGATGCCGAGGAAGGTCGGTCACGATTCGCAGGCACACCGGGCAGGGTTCGCCGACCCCCAGGTGCTGCGCGATGGTGATGGCGGCATGGCTTTCCCGGCCGTGCTGCAGATGAGTCTCGGCGGCATCCAAGGCGGCCGTGGCATGCTCGACCTCGTCCTTGGCCTGCGCGGCAGCCGTGCGTGCAGCTGCCAACTCTGAGCGGATGCCGTCGAGCTCGTTGTTGAGACGTTCATGGTCGTGGTGCGCTTGATGCGCGACTGTCAGTTCGGCCTTGTCGCCGAGAGCGGCCCGTTCGTCCTCTGCCTCGGTGAGTGCCTCCTCGCAGCGAGCGACCTCTTCGGCGAGGCGCTCGGTCTCCACGAGGACGCTCCGCAAGTCGTCGGCCAGGGTGGAGACATGCTTGGGCATAACAACGGAACCAAGGGCGCTGATGGTTTCCTGCAAAACCTCGGTCTCTGCCTTTAGCTTGGCGGCCGTGTCGTCGTGTGCTCGGAGGCGGTCGATGCCGGCACGAACTTGGGTGTTGAGAACCCGAAGTTCGTCTCGGTGTTTTCTCGCGGCGGCTTCGGCCGCCTCGTCGGCATCGGTGAGCGCATCGAGTTGGTCCTGCGCGCTCTGCGCCGCGTTCGCGGCTTTACTCTCCTCAATCTGCGCCCGTTGCCGGATCTGGTCGTAGACCTCGGCGTCAAGGAGCTGGACCAGCAGATCCTGCCGTTTACTCGGCGCCGAGTGCAGGAATTCGGCGAAGCGACCTTGGGGGAGGATGACGCATTGGGTGAAGAAGCGGTATTCCAGGCCGGTGAGGCGCTGCGCCTCCTCCGTGACGTCCTCGCCCTCAGCCAGTGGTCGTACGACGGCGCCGAGCAGCTCGTCGACGTCTGCGGCCGGATCGATCGCGGGATCGAGTTCGTCCAGCCGCGCTTCCTTTGTACTCACGGCGCCTTTGGTGCTCCGTCCGAGCACGCGGACGATGCCATAGCGGCGACCCGCCGATTCGAAAACAAGCGCGACCTTGCCGGTCGTGGCCGATGGGGCCAGCGCCAGGGCGATGACGTTCTCTTTGCCCCAGCGCGGCACGGTGCCGTAGATGGCGAAGCAGATAGCGTCGATGACGGTGCTCTTCCCCGCGCCGGTCGGTCCGACGAGAACGAAGTAGTCCACGTCGTGGAAGTCGACGTTGGCCGGTGTCCGGAAGCTGCCGAAATTCTCCATGAATAGGCGTAGCGGAAGCATCAGTCCACCGATCCCCCGGTTTCCGTCACCTCGTCGTACAAACGGTCGAAAAACGCGAAGACCTGGGGGTCATCACGACCGACCGCGGTCATGTAGTCGCGGAAGAACTCCCGGGGGCTGCGGGAGGATCTATCGTCTGAGCCGTCGCGCCTGCGCACCGCTGTCGGACGGAATCGCTCATCGACGTCGACGTCCAAAGCATTCGGGAGGATCTCTCTTACCAGATCGGCCAGGCCCGCCCGAGGCTTTTCCTCGAGGACCACGCGTAGCCATGCGTCGCCGACGTCCGCAGACATCGCTTCCAGCTCCTCCAGAGTGCCGTGCACCGTACGGAGGGCACGGGCGCCGGTGAACGTGATCTCGCGGACCTGTGCGGGCAGGCCCGGTTCCACGGCCACGAGCAGGACACCTTGCGTGTTGTGCTCCTCGCCGAAGTCGACCGCGATGGGCGAGCCGCTGTACCAGATCGGACATGCCCCCGGCATTTGTTGTCGACGATGCAGGTGTCCGAGGGCCGCGTACTGGGTGGTCGGCGGGAAGGCCGTCGCCTCGAAGTAGTACGAAAAGATCGTCTGCGCTTGCCGTTCTCCGCCGCCGAGCTTGCCGCCTGGCAGCGTTCCATGTGCGGCGACCAGGTTGATTGTGTCGGTGGCAAATCCGGCTGTGAGCGCGCGGGCGAGCTCTGCGAACCGATCGGCGTAAGTGCGGTTGTGCTCGGCAGGCGTCTTGGTAAGTGCCTCGACGGCACGAACGACGAAACGGTGCGATAGGAAAGGCAGCAGCGCGAGCTGAACCGGCTCCCCGGTACGGGCGGTCCACGACAGCACACCGCCATCGTCCGGACGTCGGAATCTGCCGACAACATGGACGCCGAGCGCGCCAAGCACAGGCCGATACACATCGAGTAGGCGTGGGTCGTCATGGTTGCCCGCCAGTACGACGACTTTCCGACCGTCTTCGCGCAGCGCCAGCAAGGTCCTCATCACCAGATCCTGCGCTGGCGGAGTCGGCATCGCTGTGTCGAACACGTCGCCGGCCAAGACCACGGCGTCGACGTCTTCCTGCCGAGCGAGATCCACCAGCTCCTTCAGGACCGTGGTGTGCTCGTCGGCGCGGGAACGGCCTTTGAGCACCTTGCCGACGTGCCAGTCAGCGGTGTGCAGGAACTTCATGATCGTTCTCACTTCGGTGACAGTCAGAATGGTGGTATCTCGTCGTCTTCCTCGGCGCTGAGCCCGGCGAAGGGATCGCTGTTCGCGCTGGTCTCGTAGGTGACGGCGCCAGGGGCGGCTTCCGAGGGACGGGTCGCCCATGCGGGGAAGGGGAATTCAACTGCGAGGGGCACGGGGAGTTCCGGTTGGGCGATAAACATGGTGCCGGGCCTGGCGATGGTGGCGCGAACGCGCGCCGCTCCGGGTAGCCATCCGTACTCCGGCCGCGTGGCCTCGGCGGCGTCGAGACGCCCGGCCACGCGTACGGCACAGTTGGCGACGATGCGGCGCTCCACCTCCGATGCGGTCTGTTGCGCGCCGATCAGGATGACGCCCAGCGAGCGGCCCCGTTCCGCTAGGTCGAGCAGGATCTCTTTGATAGCCGAGTTGCCTTCCCTCGGAGCGTATTTGTTCAGCTCGTCGAGGACGACGAACAGCAAAGGACGAGCCGTCCCTGTGCTCTCCTTGCGGCCGAACTCTTCTCCCAGGACCGCACCGACGACGAACCGCTGGGCGCGTTCGGGCAAGTTATGCAGGTCGACGATGGTGACCTGGGCGTCGGACGTCTTGATGGACCCGATGAGTCCCGCTGGAAGGTCCCCACGGATAATGGGCGACAAGGACCGGATCGACGACCTCAAGCGGCGGAGGAATGCGTTGATGCTGCCTAGAGTCGTCTGGCCGCCTGCCCATGCGGCGCGCGTGGCGTCGTCGCTGATCAGATCCTCGATAACGTCGACAAGACGTTCATAAGTCCGGCAGACGTCGCTCGCGTCCCCGCCGGGTCGTCGTATCCGCACCGCGCCGCTGTCATCCGCCAGCTCCGCGTCTCGGCGAAGTCGCGCGGCCACCTGACCGACGAGCAGGGTGTATTGGGCCCGCTCATCCTCCGTATCGGCGAAGACGTACCGCAGCAGTTCCTCGTTGCAGAACTCCGCGAGGCTCCAGTAGAAGGACCCCACGTTTCGGGTTCTCGCCGAGACGTGCGGAACGCCATTTGGGTCACCGGGACGCGGCGGAGCGAAGACGCGGACACTTCCGAATGGGCCGGCGGGCAGCCCCAGTCGCTGATACGCCGACCGCGCGGCGTCGTCGAGGCGGTTGTTGGCGTGGTCGAGGAACAGCAGATCCTCACCCTTGACCGAGAAGATCAGCGCCTTGGTGTTCGCGGCCTCGGCGCCCAACGCACCCGAGTTGAAGATCGCGTAGAGAAGGAACGTGGCGAACGAGGTCTTCGTCGCCACGCCGGACACACCGGAGATCGACACGTGCGCGCCACGTGTGCCGTCCAGGAACTCCAAGTTTACAAAGATCGGCTGGCCGTCGCGACCCAAACCGACCGGGACGCGTCGTTCCATCACATCGAAATACAGCGCCCGATCCCGATCACCCGCCTCAGCGAGATAGACCAAGGTGCCGGGCAGCGGAGGCACGTAGATCTCCGGCTCAACCCGAGTCACTGTGACAGTCGCGGACTCCACGACCGCTGCGGGAAGAATCCCCTCGGCAATGAGAAAAACGTCCGAGTCGAAGGACGCACCCTCATGTCGTGCCTGAACGTCAGTGACGACGCCAGCGACCAGGACCTGTTCGCGGTCAGGGATTTGGCGCCAGGTCGCGACAACGTCGTCGAGTTGCACGACCCGGCCCGGTTCCAGCCCGACCCAAAATGACAACGGTGTGGCCGACTGTGTGCCCAGCACCCGCCCGATCGGCACCGCATTGGCACTCGATACGTTCATGGCGTCTGAGGCGGCACGGTCATCGACCATGTAGAGCTCCCATCTTCAGGACGTGGAGCCACGGTAAACGGACTCAGCGTAACCACGAGCACCAGTAGGTCGTGGCCCTTCATGACAAATCGGCCCGGCCAGAACCGGACGCCAACCAACGCCTGCCCGTAAGCGTCCCACTACTGGTTTCGTCCAGGACGAGACCTCGATCATCAGCGGCGACCGGCGCTTGGGGGTAAAAGCGGGTGAGATGGAAACCGCGTGCGGGTTCAGCGCCTCCTACGAGGCAGATCGGCTGGACATTGATACGGCACCCGGTCACGGTGGCGGGATTAACGTTTCAGGGAAACATGCTCTACATCGGCAGCGGTCTGATGTCGGCATCTGGAACAGTCGCCGAACCCTCGCTGATCGATCCGCGACTGCGCGTCGATTGGCGGTCCCCTGATTGGCGCGGCGAAAAGATGGGCTACTGGCCCTCGTACGCCACCATCACGCCGGCTAGCAGGGCCGCGTATCTGCACTGGTTGGCGACGGAACGGCGTCATCCCAACGTCTACATAGGCTACGTGTTTCTCTTCTTCTACGGCCTTGAGCGGCGTGTTCTCTTCGAGCTACCTCACCTGCCCCAGGCACTGCGGTTCGAGTTGCCGGCCATCCGGGCTGAGGTCGATCAGCTGCTGCGGCTCTATGGCGACAACAGATCGTTCGCCGGTTATGCGGGAAGTTTCCGCGATGTCCTCGACACCATCGGTCTTTTGGACAGCGACGTCTGCGCCGGACCAGCCCCGTTGACGGGTCGCGATTCGCTTACGCCACGACTCCAGCTGGGACTGAGCGGCTTCGCGACTGCCCGCCGCCCCGTACCTGGTGACTGGGCGCTGAGTTGGCTGAAGTCATCGGCCGATTTCCAGCCGCGCGCAGCGATCACGCGATGTGAGCCGGAATTCGCCCAGCTGTTCCTGGCGCAGTATGCAGAGCATTGCGGGCCCGGCATGGTCATCCGTCCGGAGGGCCCGGCGATCAGACTTGACTATCGGCCCGCGAGCGCCGGTTTCCGTAACTGGAATGGTCTCGTCCTCCACGGCAGACCGGAAGTTTTTGGCCACACATCGGCAGAGCGCGCCCTCATCCGCCTGGGTGAGGAATGTGCGCAGGCCTTGGACGCCTATGGCCGCTATCTGGGGCGTGAGCCCGACAGCCGAGGGAGCATCGCCGCCACCGCCCTACTGCCCGCCGAACTGCTGAACGCGGAATCGGGCGAGGCCGGAACGGTCATCAGCTGGGCGCGCGGCCGACTCGGCGAATCCGTATCGACCACTGTCGCGGCCGAGGAACTGTTCAAGGTGCTACCGGCCAGCCCGTCGGCGCCGCGGAAGAAGGACATCGTCGCCGTCACACAGTTGCTATCCACTGCCGGGATCGGCGTGGAACCGGATCCCCGCTTCGGCGGCCCAACGATGACCTCCGGTCCGATGGTGCTGTTCAACGAGACCGAACGCTGCTCGGCACCGTCACCCGCCTACCACGCGGCCACCCTGTTGTTGCATCTGGGAGTCGCGGTCAGTGCGGCGGACGGACAACTGGCCGATCAGGAACGCGACGTGCTCGTCGGCCATTTGGAACGTGCCTTGTACCTCTCCGGTGCCGAGCAGGAGCGGCTACGGGCTCACCTAGAGTGGCTGCTTTCACACAGGCCGAAGCTCACCGGATTGACCCGCCGCATCGCCGCCCTGGACGAGACGCGGCGAGAGGACATCGCCGCGTTCCTGGCCACCGTGGCCACCGCCGACGGTGTCATCGAACCAGCGGAAATCGCGACGCTGAAGCGTATCCGCAAACTCCTCGGCCTCGATCCCGAAGAAGTCCATGTGAGCCTGCACACCGCGGCGGCGGCTCCAGTGGTGGTTCGCCCCGCCGATCCCGCCGCCGGTTACACCATCCCGGCGTCGCCCGCCGAGCGGTCGCGGGTCGACACACGCGTACGACTCGACGAAGCCGCGCTCGCCGCGAAGCTGGCCGAGGCGGCCGAGGTTGCGGCTCTCCTCGACGCGGTGTTCGCGGACGACGAGCCGCAGTCCATGGCTTCGGCGGCGCCGCAGCCACCAGATGTCGAGCCGGTGGCGGGTTTGGACGCCGGCCAC
>DASUWU010000152.1:0-2520 GCA_036378315.1 Streptosporangiaceae bacterium | reverse complement strand
CTGCACCGGGTCCGCAAGCGGCGCGAGCTGGCCGTCGTCCGCAGCCTGTGGGAGCGCCGCGACGAGGTCGCCCGCCGGCGCGACATCGCCCCCGGCCGGGTCCTGCCGGACGCCGCCATCGTCTCGGCGGCTCTCGCGCAGCCGCGCACCGAGACCGACCTGGTGGCGCTGCCCATCTGGGGCGGCCGCTCGCTGCGCCGGCAGACCGCCACCTGGCTGCCGGCCATCGAACGTGCGCTGACGCTGCCCGAGCCCGAGCTGCCGGACCTCAAAACCCCTCTGGTCGGGCCACCACCTGCCCGCAGCTGGGGCGACCGCGACCCGGCCGCGGCTGCCCGGCTCTCGGCCGCCCGCACCGCCATCGCGGCCATCGCCGACGAGCACCGCACGCCGGTCGAGAACCTCCTCTCGCCCGACACGGTGCGCCGGCTGGCCTGGCAGCCGCCGGGTGGCCCGGCCCCCGACGAGGGCGTGGTTGCCGGCTTCCTCCGCGAGCACGGCGCCCGTGAGTGGCAGGTCGGCTTGACCTCGGCCGCCCTGGCCGGGGCGCTGGAGCGCGCCGCCCGCCACGCCGAGATCGACGACTAGCGAGGACCGCCCGCAGCCCTGCTCAGGTGTGGTGCACGACCTTCTCGGGCAGGTGGCCGGGGTCGGCGGGCGCGGCCAGCTTCGGGTTGCGCAGGAAGAGCCAGGTGACGACGCCGACGTAGGCGACGTATGCGACGACCTGCTCGATCGAGGGCCGCGGGTCCCAGCCGAACATCGCGCCGAGGAACCGACCGAACTCGGTCTCGACGGTCAGCAGCTTGACCGAGGTCACGTCGTAGACGTTGTTCCAGGCGATCGGCAGGTCACCGGAGGTCTGCAGGAACATCACCGTCCGGGCGAGCAGGCCGCCGGCGAAGAGGATCAGCGCCACGCCGGTGACCTGGAAGAACTGCCGCATCGGCATCTTCTTGCCGCCCAGCACGACCGCCCAGCCGAGCCCGCAGGCCACCGCGAGACCGATCAGCGCGCCGACGAGCACCGCGGCGCCGTCCGCGGTCGTCGCGGTCGCGATCATGAACAGGGCCGCCTCGAGGCCTTCGCGCAGCACCGCGAAGAACGCGGCGGCCGTGATAGCCAACCGGATCCGGCCGCTGCGCGACATCGCCTCGTCGAGCACGTGCTGCAGCTCGCCCTTGATGGCCCGGGCGTGCTTGCGCATCCAGAAGATCATCCAGGTGAGGACGACGACGGCGAACACCGAGATCGCGGCGAAGGCACGCAGCCGTGCCTCGCCCTCGAGCCCGTCGATCGACAGGTGGATGACGACGCCCGCGCCGACCGACAGCGCCGCCGCGGCGGCGACGCCCTGCCACATGGAGGGGATCAGGTCGTGGCGCGACACCTTGCGCAGGTAGGCGTAGAGGATCGCCACGATGAGGGCGGCCTCGAACCCCTCGCGCAGCATCACGAAGAAGGCGGTCAGCATGGGCGTGCGTCCTTGGTCGGGGTGGTCGCTACTTGGTGGAGCCGGAGCCGGAGCCGGAGCCGCCGGAGCCGGAGCCGCCGGAACCGCCCGAGCCGTCGTCGCTGCACGCGGCGACCGAGAACGTCAGCGCGGCGGCGAGCAGTGCGGCGGCGGTACGGCGGGTGGTGCTGCGGGACATGCGTCCTGCCTCTCTGGTCGGGCTCACGCGGACGTGAGCTGCGCGGTCGGCGCCGGGCTCTCCGGCGCCGAGGTGTCGGGGTCGTGGTCGGTGAGATGTACGCGGGCCTGCCGCCACCCGGCGACTGCGAGCGCGCCGAGCACCGCCAGCCACGCGGCGTGCCGGACCCACGTGCCGGCCGTCATGTCGCGGTAGTCGGGCAACAGCACCCGCGCCCAGGAGTACAGCGGGTCGTCGACGCGCTGGAAGCCGGTCACCCACGTCAGCTCCCGCGCCCAGCCGTCGACCAGCAGGGCCGCGGTCGCGACGACTCCGACCGCACCCAGCGCCGCCGCGGCGGCCCGGGCCAGCGGGCCGGCGACCCGGCCGAGCCACCACAGCAGCGCGACCAGCACGAGCGGCAGGACCACGACGACCTGGCGGCCGGGCCACCAGTAGCCGTGCATCGTGTACGCCGCCCAGGTGGCGACTGCCCAGCCGGCCGCCACGGGCAGCGCCAGCAGCGCGGTGCCCGGGGGGCGGCGGCGCAGCAGCGCGGCGAGCGCGACGACGGCCAGCAGCCAGACCGGGGCCCAGGCGGCCAGGCCGTAGCCGCGGTCCACCAGCAGGGCCACGAGACGCAGCGAGCGGCCGGCCAGGTCGGGCGAGGTGCCCATGACGCTCATCTCGCCGGTCTGCACGAAGTGGTCGCCGCTCGCATAGACGGTCCATCCGCCCCACCAGAGACGGTGCAGGCCCAGGTAGGCCACCGCGGCAGCCGCCAGGCCGCCGGCAAGGCCGAGCGTCGCGGCGACCCGGCCCGACCGGGCCAGTCGCCAGAGGACGAGCAGGGCGAGCACGGCGGCGACCGGGACGTACTTGACCGACA